>MKUE01000128.1 GCA_001897675.1 Thiobacillus sp. 65-1059 | reverse complement strand
GAAGTCGCCTTCGAGGCCGTGGCCGATCGCTTCGTGCAGCAGGATGCCGGGCCAGCCGGAACCGAGCACGACGGTCATGCTGCCGGCCGGCGCAGGACGCGCGTCGAGGTTGACCATGGCCTGGTGCACCGCCTGGCGGGCGTATTTTTCCAGAATGTCGTCGCTGAAGTAGCTGTAGTCGAAGCGGCCGCCGCCGCCGCCGCTGCCCTGTTCGCGGCGGCCGTCCTGCTCGGCGATGACCTGCAGCGACAGACGCACCAGCGGACGCACGTCGGCGGCGAGGTGGCCGTCGGAACGGGCGATGAAGATCACTTCGTATTCGGAGGCGAGGCTCGCCATCACCTGGATCACGCGCGGGTCCATGGCGCGCGCCTTCTTCTCCAGCCGTTCCAGCAGCGCGACCTTGTCGGCGTCGGCCAGCGAAACCAGCGGATCGACCGCGTTGTACAGCAGGCGGCCTTCGCCGCGCCGCACCACGCCGAAGCTGCGGTTCTGTCCGGCGCGCGCGATGGCGCGGGTGGCGTCGGCGGCGGCGCCGAGCGCGTCGAGGCTGATGTCGTCGGAATAGGCGAACGCGGTCTTCTCGCCCGAGATCGCGCGCACGCCGACGCCCTGGTCGATGTTGAAGCTGCCGGATTTGACCTGGCCTTCTTCCAGGCTCCAGCCTTCGGAGCGCGAATACTGGAAATACAGGTCGGCGTAGTCGACGTCGTGCGTCAGCAGACGGCCGAACACCGGCGCCAGCTTGTCGGCGCCCAGCCCGTTCGGGGTCAGCAGCGTGGCTTCGGCGGAATGAAACAGCTGCTCGGCGGTTTGGATGGGAACGAAGGCGTCGCTTGGGTTCATGGCTGGTCCTGATCCTGCTGGATTCAAAATTATTTGGTGGCGGGTTCGCGCTTGGCCGGCACCCGGCGCTCGACCACGTCGACTTCGATCTGCTGGCACTGGATGTGGCGGTGCTTGAGCGCGGGCAGGCTCTTGCGCAGACTGGCCTGATAGGCCGGGTTGATGTTGGCGATGACCACGCCGGAGCCGCGCGGCAGGCGGTCGAGCACCACGCCCCAGGGATCGACGATCATGCTGTCGCCGTGGGTCTCGCGGCCCGACAGATGGTAGCCGCCCTGCGCCGGGGCGATCACGTAGGCGAGATTTTCGATGGCGCGTGCGCGAATCAGGGTTTCGAAATGCGCGCGCCCGGTGGTGGCGGTGAACGCCGCCGGCACCACGATGATGTCGACCTCGGGCATGGCGCGGTACAGCTCGGGGAAGCGCAGGTCGTAGCAGACCGACAGGCCGATGCGGCCGAACGGGCTGTTGAGGACGACCACCTTGTCGCCCGGCTCGATCAGCTTGGCTTCCTGGTAATGCTCGTTGCCGAGATCGAGACCGAACAGGTGAATCTTGTCGTAGCGCGCCACCAGCTTGCCGCGCTCGTCATACACCAGGCAGCTGTTGCGCACCTTGTTCGCCGCGCTGGCCTCCAGCGGCACCGAACCGCCGACCAGCCAGACGTGATGCTTCTTCGCCATGCGCGACAGAAAGGACTGGATCGGGCCGTGGCCCTCCGCCTCGCGCGCCTTCACCACGTCGGCGTCTTTCATGGCCATGATGCAGAAAAACTCCGGCAGCACGACCAGGCGTGCGCCCCCCTCGACCGCCAGTTCGATGAGCCGCTCGGTTTCAGCCAGGTTGGCCGGCACGTTGGGGCCGGATGCCATCTGGATGGCCGCCACGCGCACAGTGCCTGCCTGCGGCGCGGATTTTTTGACTTGCGCGCCCCGGGAGGGGGCCACGGTGGTTTTTGCGGGTTTTTTTGTCGTCATGTACGGGTTCCACGATCAGGGTTCGGACACTGGGGTTTCGGCTTTGGCCTTGGGCAGTCGTTTGACATCGGGTGCCTGCCACGCCCCGGTCACCATGTATTCCTGGCTGATGACCTCTTCGAACGGATCGCGCAGCAGTTTCTGCGCGGCCAGCGCGCCCACGCCTGCCAGCGGCCCACCGAGCAGGGCGCCTGCCACGGCCACGCCTTCGGACAGTTTCGGAATCACCTTGACCCTGAGCTGCACGGTTTCCTGGTTGAGGTCGGCCAGTCCCGACATGTTGACCTTGGCGGCCGGCCCGCGCATCCTGAAGTCATCGCTGTAGACCACGCCGCGCGCAATGCGCAGGGTGGCGCCGATGTCGTCGAAGGCATAGCCTTCATTGAAGATATCACGGAAATCGAAGTTCAGCCGGCGCGGCAGCGATTGCAGGCTCAACACGCCGAGCAGCTTGCCGACGCCTGGGTCGATCTTGAGGAACTGCCCGCTTCTGGCCTTGAAATCGAGTTGTCCCGCCAGCGTGCCAAACGCGAAATCGGCGGGCGAGCCTTCCCACGCGGCATTGCCCTGGACCTCGGCGCTGCCGCGCTTGAGCGCATCGGGGTAGCCAAAGCGGGCCAGAAACCTGCCCGCATCGAGCACATTCAGGCTCAGTTCCGCCCGGGTTTCGCCCAGGCCGCTGTCGCGCCACAGGCCGCTCATGCGAAACACGCTGTCGGGATGCGTGAGCTGCAGGGTGTCGATCATCAGGCCCTGCGGCGTGCCGCGCGCCACCGCTTCCAGCCGTCCCAGGGCATGGTCCTGCAGCCGGAAGTCCTCCACCGCCAGATCCAGCATCGGAAAATCCGCTGCCTTCATGTTCATTTCATCGGCCGGCCCGCTCGCCGGCATTCTGGCGGGGATGGTCAGCTGCCTGAACTGCGCCGACACGCGGGCGGGCTGCTCCCTCAGGGATTCCGGCCCGCCGCGGGCCGAAGCGCCGGTGGAATCGTATGCGCCGGCCGGACGATAGGTCAGCACGCCGCTCATCTCACGCCCACTCACCTGGGTTCGCAACAAGCCGCTGCGGGTGCGCCCCAGCAGGCGCACATCCTGATAGCGCCGCCCCATCAGGTCGAATGCATCGAAGCTGAGATCGATGGACGATAGCGGTACGCTGGCACCGCCTCCGCCCACGGGCAACAGCGCCATCCAGCCGGAGACATCCAGACCGCGCCCACTGCCGGCCAGACGCAGGCCGGGTTCGCTCGGCATGGCCGCCTGCCCGCCAAAACGGATTTCGCCGCGGCCGAAGCCGCCTGCTACGGTGCTGCGCCACAGCGCGCTGAGGGTTCGGCCCAGCCGGACTTCGTTCAGCCGGGCATCGCCCTGCGGCTGGCGGAGCACCAGCAGCGGCAGCGTCTGGGCGGCCGCTTTGGCGAGCGGCGCCGGCAGGCTGGAACCCAGCCCGGCCAGATCGGATTCGATGCGGATCCGCTCCCCTTCGGGCTCAAGGTCGATCTGGCCGCGCCACATGGCCTGTCCCGACAGATGCTTGCTCCACGCCGCATTGAGCCACGGCGCCATGCCCGCCGCGGTAGCCCGTCCCTGCGCCTGAATCTGCACCTGACCGTTGCGGGTGGCGGTATCGATGCGCACCGGTCCGCCCAGAAGCTGCGCGGCGATGCTTTTCGCGCTCAGGCTGTCGCCGGTGAAATCGATGTCGCCGCGCACCTGGTTGAGCTGCGGCAAGCCGGCTGGCAGCAGGGTATTGCCCAGGAAGGACAGGGTGCCGGCCAGCGCGGTGTTGTGGCTGTAGCGCAGCGGCACCTGCAGCTTCAGGGCGAGCCGCATCGGCCCGCTGCCGTCCAGCTCGTCGGTGAAACCGCGCAGACGCTCGCCCACCGGGCTGAAGTTGGCAAAACGGATGAAGTCCCGGATCGGGCCATTGGCCTGGCCTTCGATGTTCAACTGTTCTTCCTGGTGCAGCAGATCCGGGATGACGGCTTTCACCGGCGACAGCGCCACGCCGTAAATCCGCGCCTGGCTGGAGGTCACTTCCATGATCTTGCCGTGGAACGACAGGCGCGCCTGGATGCCCTCGATGCGCGGCCAGCCCGGCACATAGTCGATCACCGCATCCTTGACCTGCGCATCGACGCGGAACACGCCGTCGCCCTGATCGAACGGAAACCGGGCCAGGTCGCCTTTCAAGGCCAGCCGCACATCGTCGGAATCGCCGGCCACGACACCCTGCTTCACCCAGTTGACGGTGTGATCGCCGATTGTTTTCGGCAGGTAGCGGTACACCGCAGTACCATCGGCACGGCTCAGATGCGCGCTCAGATCGATCACGCCGCGCTGGCCCGGAATCAACTCGTAGCGCCCCCTGGCTGTGCCTGCCATATCCTTGTTGGCGAAAGCCAGATCGTCCAGCGTCAAGCGCCGGCCGCGCGGCGTTTTTTGCCAGTTGCCGCGCGCACGCAGGCCGGCAAACTCAAAAACAGGCTCGCGGAACAGGCCGGGAAAATCGAGTTTCAGGCGGTCCGAGTCGATCTCGAACGCGCCTTCGCGCGCATCGCCCTCGATGCGCCCGGAAAGATTGAGCAGCCCGGGCTGATTGCCGGCTGCCGTCACCCCCAGGCCGGTAAAACGGGCGGCAATGCTGAAATTGTCCAGCCCCGGCTGCGCTCCGCTCCAACGGAACCGTAAGGTGTCGAAGCGCCCTTGGGGCTGCAGGGTTTGCAGGCGCGCGCGCAGTTCGGGATCCATCGGCAGGCTCGGCAGCAGCGACTGCCAGCCGCCCAGGCTGAGGGCTTGCGCGGTGATCTCGTGCGACGCGGCATTCCAGGCCAGTCCGGCGTTGAACGGCGCGCCCAAGGCTGCACCCGGCCGCGCCACGCGCAGATTTTCAAACGTCACCCGCTGGCCGTCGCCGCTGCGCTGCCACCTGGCCTGCCCGCGCAGCTGCGCCAGCCGCAGCGCGGGCAGACCGTCGCCGAGCACGGCCTCGACCGCGCGCAAATCCAGCCCTGCGGCGACCCCGGCGAGCGCGCCGTGCGCCACGTCGAGCTGCAGGCTCAGCGCGCCCCAGCCCTGTTGCGGCTGATACGGCAAGGCCAGCCAGGCGGCGAGACGCGGGAACGACACCCCGGCGACCGTGACGCCGATGGTGCCGTTCCAGGTTTTGAGGTCGTTCGCATTGCGCGCACTCAGCTTCGCCTCGATCGTCAACGGCCGCGCCAGGCTGGCCGGCGGGGTGGCGCGCAATTGCAGGCGATGGGTATGGCGCACATTGGTCAGCGTGAAGTCGACCGCGGTCAGGATCAGCGGCGGCGCATCGCGCACTTCGTCCAGCCAGGTCAGCGTGGCCTTGCCCACATGCACCCGCCCCTGCCGCAGCAGCCAGTCGGAAAAACCGCTGTCGGGCGCAGCCGGATTGATCGGAATGCCGCCGACATAAAAGTGCCCGTCGCGCGCACGCCGCACCCCCAGCGCCAATCCCTGCAGCTCGATCCGGCTGAAGCGCGGCTCCAGAAACAGCAGCGAACGCCAGGCAAAGGCGGCCTCGAGCTCGGGCAAATAAAGGACCGGGTGGCCCTGCTGATCGTGCAGGCGCACGCCTTGCAGCCGGAACTCGGGGCGTGCCTGCTGCCACGTCCCGGACACGGCTTCGAGCGTCACGCGCTGTCCCAGCGCGCGCGACATCAGATTCGCCACCGTGTCGCGATGCTCGGCGATATTGGGCAGCACCCAGAAAAACATCAGCGCCGCGGCGGTCGCGAAGCCGAGCGCGGCAAGCGCAGCCAGGGCCGCCAGCCAGCGCGCGGCACGGCGCAGGAACAACGACAAGGCAGGGAAAACGATCATAACTTGCTGCTCTCGGAAGCCCCGATTCTATGCGTTTGCCCGCGTATTGCGCGAAAAGGGCCGTGGTAGATTCTTGCGTTTCATTCGCCGGTGAAACGATGGATCTGCCGCCGGTCGCGCTTGGTGGGGCGCCCCTTGATCGCCGCCGCCGGGCTGGCTGCCAGCTTGCGGTCGCGCGCCTGCTGCTGGCGCCGCGCATGACTGTCCGGGTCTTCCTCGTACAAGGCCTGCGCCAGCGGCGCCGGGCCGCGCTGCATCGCCAGCGCGCGCACCGTCAGCATCCAGACGAATTCGCCAATGCGGATGTCCAGCCGGTCGCCCGGCCTGACTTCGCGCGCAGGCTTGACGCGCTCGCCGGCGAGCTTCACGCGGCCATGCTCGATCGCCTGGGTCGCAAGGCTGCGTGTCTTGAAAAAGCGCGCCGCCCACAGCCACTTGTCCAGCCGCATTTTGTCGGGCGGCGCTTGCTCAGGCGGCACCGGACTCTCCGGCAAACCTGTCGGGCACCCGCCCGGCCCCGCCGCCGCGCCAGGCCGGACGCCGGATTTCGCGCAGCTTGCCGTCGGTGGCGGCGGGAATGGCCGGGACATCCGGGAGCAGGGGCATGTTCGGGTCACCTTGAATGAGTCGGTCCAATTGTGCCGGTTTTATCCGCGGGGAACCACGCCTATAGTCAGCCCATCGCCCGAATGCCGGGCCAACCCGCAGGAGACATCATGCTGACCGTGCGCAAATCGTCCGAACGCGGCCACGCCAACCACGGCTGGCTCGACAGCTTCCATACCTTTTCCTTTGCCGGCTACCGCGATCCCGAGTGGATGGGCTTCGGCCCGCTGCGCGTCATCAACGAAGACCGTATCGCACCGGGTGCCGGCTTCCCCACCCACCGCCATCAGGATATGGAAATCGTCACCTGGGTGCTCGCCGGCGCGCTCGAACACAAGGATTCGCTCGGCAACGGCAGCGTGATCCGTCCCGGCGAGGTGCAGCGCATGCGCGCCGGACACGGCATCGCCCACAGCGAGTACAACGCATCGGCCAGCGAACCGGTGCATCTGCTGCAAATCTGGATCGAGCCGGACGTCCATGGACTGGAACCGGGCTACGAACAGATCGCTTTCGCAGCCGACAGCCTGCAGGGCCGGCTGCGGTTGATCGCCTCCAGCGATGGCCGCGAAGGTTCGGTGACGATTCATCAGGATGCGGCGATTTATGCGGGGCGGCTGGCGGCCGGCGAACGCGTCGCCCTGGCGCCCGCACCCGGGCGGCGAATCTGGCTGCAGGTGGCGGGCGGACGGATCAAGCTGAAGGGCTTCCCGCTGGAAGCCGGCGATGCGGTGGCGATCCGTTTCGAATCCGGCGTCGAAATCGAGGCCTTGGAGGCCAGCGAGCTCGTCGTTTTCGATCTGGCCTGAAGGCCCGATACAATCATCCGTTTTGCAAACGCAAGGACACTCATGCCCAAGATTCTCGCTTTTTCCGGCAGCATTCGCCGCGACGCCTGGAACCGCAAGCTCATCCAGGTGGCGGTGGGAGCCGCCCGTGCCGCGGGCGGCGACGTCACGCTGATCGACCTGGCAGACTATCCGTTGCCGCTATACAACGGCGACCTGGAAGACAGGGACGGCCTGCCCGACAACGCGCTGCGCCTGAAAGCGCTGTTCAAGGGGCACGACGCCTTTCTGATCGCCAGCCCGGAATACAACAGCTCGATTCCGCCGCTGCTGAAAAACACGATCGACTGGGTATCGCGCGAATGGCAGGGCGAATCGGGACTGGCGCCCTACCAGAACAAGGTCGCCGCCATCATGGCGGCTTCGCCGGGCACGTTTAGCGGAATGCGCATGCTGCCGCACCTGCGGCAGATCCTGAATACCCTGGGCGTGCTGGTGCTGCCCGGCCAGTTCTCGCTGCCCCACGCCGACCAGGCGTTCGACGAGGAGAACGGCGCGCTGAAATCGCCGGCGCGGCTGCATACCCTGGTGGTGGAACTGGTGCGCTCGACCAACCTGTTGGCGGCCGACAAATGACCGGGCGCACACAAGAAACAGGGCACCCCGCCCCCGGCCCTTCCCGCACGCCATCCAGAAAAAACGCCGGCTGACCGGCGTTTTGCCTGCAATGAGCGACTGCGATCTCAGGCCGCCTTGCGACGGCTCCCCCCGCCCCAGCCGGCCAGCCCCGCGTCCAACCGGAGCTGACTGACGGGTTCGAAAATACCTACAGACGTGCCTGGACGGGTGCGGCGACGGCGGGCATCGCGACCGGCTTGTCCCCCTGGGCACCAGAGGCAGCGTGGCTGATGCCTGCATAGCCCGACAAGGCGGCCACCAGGGCCAGGCACAGGGTAAACCCCGGCGCGCTTCCTGTGCGGTAACAGCAGCGGCTGTCGGTTGAGCGGATGGGAAATGGACATTGTTTCGACATCACGGCTCCCAAGGTCAAGAACGTCCTGAATCAGGACACGACACCACTCAGGCCGACTTGCGGCGACGCGCCAAACCAAAGCCGACCAGACCCGCGCCCATCAGCAGGAGGCTGGCAGGTTCGGGGATGTTGCCACCGCCACCGCCGCCGCCGTCATCGCCCGTGCCAAGATGCGCCCATTCCTCAAACGTACCGAAGGATTCCGAGCCGGCATTTGCAGCATTCTGCAGACCGAAACGCGACCACAGAATGATGTACTGGGAGCTTGTCACATTGGCAAAAACGCTCGTCGGCACCTGCATCAACATATCGCTGACACCATTGCCCGGGTTGCCATCGCGGTTGGCGTCGAGCAGGATGTAATTGTCGGCAAGCGCATCCATGTCCCAAAGCAGGGTTCCCAGAATGCCGTTCGCATCGCCGTTCCCCGCGACCGAATCGCTGCTCTGCCCCGGGGTATTCGTGACATAGAGCTTCAGGCCATCCAGCGACAGCAGGCTCTGTTGCGCGCCTTGGGCCGTGCTGACCGGCTCGCCGATGTCCAGCACGAAGTTATAGGCTCCATTGACGATCTGCAGGGCGCTGAAAGGCAGGTCATGGGTCCAGTTGCCAAACTTTTCCTCGAAAGGCAGCTGCCCTGCATTGGCAAGCGTGGTGTTGTAGCCCTGCTCCGTTCCGTTTTGTTGAATACGCAGGAAAGGGTCGAGCACACCGGTGCCGGAGGGTTGCTGCTTGTCGAACACGAACGTGACCGTATTGGTTCCATCGCTGATGGTGCCGCTATTGTTCGCCGTCAGGTCCACCGCCATCACTGCGGCCTGCGCGCTGGTGGCCGCCAGCAGGACAAGCGCAGAGGCGGATGCGAGAGCGGATAGGGAAATGCGGGAGGGGGTCATGATGGACTCCTAAAACATACACATCAAGAAAAACAGCAAGTTCCATTCCATCAAGCAAAACAAAATCAAAACCACCCGCTGTGCATTGAAATAAAAAGGGAAATAACTTCCTCCCGGGCAATTCCCAGGACTTTCGATATCTAATCCGTAAAAAAACCCGACAAAAAAAAGCGCCCCGACGGGCGCTTTCTTACTGTACGGCCTGTACGGCATGTCTACTTGTAAACCGTCACCGTCCTGCTCGTCGCGTTGCCGGCGTTATCGGTAACGCGCACGGTGACCGTATGCGCGCCTTTGGCCAGCTTGCGGGTGTTCCAGTTGTAGCTGAGCGTGCCGCCGTAGGCGAGAGCCACTTCCTTGCCGTCGATGACCAGCGAGATTTTGGCGACGCCCTGATTGTCGGTGGCGCTCACGCTGACCGTCTGCTTGCTGGGCGAAATCGTCATGCCGTCGGTCAGGCTGAAGCTGCCGATGGTGGGCGCGATGCTGTCGTTGCCGACCGTAACCGCCACCGACGGCGACGTGCCGCGGTTGCCCGCCGCGTCATAGGCCTGCACGCTGAGGGTGTAGCTGCCGTCCGCCTTGCCGGCGGTGTCCCAGGCGAAAGCAAAGGGCGCCAGGCTGTCGCTGGCGGCCAGCTGGCCGTTGACGTAAAAATCGGCACGGGTTACGCCGACGTTGTCGGAATAATTGACATCGACCGGCACCACGCCGGATACGCGACCGCCGGTGGGCGAAGCAATGCTGACTGAGGGCGCCTGGGTGTCGGCGGCGACGGTCTGCTTGGCGTTCAGCACCGCCGCTGCGGCATTGACGCGGCCGGAGCCATAGTACTGGTCGTAGCCGGCCGCGCCGAGATCGAGCGAAGTCGTTTTCAGGATGCGGTCGACGTCGGCCGGAGTCAGCTTGCCGTTGGCGGACAGCATCAGCGCTGCGGTGGCGGCAACCACCGGGCTGGAAAACGAGGTGCCGGAGGCGTTGGAATAGCCGCCGCCGACGGTGGTGGTGTACACGCTCACCCCCGGCGCCGCCAGGTCGACATAGGCGCCGTAGCTCGAAAAGCTGGCGCGCGCGTCGTTCTGGTCAGTGGCGGCGACGCTCAGCAGGGCGTCGCTGGCCGCAATGCTCTCGAGTCCGCCGCTGTTGCCGGCGGCCACCACCACCACGCCGCCCTTGCTGCGCAGGTATTGCGCTGCCGACTGCACGGTGGCGCTCCCGGACACGCCGTTGTAGCTGACGTTCACCACCTTGGCGCCATGGTCGGCAGCCCAGTAGATCCCCTGCGCAACCGTGCTCCAGTAGGCATAGGCGTTGGCGTCGGCAATGCGCACCGGCATGATCTTCGCGCCCCAGGCCACCCCCGCGCTGCCCTTGGCGTTGTTCGCCGCCATCGCCGCCACGCCGGCCACCCAGGTGCCGTGGCCGTTGACATCGGCGGTATTCGAGTTGTTGTCGTAGACGTTCCAGCCCGGCACCAGGTTGGGCGCGAGATCGGGATGGGCGCTGTCGATGCCGGTATCCAGAATGGCGATGGTCACGCCGCTGCCGTTGGCGCTGTCCCAGGCGGCGGGAGCCTGGATCTTGGGCAGTGCCCAGCTGTTGCCGTAGGCGGGATCGGACACGCTGGCGGCGGGCGCGACCGCCATATCGAGCTCGACGTATTTCAGCTTGCGGTTCTTGCGCAACTCGCGCATCGCCGCGGCTTCATCGGCGCCCGTGGACAATTCGACCACGTGCGTATTCAATTGCCGGATATAGCCCTTCGAGCGTCCATTCACGGATTTCAGCGCCTGCTCGAACTGGCCCGCGGACAAGCCGGCACGCGGCGCAACCAGCAGCCGCCCGCGCGCCCAGCCGACATACGGCGCGGCTTTTTCGACCACCGCCGGGGGCTTGTTGCCCTGCGCCGATGCCGATGCCGGGGCCGCTTCGCCGAAGCCGGCATACCCCGCCAACAGGGCAAGCAGCAACAGGCTCAATGAAAAACCCGATGCACTGCCGCTGCGGTAGCAACGGCGATGGTCGGAAAGCTGGACTGGAAACGGGCAATGGTGCGGCATGGTGGGTCCTCGATCGAATAAACTGCCTGAATCAGGGCGCACAACGCAGCGGCCGCCAAACGGCCTCACACCACGGCGGCCCCGCTGCCTTTTCACAGGCCGGAAGCTTTGCGTCCCCGCTTCGCAACGGGTTTGCCCTTGTACAGGTTATCAACAGTAACGACGATTTTTCGCCACACTTGAGCGCTTGAACAAAAAATGATCCCCATATCTATCAATGGGTTACCAAAACATCCCGCCCTGTCGCAAAAAACGAAAGCCCCCGTTCGGGGGCTTTCGTTTTCCATTCCCGCTGCGCAATGAACGCAAGGCTTCATCGCCGGGGTTCAACCAATGGTCGCGGGAATGGATGGGCCTGATCGGCCCCGGGGGGCCGGCGATCAGAATGGCCATGGCGCCGTCCCGTGCTCCATGGTTTCGCACCAGAACGGCCGATCTACGGGCGGGCGGCCGCCGTCTATCTCACCGCTTCCTTCAGCTGCTCCAGGATGGCCGGGTTTTCCAGGGTGGAAATGTCCTGGGTGATTTCCTCGCCCTTGGCGATCGCCCGCAGCAGGCGGCGCATGATCTTGCCGGAGCGGGTCTTGGGCAGGTTGTCGCCGAAGCGGATTTCGTCGGGCTTGGCGATCGGGCCGATTTCCTTGCCCACCCACTCGCGCAGTTCGAGCGCGATCTTGCGGGCATCCTCGCCAACGGGGCGCGCGCCCTTGAGCACCACGTACGCCACCACCGCCTCGCCCTTGATGTCGTGCGGACGCCCCACCACGGCGGCCTCGGCCACGCGCAGGTTGGACACCAGCGCGGATTCGATTTCCATCGTGCCCAGGCGGTGGCCGGACACGTTCAGCACGTCGTCGATGCGCCCCATGATCCAGAAATAGCCATCGCTGTCGCGGTGCGCCGAATCGCCGGCGAGATAGGTCTTGCCGCCGAGCTCTTCGGGGAAATAGGTCTTCCTGAAGCGGTCGGGGTCGTTCCACAGGGTGCGCAGTTGCGAGGGGAACGGCCGCTTGATCACCAGATAGCCGCCGTGGCCCTTTTCGACCGGCTCGCCGTGCTCGTCGGTGATCGCCGCCATGATGCCGGGCAGCGGCAGGGTGCAGGATCCCGGCTTGGTCGGCACCGCGCCGGGCAGCGGCGAGATCATGTTGGCGCCGGTCTCGGTCTGCCACCAGGTGTCGACGATGGGACAACGGCCGCCGCCGATGACCTGGTGATACCACATCCAGGCTTCCGGGTTGATCGGCTCGCCCACCGTCCCCAGCAGGCGCAGCGACGACAGGTCGTGCTGCGCCGGCAGGTCGGAACCGAGCTTGATCAGGCTGCGGATCGCGGTCGGCGCGGTGTAGAAGGTGGTGACCTTGTGCTTGGCGACGGTTTCCCAGAAGCGCCCGGCATGCGGATAGGTGGGGACGCCCTCGAAGATGATCTCGGTCATGCCCAGCGCCAGCGGGCCGTAGGCGACGTAGGTGTGGCCGGTGATCCAGCCGACGTCGGCGGTGCACCAGTAGACGTCGGAATCGGGCTTGGCGTCGAACACCCACTGCATGGAGAGGATGGCGCCGAGCAGATAGCCGCCGCTGGAATGCTGCACGCCCTTGGGCTTGCCGGTCGACCCCGAGGTGTAGAGGATGAACAGCGGATGCTCGGCGGACACCCACACCGGCTCGCAGGCTTCGGCCTGGGTCTGGGTGAGCTCGTGCCACCACAGGTCGCGCGAAGTCCAGTCGGTCGCGCCGCCGGTGCGGCGATACACCACCACGCGCTCGACGCAGGAGGTGTCGCCCATCGCCAGCGCCTCGTCCACCGCGCGCTTCAGCGGCACCGCCTTGCCGCCGCGCAGCGATTCGTCGGCGGTGACGACCACCTTGGCCTGCGCGTCCTCGATGCGCTCGAACAGGCTCTTGGCGGAGAAGCCGCCGAACACCACCGAATGGATGGCGCCGATGCGCGCGCACGCCTGCATCGCCACCACCGCCTCGATGCTCATCGGCATGTAGACGACGACGCGGTCGCCTTTCGCCACCCCGAGCGACTTCAGTCCGTTGGCGAACTGGCAGACGCGGGCGTGCAGCTCCCTGTAGGTGACTTTCGTCACCGCGCCGTCGTCGGCCTCGAAAACCAGCGCAGTCTTGTCGCCCTTGGTCGCCAGGTGGCGGTCCAGGCAGTTGTACGAAACATTGAGTTCGCCGTCGTCGAACCACTTGTAGAACGGCGCGTTCGATTCGTCGAGGGTGCGCGTGAACGGCTTTTTCCAGTCCATCGTCTGGCGCGCGAGATTGGCCCAGAAGCCCTCGTAATCGGTCGCGGCCTGATTGCACAGCGCCTGGTACGCCTCCATGCCGGATACGTTGGCCTGCTTGACGAAGGCGTCCGCAGGCGGGAATACACGGGTTTCGGTCAGGATCGACTCGATGGATGCCATATGCTCTCCCCACTGATAGAGTGTTTGATAACCGCCTGATTCTAATTCAAAGCGCCTCATTCAAAGCGCCCCGATCCAAGCCATGAGCAACCCCGCACTCGACCGTGTCGCCCGCTGTTCCCGCTACGGCCGCCGCCTGCAGGCGGCGCAGCCGCAGCTGGCCGATGCCGTGGCCGGGCAACTCGGCCATCCCTTCACCCGCGCGGCGATGCAGGCGTTTCTCGCCGAGCCGCCGTGCGCCGATGAAGCCGCGCTGCATCAACGTTTAAGGCAGCTGCGCCAGCGGGTGTGGCTGGCCGTCACTGCGCGCGACCTCGCCGGCAGCGCCGACCTCGCCGAAGTCGTCGCCGCCTGGAGCACGCTGGCCGAGGTGTGCATCGCCGCCGCACTGGATTTCCACCACACCGCACTCGCTGCGCGCCACGGCGAGCCGCGCGACGAGCACGGCCGTCCGCAGCGGATGGTCGTCGTGGCCATGGGCAAGCTCGGCGGCGGCGAACTCAACGTATCGTCCGACATCGACCTCGTCTACCTCTACCCCGAGGAGGGCGACACCGCGACCGACGATCCCGCCGCCGCGATTACGTCCCGCAGCGATGGTATCCAGACGGGCAAATCGATCAGCAACCACGAATTCTTCGTCCGCCTCGGCCGCAAGCTGACCGCCGCGCTGGGGGAGAACACTGCCGACGGCTACGTGTTCCGCGTCGACCTGCGGCTGCGCCCGTGGGGCGACTCGGGCCCCTTCGCGATGGGCTTCGCGATGCTGGAGGACTATCTGGTGGCGCAGGGACGGCCGTGGGAACGCTATGCCTGGATCAAGGCACGTCCGCTCACCGGCGCCCGCCACGACGAACTGGCCAGCATCGTGCGGCCCTTCGTGTTCCGCAAATATCTCGACTTCGGCGCCTTCGCGGCGATCCGTGACCTGCACGTGCAGATCCGCCGCGAGGTCGCGCGCCGCGAGATGGCGCACGACATCAAGCTGGGGCCGGGCGGCATCCGCGAAATCGAGTTCACCGCGCAGGTGTTCCAGCTCATCCGCGGCGGCCAGATCGCCGCCCTGCAGCAGCGGCCGACGCTGACGGTGCTGGCCGAACTGGTGAAGAACGGACTGATGACGGCGGACGCGCAGCAGGAGCTTGCCGCCGCCTACGGCTTCCTGCGCCGGCTGGAGCACCGCATCCAGTACCTCGACGACGCGCAGACCCAGCTGCTGCCCGACGACGCCGAATCGCAGGCGATGCTCGCCGAGGCGATGGGGTTTCCCGACCATGCCGCGCTCCTTGCCGCGCTCGACCGCCACCGCAACAAGGTCACGCGCCATTTCGAGCAGGTGTTCGCCGCGCCGCAGACCGACCAGAACAGCCATCCGCTCACCGTCGTCTGCAGCGGCACGGCGGACGCCGCCGCCACCCACGCGCTGCTGGAAAATGCCGGCTACGGCGATCCGTCGCAGGTGCTGGCGATACTCGACGCGCTGCGCCAGAACAGCGCACGGCTGGCCGAGTCGACGCAGCTGCGGCTCAACGCGCTGCTGCCGCCTGCGCTCGAAATCATCGGCCGCCAGCCCGACCCGGCGGCCACGCTGGAGCGCTTTGCCGCGCTGGTGCAGGCGATTGCGCGGCGTTCCACCTATCTGGCGCTGCTGACCGAATACCCGGCGGCGCTGCGCCAGCTGGTGCGCCTCTTGGCGGCGAGCCCGTGGGCGGCGCAGATGATCACGCAGCAGCCGCAGCTGCTCGACGAACTGATCGCCCCGCAATCCCTGCTGAGCGTGCCCGACTGGGCACAGCTGGCCGAGCAGTTGCGCACGGAACTCGACGCCCACCCCGGCGACACCGAAGCGCAGATGGATGCGATGCGCCGCTTCAAGCAGGTGCAGACGCTGCGCCTGCTGGCGCAGGACGTGGCGGGCCGGCTGACGCTGGAGTCGCTGTCGGATCACCTGTCGTATCTGGCCGACACGCTGCTCGCCGAAACCCTGGCACGCTGCTGGGCCGGGCTGAAGACGCGCCACCGCGACACCCCGCGATTCGCCGTCATCGGTTACGGCAAGCTCGGCGGCAAGGAGTTGGGCTATGCCTCCGACCTCGATCTGGTGTTCCTCTACGACGACGCCGACGAACGCGCCCAGCAAATCTACGTGCGCCTCGCCCAGCGCATCAACACCTGGCTCGGCACCCCCACTCCGGCCGGCATCCTCTACGAGACCGACCTGCGTCTGCGGCCGGACGGCGCATCGGGCCTGCTGGTCAGTTCGACCGCAGCCTTCCGCGACTACCAGCTGCACCACGCCTGGGTATGGGAACACCAGGCGCTGACGCGGGCGCGCTTCGTCTGCGGCGACCTCGATATCGGCGCATTTTTCGAGGCGCTGCGCCGCGATGTGCTGGGGCTGCCGCGCGACGCCGGAACGCTGCGCGAAGCGGTGCTGGCGATGCGCGAAAAAATGCACGCCGGCCACGTCAACCACAGCGATCTATTCGACCTCAAGCATGACAGCGGCGGCATCGTCGACGTCGAATTCTGCGTGCAGTACCTGGTGCTGAGGCATTGCCATGCGCATCCCGAACTGGCCGACAACTTCGGCAACATCGCCCTGCTCGGACGCGCAGGCACGGCCGGGCTGATCCCCGCCGACATCGCGCAAGCCGCTGCCGATGCCTACCGCGAGCTGCGCCGCCAGCAGCACGCGATCAAGCTCTCCGGCGCAGCCTACGCCCGGGTGCCGCCAGCCGCCGTGGAAAGCGTGCGCGGCGCGGTCGGGGCCCTGTGGACGCGGGTCTTCGGCGCGCGCAACGGCTAGACGCTGCGGTAAAGCATCCCCCGCCGCACCAGCGCCTTCTCGATCTCCACGCCGATGAACACCACCGAGGACAGCGCCAGGCACGCGGCCAGCTCGCCCGGGCTGAGCGGTGCGGTGCGGAAGACGGGGTTGAGCCAGGGCACGTAGAGCACCGCCATCTGCAGCGCGAAGGTCAGCACGAGCGCGCCGATCAGCACCCGGTTCGACAGCACGCCCTGGCTGAACAGCGATTCGCGTTCGGAGCGGATCGCCAGCACGTGGCCCAACTGCGACAGCGTGAGCACGGTGAACACCATGCTCTGCCAGTGCGCCGAGCCGCTGTGGATCGCCCACGCCTGCGTCAGCAGCGACACCCCGCCCATCAGCAGCCCGACCCACAGGATGTGCTGCCACATGCCGCGGGCGAAGATGCTTTCCTGCGGCGGCCGCGGCGGCCGTTGCATGACGTTGCGCTCGGCCCCCTCGCCGGCAAGTGCGAGCCCGGGCAATCCATCCGTCACCAGGTTGATCCACAGGATGTGGATCGGCAGCAGCGGGATCGGCAGCCCCATGAAGGGTGCGAGGAAGAGGGTCCAGATCTCGCCCGAATTGCTCGTCATGGTGTATTTGACGAACTTGCGGATGTTGTCGTAGATGCGCCGTCCTTCGCGCACCGCCTGGACGATGCTGGCGAAGTTGTCGTCCAGCAGCGTCATGTGGGCGGCCTCGCGCGCCACGTCGGTGCCGCCACGGCCCATCGCCACGCCGATGTCGGCCATTTTCAATGCGGGCGCGTCGTTCACGCCGTCGCCGGTCATGGCGACGAATTCACCGCGATCCTGCAGCGCCCGCACGATCTTGATCTTCTGTTCCGGGTTGGTGCGCGCGTACACCCGCACCGATTCCGCCTCGCGCTCGAATTCCGCCAGACTCAGCCGCGCCAGCTCGCTGCCGGCGAGCACCTTGCCGCCTTCGTCGATGATGCCGAGCCGGCTTGCGATGGCGCGCGCGGTGGCGGGATGGTCGCCGGTGATCATGACGGGGATGATGCCGGCGGCCTTGCAGGCGGCAACCGATTCGGCCGCCTCGGGGCGCGGCGGATCGATCAGGCCGGCCAGGCCGACGAAGGTCAGGCCGCTTTCCAGCGTGGCCGCATCGAGCGCGTCCGGCAGGCGCGGCAGCCGTTTCAGCGCGAAACCCAGCACACGCAGGCCCTGCGCGGCCAGCTGCTCGGCTTCGTCGCGCCGCGCCGCCTGGTCGACGGGTGCCGTGCCGGCGGCGACGAGCCGGTCGACGCACAGCGACAGCACCCCTTCGGGCGCGCCTTTCACCAGCACCAGCACCGCCTCGCCGTCGCGATGCAGCGTGCTCATGCGCGCCCGTTCGGAATCGAAGGGAAGCTCGGCCAGGCGCGGCAGCGCTGCCTGCCATTCAGGCCGGCTGAAGCCGGCGGCTTGCGCGGCTTCGAGCAACGCCGTCTCGGTGGGGTCGCCGCTCAGTTTTCCGTCGGCGTCGGCGACGGCATCGTTGCACAGCAGCATCGCCACGCCCAGTTCGCGCCAGGGCGCATTTTCCGCCTCCTGCAGCCCCGGCCGGGTCTCGCCCGCGGCCTGCACGCAGTCGACCTGCATCCGGTTCAAGGTGAGCGTGCCGGTCTTGTCGGAACAGATATAGGTCACCGAGCCGAGCGTTTCCACTGCGGGCAGACGGCGGATCAGCACGTTCTGCCGGACCATGCGCGCCGCCCCCAGGGCGAGCGAGATGGTGACCACCGCCGGCAGCGCTTCGGGAATCGCAGCGACAGCCAGGCTGATCGCGGTGAGCAGCAGCGGCAACAGCGGTTCGCCGCGCAACCAGCCGGCCACGAAGAAGATCGCGCAAAGCGCCAGCACCGCCAGCGCCAGATGCTTGCCGAAGCGCGCCAGCCGCTTCTGCAGCGGCGTCTTGCCGGCTTCGCCGGACAGCAGCGAGGCAATTTTCCCCAGTTCGGTCTGCATGCCGGTGGCCACCACCAGGCCGCGCGCGCGGCCGTGGCTGACGACCGTTCCCTTGTAGGCCATGTTGAGGCGGTCGCCCAGCGGCAGGGCGGTCTCTTCCAGTTGCGCCACCCGTTTCTCGGCCGCCTGCGATTCGCCGGTCAGCGCTGACTCATCCACCTTGAGCGCCGACAACTCCAGCAGGCGCAGGTCGGCCGGCACCACGTCACCGGCTTCGAGCAGGACGATATCGCCCGGCACCAGCTCGGCCGCCGGGATTTTCCGGACCGCGCCATCGCGGATCGCGGCGGCCGCTGGCGCGGCCATCCGTTTCAGCGCCGCCATGGCACGCTCGGCGCGATACTCCTGGACGAATCCCATGATGCCGTTGAGCAGCACGATGACCACGATGGCGACGCTGTCCTGCGGCTCGCCGACAAAGCCGGCGACGACGGCGGCGGCGATCAGCACCAGGATCATGAAATCGGTGAATTGCGACGCCAGCATGGCAAGCGGATGGCGCCTGCCGGCCTCCTGCATGGCGTTGGGGCCATATCGCGACAGCCCGACAGAAGCGGCCGCCGCCGACATGCCCTGCTGCGGGTCGCTGCCCAGGCGGGCGACGGCATCTGCGCTGCTCAGACGGTGCCAGTGCGGCTGGGAATCGCGGGAATCAGGCGTCATGATGCGGACACGGAAATGCGGCCTGCGGCGAAGACAGGACGCCTGCGGCGCCGATTGCGCCGGAGCAGACGGGGGGTGGCAATGACGCAGTCTTGCATGATGAGCCCCGCCGCCTCCAGTTCGATCCGTGGATACTCAAGAATACGCCATCTCCATCCCTGCGACGACGCACCTGCCGGCAGCCGAAATGGCGCCGCAGCGGAACCCTGGCCATGCGGATGGCGTCTCCTGGATTTTGCAAACCAGCGATTCGGTGTTTCATCCGGCATGATCGTGTAGGCTGAGCGGGAATGAAAAACACACTTGTCCTGCTACCCGGCACGGCGGCCCGCGTCCGGCCTTGCCCCACCGCATCCCGTCGCCGGCATGTCCTCCGCTG
This sequence comes from Thiobacillus sp. 65-1059, assembly GCA_001897675.1. Classification (GTDB taxonomy): domain Bacteria; phylum Pseudomonadota; class Gammaproteobacteria; order Burkholderiales; family Thiobacillaceae; genus Thiobacillus. The sequence goes on along the minus strand of MKUE01000128.1, from coordinate 23,165 downwards.
AACCGTTCCCCGCCCAGGAGCCGTCATGACCCAATCCAGGAAAATTCTCGCCGCCACCGACTTTTCGGCACCCGCCCGGCATGCGCTGGAACGCGCGGCGCTGCTTGCGCAGGCGCACCCGGACACCCGGCTGATCCTGGCGCATGTCGTCAGCAGTTCCGCGCTCGACAGCCTGCGGCGCCTGCTCGGCCAAGACGCCGCCGAGCAGGAGGCCCGCCTGCTCGAACAGACGGAGCGCACCCTGGGCGAACAGGCGGAACGCCTGGCGGCCCGCCACCCCGTCGCGATTGACGCCGTGCTGACGCAGGGTTCGGCGCAGGCCGCCCTCGTCAGGCTCGCCGAAGAACAGCACGCCGATTTGCTGGTGATGGGCGCGCGCGGCATGCATTTCGTGCGCGAACATCTGCTCGGATCGACCATCGAACGCGTGCTGCGCACGTCGCGCCGCCCGCTGCTCGCGGTCAAGCAACGCCCCTACTCCCCGTATCGGCGCATCCTCGCACCGGTCGACTTTTCCGATCATGCCGCCGCCGCCATCAACGCCGCCCATGCCTGGCTGCCCGATGCCGACTTTGTGCTGCTGCATGCGTTCGAAGTGGAGCTGGAAAGCACTTTCCGCCTCGCCGGCATGGACGACAACCAGATTCATCAATACCGGATTCAGGCACGCAACGCGGCGCAGACCGAAATGGAAGACTTCATCGGCAAGCTGCAGGTGCCGGCCAGCCAGCTGTCGCGCCAGTTCGTTCACGGTGCGGCCACGCTGCGGATTCTTGAACAGGAGCAGACGATCGACGCCGACTTGATCGTCATCGGCAAGCACGGCCGGTCGGTCATGGAGGAGCTGCTGCTCGGCAGCGTCACCAAGCACGTGCTGGCGCATTCCAGCAGCGACGTCCTCATTGCCGGCCAGCCCGCCTGATCGCCTGCTACGATAGGCCTCGGCATTAACGACGACGAAGGAGACCGCCATGACCATTCGCTCCCTGCCGGCCCTGCTCGGCTTGCTCGCCGCATTTTCACTGCACGCCGCAGAGCCGGCTGCGGCGGCCAGGATGGGCACCTACTACGGCGCCAGGACGACCGAGTATCCCGCCTGGTTCAAGAACAGCTTCCTGCACCTGAAGGAGGACATCGACGAGGCGCGAACCAATGGCAAGCGCGTCATCCTGATGTTCACCCAGGACGGCTGCCCGTATTGCTCGGCGCTGGTGGAGCGCAATCTGTCGCAGCGCGAGATCGAGGCCACGATGAAGGAAAAGTTCGACGTGATCGCGGTCAACATCTGGGGCGACCGCGAAGTCGTGGGACTGGACGGCAAGCGCTACACGGAAAAAACCTACAGCGCGGCGCAGAAGATCCAGTTCACCCCCAGCCTGCTGTTTTTCGACGAGGCCGGCAAAACCCTGCTGCGCCTCAACGGCTACGTGCCGCCGGCACGCCTGCAGGCCGCGCTCGACTGGGTCGGCGGGCGCCATGAAAACAAGACCGCCTTCCGCGACTTCGTCGCCGCGCGCGAGGTGCCGAAGCAGGCCTCCGGCGAGATGATCCAGCAGGACTTCTTCCTGAAAAACGCCGTCGACCTGCGGCGCCGCGGCAAGTCCGCCAGGCCGCTCGCGGTGTTCTTCGAGCAGAAGGACTGCCCCGACTGCGAGGTGCTGCACCGCCGCGTGCTGGCCGACCCGGAAACCCGCGCCGCGATCGCGAAGTTCGACAACGTGCAGCTCGACATGTGGTCGCGCGAGCCGATCACCACGCCGCAAGGCAAGCGCATGGCGGTGCGCGACTGGGTCCGCCAGCTCGGCGTCAACTACGCGCCCGGCATCGTCCTGTTCGACTCCGCCGGGCAGGAGGTCATCCGCTGGGAATCGTCCTTCCGCGTGTTCCATACCCTGGGCATGTTCGACTACCTGACGTCCGGCGCCTACCGCAAGGAACCCAGCTTCCAGCGCTTTCTTGCCGCCAAGACCGAGCATATCCGCGAAGCCGGGCTCGACGTGAACATCTGGCGCTACGCCGACGAGCCGGTCGCGGCGACCGCCCCCTAGGCAGCGCCGCCGCAGCGGGCGTACCGAAGCCCCAACGCCCCGCGTACCGGCGAGCCCCGGCCCAGGCCGATTTGCCGGGAAACGCCGCCAGCGGCATCGAAACCTGCCGACAGCCGGCTGCAATGTTCTACACTTTACACGTCGCAAACAAATACTGCCGGCAGACGCTGTTTCACGATCGCCCCGCGGCAAGAGCCGTCGCCGGACGCGTGGGGTGGCCGGCATCACCTACATCGGGCGGGCGCTTTGCAAGTCTGGGAGGAGACACTGAATGGTTTCGGTTGACCGGGACGTCGTGGCGCTGGTGGACGACGCATTGCACGGCAAGCTCCTCGGCTGCCTGCGGGAGAGAGGCTGGAAACTGCACCGGGCGGCCAATACGGATGAATTGGCCGCGCTCTTCGAACGGCAGGACTTCCATGCTGGGCTGCTGCAGTTGCAGCGCACCGGCAGCAGCAAGCTGTATGACCTGGTGGGACGGCAGCAATCCCTGCAATGGATTGCGCTGATGGACCATGCGTTTTGGCGGCCCACCCCGCAGCACCGCAATTTTCTGGCGGGGGTGTACGATTTCCATACCCTGCCGGTCGACCAGGACCGGCTGTCCGTCTCCCTGGGACATGCCTGGGGCAAGGGCCGGCTGCTCAAGCAGCCGCCGCCGCGTCCCGACACCCTGGAACAGCATGGCATCGTGGGCAGCAGCCCGGCGATGCTGGCTTTCTGCCAGGCATTGCGCAAAGCCAGCAAGGCTGACGCGCCCGTGCTGATCGGCGGGGAGAGCGGCACCGGCAAGGAACTGGCCGCCCACGCCATCCACGACATGTCCGCCCGCGGCACGAAAGCCTTCGTGGCGGTCAATTGCGGGGCCTTGCCGCCCCATCTCATCCAAAGCGAATTGTTCGGCCATGAGAAAGGCGCGTTCACCGGGGCGCACCAACGCAAAATCGGGCGCCTGGAAGCGGCCCAGGGCGGCACCCTCTTTCTGGACGAAATCGCCGACCTGCCGCTCAACCTCCAGGCCACCCTGCTGCGCGTCCTGCAAGACAAGGTGATCGAACGCCTGGGCTCCAGCCAGCCGATACAGCTGGACATCCGGATCATCGCCGCATCCCATATCAATCTTCAGGAGGCCGTTGCCAAAGGCCATTTCAGGGAAGACCTTTACTACCGCCTGAACGTCATCAACCTGACGGCGCCGCCGCTGCGCGACCGGCAGGGCGATGTGGAACTGTTGGCGCAGGCTTTGCTGGAGCGCTTTTCCCGCGAAACCAGCGGCAAGGTCAAGGGCTTCAACCAGCAGGCATTGCGTGCGATGAACCAGTATTCCTGGCCCGGCAATGTGCGGGAATTGAGCAACCGCATCCGCCAGGGCGTGGTCATGGCCGAGCGCCCCTATCTCACTCCGGACGACCTGGGGATGGAACGGCGCGCATCGTACGCCGGACACCCGACGCTCGACGGGGCGCGTGCCAAAGCCGAACTTGATGCGATCCGCTCGGCATTGCGCCGCTGCCAGCACAACGTTTCCGAAGCGGCCCGGGAACTGGGCGTCTCGCGCGCCACCTTGTATCGCCTGCTGGAGCGCCACGCACTGTGCGGCCCGCACAAGGAAAAAGCCGCCCGGGAGCCGGCATGATCGCCGCAACGCCGATGGCAATGAAAGAACGTCTTGACGCGGCCCGGCCCTGCCGCTGCGCGCCCGGTCTTTCCGGATTCCGGGGGACAATATCCGCGAAAAAACCATCGCTTGAGCCGCCATCGGGGTGAGGTTTTCAGATTGCCGGCACGCATCGTTGAATCCGAGCCATCGCAGGCTTGCCAGGCTCGAAGCATCGCATCCAGTCACGACAGGGAGGGGATCATGAGAATGCCGAAGAAGGGAACCTGGTTACACGCCAGCCTGGCGATGATGTTGAGCACGCACGTGGCCTACGCTGAAACCTTGCGCCAGACGGGCCGGGATGCGCCGGCCGACGCCGATTACCCGGCCCTGCGCCAGCAGCTGGCCGAACAGGCGAAGAGCCTGGCCGAGCAGCAGCAACGGCTGGCGCAGGAGATGAAGAAGCTGGAAGAGGCCCAGCGCCGCATCCAGGCGATGCAGGGGCAGTTGGGCATGCCCGCGGAGATCAACCCGCAGCGCCTTGCCCAGGCTGACGAGTCGACGTTCCGCGGCCGCGGCGACGAGGCCGGGCGGGTGGACAGCACCACCCTGGATGTGGCGACCGTGTTTTCCCAGCCCAGCATCCTGACGCCGAAGGGCACCTTCGTTTTCGATCCCTCGCTGCAGTATTCCTTCAGTTCGTCGGACCGCGTGACGGTGGTCGGTTTCAGCGTGCTGAACGCGGTGCTGATCGGGGCCATCGACGTGCGCAGCGTCAATCGCAACAACTTGATTGCGACCCTGGGCGGACGCTACGGGCTGACCAACCGGCTGGAGATCGAAGCCCGGGTGCCGTATATCTATCGCCGCGATGATTCGCTGTCGCGGCGAATTTCCGGCAGTGCAATAGATGAATCATTCAATTCGGACGGCAGCGGCATCGGCGACATCGAACTGGCCGCGCGCTACCAGCTCAATGTGCCCACGGGCGACGCCCCCTTCTATGTTGCGGGCCTGCGCCTCAAGACCCGCACCGGCAAGGACCAGTACGAGGTCGCCTACGATACCGACTTCAACCTGCCGAAGGAGCTGCCGACCGGCTCCGGCTTCTACAGCCTGCAGCCCAGCCTGAGCATGGTGCTGCCCGCCGATCCGGTGGTGTTTTTCGGCGGCATCAATTACACGTGGAACATCAAGCGCGACGTCAATGCCTCGATCCCCTTCACCAACTCTTCGGGCACGGTCACAACCCGGTCCATAGGCGAAGTCGATCCCGGCGACTCGCTCGGCCTCAACGTCGGCATGGGGCTGGGGCTCAACGAGCGCAGTTCGTTCAGCCTGAGCTACGAGCATACCTGGATCGACAAGACCAGGCTCGATGGCAAAGTGGCGGATGGATCGATGTGGGTTCAGCTGGCCACCCTGCAGGCGGGGTTTTCCTATCGTCTGAACAAGCGCACCAACTTTAATCTGTCGATCGGCGCCGGGCTGACCGACGATACACCGGACACCACCGTCACCTTGCGCCTCCCGATCAGGTTCTGAGCCTTGATCGCGGCACAGCGAAAAGCCGGGCTGGGATGCCCGGCTTTTCGCTGCGCCGATTGCGCGTAGCGGCCTTAACGCAGGCCATGCTGGTCGAGGATGGCGTTGAGCCGCGCCTGCGCCGCCAGCATCTGGGCATCGATGGTGATGTTGAGGGTCGTGATATTGCGGATGACCTGGTCGTTCACCGAGTTTTGTATGATCGTGGCCAGCGAATCGAGCGCAGCGCCCGACGGCACCACGAACGCGTTGGCCGCACCATTCTGGATGACGATCAACGCGCCTTGCGTGGTCACCTGCGCAGCCGCCGTGCCGGGGCTGGCGGATGCCGGCGCTGCCGTATCGAGGTTGCCGGAGGATTGCGCGGTCTGCGTCGCGGGCAGCGAAGCCGGAGGATTCGCAGGCGATCCGCTTGCGGCTTGTTCGAGCGGCGCCGGACCTGCCGCCACGCTTGCACCCGAGCCGGCATTCGCATCCGCGGATGCGGCCGGCAAACCCGCCGGCACGGTGCCGTCGAGTGCGGGCAAGGTTGGTACATTCACGCCGATCTGGCCATTCTGCGAGAAGGGAACGAGCGCCTGCGGGTTGACCCTGGGCGCCACCAGTTCGCCGTTGACGAAGGTCTGGCCATTGATCTGGGTCAGGCGTTCGATGCCGTCGATGGAAAATGGCAGCAGGAACTCCTGGCCGTTCCAGTTGACGACAAATCCGCCGCGCATGCGGTCGAGTTCCTCGTCGCTGGCGCGCGGCGCGTCATCGAAGGCGGACGATGCGTGAGCGAGCCCGCCCGACAAGAGGGCAAGCAGTAAAAAAACCAGACGCAGGCTGGACATCGCCACCTCCTCAAAAATCACCTGCCGGCCGGCGCATCAGCGTGACGTTGGCCAGATCGTTGGGACCTGAAGCCATGCCGACGGGGGCTTTTTCGCGGACTTTCCAGTCCTTCGGGTCGTTGAACACCACTCCGGCATTGCGCCCGTTGATGACGAACAGGATGCGGTTGATCATCATGCGCTCGAATGGCGCCTGATCCATGACCCGCGCACCCTGCGCGGGATCGCCGAAAGCGATTTTGCCGTCGCGAACCCCCTTGACGACGACGAAATGGTTGTAGGCGCCATCGCGAATCAACACGATGGCAGGAATGCCCGCCTTGCCCAGCTTTTCCAGGCTGGCGTTGTAACCGTCGGCCGCATAGCCGCGCGATTCGAGGAAACGCTTCATGTCGAGCATGGAAAAGCCTTCCTTGCGGATTTTGGCCTGGTCGCCCTTTTCCCACATGGCGGTGTACACCGCCTCTTCCTTGACCGGGTCGCCGTAGTGATGGGTGAGCAGGGTGGAAAGCGCGGCGGAGCCGCAACTGAAATCGTACTGCTGGCGTTCGGTGTAGCGGAACTGCCGCTCCTTCATGCTCATGGCTTTGACGCTGAAGGAGCCGGAGCCGGCGCCCGGGATCTCGACCATGCCCGCCCGCGCGGCGGGCATCGCAACCAGCACGGCCATCAGGAACAGCGCGGCATTGCGCATGGGAACTCCTTATTGCATCTGGATATTCAGAATCACTGCGTTCTGGATCAGCACGTTGTTGCCCGAATTCTGGATGACGGTATTGAAGCCGGAGTTGTTGATCAGCGAGCCGTCGCTCACCAGGTTGTAGCCGGTAACCAGGTCGTTCGCACTGTTTGCGTACACGGCGCCATCCAGGTCATTGGTGTTGGTGATCAGCGCCATGCCGCGCTGGCCGTCGAGCATGTCGTCGGCAATCGCCGCGTCGAACGCGTCGTTGCCGGGAATGGTTTCATCGGGCGCGGCCCAGGCCAGCTGGACGGCCAGCGCGCAGGCCAGAAACGAAACGGGTTTCAGTAATGCGAGAAAGTCATTCATGGCGTCTTCCTTCCGGAAATCCCCGGAACCGCCGCACGGCGGTTCCGGGGTGGCGGTTCACTGAACCGTCAGGTTGGCCTGCACCGTCACGCCGATCTGGGTCAGCGCATTGATGCCGGTGTTTTGCGACGCGGAGATGATGCCGGCGCCATTGGTCAGGCTGCCGGACATATTGTTGGAGACGTTGAAGTCTCCGGCATTTCCGCCGTACGAGTGCCCCCCGTTGCCGCCCGCGCCGCCATAGCCGGTGGTGGCGGAAGCCATGGCTTCGCTGCTTGCGCTGCCGCCATTGCCGCCCAGCCCGCCGGCGCCGCCGTTGCCGTTTGCCGTGGCCGTCCCGCCGGCGCCGCCGGCACCGCCTTCACCGCCGGCACCGCCGCTTGCGCCGTTGCCCGCCAGTCCGCCCTGGCCGGTGCCGCCGGTTCCCGTGGCGCCGACCGCGCCATTGCCGCCGGTGCTGGTGCCCGTCGCGCCGACCGCGCCGGCACCGCCGGCGCCGCCATTGCCGACTGCGCCAACCGCGCCATTGCCGCCGGCGCTGGTGCCGGCCGCGCCGGTACCGGTGGCGCCGCTGCCGGTCGCGCCGGCCGCCCCGGCGCCCGCGGTATTGGTGCCGGCCGCGCCGGTGCCGGCGGCGCCGGTACCGTTGCCGCTGGATGCGCCGTTGCCCGCGGTGTTGCTGCCTGCCGCGCCGCTGCCGGCCGCGCCGGTGCCGGCCGCGCCTGCGGCACCCGAGCCGCCGCCGCCGCCATTGCCTGCGGCTGCCGTGCTGCTGTCGTTGGCCGCGCCGCTGGCGCCACCGCTGCCTGCGCCGCCGGCGCTGGCGCCGGCGGTGCTGCCGCTCGCGCCACCGCTGCCGCTGCCACCTGCGGCCATGCCGTCGGCAGCGCCGCCCGTGGCCGCGCCGCCGCTGGCCGCAGCGGAACCGGCGCTGCCCGTGCTGGAACTGTTGCCGGGATTGGCCGTATTGCCGGCGCTGGCGGACGAGTCGTTGCTGTCGATCGGATTGTTGTTTGCGTTGGCATCGCCGTTCGAGGTGTAAGGCTGCTGCCTGACCAGTCCGCTGCTGGCGCCGGAAATGCCGCCTATTCCGCTGGCGTTGCCGCCATCCGAAACGTTGCTGCCGTCGCCGCCCGCGCCCTTGCCGCCGTCGCCGGTGATCGAGGCTGCGGCGCTGTCGCCGCCGTAGCCTCTGCCGCCGGGACCGCTGAAGGCCTTGGCAAAGCTGTCGCCGCCGACGCCGGTGCCGCCGTGGGCACCGGAGCCGCCGTCGCCGCCGACACCGATGCCGCCGCTGCCGCTGCCGCCGCTGGCATTGCCGTTGCTGCCGCCATCGCCGCCGGCGGCGGCATAGCCTTTGCCGCCGCTGCCGGAACCGCCATAGGCGTCTCCGGTGCTGCCGCCGCTGCCGCCGTCGCCGCCGGAACCGCTGCCGCCGAAGCCGGAGCCGCCTTTGGCCATGCCGGAATAGCCGCCGCTGCCGCCGTCGCCACCGGCGCCGGTGCCGCCATTACCGCCATTGCCGCCATTGCCGCCATAGGCGCTGCCGCCGTCGCCGCCGGAACCGCCGGAGCCACCGGCGCCCATGCCGCCGATCCCGCCGACGGCATTGCCGCCGTCACCGCCATGGCCGCCCCGGGCGCCGTCACCGGCGTAGGTGTCGCCGCCGATCGCCTTGGCCGAGCCATTGCCGCCGTCGCCGGCCGAGCCGCCGTTGGCGCCCCAGGCCTTGCTCGCCGTATCCTGCCAGGCATCGCCGCCGTTTCCGCCTGTGGCGCCGTCGCCGGCTTTGCTGCCGCCTTCGGCGTAATTGCCGATGTCATGAACCTGGTTGTCGAAGACCTTGCCCTCGAGCATGGTTTTGGCCGACACATCGGTATTGAAGGAGCCGTAGTTCTGCGACTGGTTGTTGAACGAGTCGTGGTTGTTGGAGGAGGTCTCGTTGTACGAACCGTTGTACTGGCTCGCCTCCGATTCGTCATTGGCCGCCGCGCCGGTGTTGCCGTCCTGGGCAGCGGTGCGGTTTTTCACGTTCTGGTTGGCGGTCGAGAACTCGTTGGCTGCCGCGCCCGTCTGGTCGGCCTGATTGTTGGTCGCCGTGGCCGCCTGATCGGCATTGCCATTGTTGTCGAATGTGCCGGTGGTGTTGGTCGGATTGGCCCAGGCCTGGGCCGACATGCCCAGCGCCAGGGCGATGGCTGTGGATAGCAAACTCTTGTTCATTTCACTCTCCTGAATAGGGGGTCAACGCTGCGCTTGTTTCAGGCCCCCCGGAACCGCTCATCGCCGTTCCGGGGCAGTCCCTGGTTCACTGAACCGTCAGGTTGGCCTGTACCGTCACGCCGATCTGGGTCAGGGCATTCGCTCCCGTGTTCTGCGACAGGGAGATGATGCCGGCGCCATTGGTCACGCTGCCGGACATGTTGTTGGAGGCATTGAAGGTGCCCGCGTTGCCGCCCAGCGAATCGCCACCGTTGCCGCCCACCCCGCCATAGCCGGTGGTGGCCGACGCGATGGCGCTGCTGCTGGCAGCGCCGCCGAGTCCGCCGTTGCCGCCATTGCCGCCAGGCCCGTTCGCCGTGGCCGCCCCGCCCGTTCCGCCGGCACCGCCGTTGCCGCCGGCGGCACCGACTCCTCCGGCGCCCGCGACGCCGCCTTCGCCGGTCCCGCCGGTGCCGGTCGCGCCCGCTGCGCCGGCGCCGCCGGTGCTGCTGCCGGCCGCGCCGACGGCGCCTGCGCCGCCTGCGCCGCCATTGCCGACGGCGCCAACCGCGCCCGCGCCGCCCAGGCTGTTGCCGGTCGCGCCATTTCCGGCAGCGCCGGTACCCGTCGCGCCCGCGGCACCGTTGCCAGCGGTGTTGGTGCCGGCAGCGCCGGTACCCGCAGCGCCGGTGCCGTTGCCGCTGGCAGCGCCGTTACCGGCAGTGTTGGTGCCCGCGGCACCGCTGCCGGCAGCGCCGGTTCCGGCAGCGCCGACGGCACCCGAGCCGCCCGCGCCGCCCGTGCCTGCGCCTGCCGTGCTGGTTCCGCTGGCGGTCCCGCTGCCGCCGCCGGTGCCGGCGCCGCCGCCGCTGACGTCATTGGTGCTGCCGCTGGCGCCGCCCGCGGCATTGCCGGCGGTCGACGTCCCGGTTGCCGCGCCCGCCGTGGCGGTGCCGCCGGTTCCGGCGCCCGACGTGGCCGCACCGGTTGTGCTGGAGTTGGAGGGGCTGGCCGTGTTGCCGGCGTGGGCAGCGGAGTCGTCGCTGCCTTCGGAGGGCGTATTGGTCGCGCCGGCCTGGCCATTCGTGGTGTCGGGATTCTGGCTCACCAGGCCGCTGTTGCCGACCGAAATGCCGCCCACCTCAAAAGCGTTGCCGCCGCTCGCGCCATTGCTGCTGTCGCCGGCATAGCCTTTGCCGCCGTTGCCGGTCGCCGACAAGGCCGCGCTGTCGCCGCCGGAGCCTTTGCCGCCGGAGCCGGTCGCGGCCAGGGCGCCGCTGTCGCCGCCGTAGCCCTTGCCGCCGCTGGCGCCGGCGCCGCCGTCGCCGCCGATGCCTTTGCCACCGTAGCCGCTGCCGCCGCTGGCGTCGCCATTGCTGCCGCCATCGCCGCCGGAGCCGGCATAGCCTTTGCCGCCATAACCGCTGCCGCCGCTGGCGTCGGCCGTGCTGCCGCCGTCGCCGCCGGAACCGCCATAGCCCTTGCCGCCAAAGCCGGAGCCGCCGATGGCCGAGCCAGAACCGCCGCCGGAGCCGCCGTCGCCGCCATAGCCCTTGCCGCCGTCGCCGCCGGAACCGCCGGAACCGCCGGAGGCGCTGCCGCCATTGCCGCCGGAACCGCCGTCGCCGCCATAGCCCTTGCCGCCGATGCCGCCCCAGGCCATGCCGCCGTCGCCGCCGGAGCCGCCTTTGGCGCCGTCGCCCGCCTTGGAATCGCCTCCAACGGCAAAGGCATGGCCGTCGCCGCCGGAGCCCGCATCGCCGCCGTCGGCGCCGATGGACATGCTGAAGGTGTGCTGGCTGGAATCCCCGCCGTTGCCGCCTCGGGCGCCATCGCCTGCGCGGCTGCCGCCTTCGGCGTAATTGCCGATGTCATGAACCTGGTTGTCGAAAACCTTGCCCTCGAGCACAGTTGTGGCCGAAACGTCGGTATTGAAGGAATGCTTGTTCTGGGACTGGGTGTTGAAGGAATCGTCGTTGTAGGAAGAGGTGTCGTTGTAGGAGTCGTTGTACTGGTACGCGCTGGAACCGTCGTTGGCCGTCGCGCCCGTGTTGGCGGACTGGGTGGCGCTGCGGTTCTTCGAGTTCTGGCTGGTGCGTGAGTACTCGTTGGCCGCGGCACCGGACTGGCCGGACTGGTTGGACTCCGCCGTGGCCGTCTGCGTGGCGTCGCCGTTGTTGTCGAATGTATCGGCGGTATTGGTGGGATTGGCCCAGGCCTGGGCCGACATACCGAAAGCCAGGGCTAGAGCCGTAGAAATGAGACTTTTGTTCATCATAACCTCCACTAGGCAGTTGAGAAATCAAAACGGCGAAGCCACGGAACACCGACTTCGACAGCCCAACAGCAAGGGGCGTACCAGCACATCTATCCAATTGAATGGAATGGGTTTTTCCTGAAAAAAGCCGGGCTGGGAGGCGAACATCCGCATGAAAGCTGTCCCAACTTCCGGACAGCCCGGATGAGAGGCAATGCCGCATTGAGAAATAATCATTTAAAGTCATGCGCTTACATTCAAGCCCTTGCGAAACGCCCGCCTGTCTCATGTGCGAGAAAGCCCGTGGAGCCGATGCCACGAGCAGGCGACGGGATTGCCGCAGGCGCGGGTTGACATGGATTTGCCGCGGCGCCGGCGTTGCCTGCCCCCGCTTCAGGGCTGCCCGTGATGCCCGCAGGCAATGGCCGGCGGCGCATGGCCACCGCAGGTTCTGCGCGTCTCCGACTCACGTTAGAATGGCCGCGTCTTCCGGCCACCGGCCGGCCATCCCGATTCCCTATCGATGACGCTGTTCTTCGCTGTCCTGACTCCATTCGTGGGCGCAGCTCTGGTTGCGCTGGCATCCCGCCGCGGACGTTCGCATGCCGCCTGGGCGGCGGGCGCGGTGACGCTGGCCGCGCTGCTGTGGCTGGCGCCCGCTTTCCCCCTGCCGTTCGCCGGCAGCACGCTGATCCAGCAGCACGACTGGATGCCGGCGCTCGGCCTCAAGCTCGCCTTCCGCCTCGACGGCCTGGCGCTGCTGTTCGCCGGGCTGATTCTTGGCATCGGTCTCCTGATCGTGCTGTACGCGCGCTACTACCTGTCCGAGCGCGACAGCATGGGGCGCTTCTATGCCTGTCTCATGCTGTTCATGGGTTCGATGCTCGGCATCGTGCTGTCGGAAAACCTGATCCAGCTGCTGATCTTCTGGGAACTCACCAGCCTGTCGTCCTTCCTCTTGATCAGCTACTGGCAGCACCGCGAGGAAGCGCGCCAGGGCGCGCGCATGGCGCTGGCAGTCACCGGCCTGGGCGGCTTCGCGATGCTGGGCGGCTTCCTGCTGCTGGGCCACATCGTCGGCAGCTACGAACTGTCCGACGTGTTCGCCGCCGGCGACCTGATCCGCGACCATCCGCTCTATGTGCCGACGCTGCTGCTGATCCTGCTCGGCGCGTTCACCAAGTCGGCGCAGTTTCCCTTCCATTTCTGGTTGCCGCACGCGATGGCGGCGCCCACCCCGGTGTCGGCCTACCTGCATTCAGCGACCATGGTGAAGGCCGGGGTATTCCTGCTGGCGCGCCTCTACCCGGCGCTGTCCGGCACCCCGGAATGGTTCTGGCTGGTCTCCGGCGCCGGCCTCGCCACGCTGCTGCTCGGGGCTTACGTCGCGCTGTTCAAGCACGATCTGAAAGGGCTGCTGGCGTATTCGACCATCAGCCATCTCGGCCTGATCACCCTCCTGTTCGGGCTGTCGACCCCGCTCGCGGCAGTCGCCGGCGTGTTCCACATCATCAACCACGCCACCTTCAAGGCCTCGCTGTTCATGGCCGCCGGCATCATCGACCACGAGGCCGGCACCCGCGACATGCGGCGCTTGCACGGCCTGTGGAAGTTCATGCCCTACACCGCGACGCTGGCGATGGTGGCGGCGGCGGCGATGGCCGGGGTGCCGCTGCTGAACGGTTTCCTCTCCAAGGAAATGTTCTTTGCCGAGGCGGCGCAGATTTCCGCAAGCCTCGTCGGCGGCTGGCTGCTGCCCGCACTGGTGACGCTGGCCGGCGCGCTGGCGGTGGCCTACTCGATCCGCTTCATTCACGACGTATTCTTCAACGGCGAACCGGTGGACCTGCCGCGCACGCCGCACGAGCCGCCACGCTGGATGAAGCTGCCGGTGGAAATCCTGGTGGTGCTGTGCCTGGTGGTCGGCATCGCGCCGGCGCTCACCGTCGCGCCGCTGCTGGCGGTGGTGGCGGCGGATACGCTGCAGGCGCCGCCGCCGGAATACCGTCTGGCGCTGTGGCACGGCTTCAACCAGGCGCTGGCGATGAGCCTCGTCGCGCTGGCCGGCGGCGCGGCGATCTACGCGCTGCGCCGCCCGCTGTTCGCGCTGCATGAACGCGGCCTCGGCCGTCTCGACGCGCGGGCGGCCTACAACGCGCTGCTCGACGCCCTGTTCGTCGTGTCGGGCTGGCTCACCCGCCGCATCGACAGCGGCTCGCTGCAGCGGCAGGTATTGCTGTTTCTGGCGGCCGCGCTGGCGCTCGGCTTCGCGCCGTGGCTCGGCAGCGACACGCCGCTCGCCGGCAGCCGCGCCGGCCTGCCGCTCGACCCGGTCAGCCTGCTGGCCGGCGCCACCCTGATCGTCGCCTCGCTCGCCACCGTGTGGCTGCATCGCCAGCGTCTGGCCGCGCTGATCACCATCGGCGTGGTCGGGCTGGTGGTATCGCTCGCCTTCGTCAGGTTCTCCGCACCCGACCTCGCGCTGACCCAGCTGTCGGTGGAGGTCGTCACCATCGTGCTGCTGCTGCTGGCGCTGCATTTCCTGCCGCAGCATGCCGCGCGCGAACGCGACCGCGGCCGCGTCTGGCGCGACGGCGCGATCGCGCTGGCCGCCGGCGGCGGCACCGCGCTGCTGGCGTGGGCGGTGCTGACGCGGCCCTACGACACCATCGCCGGCTATTTCCTGGAGAACAGCGTGCCGGGCGGCGGCGGCAAGAACGTCGTCAACGTCATCCTGGTCGACTTCCGCGGCTACGACACCCTGGGCGAGATCACCGTGCTGGCGCTCGCCGGCCTCGGCATCTACGCCCTGCTGGAGAACCTGCGCCTCGACGCACCCGATGCCGACGCCGCCGGGCGCGCCTGGAACCGCGATCCCCATCCCGTGATCATGGCCACGCTGACCCAGCTGCTGCTGCCGCTGGCGCTGCTGGTCGCCGTGTTCATCCTGCTGCGCGGCCACAACCAGCCGGGCGGCGGCTTCATCGCCGGCCTGGTGACGGCGGTGGCGCTGATCGTGCAGTATCTCGCCCACGGCAGCGCATGGATGCGCGAGCGGCTGTCCGGCGCCACCCAGCCGGTGATCGCCGCAGGGCTCGGGCTCGCCACCTTCACCGGCCTGGCCAGCTGGGCGTTCGGCCATCCCTTCCTCACCTCCAGCTTCGGCCACCTGCGCTGGCCGCTGGTCGGCGAATTCGAGCTCGCCTCGGCGATGGCGTTCGACCTCGGCGTCTTCCTCGTCGTCGTCGGCGCCACCCTGCTGATCCTGGTCAATCTCGGCGCGCTGCACGACAGCCGCAGCCAGCGCAAGGCGGCGCCCTGATGGAAGCGCTCATCGCTCTCGCCATCGGCGTGCTCACTGCCTGCGGCGTGTTCCTCGCCTTGCGCGGCCAGACCTTCCCGGTGGTGCTCGGCCTCACCTTCCTGTCCTATGCGGTCAACCTGTTCCTGTTCGTCATGGGCCGGCTCGCCATCGGCGTGCCGCCGGTGATCGCCGACGCCGCCGCCTACACCGACCCGCTGCCGCAGGCGCTGGTGCTCACCGCCATCGTCATCAGCTTCGGCATGACCGCGTTCGTCATCGTGCTCGCGCTGAAGGCGCGCGCCGAGCTCGGCAACGACCACGTCGACGGCCTGCACAGCGACGAGGACACACCGCGATGAACGGCCTCGCGATGCATCTGCCCATCCTGC
The DNA here is from genome assembly GCA_001897675.1 of Thiobacillus sp. 65-1059. Classification (GTDB taxonomy): domain Bacteria; phylum Pseudomonadota; class Gammaproteobacteria; order Burkholderiales; family Thiobacillaceae; genus Thiobacillus. The sequence goes on along the minus strand of MKUE01000128.1, from coordinate 7,936 downwards.
CGGTGCTGCTGCCGCTAGTCGCCGGCATCGTGCTGCTGGCGCTGCGCAACGCGCCGCTCGCGCTGCAGCGCGGCCTCAGCCTCGCCGCGACGGCGGCGCTGGTGCCGCTGGCGTTTGCGCTGTTGGCGGGCGCCGCCGACGGCACCCAGCTCGTCTACAAGCTCGGCAACTGGGACGCGCCTTTCGGCATCGTGCTGGTGGCCGACCGCCTCGCCGCCTGGATGCTGATGGCCACCGCGCTGGTGGCGCTGTTCGCGCTGCTGCATGCGCTGCGCGGCAGCGACACGCAAGGCCGCCATTTCCACGTGCTATACCAGCTGCAGCTGTTCGGCCTCAACGGCGCCTTCCTCACCGGCGACCTGTTCAACCTGTTCGTGTTCTTCGAGATCCTGCTGCTCGCCTCCTACGGCCTGCTGCTGCATGGCGGCGGGCGGCTGCGGGTCAAGGCCGGGCTGCATTTCGTGGTGATCAACCTGGCCGGCTCGACCCTGTTCCTGTTCGCCGTCGGCACGCTGTACGGCGTCGCCGGCACGCTCAACATGGCCGACCTCGCGGTCAAGCTGGCGCGCACGCCGCCCGGCAATCTGGCGCTGGTCGAGACGGCCGGCCTGCTGCTGTTCGGCGTGTTCGCGCTGAAGGCGGCGCTGCTGCCGCTGCACCTGTGGCTGCCCGCCGCCTACGCCCACACCAGCGCGCCGGTGGCGGCGCTGTTCGCGATCATGACCAAGGTCGGCGCCTACAGCATCCTGCGCGTAACCAGCCTGATGTTCGGCGCCGACGCCGGCGCGCTCGCCAACCTGCTCGCCGGCTGGCTGATGCCGCTGGCGCTCGCCACCCTCGTCGCCGGCATGCTCGGCGCGCTCGCCAGCACCGCGCTACGCCAGCAGATCGCCTACCTGACGATCGCCTCGGTCGGCACCCTGCTCGCCGCCTTCGCCCTCGGCAGCGTCGACGGCATCGCAGCCGGCCTCTACTACCTGCCGCACACCACGTTCGCCACCGCCGCCTTGTTCCTCCTCGCCGAACCGATTGCCCGCGCGCGCGGCGCATGCGCCGACCGCTTCGAGCCCGGCCCGGCCATGCCCGGCGCCGCCGTCCTCGGCGGCCTGTTCTTCGTCGCGGCGATGGCAATGGCCGGGCTGCCGCCGCTGTCGGGCTTTCTCGGCAAGTTCATGCTGCTGCGCGCCGCCCTGGAATCGCCATGGCTGATCTGGATGTGGGGCGCGGTGCTCGCCGCCGGCCTGGCCGGCGTGATCGCGCTGGCGCGCAGCGGCAGCCTGCTGTTCTACCGCACCCAGTCGAGCGCCGAAGTGCTGCCGGTGCCGCGTGCGGCCGACTGGCTGCCGGCAGGCGCACTGCTGTTGCTGCTCGCCGGCATGGTCGTGTGGGCCGACCCGCTGGCCCGCTATGCGACGGCCACCGCCGCGCAACTGCTCGCACCGCAGGCCTATATCGATGCCGTGCTGGGAGCGCGTCCATGACGCGCATGCTGCCGCATCCGCTGCTGACGCTGACGCTCGCCATCCTGTGGCTGCTGCTGGTCAACACCGTCTCCGCCGGCCACGTCGCGCTGGGCCTGCTGCTGGGCTGGCTGATACCGTTCGCCACTGCCTCGCTTTGGCCGCAATCGGTGTGCATCCGCAACGTGCCGATGCTGCTGCGCTATCTCGCCGTGGTCATGTACGACATCGTGGTCGGCAGCTTCCGCGTGGCGCGGCTGATTCTCGGCCGGCCGTCGCGCCTGCGCCCGGCCTTCATCGTCGTGCCGCTGGACCTGACGAGCGATCTCGCGATCAGCCTGCTGGCCAACACCATCTCGCTCACCCCCGGCACCGTCTCGGCGCTGCTGAGCGAAGACCGCCGCAGCCTCACCGTCCACAGCCTCGACACCGAGGATGCGGCGGCGGCGGTGGCCGAGATCAAGCACCGCTACGAGGCGCCGCTGAAGGCGATTTTCGAATCATGCTGAATACCGTCATCCCGATCGCCTACGCGCTGGTCGCGTTCGCCTTCCTGTTCAGTTTCTTCCGGCTCGTCGTCGGCCCCGACGCGCCCGACCGCATCCTCGGCCTCGACACGCTGTACGTGAACACCGTCGCGCTGCTGGTGCTGCTCGGCATCGACCTCGACAGCCCGATCTATTTCGAGGCGGCGCTGCTGATCGCGATGATGGGCTTCGTCGGCACCGTCGCGCTGTGCAAATACCTGCTGCGCGGCGACATCATCGAATAGGGGCGCGCCATGCCGGAGATCCTGCTGTCCATCCTCATCCTCGTCGGCGCCGCCTTCACCTTCGTCGGTTCGCTCGGCCTCGTCCGCTTCAGGGATTTCTACACCCGCCTGCACGGCCCCACCAAGGCCACCACCCTCGGCGTCGGCTGCCTGCTGGCCGCCTCGTCGATCTATTTCAGTTTCGACGGCGACCTGAGCCTGCACGAGATCCTGGTGGCCCTGTTCCTGTTCATGACCGCGCCGGTCTCTGCCCACCTGCTGGCCAAGGCGGCGCTGCACCTCAAGCTGCGCTCGCTCGCCCCCGCCCCCGAAGAGGACGGCGACACGCCATCGCGATGACCGGCGACCGCAGCATGGGGGCGTAGAGCGGGCGGACGGGGCCTGTCGGGCGCCGCGCAAGGCCATCCCGACGCCGGCCTGCCCGTCGCGTCAGCCCCCGGCGGCGGGCCAGCCGCAGCGGGCACGGACCTCCCCCGCCAGCATCCTGCCGCATTCCTCCCCCGGCACCGCGCGGCTGTATAGCCAGCCCTGGAATCCGTTGCAGCCCAAACCGGCCAGCACAGCCCGCTGCGCCTCGGTTTCCACGCCCTCGGCGATGACCCGCAGCTCGAGGCTGTGGGCGAGGCCGACCAGGCCGCGCACGATGGCGACGTCGTCCGCGTCGTGGGCCACGTCCTTGACGAAGGAACGGTCGATCTTGAGCTTGTGAAGCGAGAACATCTTCAGATAGGCCAGGGAGGAATAGCCCGTGCCGAAATCGTCGATGGCGATGGTGATCCCCAGTTCCTCCAGTTCTTCCAGCGCCTGCGCCGCCGCCATCGGTTCCCCCATCAGCGCGCTTTCCGTCAGTTCGAGCTCCAGCAGGCCCGGCGATGCGCCGCTTTCCGCCAGAGCCGCCTTCACCACGCCCACCAGATTGCCATGGCGGAACTGATGGGCCGACAGGTTGACCGCCACCTTGGTCGGCAGGCCTGCGTCCTGCCAGACCTTGATCTGGCGGCAGGCGGCATGGATCGCCCAGGTTCCGATCGGGACGATCAGGCCGCTCGCCTCGGCAACCGGAATGAAACGCGCCGGGCTCACCTCGCCCAGTTCTTCATGGCTCCAGCGCAACAAGGCCTCGACGCCGCAAATCCTGTGGCTGGCCATCTCGATCTGGGGCTGATAGTGCAGCTGGAACTGCCCCTCCTCCACGGCGCGGCGAAGACAGGTCTGGAGCAGCAGGTTTTCGCGGATGAGCGTATTCAGGTCCTGGGTGTACAGGCGCATGCAGCCGCGCCCCTCCGCCTTGGCCCGGTTCATGGCCACGCCGGCATTGCGCAGCAGGGTGGTCACGTCCCCGCCATCCACCGGAAACACCGTGACGCCGAGGCTGGCGCTGGCGAACACCTCGTTGTCGCCGACGCGAAACGGCCGCGAAAACGCCTGCAGCACCTTGTCCGCCACCTGCCCCACGTCCTCGACGTGGCCGAGGTCGTTCAGCAGCAGCGCGAACTCGTCCCCGCCCAGGCGGGCCACGGTGTCGTCCGGGCGCAGCACCGCCGTCAGGCGCTGCGCCGCCTCGCTCAGCAGCAGGTCGCCGTAGTGGTGCCCCAGCCCGTCGTTGATGACCTTGAAATTGTCCAGCCCCAGCATGATGAGCGCCATCAGCCGGTCATGGCGGCGGGCCTGGATCATGGTCTGGACCAGGCGGTCCTGGAACAGCGTGCGATTGGGCAGGCCGGTCAGGGCATCGTGCGTGGCCTGATGGAGAAAATCCGCCTCCATGCGCCGGCGCTCGCTCATGTCGCGGATGAATGCCGTGACCTGGATGCCGGCATCGGATTGAAACGTGCTGAGGGCGATGTCCACCGGCACCTCGCTGCCGTTCTTGTGGCGTCCGACCAGGTCGAGCTTGCTGGTCATGGCGCGAACGGCTGGGGCCTGGATGAAATGCTGCCGATGGCCATGGTGCTGCGCACGATGCCGGTCCGGCACCAGCATCTCCATTTTCTGGCCCAGCAGCTCCGTGCGGGCATATCCGAACATCTGCTCCAGGCGCCCGTTCACCATCTGGATCTGTCCTTGCGCATCCACCACCATGATGGCATCGGGCGCGGTTTCCAGCAGTTCGCGGTGGCGCCGCTCGATTTCGGCCATCTCTGCGCGCGCCCGCCGGAAGCGCTCGATCGGCGCCAGGACGCTGTTCTGGAAAATGGCACGGTACAGGAACAGGTAGGCCAGCGCCTTGTAGGCATGGCTCAGTGCATTGGCCATGCTGGCGGCCTGCGGATGCAGCATGAAGAAAGCTTCGCTCGCCAGCAGGAATGCCGCCGCATAGATCAAGGCATGGTGGCAAAGGCGGTTGAATTCGTGCCGGCGCCAGAGCAGAAGGCCCAGCGTAACGAGATTCGCCGCCACCGCCCCGGCCACCAGACCGGCAGTGAAAGGCGCGCCGCGGACGCCGTCCGTCAGCCAGTCCGCGTGCCACATCCCCACGTACCCCGCCAGCAGCACATACAGCAGGCTCGCGGCCAGCCACCCGCGCCGGGGGGCGCCGCCCATGCGCCGGTAGGGCATCAGGACGAAGGCCAGCAACGCGAACGCGGCGGCGTATTGCGCCGCCAGCCAGAAGACCGTGGCCTTGCCGGGCGTGTTGCGGGTGATGAAATCCGCCATGCCGGGGTAGGACATGGCATGCAGGAAATCCAGCACTGCCACGGCCAGGAACGCGCAGGCCAGCACCATCGAAGCGGCCGGACGTTTCTTGTCGTGGATATGCCAGCCGGTGATGAACACCATCGCAGCCACCACAACGGCGAACATCTCCACCACGATGTGGAACGGCAGGAAGAAGGCCGTGTCGAGGGCAAACCGGCCCGCCGGCACGGCCTGCCAGATCAGCGGGGCCGCAGCCAGAACCAGGAACGCCACGCCGGCGACGTGCAGGTTCCCCGCCGGCGCCGCGCGCTTCCCCGCTTCATGGCCAGGCATGGCGCTTCCCCCGCTCAATCGCGACACTCAAGGGCAAACCGGAATCGTTGCCGGCATCTTCCCGTCCGCCTTGCCGTCATGCCGCGTGCTGGAACAGCGCGCGGGTGCCGATGTCCGCCCCCCGGATGTCCCGCGCCGTCTCGCCCGGGCGCTCGGCCAGCACCATCGCCTGGGTGCAGGCATCTTCGCCGCGGGAAGAAGAGCATCTGCCGGCAGCGGGTGAAATCATTGTCGCAGAGCCTGGCATCGGGCATGGCGGCCTCACGCAGCCTTCTTCGATTGCGGCCGCGATGCCTGCAGGCCGGACCCCACCTCGAGCTCCGCGAACCAGTTGATGAAGCGCATCACGTCCGCCCCCTGGTAGATCGAGCCGTGCTGGGGGCAGAGCAGGTCGACATCCATGGCGGCGGCGCGTTCGCACCAATCCAGCACGGCCGCCCTGGAGCCCATGAAGCGGCGGTGGAAGCCCTGCGCATGGCGGATGTGGCGGTCGAAATCGGCGACGAACAGTGCGTCCTCCTCCGGCGGCTGCAGGGCCGCCCCGACGTCGCCGCTGAACAGTATCCGCGCCCTGGCGTCGTACAGATGCAGGTTGCCCGACGAATGCAGGTAATGCGCCGGCACCGCATCCAGCTCGATGCCGCCGAGGGGAATCTTCCCGCCTTCGTCGGGCAGGCCGATGAAGGTGCTTGCGTCGCCGCCGTAATGCGGCAGAAAACTGCCCCAGATGCGGCTGGCATAGCAGCGCAGCGCCGGGTTGAACTCCAGCCACAGGCTCAGGCTGCTGACCACGTCGGGGTCCTGGTGGGACGCGAATATCCATTTCACCCGGCCCGGGTCGAAGCCGGCCGCCAGGGCGGAAAACACCACCGGAAAAATCTCCATGCCGCCGGGGTCGGTGAGCAGGGCCTCGTCGCCGTGGGCCACCAGGTATTCGTTGGTATCGATCAGCGCGCTGGCGCGCTGCGGGTCGCGGGCGATCACCCGCCATTGATGCGGGCCGTCCGAAAACAGGGTTTCCAGCCTTTTCATGCGCCTGCCTCCTCCACTTCGGCGCGCACGCCGCCCAGCGTGTTCGCCACGGAATGGATGGACTGGGCCAGTTGCTCGGCCACCTGCCTCAAGGCAGGCGCCGATTCGCCGCCGTACGCGGCCTCGATCAGGGCGCTGCGGGACAGGCTCAGCCCGAGGTCGCACAGGCGCAGCGCGCGGGTTGCCATCAGGTGCAGTTCGCGCCGCCGGAGGCCGAGCGACAGGTTCAAGCGGACCATCTCCGCTTCCTGCTCGCCGAGGATTTCCGACAGCCGGCCGGCGACGTGCGCCTGTTTGTCCCGCGCCCGCTGGAAACAGGCCTGGTTGCGCTGCCTGCGCTGGCGCTGGGCTACTTCGCCGACCATGCCGGACACCAGCGCGGTCAAGCCATGCATGGCCTCCGCGATGCGGGAGGAAACCCCGCGCAGTTCCGCCGACGCCACCCGGAAGCCCACCGCGCTGTCGCCGCCGCGGCGGGAAGACAGCATGGCATTCAAGGCCGCCAGATTCACCTCGCGGGCGGCATCCACCACCTCCCTGATGCCGTTGCCGATGCGCACGATGGCATGCAGGTCTGTCGATCGAGCCGCCGGCTCATTGCTGTGATACGCCATGCTGGCTGCTCCTTTCGGTCGGCCGGAACGCATCCCGGCCTTGTTGTAAATCGGGCCGCGTTCGTGCGCACGGCCTGGCTGTGATGAAGGCTCAGGGCGCCGTCTCCTGACCGTCGGCGGCGGCCCGGCCGAGGATCGCCAGATCCTCGGTGGAGAGCACGTTGTTGACGTTGAGGATGATGACGAAACGCTCCTGCACCTTGCCCATGCCATGGATGAAATCGGTACGGATCCGGGTGCCGAACGAGGGCGGCGGCTCGATGTCGGCAGCGGCGATCTCCAGCACTTCGTTGACCGCGTCCACCACCACGCCGATCACCTGATCGCCCGCCTCGGGTTCCAGTTCCAGAATGACGATGCAGCTGCGCCGCGTGATCTGGCTGGGCTTGCCGCCGAAGCGGCTGGCCAGGTCCACCACCGGCACCACCGCGCCGCGCAGGTTGATCACGCCGCGGATGAACTCCGGCATCATCGGCACGGCGGTAAGCTGGCCGTATTCGATGATCTCCTTGATGTGCAGGATGCCGATGGCGAACACCTCGCCTCCCAGCATGAAGGTGAGATATTGCCGGGGCTCGTGGGCGGCCGCGGACGGCGCCGCCGCCCGGCTGTCAAGCTTGACCAGTGCGTTCATGGCCATCCCCTCAGAAACGCACGAACTCGGCTTCGCCCACGGGTTCGGTGACGGATTGCACGGTCTTGGCCAACTGCCTCATGGGCGCGGCGGATTTCACGGCGGCCTGACGCATCGTCGCGGCAGCCGCGTTGCCGGCCTTGAAGAACGCCATCAGCTGCTGCAACTGCTCGGCCTGGCCGCTCATTTCCTCGGCGGTGGCGGCCAGCTCTTCCGAGGCGCTGGCGTTCTGCTGGGTGGCCTGGTTGAGCTGGTTCATGGCGACGTTCACCTGGCCCACCCCGCTGGCCTGCTCTTCCGAGGCGGCGGTGATTTCCTGCACCAGGTCGGAGGTCTTGTTGATGGAGGGCACGATCTCGTCGAGCAGCTTGCCGGCCCGCTCCGCCAGGTCCACCGAGCCGCCCGCCAGTTCGCCGATCTCCTGCGCCGCCACCTGGCTGCGTTCCGCCAG
>MKUE01000127.1 GCA_001897675.1 Thiobacillus sp. 65-1059 | reverse complement strand
CATGGTCTCTTCCAGCACGGCGCGGCGCGACACCACGACGTTGTTGCGCTTGCGGTCGAGCTTGATGACCTTGAATTCCATTTCCTTGTATTCGAACGGGGTGGTGTCCTTGACCGGACGCATGTCCACCAGCGAACCCGGCAGGAAGGCACGCAGGCCGCCGACCAGCACCGTCAGGCCGCCCTTGACCTTGCCCTGCACCATGCCGGTGACGATGCGGCCTTCGTTCATCGCCGCTTCCAGGTCCAGCCACGCTGCCAGTTTCTTGGCGCGCTCGCGCGACAGCTTGGTCGCGCCGAAACCGTCTTCGATCGACTCGATGGCGACCGACACGAAATCGCCGACCTTGGCTTCGATTTCGCCCTGGTCGTTCTTGAACTCTTCGAGGGGAATCAGGCTCTCGGATTTGAGGCCGGCGTTCACCGTCACGAAATTGTGGTCGACATCGATGATTTCAGCGGTGATGACTTCGCCCTGGCGCATTTCCTGATGCGAGAGGGACTCCTCGAACAGGGCGGCAAAACTTTCCATGGAAGCGGGGGCGGAAGAAGCGGTAGCAGTAGACATTAAAAACCTTCATTTCCGTCGGCAAGGACGGGGTTGGTTGCACATCGTCGGCCAGCGGGCGCGAGCCGACACGAATCGAAATCAAGCTTGATGCATCACCTGCCGCGGTAGTGGCCCAGCACCGCCTGCACCGCCGACTCGACATCCATCCGGGTCGTGTCGAGCAATAGCGCATCCGGCGCGGGTTTCAGCGGCGCAACGGCGCGACCGGTATCGCGCGCGTCGCGCGCCTGCATATCCGCAACAAGGGCCGGTAGGCTAGCAGAGTTCCCCTTTTCGATCAACTGCTTATACCGCCGCTCGGCACGCGCCTCGGCGCTGGCGGTGAGGAAGACCTTGGCCGTCGCATCGGCGAACACCACCGTGCCCATGTCGCGTCCGTCGGCCACCAGCCCGGGCGCCTGGCGGTAGGCGCGCTGGCGCTCGAGCAGCGCCGCGCGCACCGCCGGCAGCGCCGCCACTTTCGACGCGCCGTCGCCCACCGCCTCGGCACGGATCGCGTCGGTGACATCCTCTCCCGCCAGCCACACCGTGCCGTCGCGGAACGCCGCCGGCAGCGTGGCCGCCAGTTGCGCCACGCGGGCCGCATCGTCGAGCGCCACGCCGTGGCGCATCGCCGACAGCGCGGTCAGCCGGTACAGCGCGCCGCTGTCGAGGAAATGGAAACCGAGCGCAGCGGCGACCCGCTCCGCCACGGTGCCTTTGCCCGACGCCGAGGGGCCGTCGATGGTGATGACGGGGATGGGGGGCATGGGCGGCGTCACTGGGCAATCCCGGCAAAAACCCTGAAATACTCCGGGAAGGTCTTGTTCACGCACGCCGGATCGTTGATGCGCACCGGCACCCCGCCGAGCGTCACCAGCGACAGGCACATCGCCATGCGGTGGTCGTCGTAGGTGTCGATCACCGCGTGAGGCGTGAGGCGCGAGGCGTGAGGCGGGGTGATGCGGATGAAGTCCGCGCCCTCCTCCACCGTCGCGCCGACCTTGCGCAATTCGGCCGCCATCGCCGCGATGCGGTCGGTTTCCTTGACCCGCCAGCTGGCGATGTTGGTCAGCGTGGTCGTGCCGTCGGCGAACAGCGCCGCCACCGCCAGCGTCATCGCGGCGTCGGGGATGTGGTTGCAGTCGAGGTCGATCGCTTTCAAGCGTCCGCCCTGCGGCGCGCGCGCCTCGATCCAGTTCGGCCCCATTTCGATCCCCGCACCCATCAACGCCAGCGCATCGGCGAAGCGCACGTCGCCCTGCACGCTGTCGCGGCCGACGCCCTCCACCCGCACCGGGCCGCCGCCGATGGCACCCGCGGCGAGAAAATAGGACGCCGACGAGGCGTCGCCTTCGACCCAGATTTCACCGGGGCTCTGGTAGCGCGCCGCCGCCGGCACGCCGAAGCCTTGCCAGCCGTTGCGCGCAATCTCCACCCCGAAGCGGCGCAGCATCGCCAGCGTGATCCCGATGTAGGGCTTGGAAATCAGTTCGCCCACGACTTCGATCGTGGTGTTGCGCTGGCGCAGCGGCAGCGCCATCAGTAGACCGGTCAGGAACTGGCTCGACACGTTGCCGCGCACCTCGGTGGTGTCGCCGGCAATCTCTGCGGGATGGATTTTCAGTGGCGGAAAGCCTTCCTGGCCGAGATAGTCGATGCGCGCACCGAGCCGCCGCAACGCGTCGACCAGGTCGCCGATCGGCCGCTCGTGCATCCGCGCCACCCCCTTCAATACATATTCGCCGCCCGACAAGGCGCACGCGGCGGTCAGCGAGCGGAACGCGGTGCCGGCATTGCCCAGGAACAGTTCGGCCTGCTTGACCGGAAACGCGCCGCCGACGCCGGTGATCTCGTAATCGTCGGAATCGCCGCCGGCTGAATTTTTCTGGCGCGCCACGCCGACGCCCAGCGCGCGCAGGGCGTCGAGCATGACCCGGGTGTCGTCGGAATCGAGCAGCGCGCGCACGCTGGTCGTGCCCTGCGCCAGCGCCGCCAGCAGCAGCACGCGGTTGGAAATGCTTTTGGAGCCCGGCAGGCGCACTGTGCCGCGCGCCTCGCCGCTTGCGGGCAAATCGAGAAAATCCATCAAGAATCCTGAGTCTTAATCCAGTTTTCGCGGGCATTGCGGGCGCGCGAAAACGTCTTCATCAATGCATCAGCATCTCCCGCATCGACTGCCTGGCGCAGTGCTTGCAGCGATGCGAGGTAGGCATCCAGTTCGGCCAGCACTGCCTCCCGGTTCGCCAGCGCGATGTCGCGCCACATCTGCGGGCTGCTGCCGGCAATCCGGGTGAAGTCGCGGAAGCCGCTGGCGGCAAAGCGGAAGCAGGTGTCGCCGTCGGCGCGCTGCGCCAGCTCGTCCACCAGCGCGAACGCCGCCAGGTGCGGCAGATGGCTCACCGCTGCGAAGATGCGGTCATGCTGCGCGGCGTCCAGCGCTTCGACCTGCGCGCCCGCCGCCTCCCACAGCAGGCGCACGGTAGCAACCGCATCGGCACGCGTGCCGGCCTGCGGCGTCAGCACCACGCGCTTGCCCCGATAGAGATCGGCGCGCGCGGCGCCGGGACCGCACTGTTCGGAGCCCGCAATGGGATGGCCCGGCACGAAATCGGCAAAGCGTGAATCCAGGGCGGCACGCGCCGCTGCGACGACGTTGAGCTTGGTGCTGCCGGCATCGGTGATGATGGCACCCGCCTTCAGGTGCGGCGCGAGCTGCCTGAGCATCGTCTCCGTCTCCCCCACCGGCAACGCCAGCAGGATGCAGTCGGCCTGCCCGGCTTCCGCCCAGCCGGCGGCACGGTCGATCAGACCGCCTGCAAGCGCGGCTTCCAGGCTCGCCGGATTGCGCCCCACCCCCAGCACCTCGCGCACTGCGCCGGCCTGTTTCAATGCCGCCGCAAACGATCCGCCGATCAGACCGACGCCGACGACGGCAAGCTTTTCGACGATCACAGGCACGTTCTCAGGACATCGAGGAAACGGGCATTCTGCGCGGCGAGCCCGACCGACACGCGCAGGAATTCGGGCAGGCCGTAATTGTCGACCGGTCGCACGATCACGCCGCGTTTCAGCAACTCGGCGTTGATCCGCGCGGCAGCGCCGACCTTGGCCAGCAGGAAATTGCCTTTCGACGGCACGGTTTCGACGCCCATTTCGGCCAGCCCTGCCGCCAACTGCGCCATGCCGGCGGTGTTCAATGCATAGCTGCGCGCCAGAAACGCCTCGTCGCCGAGCGCCGCTTCGGCTGCGGCGAGGGCAGGCGCGTTGACGTTGAAAGGGTGGCGCACCCGGTTCAGCAGATCGATCACGCCGGCGCTGCCCAGGCCGTAGCCGACGCGCAGTCCGGCCAGGCCATACGCCTTGGAAAAGGTGCGGCTGATCAGCAGATTGGGAAAGCGCGCCAGCCAGGCCGCGGTGTCGCAGCGCTCGGCCGGCGGCAGGTATTCGCCGTAGGCCTCATCCAGCA
>MKUE01000126.1 GCA_001897675.1 Thiobacillus sp. 65-1059 | reverse complement strand
TAGAGCGAATGGATCACGTAGGCGTCGCGGCCGCGCACGCTTTCCAGCGGCCGCGCCTTGTGCTCGCCGTCCTCGAATTCGCGTTCTTCGTGGCGGGCAAGCGCCACGCCGAGCGCGGCGGCCACCCGTTCGCCGTAGGGGCGGCTGGCGTCAAGCGCGAACAGGCAAGGCGCTTCGCCGGCCATCGAGCGGGCTGCTCCGGGTACTGGCATCGTTTTCATAATATGCCAGACTCAAAAACAACGACGGTCCGGCAGAAAGGCAGGCAGCATGGAACCCAAGGAATGTTTTTATCAGGAGCAGTTCGGCTACTGCTGGCTGTCGGATGGACGGTGGCTGTTTCAGGCGGTGGATGTGCACGGCAAGCCGGTGGGCAAGCCGGTCGGGGTCGAACTGAGGGAACTGGTCTTCCATCACGATCAGGATGAAGAACTGCATTAGCGCGCGTCGGTCCCGAAGCGCCGGAGGCGGCGCTCTCATTCCCGCAGCGGCGCTTCCTGCGGATCGATGCCTTCAATCTGCGGGATGTCCCTTTGCGGGTGCTTCTTGATGATCCGCTTCAGCACCTCGTCTTCCCTCGGGCTATGGGTGCTGCGCTGCTGCATTCCGGGTTCAGGCGGTGCGGCCGTAGCGGTCGCCCCTGGTTCGGGATGTCCTGAAAACAGTTCCGCCTCGGCGGCAAGCCAGTCTTCAAGATCGAAGCCATGGGCATAACCTCGCCGCATAAATCGGTAATAGGCGGCCTCGCGAATCATGTTCAGGCGTTCCTCGCGTTCGAGATTGCGCCTCCTTGCCATGTCGGAGCGGGCTTCCTGCATCGCGGGCGTACTTGTCTTTCCAGCCATTTCGGTTCCTCCGTAGCGGGTTGCATTTTCGATGCTCAGGCCTGTCGATATATTTCCAGCCCGCTTCTCAATATAGCAATCGTCTGGCCGGCATACGGGGGCTGCGCGCCAAGCCCGCCGGCTTGGCCTTGGATTCATGGCCGTTTGCGGTTTCAGACGCGGCGGCTGTATTGAGCTATACAGAAACGAGGTGAACTTGTCTTGCATTCAAGGGCAGCACTCTTCATCGCATCAGCATCTTATGGAGAAATAACAATGAGCACTCGAAATGCAGTGGGCGAAATCGATTCTCCCGACGTGACCAAAGAGCAGTTGATTGCCGATTTCAAGACGGTGATGTCGGATGCGGAGGCTCTGGTCAAGGCCACGGCCAACCAGGGCGGCGAGGCGCTGGCAACGGTGCGCGCCAAAGCGGAAGCGTCGCTCGCCGCGGCGAAGACCAGGATGGCCGATGCCGAAGCGGCGCTGCTCGTGCGGGCCAAGGCGGCAGCCAAGGCGACCGACGTTTATGTTCACGAGAACCCCTGGAAAGCGATCGGCATATCGGCCGGCCTCGGACTGTTGATCGGTTTCCTCATGGGCCGCCGCTAGCCGACCGGTCATGAGCGAAGAAACGCGAGGAGGAAGCAAAGGACTGTTCGACTCGCTGAAGGGACTTGCCGCAAGCCTGATCGCTATTGTCCATACCCGGCTCGATCTGCTGTCCATGGATCTGGAGGAAGAGCGGGCGCGGCTGATGTCCGTGCTGGCGATGCTGCTGGTCGCGCTGTTCTGTCTGGGCGTGGGCGTACTGCTGCTGGCGATCCTGGTGGCGGCCGCATTCTGGGACAGCCACCGGTTCCTGGCATTGGGCGGGCTTGGCGGAATTTTCCTGGCGGGCGGCGCGGCGGCTCTTGGCGTTGCGCGGCACAAGCTGAAAACCAAACCGAAATTGTTCGCTGCAAGCCTGGCTGAATTATCGAAAGACCGGCAGCAGCTTGGCCATCCCTCATGAACGGAAAATCAGCCCGGCTGGCAGAACGCCGTGAACGCCTGGTGGCGCAGGCTGCCGCTCAGCGTACGGCGCTGGCGCAAAACCTGGCGCCCTGGCGCGCGCCGCTGGCGTGGGCGGACAAGGGCGTGGCCGCGCTGCGTTACGTCAGACGCCACCCCGCCTTGCTGGTGGTCGCCACGCTCACGATCGCAGCGTTGCGCCCGCAGCGCCTGGGCCGAGGCCTCGGCCTCGTCTGGGGCGCGTGGCGGTTCGGGCGCAGATTGCTCGGGCGTTGAGCAGCGGACAAGCCGGATCGGGCTCCCTCTGGCTCGATGAGGCGGCCACGCAGCCTGTTTTTTCGTGTCAAGCGGTTTCCAGGCAGTTTCCCGGCCATATCCAGCGCGCGAAGGAGTACACGATGCAAGCGAATCCGCTTTCCGCCGAAGCGTTGGGGCAGCTCGATGCCTACTGGCGCGCCGCCAACTACCTTTCCGTCGGACAGATCTATCTGCTCGACAATCCGCTGCTGAAACAGCCGCTCGCCCTGGAACACATCAAGCCGCGCCTGCTGGGCCATTGGGGTACCACGCCCGGCCTCAATTTCATCTATGCGCACATGAACCGGGTCATCCAGCGCGATGATCTGAACATGATCTACATTGCCGGCCCCGGCCACGGCGGGCCGGCAATGGTGGCCAACACCTGGCTGGAAGGCAGCTACAGCGAGTTTTATCCCAACGTTTCCCAGGATGCGACAGGGATGGGACGTCTGTTCCGGCAGTTTTCCTTTCCCGGTGGCATCCCCAGTCACGTTGCCCCGGAAACGCCGGGCTCGATCCACGAAGGCGGGGAACTGGGCTATGCCGTGTCTCACGCCTACGGCGCGGTATTCGACAACCCCGATCTGATCGCCTGCTGCGTGGTGGGTGATGGCGAGGCGGAAACCGGGCCGCTGGCGGCGGCCTGGCATTCCAACAAATTCCTCAATCCGGGAACCGATGGCGCGGTGCTGCCGATTCTGCATCTCAACGGCTACAAGATCGCCAACCCGGCAGTGCTGGCCCGCATCAGCCATGACGAACTGGAAAAACTGTTTGTCGGTTATGGCTACACGCCTTATTTCGTCGAAGGCGACGACTCCGAAACCATGCATCGGAAGATGGCCGCCACGCTCGACACGGTGCTGGCCGAGATCAAGGAAATTCAGCGCAAGGCGAGGGAGGAGGGCGACATGACGCGGCCGCGCTGGCCCATGATTATCCTGCGCACCCCCAAAGGCTGGACCGGGCCGAAGGAAGTGGATGGGCTGAAGACCGAGGGGTACTGGCGCTCGCATCAGGTTCCGCTGTCCGAGATGGCGAGCAAGCCCGAGCACGTGAAATTGCTGGAATCCTGGATGCAGAGCTACCGCCCGGACGAGCTGTTCGACGCGCGCGGCGCCCCGATTCCGCAACTGGCGGTGCTGGCGCCCAAAGGGGCGCGCCGCATGGGGGCCAACCCGCACGCCAACGGCGGCATCCTGTTGCGCGAATTGCGCCTGCCGGATTTCCGCAATTACGCGGTGACGGTGGAACGGCCGGGCCATGCCGACGCCGAGGCCACGCGCGTGCTGGGGGGCTTTCTGCGCGACGTGATGGCCGGCAACATGAAGACCTTCCGCGTCTTCGGCCCGGACGAAACCGCGTCCAACCGCCTCGATGCCCTGTTCGAGGTCACCGACCGCACCTGGATGGCGGAACGCTTCGACTACGACGACCACCTCGCAGCGGATGGCCGGGTCATGGAAATTCTTTCCGAGCATACCTGCCAGGGCTGGCTCGAAGGCTATCTGCTGACCGGGCGACATGGTTTCTTTTCCTGCTACGAAGCCTTCATCCATCTCGTGGATTCCATGTTCAACCAGCACGCCAAGTGGCTCAAGGTCACCCGCATGGAAATTCCCTGGCGCCGGCCGATCGCCTCGCTCAACTACCTGCTCACCTCGCACGTCTGGCGCCAGGACCACAATGGCTTTTCCCATCAGGACCCCGGTTTCATCGACCACGTGGTGAACAAGAAGGCGGACATCATCCGCGTCTATCTGCCGCCCGACGCCAATACCCTGCTGTCGGTGACGGATCATTGCCTGAGAAGACGCAACGACATCAACGTGATCGTCGCCGGCAAGCAGCCGGCGCCGCAGTGGCTGACGATGGAGGCGGCGGTGAAGCACTGCAGCAGCGGCATCGGCATCTGGGAATGGGCGGGCAGCGAC
>MKUE01000125.1 GCA_001897675.1 Thiobacillus sp. 65-1059 | reverse complement strand
CGAGGCTGGAACTGCCAACCCCCGCCGCACAGATTCTGAAGAACTGTCTTCGAGTCACTTGCATTTCGTCCCTCCCGTTTTTTTTGCGTCGGCAACGCATAAAAAAACTATAGAAACAAAAAGCACTTATGCAAATTTCTCAATCAATCGGATCACCTGCCGACGGAGGCAATGCATCCTCGATCCAAGCGCCGGCTATTGCTCTCCTGACCGTTCCTGCGACGGGCTCACGCCCGCCGACACCAGATAATCGCGGACATGGCGCAATTCCTGTTTGCTGCAGGTGTTGCTGTTGTGCGGGCGGTGCAAAAAACCTTCCACCCCGTTCAGGACCACGCGGAAATTCGCGCCGTGATGCGGCTCCACCCTGGCGCCCAGGTGCGTCAGCATCGATTCCACCTCGCGCCAGTGGACGTTGCCGCTGATCGGTCCTTCAAAAATGGATCGCAGCAAACTCTCGCGCTTGTGACTCATAGCCGTTACCCGCAATGGCAACCAACATGCTTCCAGCATAGAGCGAGAGGCGCCGGGAGGCGAACCGTAATTACGGCGCCGCGCCGTCCGGCGCGATGCGTTCGCGCAAAAAGGCCTCCATGGCGGCCGGCGGCAGCGGCCGGCTGAACAGGTAGCCCTGCGCTTCCCGGCATCCCTCCTCGCGCAGAAAAGCCAGTTGCGCCGGTGTTTCCACGCCCTCGGCGACGATGTCCAGGCGCAGGCTGCGGGCCAGCTGGATGACCGCGCGAACGATGGCGGCATTGTCCGGGTCGGTATTGACGTCGCGCATGAAGGACTGGTCGATCTTCAGCCGATCGACGGCGAAACGCTTGAGATAGCTGAGCGACGAATAGCCGGTGCCGAAATCGTCGATGGACAAGCGTACGCCCAGGCGTTTCAGCTGCTGCACCGTATCCAGGGTGCTCTCCACGTCCTGCAGCAGGATGGACTCGGTCAGTTCCAGTTCCAGCAGATGCGGCGGCAGGCCACTCCTGCCCAGCACGCCCGCGACCATCTCGATCAGGCTGAAACGGCGGAACTGCATGGCGGACAGGTTGACCGACACGGCGAGGTCGGACAATCCGGCCTGGCGCCACGCCTGGGCCTGGAGGCAGGCCTGCTCCAGCACCCAGGCGCCGATGGGCACGATCAGGCCGCAGCTTTCCGCCACCGGGATGAAGCGGGCCGGCGCCACCTCGCCCAGCTCCGGATTCCGCCAGCGCAGCAGCGCCTCCACTCCGATCACCTTGCCGCTGCCGATTTCCAGTTGCGGCTGATAATGCACCTCGAGCTCCGCACGGTAGAGCGCCTGGTGCAGCCGGTGCTGCAACATCAAATGCTCCTGCGCCTGCAGGTTCATCTGCTCGTCGAAGAAGCGGTAGCTGTTGCGGCCGGCGCCCTTGGCGTTGTACATGGCGGTATCGGCCTTCTGCAGCAGGCTGTCGAAATCGCTGCCGTCCTCGGGATAGATCGCGATGCCGATACTGCAGGACGCGTTCAGCACGTGGCCGTTGATCTCCACCGGCTCGGCCAGATGGCTGAGGATGTCGGTGGCAATCCGTTTCACCGTATCCAGATCGGGGATGTCGTTCAGCAGCAGAACGAATTCGTCGCCGCCCTGGCGGCTGATGGTGTCGCTGTCGCGCATACGGTGGGACAGGCGCGAGACCGCGGCCAGCAGCAGTTCATCGCCGGCGGCGTGCCCCAGGCTGTCGTTCACCACCTTGAAGTTGTCGAGATCGAGAAACAGCATGGCCACATGCGGCCGGGTCCGCTGCGCCACCGCCTGTTCGAAGCGATCGCGCAACAGCACGCGGTTGGGCAGGCCGGTCAGGGCATCGTGATGGGCGAGAAACGCGATGCGCGCTTCCGCCTGCCTGCGCTCGGTGATGTCGCGGTCCACCCCCTGAAAGCCGGTCAGCTGCCCGGTTTCGCCGAACAGCACCGAAGCATTGGATTCGAAGGTGCGGTAACTGCCGTTGCTATGGCGCCGGCGCAGCACGACGTTTTGCCAGCCCTGCCGCGAGGACACGGCGTTTTCGAAGGTCGCGCGAAAAAGCGGCAGGTCGTCCGGATGCAGCATGCCGAACAGGTCCATGGCGAGAAACGCTTCCGCCGTATAGCCCAGGCTGGCCATGCCCCGCTGGTTGCTGTAGGTGTACCGGCCGGCGGCGTCGATCGACCAGATCCAGTCGGCGGAATGCTCCATCATGGCGCGGAAACGCGCTTCGCTCTCGCGCAGCGCCTCAGCGGCGCGCTTGCGGTCGGTGATGTCCTGGCAGGCGCCGTACAGCCGGTGCTGCCCGTCATCCGACTTCACCTCGATGGAATAGGCCCGGATGTAGTGGATGGCGCCATCGCGGGCGAGGATGCGCAGCTCGCATTCGCTGCGCTGCCCCGGCGCCAGGTGGGTGATGTTGCGGTCGAATTCGGGCAGGTCGTCCGGATGCACGTAGCTGCGCCAGCAGCCCTGCTCCAGGATTTCGTCCAGCGTATAGCCGAAGATGCGATCCGCCGAGGCCGTTGCCCAGTCGATGGCATGAAACCCCGCCCCGGTCTGCCGGCAGGAATACAGCAGATCGGTGGCGACGCTGGAAATCAGCCGGAAGCGTTCCTCGCTCTCGCGCAGCGCGGCCAGTGCCGCGCGATTGCCCATGGCCACGCCGAGATCGGCGGCCAGCTTTTCCAGCAGCATCCGTTTTTCTGGCCCGAACGCGTGCGCTTCATCGCTGTAGACATTGAGCGCGCCGATCACGCGCCCGTGCATCCGCAACGGCGTCGCCGCCGACGAACGATAGCCCTGGGCACGCGCCCGCTCCCGCCACGGTGCGAACCGCCGGTCGGTCTCGGTATCGTCGTTGATCACCGTGATGCCCGAACGAATGGCATTGCCGGTGGGGCCCTGCCCCTGCGGCGAGCCGTCGCAGCGGATATCCGCCTGGGCCGGGTAGCCGCGGGCAATGCCGGCCTCGGCCACCGGACGCACCGTCACGCCGTCCTCGTCGACCAGGCCGATCCAGGCCATGCGGAACAGGTTGTCGCGCACCAGCTCCTCGCAGATGCGCGCCATCAGCTCCTGTTCCGGCAGCTCCGCCATCAGCATCTCGTTGACCGCGGCGATGGTCTGCAGCAGCAGATTGTGGCAGCGCATGACCAGCGCCGCATGCCGCTGCTCGGTCACCTCGCGCAGGCTGCCCACCATGCGCAGGGGCGTGCCCTCGGCGTCGCGCCGCATGACCTCGCCGCGGTTCCGCACCCAGATCGCGGTGCCGTCGGCATGGCGGATACGGTGCTCGCACTCGAAAGCGGCCGTGCCGTCGAGGCAGTGCCGTATCGCCGTCATCACCGTTTCCCGGTCCTGCTCATGCAGCGCCGCCACGGCCTGCTGCCAGTCGTGTTCCTGCCGCCGCTCGTCCAGCCCCATCAGCCGCGCCCACTGCGCGTTATGCCTGACCTGGCCGCTGCGCAGATCCCAGTCCCACATCCCCTCGCCGAGCATGGCCAGGGCATAGGCCTGCTCATCCGTGCCGGTCCCCGGCTTGTTAGCCTTGCCCGCCTTCCTGACCGCGCCGGGGTCCTGCCCGGCCGCCAGCAGCGCCTTCGCCGCACGGCGGCGCCTTCTCGCCTCGCCAAGCGAAATCTCCGGGTAGACGCCCAGCGCCAGCGTCTTGCGCTTGCCATCGAAGCGGTAATCCAGCCGCCAGTAACGCGAACCATCCGGCCGCAGCAGCAAATACATGCCGCCGCCATCGGCCAGCTTGGTCGGTCTGTCGGGCGCCTTGGTCTGACGGATACGGCTATCGGTGAGGGGGACGGCACTACGGGCCATAAGGCATGCGGACGGCTATTTTCGAGCCGGGCATGCTAGCCGTCCGATGCCGTCATGGGTACCGCCAATAAGGCCCGCGGCGAATGGTACAAAAGACAGCAAAAGGCCACGCAACAATCAAGGTTTTCAGCGCGGCCTGGCTATCGGACACGGCGCCCTTCCACGCCTTGGCGCCTGACGGCAGGCGCCCGGCGAATGGCTGCGCCGCTTCAGCGCGGCACCACGCGGGCGTTCTCGCCGCTGCCTTCGACGCGCACGCCCATGCCTTCGCGCAGGCGCCCATCCATCGGCTGCACGATCGTCACGCGCCCCCCGGTCTTCATGTCGACCGTGACGCGCTGCGCATCCGCCTTGTGGATTTTGCTCTCGGCATAGGTTCCAGCCAGGCCGCCCAATACCGCTCCCGCCACCGTGGCCGTGGTGCTGTCGCCCACGCCCGCGCCGAGAATGCCGCCCGCCACGGCGCCCGCCGCCGTTCCCACCCCCAGCTTGTACTTGTCGTCCACCTCGATGTTTTCCAGCTTGGCCACGGTGCCGTCGCGATCCGCCTGGCTCGCCACGGCGCCGTCCGCCGCGCCATATTTTGTTCCCCCCAGGCTGTCCAGTTCCGCGCATCCTCCAGCCAGGGCCGCCAGCAGCAGCAAGGGCAATGCAATCCGCATGTTCATGGCTCGACTCCTCTCGTAGCGCCTGGGCTGTTCAGTATAGGAAACAACCGCGGCGCCTATCCTGCTGCCTTTCATCCCATTCGGCGGTGTCGCCGGAGTGCGCATTCCGGCACAGGGCGGTTTCAACTTACAATCACTCCGGACGTCCTGCTTCACCATCCAGCCCCCACCCGTACGCCAACCCCGCCCATGAACGATCTGGCCCAACAACTCGGTCTTTCCTCCCTGGCCCAGCCCTGGCTTCCCGAGGCGCTGATGGCGATTGCCACGATCCTCGCCATCAATATCGGCGCCTACTATCTGCTGCGCCATATCGAAAAAATCGCCGCACGCACCTCGGCCATCTGGGATGACGCCCTGATCAGGGCCAGCCGCAAGCCGCTGACGCTGATCCTGTGGGTGGCGGGCGCGGCCTTCGCCATCCAGATCGCACACCAGCACCGCGGCACGCCCGTTCCCGATTTCGTCGGGCTTGCCCGCGACACGCTCGTCGTCGCCGCGCTGGCCTGGTTCCTGCTGCGGCTGATCGGCAACGTCTCCGGCAACCTTCTCGCGCGCCGCGCGGAGGCGGGCAAGGCGGTGGACCGCACCACGGTCGAAGCCCTCTCCAAGCTGGGCCGTGTCAGCGTCGTCATCCTCGCCGCCCTGATCATCCTGCAAACGCTGGGATTCAGCATTTCCGGCGTGCTAGCTTTCGGCGGCATCGGCGGCATCGCGGTGGGCTTCGCCGCCAAGGACATGCTGGCCAACTTCTTCGGCGGCCTCACCATCTACCTGGACCGCCCGTTC
>MKUE01000124.1 GCA_001897675.1 Thiobacillus sp. 65-1059 | reverse complement strand
CGCCACCAAGGGCTATCCGCCGTCGGTGTTCGCCAAGCTGCCGCAACTGGCCGAGCGCGCCGGCAACGGCCGCAGCGGCAGCGGCTCGATCACCGCATTCTTCACCGTGCTGATGGAAGGCGACGACCAGCAGGACCCGATCGCCGACGCCGCGCGTGCCATCCTCGACGGCCACATCGTATTGAGCCGCGACCTCGCCGACGCCGGCCACTACCCGGCGATCGACATCGAAGCCTCGATCAGCCGGGCGCAGCCCGACCTGCTCTCCGAGGAGGCGCTGGAACGCGTGCGCCGCTTCAAGTATCTCTATTCGCGCTACATGCGCAGCCGCGACCTGCTCGCCGTCGGCGCCTACGTGCCGGGCGCCGACCTGGTGCTCGACGAAGGGGTGCGGCTGTACCCCGGAATGCAGGGCTACCTGATGCAGGGCGTGCGCGAGCGCGCACCGCTGGAGGCCGCGCGCGCGGCCCTTGATGAGGTGCTCGGGTGAAACCGTTTGCCCTGGCGCGGGTGCTGCAGCTGGCGGAGCGGCGCGGCGAAACGCTGGCGCGCGCGGTCAAGCTCGCGCACGGTGTCTGGCTGCGCGCGCGCGGCCGGCAGGTGCAGCTTGCCGCGCTGCGCGACGCCCGCATCGCGCAACTGGCCGGCGAATTGCGCGGCGGCGTGGCGGCGGTGCAGTTGCAGGAAATGAATCGTTTGCAGCACGCGCAGGCCGCTGAAATGCAGGCTGCCCAGGACGCCATCGACGCTGCGCAGCGCGACTGGCAGGCGCGGCTGGCCGAATGGATGCAGGTCGAGCAACGGGTGAAAGCGTTGCGGCTGCTGGAGCAGCGCCATCTGGCGCAGGCCGCCGTTCAACAGAAGCGCATCGAACAGCGCGATCACGACGAGCTGGTCGAACTGACGCATCGGCGCGATGCCGGCCGCCGGGTGCGCTGATGCGCTTGCTTGAGCTGACACCCGCCGAAATCGCTTTTCTGACGGCGCATCCCGCAGAGCCCGAGGCCTTGCAGGCGCGGCTGACCCGCAAGCTGGCCGCGACGCTGGGCGCGCGCCTGCGCCTGCCGGTGCAGGTGGCAGCGCTGGCACCCGCAGACGCTGCAGCGGGCGGCGCGCCGGCGACACCCGACTGGCAACCCGACGCCGCGCTGGCCGGCTTGTGGCTGACGCGCCGCCTCGGCGGGCGGCGCGTGGAGGCGGCGCCCTTCGTGCCCCGCAGCCTGCTGCGCA
This sequence comes from Thiobacillus sp. 65-1059, assembly GCA_001897675.1. Taxonomy (GTDB): domain Bacteria; phylum Pseudomonadota; class Gammaproteobacteria; order Burkholderiales; family Thiobacillaceae; genus Thiobacillus. Next base: position 67,298 of record MKUE01000124.1, on the reverse strand, counting down.
CCCTCGACGCCATGCTGGCGGAGTGCTGGCTGGATGCGGCGGCGCCCACGCTGCCCCCCGCGCTGGCGTGGCGCATCGCGGCCGATCCTATGCCGGCTACGCTCGCCGTGCAGTTGCCGTCCCACACAACCGATATGACGCGCTGGGCGCGGGAGGTCATCAGGCATGGCTAAATTTGTCGCCGCAGGCGCGTTGCTGTCGATTCCATTGCCGGCGTTCGCCGCATCCGGCACCGCCGGCAGCATGCTGACGGTGCTGCTGAGCCTGGCGCTGATCCTCGGCGGATTCGTCGCGGTGGCGTGGTTCGCCCGCCGCTATCTGCCGGGCATGGGGGCGCAAGGCGCGGTCAAGGTGGTGGGGACGACCGCGGTCGGCGCGCGCGAACGCGTGGTGGTGGTCGAGGTCGACAACACCTGGCTGCTGCTGGGCGTGGGCGGCGGCAACGTGCGGCTGCTGCATACCCTGCCGAAGCCCGGGCAGGCGCACTTGCCGGCGGAGCAGGCGCGATGAAAACGCTGCTGCTGTTGATCGCGCTGGGCCTGTGCGCGCCGGCCGCGGGCGCGGAAACCAGCGTGCCGTTGCTGAGTGTGACGCCCGGCGCGGGCGGACAGGTGATCGGGGTGCCGGGCGCAAGCCTGCCGTGGCTGCTGCTGTTCCCGTTCCTGCCGGCCTTGCTGCTGGCGTTCACGGCCTTCACCCGCATCGCCGTGGTGCTGTTCCTGCTGCGGCAGGGGCTGGGCAGCCACACTGCGCCGCCGAATCTGGTGCTGATGGGGCTGGCGGTGCTGCTGACGATTTTCGTGATGTCGCCCGCGTTGAAGACCATCGACACCGAGGCCTATCAGCCTTATCTCTCCGGCGCGCTGACATTCAACGAGGCGGCCGAGCAGGCCGCGGCGCCGCTGAAAGGCTTCATGCTGCGGCAGACGCGCGCCGAGGATCTCGATCTCTTCATCGGCGACGACAAGAGCATCAACCCCAAGCAGGTGGACAGCGTGCCGCTGGCCGCGCTGGCGCCGGCCTTTCTCACCAGCGAACTCAAGACCGCGTTCCAGATCGGTTTCATGGTGGTGCTGCCGTTCCTGGTGATCGACCTGGTGGTGGCCGCGGTGCTGACCGCGCTGGGCATGATCATGCTGCCGCCGCAACTGGTGTCGCTGCCCTTGAAGCTGTTGCTGTTCGTCACGGTCGACGGCTGGCATCTGCTGGTCGGCTCCCTGCTCGGTAGCTTCTGATGGAAGGCCTCGCCCGCGACGCGCTCTGGCTGGTGGTGCTGCTTGCCGCGCCGGTGTTGCTGGCAGGCCTGCTGACCGCATTCGCCATCAGCCTGTTCCAGGCCGCCACGCAGATTCTCGAACCCACGCTGTCCTTCGTGCCCAAGCTCATCGTCGTGCTGATCGTGCTGGCGCTGCTGGGCAGCTGGATGGGCGGCCAGCTGGTGGAGTTTGCGCGCACGCTGCTGACGGATTTCCCCGTTCTCGTCGAATGAGCGCGCCATGCCCCTGAGCGAAGCGAGCCTGGCGGCCTGGCTGTTCGCCTTCGCCCGTCTCGCCGGATGGGCGGTGTTCGACCCGCTGACCGGCCGCCTGCCGCTGCCGCTGCGCCTGTTCATGGCGGCCGTCCTGGCCGCCGTGCTGACGCCGGGCCTGGCGCTCGGCGCGGTCGCGCCCTTCGGCGTGTCCGGCATGCTGGCATTGGGGATGGAAGCCGTCTGGGGCGCGGCGCTGGCGCTCTGCGTGTGGCTGGTGTTTGCCGCGGCGGCCGCCGCGCTGCAATGGACCGGCCACACCGCGACCGGCGGCCTGCTGACGCTGACCGCCGAGCAGGCCGCGCCGGCGGATGCCGCCTGGCGCGCCCTCGCGGGATGGCTGGCGGCGCTGGCGTTTCTGGGCGCCAGCGGCCATCTGCTGGTGGTCGATGCGCTGCGCGAGAGTTTCGTCGCCATGCCGGCCGCTGTCCTGCCCGCTGCGGCCGACCTGCGCCAGCTGGCCGAAGCCGCCGGCTGGCTGTTCGCCGCCGGCGTGCAGCTGGCCTTGCCGCTGCTGGCGCTGGCGCTGCTGATCCAGCTGGCGTTCGGCATCGTGGCGCGCACCACGCCGGGGCTCGACATGTTCTCGGCCGGGCTGGGGCTGGCCGCGCTGGGGCTGGCGGCGGCCTGGGTATGGGCGGTGCCGCTGGTCGCGCACGGCGTCGGGCTGGGGGTCGAACAACTGGCCGGCTGGCTTGACAGGCTCGTTTCGAGATGAAGCCAGGCATGGCCAGATGGATTAGAATGCTGCGATTTATCGTTAATCCGCCCGGGCAACGGCGCGGGTCTGAAATTTAAGCGGCGGAAACAGCATGGCAGAAATGAATAAGGCCAGAGGAAGCCTGGTTGCGATTGTCACCCCCATGTCGGACGACGGAGCGCTCGACCTCGATGCGCTGCGCAGGCTGGTCGACTGGCACATCGCAGCGGGAACGGACGGTATTGTCGTCGTCGGCACCACCGGCGAATCGCCGACGGTCAGCTACGACGAACACTGCCTGCTGATCCGCGCCACCGTCGAGCAGGCCGCCGGGCGGGTGCCGGTCATTGCAGGGACCGGCGCGAACTCGACCGCCGAAGCGATCGAACTCACCGAATGCGCCAAACGCGCCGGCGCGCAGGCCGGCCTGTCGGTGGTGCCGTACTACAACAAGCCGACGCAGGAAGGCCTCTACCAGCATTACCGGAAGATTGCCGAAGCGGTCGACCTGCCGCTGATTCTGTACAACGTCCCCGGGCGCACGGTGGCCGATCTGGCCAACGACACCGCGCTGCGGCTGGCCGAAGTGCCGGGCATCGTCGGTCTCAAGGACGCCACCGGCAACATGGAGCGCGCGTCGGACCTGCTGCGCCGCGCGCCCAAGGATTTCGCGCTGTACAGCGGCGACGACGCCTCGGCGCTGCCCTTCATGCTGCTGGGCGGGCACGGGGTGATCTCGGTCACCGCCAACGTGGCACCGAAACTGATGCACGAGATGTGCGTGGCGGCGTTCGAAGGCAACCTGCCGCGCGCGCGCGAACTCAACAACAGACTGTTGCCGCTGCACAGCAAACTGTTCGTCGAGGCCAACCCGATTCCGGTCAAGTGGGCCTGCGCCGAACTGGGATTGATCCGGTCCGGCCTGCGCCTGCCGCTGACCCCGCTGTCAGCCGGTCTGCACGACACCCTGCGTGATGCGATGCGCCACGCCGGTTTGATGTAAAAGCCCATTGATTTAGGATCCTGACCCCTATGCGTTTATTCCCTCTGTTTTTGATGCTTGCCCTGACGGCTTCGGGTTGCGGCATCGTGGAATCCAAAAAGATCGATTACAAGTCGGCCAACAAGCTGCCGACGCTGGAAGTGCCGCCCGACCTTACCGCGCCGACGGGGGACAACCGCTACGCGATTCCCGATACCCAGGGCAGCGGCACGGCTACCCTGTCGACCTACAGCCAGGAGCGCAAGGCCACCCCGAGCGGCACGCAAACCCTGCTGCCCGCGCAGGACAAGACACGCATCGAGCGCGCCGGCAGCCAGCGCTGGCTGGTGGTGCAGGCGACGCCGCAGCAGGTGTGGCCGGTGATCAAGGATTTCTGGCAGGAAACCGGTTTCATCGTCAACCTGGAATCGCCGGAAACCGGCGTGATCGAAACCGACTGGGCGGAAAACCGCGCCAACATTCCGCAGGACACGATTCGCCGCACGCTGGGCAAGGTGCTCGACGGCCTGTATTCCACCCCCGAGCGCGACAAGTTCCGCACCCGCATCGAAGCCGGCAAGGACGGCACCGAGATCTACATCAGCCACCGCGGCATGATGGAAGTCTATGCCACCGAGGGCAAGGACAAGACCGTGTGGCAGCCGCGCCCGGCCGACCCCGAACTCGAGGCCGAGATGCTGCGCCGCCTGATGCTGCGTTTCGGGGTGGAGGAGAATCGTGCCCAGACCCTGCTGGCCAGGCAGCAGACGCCGGAACAGGCGCGCATTGCCAGGGAGGCCGGAGCCCAGGTGCTGGAAATGGACGAGAATTTCGACCGCGCCTGGCGCCGCGTCGGCCTGGCGCTGGATCGCGTCGGCTTTGCAGTGGAAGACCGCGACCGTTCCAAGGGCGTGTATTTCGTCCGCTACATCGATCCCGATGTCGACAACGCCAGCAAGCGCGACGACGGCATACTGGCCAAATTCGCGTTCTGGCGCAGCAAAAAGCAGCAGGCCTCGCCGCAGTTGCAGATCGTGGTGAACGAGGCGGGCGACAAGAGCCGGGTCAACGTCAGCGGCGTCGACGGCAAACCGGTCGATGCCAATACGCAGAACCGCATCATCAATCTGCTGCATAAAGAATTGAAGTGACGCGGGAAGGCGCGTGATGCGGTTTGCCTGCCTCGGCAGCGGCAGCGAGGGCAACGGCCTGGTGGTCGAGGCCGGCTCCACCCGCGTACTGCTGGACTGCGGCTTCGGCCTGGCCGACAGCATTGCGCGGCTGGCGCGGCTCCAGCTGCAGGCGTCCGACCTCGCCGGTATCGTCGTCACGCACGAGCACAGCGACCATATCGGCGGGGTGGGGCGGCTGGCCCGCAAGCACGGGCTGCCGGTGTGGTTGACCGCCGGCACCCTGGCGATGGCGCAGGATCTCGACGGCGTGGCGGTGCAGGTGATCGACAGCCACGCGGCGTTCGCGGTGGACGGCCTGGAAATCCAGCCGTTTCCGGTGCCGCACGACGCGCGCGAGCCGGTGCAGTATGTGTTCGGCGACGGCGACCGCCGGCTGGGCGTGCTGACCGATGCGGGGTGCAGCACGCCGCATATCGAGGCCATGCTTTGCGGCGTCGACGCGTTGGTGCTGGAGTGCAACCACGATGCGGAGATGCTGGAAAACGGCCCCTATCCGGCGAGCCTCAGGCGCCGGGTGGGCGGGCGCTTCGGACACCTGGAAAACGGCCAGTCGGCGGCCTTGCTGGACAAGCTGAAACATGAAAGATTGCGCTGCGTGATGGCCGCGCACGTATCCAAAAAGAACAATACGCCCGCCCTGGCGCAGCGCGCGCTGGCCCAGGTGCTGGACTGTGCGGACGAAGACGTGCGCGTGGCCTGCCAGACGACAGGCTTCGACTGGATCCAGGTCTAGGGCGTGCTGACACGCCCCGGCCAGCCAGGCGCTTGATCGAACCTAACCGAACCAGAAAATTCACTGGACAGACTTTGACGACTTTTGCTGAACTCGGGCTGGCGCCCGACATCCTGCGTGCCCTCGACGAAATGGGCTACGCCTCGCCGACACCGATCCAGGAACAGGTGATCCCCCTGGCCCTGCAGGGGGGCGACATCCTCGGCGCGGCGCAGACCGGCACCGGCAAGACCGCGGCGTTCGCGCTGCCGCTGATCCAGCGCCTGCTGCCGTTCGCCAACACCGGCACCTCGCCGGCCAAGCATCCGATCCGCGCGCTGATCCTCACCCCCACGCGGGAACTGGCGATCCAGGTCGAGGAAAGCGTCAAAGCCTATTGCAAGCATGTGCCGCTGCGCTCGCTGGTGGTGTACGGCGGGGTCAACATCAACACCCAGATCCCGATCCTGAAGACCGGCGTCGAAATCCTGGTGGCGACGCCGGGGCGCCTGCTCGACCACGTGCAGAACAAGACCCTGATGCTGACCCAGGTCAACACCCTGGTGCTCGACGAGGCCGACCGCATGCTCGACATGGGCTTCATGCCCGACCTCAAGCGCATCGTCGCCCTGCTGCCGGCGCAGCGGGTGAACATGATGTTCTCGGCCACCTTCCCGGAGGAGATCCGCAAGCTCGCCGACAGCATCCTCAACAACCCCGCCTTCATCGAAGTGGCGCGCAACGCCACGGCAGTCACCATCACCCAGGTGATGCACCCGGTGCATCACGAGCGCAAACGCCAGCTGCTGGCGCATCTGATCAAGAGCCGCGACCTCAACCAGGTACTGGTGTTCACCGGGACCAAGCTGGGCTGCAACCGGCTCGCCAACGAGCTCAACAAGGCCGGCATCCATGCCGACGCGATCCACGGCGACAAGACCCAGCAGGAACGCATCAAGGCGCTCGACGCCTTCAAGGCCGGAACGATCCGCGTGCTGGTCGCCACCGACGTCGCCGCGCGCGGCATCGACATCGAGGCGCTGCCCTTCGTCGTCAACTACGATCTGCCGCACAACGCCGAGGACTACGTCCACCGCATCGGCCGCACCGGCCGCGCGGGCGCGCAGGGCGAAGCGATTTCGCTGGTGAGCGAATCGGAAACGCGCTATCTCAGGGACATCGAGAAACTCATCGGCAACACCCTCGAACCGGTGATCGTTCCCGGCTTCGAACCGGGGGCGGCGGAGGTTCCCGCGTATCAGTCGCGCGCACCGCGCCAGCCGGAGCGTCACGGCGAACGCGAGCGCGGCGCCCCGCGCGGCAGGCCCGCCGCGGTGCGCGATGCATTGTTCGATACCCCTTATACGCCGAGCGATGCGCCGCGCCCCGACACCGCGCCGGCTGCGCTGCGCCAGGCTCCCAAGAAGCAGGTGGCGGCGCTGTTCCGCAGCCCGGTCAAGCCCGACACGGCAGGACAGTGAGCTGGGAAATCGTCCTGCTGGGCGTGTTCGGCGCGGTCGGCTGGTACTGGTATGCCGGCATGCGGACGCGCGAACAGGCTGTTGCCGTCGGACGGCGCGCCTGCGCCGACGCCGGGCTGCAGTTCCTGGACGAGAGCGTGGCCTTGAGCAGGATCCGCTTCGCCCGCAACGGCAGCGGCCAGCTGCAGTTCCAGCGCGATTATCGGTTCGAGTTTTCCGATACCGGCGACAACCGCCGTCCGGGCGTGATCCGCATGCTGGGCGAGCGGGTCGAATGGGTGAGCCTCGACGGGGAATGGCAGCCCGGCCGTGCCGCCAGCGTGAGCCGCCTGCACTGATTCCTCGCCGGCACCGCAGCCCGGGGGCTGCGGTTTGCTTCCAGCTTTATTCCTGTTCGATTTCGAGGATCGCCAGGCTGATCTGCTGGCCCAGGTTGGTATCCCATTCCGCCCAGTTCCTGTAGGCCTTGAGCTTGCCGGCGATGACCGGCTTCATCTCGAAATCGCTCTTGCCTTCGTCGTACATGCGCCGCACTTCCGCCATCAGGATGTCGAAATAGGCCTTTTGTTCCGCGACGAACTTGCGGTCCCCGGTCTTGCCGTGGCCGGGAACGTAGAGCGCGGCGTTGAGCGCAAGCGCCTGGTCGGTCGCTTTCATCACGCCCTTGAAGGTGCCGTCGCGCATGTTCATCACCTGGCGGTTCAGCACGTTGTCGCCGGTGAACAGGGTGCGGTCTTCCACGATCTCGATCATCAGGTCGGTCTTGCTGTGGGCGTCGGTCGAGGAATGGATGCGGAAGGTCTTGCCGCCGATCCTGAATTCCTGGCCGTCGGCCGCCTCGACCGTGGGGATTTCCGCGCGGGTGCCGTCGGTGTAGCCGCCGCTCATGTCCGACATCAGCTTGAGCCAGAACTCGGCGGCGCCGTCCTTGGCCTGCCTGATCATGTCGGGGTGGGCGATGATCGTGGCTTGCGGCCATGCCTCCAGAACCGCCTGGTTGCCCAGCCAGTGGTCGCCGTGGACGTGGGTGTTGAACACGTGGGTGACCGGTTTTTTGGTTGTCTTGCGCAGCTGGGCAACCATCATGCGGCCAGCCTGCACGCTGGAACCGGGATCGATCACCACGACGCCATCGGCGGTGACGATCCAGGCCGGGTTGTTCATGAAGCCCTGGTTGGCCTTCGACGGCAGGCCTTGCGGGCCGTGGATGACATACGTGCTGGCGCCGACCTTCTGCGCCGGATAGGTGCGGACGACGTCCTTGGGGCCCGCCAGCACCGGGGTGCAGAAAGCCAGGGCGGCGAGCAGGGGGATGATGCGCATGAGGTGTCTCCGTTGGGTTGAGGGATTGAACATACACAGGCCGGGCGATTTCTTTAATAGTCGAATCGGGCCATCTCCGGTGGCTACCACCACTTCTCGAAAATGATGCGGTTCATCGGCACGCCCAGATCGTGCAGCAGGGCGCTCATGTCCTCGACCATGCCCTTGGGGCCGCACAGGTAATACAGCGTGTCGTCCGGCACGTCGAGCGCATGCAGCTTGACCGGATCGATGCGGCCGGTGAGGCCGTGCCAGCGGACATCGGGCTGGGTGACGGTGATGCTCACATGCAGGTTGGAATGGATCCGGGTCGCGGCGTCGAGTTCCTCGCGGAACAGGATTTCGCGGCTGTCCGATACGCTGTAGACCAGGTGTGCCCGGGTCGAAAGGCGGGCATCGCGCACATGGCGGAAGATGGACAGCAGCGGTGTGACGCCCACGCCGCCGCCGATCAGCACCACGTTGTCGCTCATCTCGGGAAGATAGACAAACGGCCCCTGGCCCTGCGATACGCGAACGGTGTCGCCTGTCCGCGCATGCTCGTGCACCCAGCGCGCCACCGGATGCCGCGCGCTGGCCTTGATCGCCAATTCGATCCCGCCCCGGTGGAGGGGCGAGGTGATGATGGAATAGCCCGCGGTGTGCGTCGTTCCGTCGGCCTCGATGCTGAGGTCCACCCATTGGCCCGGCAAAAAACGAAAGCCGGCGTCGGGGATGGCGAGGCGCAGCACGCGGATGCTGGGCGTGGCGGACGCGATCGCCGTGATCTGCGCATCGAAGATATGCAAGGGTCAGTCCTGTTTTTTCTGGAAGTTCAGCGAGGCCGAATTGATGCAGTAGCGCATGCCGGTGGGAGCGGGGCCGTCCGGGAAGACGTGTCCCAGATGCGAGCCGCAGCGGCGGCACAGCGCTTCGACGCGCACCATGCCGTGGCTGGTGTCGGCTTTTTCCGCCACCGCGTCGGCGTTCAGCGGCTGGTAAAAGCTCGGCCAGCCGCTGCCTGAGTCGTACTTGGCGGCCGAAGAAAACAGCGCTTCGCCGCAGGCGGCGCAGCGGTATTCGCCGGTTTCGTGGTGGTCCCAGTATTGCCCGGTGAACGCCCGTTCGGTGCCGCGCTCACGCAGGATGCGGTATTGCTCGGGCGGCAGTTCGGCGCGCCATTCGGCGTCGGTTTTGGTTTGGTCGAAACTCATGGCAGTTCTCCGTTCAGCCGGAAGTGTACCCGCTAGGGGCCAGCCGTTGGTGCCAGCCCGCACTGTGAGTAAGGCCTTCGTGCCGCTTCGCGAGCAAGTGCGTGGAATCCTATACCGGACGCCGATCCGCCGCGCCCAGAAGTCCCGCAAGACAGGGTGGATGAAGCGCAGGCCGAGGCGGGCCGGCGCGGGCGAGGTTGACAGCGCCATCGCCGCCGGTTTAATCTTCGTTCAGTTATTAGACTTAGTCTAAAAACCGGATTTCATCCACGAACAGGTCTGCTATAAATGGATAGCTTGACGAGTTGGACGGGATGGAATGTCAGTGCTGCAAAGCATGTCTATGTAAACCAAGGAGATCAGGTTATGCAACTCAAAGGTTCGAAAACCGAAGAACATCTGAAGGCCGCCTTCGCGGGCGAATCGCAGGCCAACCGCCGCTACCTCTATTTCGCAGCCAAAGCCGACGTGGAAGGCTACAACGATGTCGCAGCCGTGTTCCGCTCGACCGCCGAAGGCGAAACCGGCCATGCCCACGGCCATCTGGAATACCTGGAAACCTGTGGCGATCCCGCTACCGGCATGGCTTTCGGCCCCACCGCCGACAACCTGAAAACCGCAATCGCCGGCGAAACCCACGAGTACACCGACATGTACCCGGGTATGGCCAAGGATGCGCGTAGCGAAGGTTTCGACGAAATCGCCGACTGGTTCGAGACGCTGGCCAAGGCCGAGCGCTCGCACGCCAACAAGTTCCAGAAGACCCTGGACAGCCTGGGCGCGTAATTCCGCCCAAGCAAAAAGCGGGTCGGGCTCGGCCCGCTTTTTTTACTTGTGCCCTTGGGGCATACGGATTTCTCAATACCAAGATTACTGGAGTTCGCATGAGCACTCGTGAAGGCAGCCTCGAAGCCCCCACCCGTCATCCGCTCGACTGGAAAAACCCGGATTTCTACAACGAGGACAAGCTCAACCACGAGCTGGAGCGCATCTTCGACATCTGCCACGGCTGCCGCCGCTGCGTGTCGCTGTGCACCGCGTTTCCGACCCTGTTCGACCTGGTCGATGAATCCCCGACGATGGAAGTGGACGGCGTCGCCAAGGCCGATTACTGGAAGGTGGTCGACGAGTGCTATCTGTGCGATCTCTGCTACATGACCAAGTGTCCCTACGTGCCGCCGCATCCGTGGAACCTGGATTTTCCGCACACCATGCTGCGCGCCAAGGCGGTCAAGTTCCGCAAGGGCGGCACCCGTTTCCGCGACAAGCTGCTGTCGTCGACCGACGCGATGGGCAAGCTCGCCTCGATCCCGGTGGTGGTGCAGGCGGTGAACGCCAGCCTGAAGAGCAAGCCGATCCGCAAGCTGGTCGACGGCGTGCTGAAGATCCACCCCGACCGCAAGCTGCCCGAATACGACAGCGCCAAGTTCCGTTCCACCGCCCGGCCGCGCAGCGACTTCGCGGTGAAGGCCGGCGAGAAAACCCCCGGCAAGGTGGCGATTTACGCCACCTGCTACGTCAACTACAACGAGCCCGGCATCGGCCACGATCTGCTGAAGCTCCTGGCGCACAACGAAATCCCCGCCGTGCTGGTGGAGAAGGAGGCCTGCTGCGGCATGCCCAAGCTGGAACTGGGCGACCTCGACGCCGTGGCGCGGCTGAAGGAAACCAACATCCCGCATCTGGCGAAGCTGGCGCGCGAAGGCTACGCGATCCTTACCGCGGTGCCTTCGTGCACGCTGATGTACAAGCAGGAACTGCCGCTGATGTTCCCCCACGACGCCGACGTGCAGGCGGTGAAGGAGGCGATGTGGGATCCGTTCGAATACCTGATGGCGCGCAACGTCGATGGTCTGCTGAAGACCGATTTCACGGCGTCGCTCGGCAAGGTGGCCTACCACGTGCCCTGCCATCAGCGCGTGCAGAACATCGGCAACAAGACGCGCGACGCGCTGCAGCTGGCCGGCGCCGAGGTGACGCTGGTCGAGCGCTGCTCCGGCCACGACGGCACCTGGGGCGTGAAGACCGAATATTTCGACAAGTCGATGAAGATCGGCAAGCCGGTATTCCGCCAGATGGCCGCGCCGCAACCGGATTACGTGAGCTCCGACTGCGCGATCGCGGCGCGCCACATCCTGCAGGGCATGGGCGATTCCACCGCGCAGAAACAGCATCCGATCACGCTGCTGCGCATCGCCTATGGCCTGGAATAAACATCGCTAGCAAGGAGAATGACATGCCGCAGATAACCCGTGACAGCCTGCTGACCCTGGAAGGCTACGCCAAGGTGCGTCCCGCAATGCGCGCCGAAGTGATGGCGCACAAGAAGAACCGCATGGTCGAGCTGGGCGGCCACGTGACGCTGATTTTCGAAGACGAGAAAACCATGCGCTACCAGATCCAGGAAATGCTGCGCGCCGAGCGCACCTTCGAGGACGCCGGCATCCAGGACGAGCTCGACGCCTACAACCCGCTGGTTCCGGACGGCACCAACTGGAAGGCGACGATGATGATCCAGTATTCCGACCCGGACGAGCGCAAGCTCGCGCTGGCCCGCCTGAAGGGCATCGAAGACCGCGTGTGGGTGCAGGTGGCCGAGCAGCCGAAGGTATTCGCCATCGCCGACGAGGATCTGGAGCGCGAGAACGAGGAGAAAACCTCGTCGGTGCACTTCCTGCGCTTCGAGCTCGACCCCGCTTCGATCGCGGCCGCCAAGGCCGGCAGCCCGGTTCGCATGGGCATCGATCTCGCCGCCTACACGGTGGAAGCGACGGCGCTGGCGGACAGCGCCCGCGCAGCGCTGGCGATGGATTTGGCCTAAAGTCATAGTCAGGCGGTAAAACCACGACACCAACGCGCCGCCTGCTTTGGAGGAGGGCGCGATGCTGAATCAATTGCTGGTTCATCAGCTGCGGCGGCGGGTGGAAGCCTCGGGCCTGCCGTTCGTCGTCGAATTGTGGAACGGCGAGCGGGTGGGCACTGCCGCCGATGCCGTGGTGCGGGTGCGGCTGCAGCGGCCATCCAGCCTCAAGGCGATGGCCGACCCCAGCCTGGGCGCGCTGGCGCGGGCCTATGTCGAAGGAGGGCTCGATCTCGTCGGCGACGTCCGCGACATCCTGGCGCTCGGCGACCGCCTCTGCAACGCCGGCGACTGCGCGCCGAAAATCGGCTCGGAGGGGTGGAAGTGGTGGCGCCACACGCGGGCCAGGGACCGCCGCAACATCCAGTATCACTACGACGTTTCCAACGATTTCTACGGCCTGTGGCTGGATGCGCGGCGGGTGTATTCGTGCGCCTATTTCAAGTCGGTCGACATGAGCCTCGATGCGGCGCAGGAAGCCAAGCTCGAACATATCTGCCGCAAGCTCGACCTGCATCCCGGCGAGCGCCTTCTCGATATCGGCTGCGGCTGGGGCGGCTTGATCCTGCATGCGGCGGAGCGCTACGGCGTGCGTGCGGCGGGCATCACCCTGTCGGACGATCAGCTTGCCTACGTCCGCCGGCAGATTGCCGCGCGCGGCCTGGGCGACCGGGTCGAGGTGCGCAAGATGGACTACCGCGACGTGCCCGAACTGGGCGGCTACGACAAGATCGCCAGCGTCGGCATGTTCGAGCATGTCGGGCGTGCGAATCTCGCCGTGTACTTCGACAAGATCATGGCCTTGCTCAAACCCGGCGGGCTGGTGCTCAATCACGGCATCACCGCCGCCGCAACCGGATCCGGCGGCCTTGGCAGCGGGATATCCGAATTCATCGACGATTATGTTTTCCCCGGCGGCGAGCTGGTGCACGCCTCCGACGTGCTGCGCGCCGCTGCCAGCAGCGGCCTCGAATGCCTCGACGCCGAAAACCTGCGCCCCCATTACGGCAAGACCCTGTGGCACTGGGTCGCCCGGCTGGAGCAGCATGCCGACGAAGCCCGCCGCCTGATCGGCGAGCAGAAATACCGTATCTGGCGCATCTACATGGCGGGTTCGGCCCATGCCTTCGACCGTGGCTGGCTGGAGTTGTGGCAGGTGCTGGCGGGCAAGGGCGTCGACGGCAGCCAGCCCAATTATCCGTTCAGGCGGGATTTCATCTATCGCGGCGAGTGAGTCGCCGGCCATGCGCGGCGGGCGGGCCGGGCGTGTTTTCAGGCCGGGCCGGCGCGGTCCCAATAGGGTTCGCCCGCCAGACGCTCCGCCACGAAGTCGATGAAGGCCCGCACCCGGCTGGAAAGATGGCGCGTCGGCGGATACACCGCGTAGGCCGAGAGTTCCGGCCAGCTGTGGTCGGCCAGCACCTGCACCAGTTGGCCGCTGCGCAGGGCCGCGTGAAGGTAGAAGGTGGGGTGCATGATCAGCCCTTCGCCGGCGATGGCGGCGCGCATCAGGAAATCGCCGCTGCTGGACGCCAGGCGGACCGGCACCCGCACGCTGCCGGGCAGGCCGTCCGGGCCGCGGTACGACCACAGACCGGGATGCTCCAGATTGCTGTAGGCCAGGCAGACGTGATGCGCCAGTTCGGCCGCGGTCCCGGGGATGCCGTGGCGCGCCAGATAGTCCGGGCTGGCCGATATCGCGTGGCGGATCGGCGCCAGGCGACGGGCGATCAGGCTGGAATCGGCCAGCGTGGCGATGCGAATGGCGAGGTCGAAGCCTTCCTGCATCAGGTCGATCTGGCGGTCGTTGAAATCGAGTTCGAAGCGCACCTGGGGATGCTGCGTCATGAATTCCTGGATCAGCGGGGCCAGGTGCAGCAGGCCGAATGAATGCGGCAGCGCCACCTTGAGCCGTCCCTTGAGCGCCTGATGGGCCTGGGATACGGCGGCTTCCGCCTCGTCCAGGTCGGCCAGGATGACGACGCAGCGATCGTAATAGGCGCGGCCGCTGTCGGTCAGGTTGAGTCGGCGCGTGGTGCGATGGATGAGGGAGGCGCCGAGGCGCGATTCGAGTTCCGCCAGGCGGCGGCTGACGGCCGATTTGGCCACGCCCAGGCGCTCGGCCGCGGCGCTGATGCTGCCGGTTTCCACCACGCTCACGAACATGTGCATGTCGGCGAATCGGTCCATTTTGTTGCAAAATAAAGAACAATGATTTCTAATTTTTAATCTTTATTCTTTTATTTGCAAATCAGACAATGTTTCCATGGTGCCAAACGGGTGCCGCGCCGCACAGGAGATCATTGTCATGCAAGCAAACCCAACCCCTTCCCCCACCACCAAATTGCGCGTGCTGCGCGTCGATGCCAGCGCCCGCGCCGAGGACTCCGTCAGCCGCCGGCTCGCCGACCTGATGCTCGATGAATTGGCCGAGCGCATGCCCGGCCTGGAGCTGGTCCGGCGCGACGTGGCGCCGGGTCTGCCTCTGGTCGACGCCGCCTGGGTCGATGCCAACCTGACCGAGCCCGAGGCGCGCACCGCAGCCCAGCGCCAGGCCCTGGCGAGATCGGACGAACTGGTGGGCGAACTGATGGCGGCCGACGTGCTGGTGATCGCCACACCCATCTACAACTTCGGCGTGCCGGCCAGCCTCAAGGCCTGGATCGACCAGGTCGCGCGTGCCCGGCTGACCTTCCGCTACACTGAATACGGCCCGGAAGGCCTGCTGAGCGGCAAGAAGGTCTATGTCCTCGCTGCCAGCGGCGGCACCGAAGTAGGCAGCGCCATCGACTTCGCCACGCCCTGGCTGAAATTCGTGCTGGGCTTCCTCGGCATCGCCGACGTCGAGGTGATCGCCGCCGACCGCGGCATGGCGCGCGGCGACGTTGCGCGCCAGCAGGCGGCCGAACGCATCGCCCAGGTGCTGGAGCGTGACTGGCCGGCGCTCGCCGAGGCGGTTTGAACTCGGGGTCGAGCCGGACCATCATGCATAGTCGGACCAAGGAGGTTTCCATGAACACACGCCACATTCGCCAGCTTGTCCCCGCCTTTGAAGTGACCGAAGGTGCCGGGGTCACCGTTCACCGCAGCATAGGCACGCCGGCGCTGAAGAACCTGGATCCCTTCCTGATGCTCGACCACTTCGGCAGCGACAATCCGGACGAATACATCGCCGGCTTTCCGGAGCACCCGCATCGCGGCTTCATCACCTTCACCTACATGCTCGACGGCCACATGGAGCACCGCGACAGCATGGGCAACCGCGGCGACCTCAAGGCCGGCGGCGTGCAATGGATGAAGGCGGCCAGCGGCGTCATCCACTCGGAGATGCCGCAGCAGACCGATGGCCTGATGCGCGGCTTTCAGTTGTGGATCAACCTGCCGGCCCGCGACAAGATGTCCGATCCGGCCTATCAGGAGTTCTCCTCGGCGGCGATTCCCGAGGTGGCGCTGGACGCGGGCCGGGTGCGGGTGCTGGCGGGCGAGTTCGGCGGCGTGCGCGGCGTCATCGAGGACTCCGCCACCGATGTTCTCTATCTCGACGTCACCCTCGCCGCCGCGGCGCGTTTCAGTCTTCCGCTGAGCGGAACGCGCAATGCCTTCGTCTATGTTTTCGAAGGCGCCGCGCGCCTGGCAGGGCAGGAATTGCAGACGCACAACCTGGCCGTGCTGGGGACCGGCGATACGGTGGACATCGTGGCAGGCGAGGAGGGCGCCCGCTTCATCCTGGTGGCGGGCCGGCCGATCGGCGAACCGGTGGTGCAGTACGGCCCCTTCGTCATGAACACCCGCGAGGAGATCGAGCAGGCTTTCGCGGATTATCGCGATGACCGGCTGGTGCGGGCACGGGCGGCGATGACCGGACATTGAATGGCGCGCACGCAAGGCCCGAGGCAGCCGCAACGGCAATAACCCCGGGGCGTTTTCTGGCCGGGCGCAATACGCAGCGGACAGTCGTCGCCGGACGACGGCGCATCGGAGCCGGCAAGCGTTGCTGCGTGCCGCAGTGGATGCTTGCCGAATTGGGTGGCTTTGTTGGCCCGTCCGGGCTGCCGGCGTGCCCCAAGGATTCAACAACCGAATGCCGCCCACATGGCCACACCAGGTTATTGCAGTAGCATAGTGCCATCATGCACGAAACCCTCCAGCACGGCAGCCTCCCTGGGTCCAGGGGTATGGCGAGCATTCCCGGCTTGATCAGGCGAGGCGCCGGCATTCTGCCGGACAGTCTTATGTTCCGCGCCGTGGCCGGCCTTCTGGCCATACTGGCCATGATCTCGGCAGTCATGTTTTACGGGATCGACGGCTTCGTCAGCCAGCAGTTCAGCCGGCTGCACAATGAGCGTGTGGCCATTCAGAACAGCCAGATCCACCAGTTGATTCAGGATGAACTC
This sequence comes from Thiobacillus sp. 65-1059, assembly GCA_001897675.1. Taxonomy (GTDB): domain Bacteria; phylum Pseudomonadota; class Gammaproteobacteria; order Burkholderiales; family Thiobacillaceae; genus Thiobacillus. Next base: position 50,932 of record MKUE01000124.1, on the reverse strand, counting down.
ACCACCTATGAGGCGCTAGCCCAGCTTGTGGTGGCCGACTCCGATTTACGGCAAAGCGCGCAATATCATTTTTACCTGGATGGGGAGGCCGTGCCCTTGCGGGCGGACCTCAATCGCATAGCCAAAGCGTTTCGCCTGGAGTGGCTTGCAGTCTGGGACACGTCGGGCAGGCTCGTTGCGGCGGGCAACGAAGCGCTGGCCCGCATGCCGAAGGATAAACGGACTGCCCTCAAGACCTGGGCTTCCCTGGCCTGGATCGACGAAAAGCTCTGGGTGATTTCCTCCACGCCGATCATCGTCGGCGACGATATCACCGGCTGGGTTCAACTGGGCCGCCAGACCAGCACGCGGGGGAACGCGACCATCCTGTCCGACGAGCGCCTGACCCTGCATCCGGTCCAGGCCGGCAGGCCGCAGCCGCCATCGTCGATACGCATTCCGGTCTGGTCTCCGGGAAATGACATACAGGCACTCGATATCGTCGTCGCCGATCCGGCACGCGAGGTGCTGGCGCACACCAAGCGTCTGATTGCATTGACCCTCCTGGCTAGCGCCGTGCTGCTTGCCATTGCCATCGCGATTTACCTGCATCGCGTGTTGACGCCGGTCAGGCAATTGACGGCGGCGGTCGGCCACCTGCCGGAACAGATCAAGACGGATCAGCTCAATCTCCTGAAAATCGGTGGCCACGGCGAAGTTCGGCAACTGGTCAACGCCTTCAACGACATGATTCGGCATCTGTCGCGCCTGCGGCAGTTGGAAGCCGAGATGCACGCTCAGGAGAAACTGTCCGCCGTGGGCAGGGTGGCGATGCGGGTGGCGCACGATCTGAACAATCCAATGACGGTGATCAAAAACACGGCCCACCTGTTGAAGCCGGGCTTCGCCAACCAGCCCGAGTTGCTCGCCGAGATCGATCTGATCCTGCACTACTGCACCCGCTGCTCTTCGACCATCGACAACCTGCTGCGTTTTGGCAAGCCTGCCAAGCTGAAGATAGAAACCATCGAACTCGGCGCTTGCATGCTTGCCTACCAGGAAAGGCGGCAGCACCTGAATTACGAGACGAAGATCAACTTGATCTTGCAGCCGGGCGGACCCTACTTCACCAGGGGCGACCGCTATCAGCTCGAGCAGATGGTGGACAACATTCTGGACAATGCCTTCGAGGCCAATGGAAACCAGATTGTCGAGGTGGTCATCGGCGCCGATCCGGATGGCCGCTACTTCATTCGCTTTACCGACTACGGCAAGGGCTTCACGGATGACGAAGCGAAGAGGGCTTTCGAACTGTTCTTCACGACCAAACCGACCGGCACGGGCCTGGGACTTTCAAATGCCGGTGCCATTGCGCAAGCGCATGGCGGCGACATCCGGGTCACCGATGCCGCAAACGGCGGCATCACGGTATGGCTCAAACCTAGCCCTTGAGCGTACCGCTTTTCGATCCCCGGATGTATTCCGGCGCATCGCCCAGTTTGGCGGCCTGTATGCCGCTCACGGGGACCGCGTTTCTGGCGATGATCCGTTGCCCCTCCTCGCTGTAGATGAAATCCAGGAATGGCCGCATCAAGTCATCCATCCACAGCGCGAAGATAAGGTTGAGCGGACCGCTCAGCGGATAATCCCCGCGCGAAACGCTGTGAACGCTTGGCATGACGCCGTCGACGCTGAGGACCTTGAGCTGGCCCCGCTTGACGTAGGGAGCGGCGAGCACCCAGCTGTCGACCCCCAGGGACGGTCGAAAGCGCGCCAGATGGCGCAAGTGGTCGGTGTCGGTGTTGGACCGCATGGCGTGCTTCGACCAGGTTTTTCCGCCATCGAGCAGGACGGTACGTACAGGTTCAAGATAAGGCGGGCAGTGGTTGTGCACGATGAACGCGATCGGCCGGTCGGCCCCCCCCAATTCGCGCCAGTTCCGGACTTCGCCGGTCGCCGCCTTGCGCAGGTTGGCAAGACTGATGTCGTGCACCGGGTTGTCGGGCGAGGTCAGTACCACTTTCATGTCTTGCGCCACGGGCAGCCAGCGCATGCCGGCGGCGGGTGAATCCGGAACCGGGCAGCATAATTCGCCGAAGTGGGCCTTGCCCGACCGCGTTGCGAGTAGGCCGCCATCGCATCCATCGCCGATCACCCTGACCCGGTTTCCGGTGCGCTTCCCGTAAAGTTGGGCGATCTCGTCCAGAAAGCCCAGTTTCAGCAATCGGGTGCCAACGAAAGTCAGGTCTTTCGGCAGGGCGGCAGGATCGATGCGCAATGCCGGCATGGACGAGGGCGAGATGCACAGGTTTCTGTCGACGACGCCCTCGAATCGGTCCAGTGCTGTTTCGCGCCGGGTCGCAGCGCCGAGGCTCAGCGCGAGGCCGCTCATTCCCAATCCGCCCAATGCGGTGAGAAACCTTCTTCTTCCGCGCGCAAAATCCCGCATTTTCGCCATGTTTTTTTCCTCTCGCCAGCTACAGCCTGCGCAATAGCGTCTTGTAATCGATGCCTAACAGCCGGGCGGCATGGGTCTTGTTGCCCGACGTCATTTCGAGGATGCGCCGGACATGGATCCGCTCCGCTTCGGCCAGCGTCAAGATCGTGTCCTGCCCGGTTTCCTCCGCCACGACTTCTCCCCGCGCAATGTGGTTCAGCATGGGCAGCGTGATTTCCTGGGCCGAGTCTTCGCACAGAATCACCGCCGCCTCGATCAGGTTTTCGAGTTCACGCACGTTGCCCGGCCATGCCATCTGCTGCAGGTAGTACAGCGCATCGGAGCGGATCTGGCGCACCCGTTTGCCGTGGGCGCGGCTGTAGTGCTGCATGAATTGCTGGGCAAGCAGCGGTATGTCTTCGATGCGCTCACGCAGCGGCGGCAGCGTGGTTCCCAGCACGCGCAGGCGATGATAAAGGTCGCGGCGGAACCCGCCGTCCTGCACCATTTTCTCCAGTTTCTCGTTGGTGGCGGAAATGATGCGGAAGTCGACTTCCTGCTCCTTGTCGCCCCCGACGGGCCGCACCCGTCTTTCCTGGATGACGCGCAACAGCTTGGCTTGAATCAGGGGCGACATGGAGTTCACTTCGTCCAGGAACAAGGTCCCGCCATGCGCCTCGCACAATAGGCCCTTGCGGTCCTGGGTGGCGCCGGTAAAGGCGCCGCGCCGATGGCCGAACAGTTCGGAATCGGCCAGCTCATCGGGAATGGCTGCCATGTTGACCGCCACGAAAGGCCCTTGGTCGGCGTGTATCGCGCGCGCGACCAATTCCTTGCCGGTGCCGCTTTCGCCTTCGATCAGCACGCTCGCGCGCGTATGGCGCACGCGCAGAATCCAGCTATGCAGGCGCTCGATGGCTGCGCTCTGGCCGTTGATGCTGCGCAGGTATCCGTCCTGGCCCAGCAGGGAGCGTTTGAGGGCTTCGCAACGCGCGCGCAGCACCAGGTCCTGTTCGAGCTTGGCGACGATCAGCTGCACGGACTCGGGATCGAAGGGTTTCGGCAGGAAGTCGAATGCCCCCAGTTTCACTGCGCGTACGGCATTTTCGATGGTGGAATATGCGCTAACGACCACAACCGGGGTGTCCGGCAGGATGCCTTGAATCCGGCTCAATACCTCGAATCCATCGAAATCCGGCATCACCAGATCGAGGAATATCAGGGTCGGCTCAAGCGCGGCGAGTTCGTGCTCCAGATCGAACTTGCCGACCCGGACGGCGACCTGAAAGTCGCCGCAGGTCTGTATCACGCGCCCGAGTATGCGTGCGATTTCCGGTTCGTCATCAATGATCAAAACCTTGTACGCACCGATCGGTTCGGGAGGCTGGGATATGTCTTTTGGATCAGGAGGGCACATGGAACCGGGAAGAAGCCAAGTCATTAAAACGCAATCTGCGGACCACCTTAGTCTCATCCTGCGGCCAGCGTCAAGCTCGCGGGCTATCGGCCGGGCATCCGGAAAAAACGGCACACGCGCGCGCTATGGCGTTTCTCCCATGCCCTGGCCTGGGCGATGGGCGATACGCCAGTGGCGGCGCCTGGATGGCCGGGCGCTTTTTTAATTTTCCCTTTGTTTTCAATTGATTATTGCCTTGCTTCGCTGGTGGCACGGTGTCTGCTTTAAGCCTGTCGGGTGGACGCGACTCGGGCGGCAACAGCGATCTTCCGCCCGACTCGTTTGTTTCAATTAATGGAGAGGCTATGAACATTCCAAGAAAACTCAAATTGCTGGCATTTGGCGCTTGCCTTGCTGCCGCCGCGCTTCCGGCAAGCGCCGAGGAGTACCCGAAATTCGATTACATGCCAGGCAAGGAGCTGGCGATCCCCCACGTTTCGGGGGACGCGAAGTTCTCGAATACCTATCAATACTGGAAGGATGAGAAGGCGCTTGAAGACGCCAAGAAAAGCGGAAAGATGTCCCATGAGATGAACTACAAGGATTTCCGCTGGGCAGTCAAAAGCTTCGACGCGGAAGGCGCGATCGACATCGGCAGGGGGTATTACAACGAGAAGAATGCCAAGGGGCAATCCTGCGCTTCCTGCCACGGCGCAGAGGGGAAAAAGCTCAAGGGGATATACGCAAACTACCCCGCCTACAACAAGCGCCTGAAGCGTGTCGTGACCGTCCCCACGCAGATCAAAGCCTGCGCGACCGAGCGGCTCGGTTTCGACTGGAAGGAGAACACGCGTCAGAACACGCTGATCGACTTCTTCGTCGGCTCCCTGTCGGATGGCAAGGTCGTGAAGATCGATGCCACCTCTCCGGGCCCGATCAAGGCGTCCTATGAACGGGGCCGCGATCTGTTCTTCAAGCGCGGCGGGCACTTCAACTTTGCCTGCGCGAGCTGCCATACCCCGCCGGCCGCAGGCAAGTATCTGCGCGGCCAGCGTCCGACTACTTTCTTCGGCGACGCCGCCCAGTACCCCATCTATCACTTCCCCTACTCGTTGCCGGGCGACGACTTCGAGTACGTCTTCACCCTTCAGCACCAGATCAAGTCCTGCCAGATTCTGTCGCGCATCTATCCGGGGGAGGAGGGCAGCCCCGCCATGACGGATATCGAGGTGTTCCTCAAGGCATCGGCGAATGGCTACAAGATGAGTGTCCCGGTCGCGGAATACAACATGGATACCAGCTATCTGGATTGAAGCGAATCTTCGCTGCCGCAACTGATTAAAAAGGAAAACTGACATGAAATTTGGCTTCAAACAGCGTTATCTGCCACTGCTTGTGCTGGCGGGTTCTCTGACCGTTGGCGCAATCGCTCCCAGCTCGGCCGAGGAGGCGCCGAAGTGGGTTCCCGGCGAACAGTATCCGCGCGAACTGCTCAAGAACTTTCCTTGCCACGACTACGACCTGCCCTGCGGAAAAATGACCTCGCCGCCGGTGGAGCGTGTCGAGTTCAAGGGCCCGCTCAAAGGGGACGCGGAACGGGGCGAGAAAATCGCAACCAACCTGCGTTGGGGGAACTGCATTGCCTGTCATGCGCTGCCCAAGCATGAAGGCGGCAGCATCGGCCCCAGCTTGAAGGGGTATGCGCATCGGGAAATGCCGCTGGACTACACCTATCAGCGTCTCTGGGATGTCCGCTTCTACAACCCGAATGCCTTCATGCCCGTTTATGGCCCGAACAAGGTGCTGACCGACCAGGATATCCAGGATGTCATGGCATTCCTGTACACCAAGTGAATACGCGTTTCCCGGACAACGATCGCAATCCCGCGCCAACGCGCGGAAAGGAAATCAAAATGACTGATTCTTCGAAAAAGCTTACCCAATACACCTTGTCGGCGCTGTGCCTTACGGGGATGTCCTTGTTCCACCAGGCAGCCCAGGCCGAGGCGGAAGCCAAGGTCGATTCCTACAAGGCCTGGCCCATGCTGTACGGACGCGAGTCCGCGCCTTCAGACGACGTCACCATGACCATGGGCGTCGAGATGCAGCCCACTTTCACGCTGACCGACAGCAAGAATGCGGCGTCCGACAAGAGCGAGTTTTCATTCCAGCGCCTGCGCTGGTACATGAAAGGCAGCATCACCAAAGACGTGGATTATCTGGTCGTCACCGAATGGGCGCGCAACGGGGTCACTTCTGCCGCCAACGGCAGTGCGCGCGTCTTTCGCGCCAGCGCCACCTTCCGCGATGTCCTCGACGTGACCAATATTCAGGTGGGGTCCGTGATCGTCCCGTTCGGCCATGCCTTTTACGTTCCGGCCGGAATTGCGCCATGGGTCAACTACACCCGCATGACTTCGCAACTCTATGGTTGCGGCTCGATCGGCTGCACGGCGGATGGCGGTGAAGTCGTGACCAACATCTTCAAGACCGGCATCATGGCTTTCAATCAGGTCAACCTGGGCAGCGACAGCAGCCTGACCTATACCGCCGGCGTCTACAACAGCACGGGCGTCAAGCAGCAGGATGAAGGCGACCAAAAAGACTTCAACGGCAGCCTGGAGTTTCACAAGGGATCGATCTGGGCGCATTACGGCTTGCGGCTCGGCAGCGCGCAGATCAACGGGGGGCCGGAACTCGACCGCGAACGCCATGCCTTCGTGCTGCGCTACAACGACTTTGCCAAGGACAAGTGGTGGGCCTGGGGCGAAGTCATGACCGGCAAGGATGAAGCCCTAGGCGGTGCTGCCGATCTGAAGGCCAAGGGCTATGAGCTTTCGCTCGGTTATAAATTGACTCCGAAATGGGAGGCGGTGGCGCGCTATTCCGAATATGACCCGAATACTTCCCTGAGCAGCAATACATTCCAGGAAACCTCGCTGGGCCTGACTCAGCGTCTTGACCGCGGAATTCGCCTGCAATACCAGGCAGACCGTATCCGGAACGACAACAATACGATTGAAGACAATATTTTCACCGTCCGTGTCACGGTGCCTTTTGCCAAGAAAATCATGTAACGCTCTATCAACAGCCTCCTCCATAACGCATCGGGAAAATCGATGTTTCTGATGTGTTATGCCTTCTGCCGCCCTTCGGGGCGGTTTTTTTTGCTTCCCGCCGGTATCGGGGTACCCGGATTTTGCGATGCGAGGACTATGTGGGGAGCGCAGGGTAATTCAAGCGCTGCGCTGCAAAGGGTGCCCTGAAAGAACACGGTGCCTGCAGTGTCCCATTTCTCCAGATGCAAGGCCAAAGGGACTGGCGTTACGCCATGGCTGGATTTTTACGGTTCGAGGCGTGAAAAATATTTTTGATTGTTATCAATGCCTTGGTTTTGATTCGTTGCTTGGCATGGTGTTTGCTAATCATGGGTCGGTTGGGGAAATTGTGAATTGCTCAATCTCCCATTCAAAAAACAGGTTATTTCAATAGCTTGAATATGGAAAACGGTAACTCCGGGAATATTGATGATTTTGCTATTTAAAAGGAGATAGGCAAATGAATGCACTTCGTAGAAACGTACTGAAAGGCGCCGCAGGCGCAGGCACCGTGGCCATCGCCGTGGCCGCCGGCCTGCTGAAGCCCACCCAGGCGATGGCCGCCTGGAACAAGGCCGCCTTCGAGGCCAAGAACGTCGGCGACGCGATGAAGGGGCTCGGCGTTGCCGGCCCAGCCGACAGCAAGGAGATCGCCATCAAGATGCCGGACATCGCCGAGAACGGTTCGGTTGTGCCGGTGGAAGTCACCAGCAGCATCGCCGGCACGACCGGCATCGCCATTTTTGCCGAAAAGAACGGCACCCCCCTGGTCGGCTCCTACACCCTGTCGGGCGGCGCCCAGGGCTACATCGCCACCCGCATCAAGGTGGCTCAGACTTCGTTTATCCGTGCGGTGGTCAACGCCGGCGGCAAGTCCTACACCGCGGCCAAGGAAGTCAAGGTCACCGTCGGCGGCTGCGGCGGCTGATCCCGGCCTGGCCGGACATCATTCGTTGAACTGAATTCTTTTTAGAAAGGAAAGCCAAATGGCTGAACCCATGCGTATCCGCGCCACCATGGCAGGCGACGTCGCCGACGTCAAAGTGTTGAGAAACCACCCGATGGAAACCGGCCTGCGCAAAGACGCCAAAACCGGCCAGCTGGTGCCCGCCCACTTCATTCAGGACGTGACGGCCACCATCAACGGCGCCGCGGTGCTGAACGCCGACTTCGGCACCGGCATCTCCAAGAACCCCTACCTGGGTTTCAAGGTCAAGGGGCCCAAGAAAGGCGACAAGGTCGTCGTCAACTGGGTCGACAACAAAGGCGACAAGAACTCCGCCGAAGCCGTCATCGGTTGATGCTTTTGCGCACATTGGCCGCGGCGTCGATGGAAGCCTTCCATCGACGCCGCAGTCACGTCTGCGACGTGTATCCGCTCTGCTATCGGCCCAACCGGGTTCATGCGAATGAGCGCAATGGCTCGGCCCATGAGCCGCCCGTTTTGTCTGTTCGCCGGGGAGGCGAGGGTCTGCCTTCCATTGCCCCCAGGATGATCGCTTCCTTGAGCATGCCTGGCGCGGCTGCTTGATTATTAATTAATCGGCCTGCGATACCCAAGAAGATGGGCGCGGCGTAGGATGCCCGGGTGACGAAACAAAAACCCGCGATGGATGATCCTGCCTCCGGTGAGCCGCCTGTCTTCCAGGGGGTGGCGACGGTCCTTGCGCGCGAACGCCCGGCGGGAAAGAGGCCGAACGCGTCGCCCGAAAGCGGGCCGCCCGGCACGGCAGCGGCGGTGCTCGAAGTGATCCGCGAGCCGATGTTTCTGCTGCCCATCGCTGCGGCCGGCATCTGCCTTGTGCTGGGCGACCTGCACGAAGCCTTGCTGCTGCTCTTCGCCGGGGTGGCGATGGGCATTGCCCTCTATCCGTCCCACAAGACCGAGCGCGCGCTGCAGGCCCTGCGCGAGGTGTTCGGCTTCATCTGCCTGCACGCGAGCGATGCGCTGCCGGCGCTCGTCGCGGGCACAGCAGGGATCGTGCCGTTCGAACGGACGAAGGGGGAACGCCTGGCAGCCCCGGTTTCCTGGCGATGAGAATGGCCGCCATCCTTGCCGACGCAGTGGTGGTCGTGCACCTGCTTTTCGTCGCCTTCGTGGTGGCGGGCGGGTTTCTGCTGGCGCGCTGGCCAAGGCTGGCCTGGCTGCATCTGCCTGCCGCCGCCTGGGGCGCATTCATCGAGTTCAGCGGCGGGATCTGTCCGCTCACGCCGCTGGAAAATCACCTGCGCGTCGTCGGCGGGGGCAGCGCCTACGGCGGCGATTTCATCGAGCACACCCTGCTGCCGATCTTGTATCCGGGGCATCTGACCCTGCCGCTCCAGCAGGTGCTGGGCGGCGTGGTCGTGGCGGTGAATTTGGCGGCGTATGCGCTGGCTTGCCGGGCCTGGCGCCGCACGGTCCGGGCCCGGCAGGTTCAGTCCGTCCGCCGATCCAGTTCCTGATCGGCCAGGGAGACGGGGTCTTCCAGCGGTTCCAGGTGTGTGGTGATGTGGACGTGCGGCACAGCCTGGCGGATGTCGGCTTCGAGACGCTCCGAGCAGTCGTGCCCCCGCTGGATAGTCCAGGCGCCAGGCATCATGACATGCAGGGTAATGAAGGCCCGGGCGCCGGCCTGGCGCGTGCGCAGGGCATGGAATTCCAGCCCCTGCTGGCGGTAGCCGTCGAGTATCGCTTCGATGGCCCTGATGTCTTCCTCGGGGAGGGAAACGTCCATCAGGCCGGCGGCGGAGCGCTGCAGCAGCCGCCACCCGGTCCACACGATATTCAGGGCCACCAGCAAGGCGATCGCCGGATCGAGCCAGAGCCAGCCGGTCGCCCATACCAGCCCGACTCCCGCAATGACCCCCGCGGACGTCCAGACGTCGGTGAGCAGGTGGTGGGCGTCGGCTTCCAGGGTGATGGATTTGTACTTGCGGCCCACCCCCATGAGGATGCGCGACGTGAGCAGGTTGATCACCGAGGCGGCCACCGACACCGCCAGGCCGATCCCCACCGCTTCGAGCGGCTGCGGGCTCAGCAGGCGCTCGATGGCGGCATACGCGATGCTGGCGGCAGCAATGAGGATGAGGAAGCCTTCGAATGCGCTGGAGAAGTACTCCGCCTTGCCGTGGCCGTGCGCGTGATTGTCGTCCGCAGGCATGGCCGCCAGCGACAGCATGGCCAGTGCCATCATCGCCCCTGCCAGATTGACGAAGGACTCGAGCGCGTCGGACAGCATGCCGACCGAGCCGGTGAGCCACCAGGCCCAGCCCTTGAGCAGGATGGTGGCAAGGGCCGCAGCGATGGAGAGCCAGGCGTAGCGTTTGAGGGAGGCGGTCAGCATGTCGGTTTTCAGCGGGAACGATCCAGTCCGGATTTCCATGCCCTGTTTCATTGCGTGCATTGGATTTTATCCCGGCCGCATGCCCCCGGCATTTCCTGCCGCGTCGATCTTTCTTGCAGACATCCTGCGGCCGAATCAATAAAATGCCGGGCATGAAAATCCTGCCCGCCCTGCTGTTGTGCCTGCCCCTTGCCGCCCATGCCGCATGGATTGATTTCGAAGGCGAATTCGAACAGGACAAGCCCTGGGCCGAGGTGGCGTCGCAGCTGCCGCCTTACCCCAAGGCCGAGAACCTGGTTCCGTTCAAGGTGTCGTCGGCGACGCGCAACAAGTTCTTCGTCGACGCCGAATCGATCAGCGTCGGCGCCGACAACGTAGTGCGCTACGTCGTGGTGGTCGAGGCCGCGGGCGGAGCGAAAAACGTGTCGTTCGAGGGCCTGCGCTGCGAATCGGGCGAGCGCCGGCTATACGCCTACGGCCATCCGGACGGCACCTGGTCGAAGGCGCGCAACGCCGGCTGGGAAAGCATCAAGTTCCGCTCGCTGCTGTCGTACCAGAAAGCCCTGTTCGAGGATCACTTCTGCCCCAACGGCCTGCGTGTCCGCAACGCCGCAGAGGCGGTGCAGAATCTGCGGCGGGCGGCACGATGAGCGCCTCGGTCGTCAAACACGCGCGGCGCATCGTCGTCAAGGTCGGCTCCAGCCTGGTCACCGCCGAGGGGCGCGGGCTCGACCACGCCGCGCTGTCGCGCTGGGCCGGGCAGATTGCCGCGCTGACCGCGCAGGGCAAAGAGGTGGTGCTGGTGTCGTCCGGCGCGATTGCCGAGGGTATCGCGCGGCTGGGCTGGAAGAAGCGCCCGAAGGCGGTCAACGAATTGCAGGCGGCTGCGGCGGTGGGGCAGATGGGGCTGGTGCAGGCGTACGAATCGATATTCCGTACCTACAATCTCCATGCCGCGCAGGTGCTGCTCACCCACGAGGACCTTGCCGACCGCACCCGCTACCTGAATGCGCGCTCGACCCTGCGCACGCTGCTGGCCTTGCGCGTGGTGCCGATCATCAACGAGAACGATACGGTTGCCACCGACGAAATCCGCCTTGGCGACAACGACACATTGGGCGCGCTGGTGACCAATCTGATCGAAGCCGACTGTCTCGTCATCCTTACCGATCAGACGGGCCTGTATACCGCCGACCCGCGCCGGGATCCGCAGGCGACGTTGGTGATGGAGGCGCACGCGGGCGATCCCGAGCTCGAACGCATGGCAGGCGGGGCGGGCAGCAGTGTCGGCACCGGCGGCATGCTGACCAAGATACTCGCCGCCAGGCGCGCGGCAAGAAGCGGCGCGCACACCGTGATTTGCTGCGGCCGCGAAGAACAGGTGCTGCTGCGGCTGGCGGCGGGCGAAGCCATCGGCAGCCAGCTGATCGCCCGCCAGGCGCCGCTCGCCGCGCGGCGGCAGTGGCTGGCGGATCATCTGCAATTGCGCGGCGGCGTGGTGCTCGACGCCGGCGCGGTGCGCGCCTTGCGCGAGGAAGGCAAGAGCCTGCTGCCGGTCGGAGTGAAGGGCGTGACCGGCGAATTCGAACGCGGCGAAGCGGTGGCGGTGGTCGATGCCGACGGCCGCGAAGTCGCGCGCGGCCTGGCCAACTACAGCGCCAGCGAGGCACGCCGCATCGCCGGCAAGCCGAGCAGCGCGATCGAGGCCGAACTCGGCTACATGGATGAACCGGAATTGATCCACCGCGACAATCTGGTGGTGCTGGCGTGACCACCACGCTGGACCTGATGCGCCACGGCGAGCCCGTCGGCGGGCGCCGCTATCGCGGCCAGGTCGACGATCCGCTGTCGGAAAAAGGCTGGGCGCAGATGCATGCGGCGGTCGGCGATGCCGCACCGTGGACGCGCATTGTGGCGTCGCCCCTGCTGCGCTGCCGTGCGTTTGCCGAAACGCTGGCCGGTCGCCACGGCTTGCCGCTGGCATTGGACGAGCGGCTGAAGGAAGTCGGGTTCGGCGCATGGGAGGGCAGGTCGGCGGCCGAGATCGAGCAGGAAGCGCCCGGCACGCTGGCGCGCTTCAAGGCCGATCCGGTCAATGCGCGCCCGGCCGGCGCCGAGCCGCTGGCCGATTTTCATGCGCGGGTGGCCGCCGCGCTCGGCGACCTGCTCGCGCAGCACGCCGGCCAGCACGTGCTGCTGGTAGGGCACGCCGGAGTGATCCGCATGGCGCTGGCGTGGGCGCTGCACATTCCGCTGGAACACGCCTACCGCATCGAGGTGGCGAATGCCGGGCTGACCCGGCTGCGCTTCGACGGCGAACACGCGAGCCTGATTTTCCACGGCAGTCCGCGCATCGCCCGGTGATCCGCCGCATTGTGCTCTGGACATGCCTGCTGCTGGCCGCGCCGGCGCAGGCCGCCGCCATCCGCATGGTCGATGACGCCGGGCGGGCGCTCGAGTTCGAGCGGCCGCCTCAGCGCATCGTGTCGCTGACGCCGCATCTCACCGAGCTGTTGTTCGCCGCCGGCGCGGGTGCACAGGTGGTCGGGGTGGACAGCGCGAGCGATTATCCCGAAGCGGCGAAAATGCTGCCGCGCGTCGGCGACTACAGCCGCATCAACTTCGAGCGCATCCTGGCGCTGAAACCGGATCTGGTCGTCGTCTGGCTCGGCGGCAACCGCGCGGCCGACATTCACGGCCTGGAAAAACTGGGTTTGCCGGTGCTGCACACACAGGCCACCCGGCTCGCCGACGTGGCGCGCCTGCTGCGCCTGATCGGGCAGGCGAGCGGCCACGCCGGGGAAGGCGAGGCGGCCGCGCGGGATTTTTCGGCCAGGTTGGCCGCGCTGCAGGTTCGGGCCACCCGGCGCCCGCCGCTCGGCGTGTTCTATCAGGTCTGGGACCGGCCACTGATGACGGTGGGCGGGCAGCACTGGATCAGCGATGCATTGGCGCTGTGCGGCGCGCGCAATGTGTTTGCCGATCTGCGCGCAATCTCCCCGGTGGTGTCGCGCGAGGCGGTGCTGCGGCGCGCGCCGGCGCTGATTGTGAGTGGCAGCGATGCGCCCGATGTGCGTCGCCAGTGGCAGCGTTTTGCCGGCCTGCCGGCGGTGAAAAACCAGGCGTTTGTGCGGCTGGATGCGGATCGCCTGCATCGCCCCGCGCCGCGCCTGATCGAGGGCGTGGCCGCTCTGTGCGCGGCGGTGGCGCCCTGGCGCCTGTCGCAATAGGCGTTACGCCCGGTGACGGTTGTCGCCTGGCTTGCGGTTGGGGCAGTTTTCCTTGATGCAGTCGGCGTAGATCTGCAGCGAGTGATCGTTGATGGCAAAACCGCGTTCCTTGGCGATGCGGGTCTGGCGCTTTTCGATTTCGCTGTCGTAAAACTCCTCGACCTTGCCGCATTGCAGGCAGACCAGATGGTCGTGGTGATCGCCCTGGTTGAGCTCGAACACCGCCTTGTCGCTGTCGAAGTGGTGGCGCATCAGCAAACCGGCCTGCTCGAACTGGGTGAGCACGCGGTAGACGGTGGCGAGGCCGATATCATGGCCTTCGTCGGACAGCAACCGATAGACTTCCTCTGCGGTCATGTGACGCTTGTTGCCCTGCTCGAACAAGTCGAGGATTTTCAGGCGCGGCAAAGTGGCTTTCAGGCCAATGCTCTTGAGGTCGTACGGATTGCTCAAAAGAGGCTCCAGAACGGGAACGCGAATACGTTATGATACGTTCTTTTCCAACCCGCCCAAACCCTTCCGGCTTCTCGGCTATGCGTCATTTCCTGATTCCTGTTCTGCTTCTGAGCCTGGCTGCCGGGTGTTCCAGCGTCAAAATCGGCCCCCATCGCATCGATGTGCAGCAGGGCAATGCGCTCGACCAGGAAAACGTCGCCCGTTTGAAGCTCGGCCTCAACCGTTCGCAAGTCCGCTTCCTGCTGGGTACCCCGCTGGTGGTCGACCCATTCCGGACCGATCGCTGGGATTACGTCTACGTGTTTTACAAGGCCGGCAAGCTGGCCGAGCAAAAGCGCATCACGCTGTTTTTCGACGGCGACACCCTGACGCGCATCGACGGCGACCTGCCGGCGGCCGAGCCCGCGCCTGTCGCGCCTGTCGCGCAGGTTGCGCAGGTTGCGCAGGTTGCGCAGGTTGCGCAGGCCGCGCCGAAAACCGAAGCCCCGGTTGCGCCGTCGGCCGTGGCAACCGCGCCGATGCCCGAGGCAGCGGTGCCTCAGCCGGCACCGATTCCGGCGCCGGCTTCCCGGCCCGCTGCGGTCGCCCCGCCCGTCTCCCCGGCTGCTACGGTAGCTGCGGTAGCTGCGGTAGCTGCGGTTGCGGCACCTCCTGCTGCGGCGCCTGCGCCCACGGCGTCCCCCGCTGCGGCAGCGACGGCTGCTCCTGCGGCCGTTGCGGCGCCGCAGCCCGGGCAGGCGGCAACCGCGGCAAGCAGCGCCGTGCCCCCGCTGCCCAGCCCGAAAAACGCGCCGGCGTATGTCGATCCGCGCCCGCCAGCCGAACTGAGCCTGCAGCCCGAGACCGACGTGACGAAAATCCAGCCGGACGTCGTTCCGTCTTTCCCGGCGGCGGCTCCGCTGGCGGCGGCGAACGACGCCAGCGTACTGAATGCGGTGAACGAGTGGGCGGCGGCCTGGGCGCGGCGTGACAACGCAGCCTACCTCGCCGCCTACGATGCCGGCTTTATCCCGCAGGGCGGCGCCAGCCGCGCCGATTGGGAGAAGCGCAAGCGCCAGGCGCTGAACGCGGCCAAGCGCATCGAACTTGAAATCGATTCGCCCGTGGTCGAACGGACCGACGATGCTGCCGCCACGGTGACCTTCAATCAGTTTTACCGTTCCGACAGCTACCGCGATGCCGTGGTCAAGCAGTTGCGCATGGTCGAACGCGATGGCCGCTGGCTGATCGTCGAGGAAAAGGTGCTGTCGGTTTTGCAAGGGGGCCGGCCATGAGCGTGCAGATCGCGATTGCCGGCGTGTCCGGCCGTATGGGGCGTGCGCTGCTGGAAGCCGTGGCAGCCGATCCCGCTTGCGCGCTGTGCGCGGCGATCGACCGTCCCGGCAGTCCGCTGGCAGGACAGGACGCCGGCGCCGCCTGGGGAGGCGCCAGTGGCGTGCGCATCAGCGATCAGCCGGGCGTCGTCCTGCCGGGCGCGCAGGCGCTGATCGACTTCACCCGCCCCGAAGCCACCGTCGGCTATCTCGATGCCTGCGTTGCGGCGCGGGTGCCGCTGGTCATCGGCACCACCGGCTTCGATGACGCCGGCAAGGCGCGCATCGACGCGGCGGCGCAACGGATCCCCATCGTGTTTGCGCCCAACATGAGCGTGGGCGTGAATCTCCTGATGAAGCTGGCCGAACTTGCTGCGCAGGTGCTGCAGGACGGCTACGACATCGAAATCATCGAGGCGCATCACCGCCACAAGGTCGATGCGCCCTCCGGTACCGCGCTGGGCCTGGGGCAGGCGGTGGCGCGCGCCATCGACCGCGATCTCGCCCAGTGCGCGGTCTACGGGCGCGAGGGCGTCACCGGCGAGCGCGATCCCAAGACCATCGGCTTTGCCACCGTGCGCGGCGGCGACATCGTCGGCGACCACACGCTGCTGTTCGCCGGCATCGGCGAGCGCGTCGAGCTCACCCACAAGGCCAGCAGCCGCGCCACCTTCGCTCAGGGCGCGCTGCGCGCCGCCAAATGGCTGCAAGGCCGCGCGCCGGGTCTGTACGACATGCGCGATGTGCTGAATTTGAAATAGCCGAAACTGGATAACCGTATGCAACAGGAACCCACCATGAATACCGTCAAGGTCTACAGTACCGGCACCTGTCCCATCTGCGTCAAGGCCAAGGCTTTTCTCGACAAGCGCGGCATCGGCTATGACGAAGTCCGCATCGACCTCGACCGCGAGGCGATGAAGGAATTCTCCGTCGTCACCAACGGCGCGCGCACCGTTCCGCAGATCGTGGTCGATGGCACCTGCATCGGCGGCTTTAGCGAACTGACCGAGCTCGACATGGACGGCGGCCTGGATCATCTCCAGCCCTGATCCGAAGCAGGGGGCGGCCCGGGAGGCATCGCCCCGCATTGAAGCCAGGCTTCAGATCGGCTACAATTGCGCAATTCTAAGTTCAGGCGGGTGCGCGCAAGCGGCTCGCCTGAATTTTGTCACCTGCGCCACGCTCAATAGTCTTGTGGAGTTTTTCTTGTCTCGTGCCCAACCTGCCATCCTGGTTTTAGCTGACGGCTCGGTGTTTCGCGGCCTGTCGATCGGTGCCGACGGCATCACGACCGGCGAGGTGGTATTCAATACCGCGCTGACCGGTTATCAGGAAATCCTTACCGATCCTTCGTATTCGCGGCAAATTGTCACCCTGACCTATCCCCATGTCGGCAATACCGGCGTCAATGCCGAGGATGTCGAGGCGGACCGCATCCATGCGGCGGGACTGGTGGTGCGCGATGTGCCGCGGCTGCATTCGAATTTCCGCGCCGGCCAGTCGCTGCCCGATTATCTCAAGAGCCAGAACATCGTCGCCATTGCCGACATCGACACCCGCCGGCTGACGCGCATCCTGCGCGAAAAGGGCGCACAGGGCGGCTGCGTCATGGCGGGCGCGGTGGATGAGGCGAAGGCGCTCGACGCCGCGCGCGCGTTCCCCGGCCTGGCTGGCATGGACCTGGCCAAGGTGGTGAGCGCGCCGGCGGCGTACGAATGGAATCAAACCGAATGGAAGCTGGGGCGTGGCTACGCCCAACTGGACGCGCCGCGTTTCCATGTCGTGGCCTTCGATTACGGCGTCAAGCGCAATATCCTGCGGATGCTCGCCGAGCGCGGCTGCCGCCTGACCGTGCTGCCCGCGACCGCCACCGCGGAGCAGGCTCTGGCGCTGAAGCCGGACGGTATTTTCCTCTCCAACGGCCCGGGTGATCCGGAGCCGTGCGATTACGCGATCCGGGCGATCGGCGATCTGGTGGCGGCGCAGATCCCGACCTTCGGAATCTGCCTCGGCCACCAGTTGCTGGCGCTGGCCTCGGGCGCCAGGACCGTCAAGATGAAGTTCGGCCACCACGGTGCGAACCATCCGGTCAAGGATCTCGACAGCGGGCGGGTCGCCATCACCAGCCAGAACCACGGCTTCGCGGTGGATGCGGCGACGCTCCCCTCCAATATCCGCAGCACCCATGTCTCGCTGTTCGACGGCTCGCTGCAGGGCATCGCCCGCACCGATGCTCCCGCGTTCGGCTTCCAGGGGCATCCCGAAGCCAGTCCCGGCCCGCACGACGTGGGTTATTTGTTCGACCGATTTATCCAGCTGATGGCCGACCATGCCCAAGCGCACTGACTTAAAAAGCATCCTCATCATCGGCGCCGGCCCCATCGTCATCGGCCAGGCGTGCGAATTCGACTATTCCGGCGCGCAGGCGTGCAAGGCGCTGCGCGAGGAGGGCTACAAGGTCATCCTCGTCAACAGCAATCCGGCGACGATCATGACCGATCCGGACATGGCCGACGTCACCTACATCGAGCCGATTTCCTGGCAGGTGGTCGAGAAGATCATCGAGCAGGAGCGCCCGGATGCGCTGCTGCCGACCATGGGCGGGCAGACCGCGCTCAACTGCGCGCTCGATCTGGCCAAGCACGGCGTGCTGGAGAAATACGGCGTCGAGATGATCGGCGCGTCGAAGGAAGCGATCGACAAGGCGGAAGACCGCGAAAAGTTCAAGGCTGCGATGACCAGGATCGGACTGGGCTCCGCGCGTTCGTCGATCGCCCACAGCCTGGAAGAGGCGCTGCAGGTGCAGGCCGCGCTCGGCTTCCCGTCGATCATCCGGCCCTCGTTCACGATGGGTGGCTCGGGCGGTGGCATCGCCTACAACAAGGACGAGTTCGTCGCCATCTGCGAGCGCGGCCTGGAGGCTTCGCCCACCCACGAGCTGCTGATCGAGGAATCGCTGCTCGG
Source organism: Thiobacillus sp. 65-1059 (assembly GCA_001897675.1). Lineage (GTDB taxonomy): Bacteria > Pseudomonadota > Gammaproteobacteria > Burkholderiales > Thiobacillaceae > Thiobacillus. The sequence goes on along the minus strand of MKUE01000124.1, from coordinate 32,730 downwards.
CTGGAAAGAATACGAGATGGAAGTGGTGCGCGACCGCAAGGACAACTGCATCATCATCTGTTCGATCGAGAACTTCGACCCGATGGGCGTGCACACCGGCGACTCCATCACCGTGGCCCCGGCGCAGACGCTGACCGACAAGGAATACCAGATCATGCGCAACGCCTCGCTGGCGGTGCTGCGCGAGATCGGCGTGGAAACCGGCGGCTCCAACGTGCAGTTCTCCATCAACCCGGCCGACGGCCGCATGGTGGTGATCGAGATGAACCCGCGGGTGTCGCGCTCGAGCGCGCTGGCATCCAAGGCGACCGGCTTCCCGATCGCCAAGGTGGCGGCCAAGCTGGCGGTCGGCTACACGCTGGACGAGCTGCAGAACGACATCACCGGCGGCGCGACCCCGGCCTCGTTTGAGCCGTCGATCGATTACGTGGTCACCAAGATCCCGCGCTTCGCCTTCGAGAAGTTCCCGCAGGCCGACGACCGCCTGACCACGCAGATGAAGTCGGTGGGCGAGGTGATGGCGATGGGCCGCAGCTTCCAGGAGTCGCTGCAGAAGGCGCTGCGCGGGCTGGAAGTCGGCGCCGACGGCCTCGATCCGAAGACCGCCGACCGCGAGGAGATCGAGGCCGAACTGATGTCGCCCGGCCCCGAGCGCATCTGGTACGTCGGCGACGCGTTCCGCGTCGGCATGAGCCTCGAAGAGATCCACGCCGTGTCGAAGATCGATCCGTGGTTCCTCGACCAGATCCAGGGCCTGATCGAACTGGAAGCTTCGCTGTCCGGACGTGCGCTGACCGACCTCGGCCGCGATGAGTTGCGCGAGCTGAAGCGCGCCGGCTTCTCCGACCGCCGTCTGGCCAGGCTTTTGGACACCGACCAGCACGCGGTGCGCGCGCGCCGCAACGAACTTTCATTGCACCCGGTCTACAAGCGGGTCGACACCTGCGCGGCCGAGTTCGCCACCCAGACCGCCTACATGTACTCGACCTACGAGGAAGAGTGCGAGGCGCATCCGACCGACGCCAGGAAGATCATGGTGCTGGGCGGCGGGCCGAACCGCATCGGCCAGGGCATCGAGTTCGACTACTGCTGCGTGCACGCCGCGCTGGCGCTGCGCGAGAACGGCTTCGAGACCATCATGGTCAACTGCAACCCGGAGACTGTGTCGACCGACTACGACACCTCCGACCGCCTGTACTTCGAGCCGCTGACGCTGGAAGACGTGCTGGAAATCGTGCGCATCGAGAAGCCCTTCGGCGTGATCGTGCAGTACGGCGGGCAGACCCCGCTGAAGCTGGCGCGCGATCTGGAGCGGAACGGCGTGCCCATCATCGGCACCAGCCCCGACATGATCGACGCCGCCGAAGACCGCGAGCGTTTCCAGCAGATGCTGCACGATCTGGGCCTGAAACAGCCGCCCAACCGCACCGCGCGCAACCCCGACAGCGCCATCCGCATGGCCGAGGAAATCGGCTACCCGCTGGTGGTGCGCCCCAGTTACGTGCTGGGCGGCCGCGCCATGGAAATCGTGCGCGAGGAAGCCGACCTCGTCCGCTACATGACCGAGGCGGTGAAGGTGTCGAACAAGTCGCCGGTGCTGCTCGACCGCTTCCTCAACGACGCCATCGAGGTGGACGTCGATGCGCTGTCCGACGGCGAGCAGGTGGTGATCGGCGGCATCATGCAGCATATCGAGCAGGCGGGCGTGCATTCGGGCGATTCGGCGTGTTCGCTGCCGCCCTACAGCCTGTCGAACGAACTGCAGGACGAGTTGCGCCGCCAGACCGTGGCGATGGCGAAGGCCTTGAAAGTGGTCGGCCTGATGAACGTGCAGTTCGCGATCCAGGGCGACACCGTGTACGTGCTGGAGGTGAACCCGCGCGCGTCGCGCACCGTGCCCTATGTGTCCAAGGCCATCGGCGCGCCGCTGGCGAAGATCGCCGCGCGGGCGATGGCCGGCATTTCGCTGAAGTCGCAGGCGTTTGAAAAGGAAATCATCCCGCCGTATTTCTCGGTGAAGGAAGCGGTGTTCCCGTTCCGCAAGTTCCCGGGCGTCGACACCATCCTCGGCCCGGAAATGAAATCGACCGGCGAGGTCATGGGCGTGGGCGACAATTTCGGCGAGGCTTTCGTCAAGTCGCAACTGGCGTCGAGCTCCGAATTGCCGAAGCCGGGCGGACGCGCCTTCGTCAGCGTGCGCTCGGGCGACCGCGATGCCATCGTCGAGGTGGCGCAGGCGTTGCGCGATCTCGGCTTCAGCCTGGTCGCCACGCGCGGCACTGCCCAGGCGATCGAGTCGGCGGGGATTCCGGTGGCGATCGTCAACAAGGTCAAGGAAGGCCGCCCGCACATCGTCGACATGATCAAGAACGGCGATATCGATTTCATCGTCAACGTGGTCGAAGACAAGAAGGCAGTGAAGGATTCCTACACTATCCGCGCCGAAGCGCTGGCGCGCCGGGTGGTGTATTTCACCACCCTGGCCGGTGCGCGTGCCGCCTGCATGGGCATGCGGCACGGCGACGAGCTCAAGGTGTATTCCCTGCAGGCGCTGCATCAGCGCCTGCACTGACCGATAAGGCAAGGCTGTGAACAAATTCCCCCTCACCGTGGTCGGCGCCGAAAAGCTGCGCGCCGAGTTGCAACATCTGAAAAGCGTGGAGCGCCCCGCTGTCATCCAGGCGATCGCCGAGGCACGCGCGCAGGGCGATCTGTCTGAAAACGCCGAGTACGACGCCGCCAAGGAAAAGCAGGGCTTCATCGAAGGCCGTATTGCCGACCTCGAAGGCAAGCTGGCGAATGCGCAGATCATCGATCCCACCACCCTCGATGCGGACGGCCGCATCGTCTTCGGCGCGACGGTTGAACTGGAAGACGCCGAGTCCGGCGACAGCGTGGTTTACCAGATCGTCGGCGATGACGAGGCCGATATCAAGCAGCGCAAAATTTCCGTGTCGTCGCCCATCGCGCGCGCACTGATCGGCAAGTATGCGGGCGACAGCGTGGACGTGCAGGCGCCGGGCGGTCTCCGCCAGTACGAAGTGCTGGACGTGCAATACATATAATGCGGCGTTTCTGGGACGGCCTCGCCGGGACGATGCTGGTGCTGTGGATCGGCGGCATCTGGGCGATCGGCTATGTCGCGGCGCCGGTGCTGTTTGCCAGCCTCGGCGACAAGCAGCTGGCCGGGGTGCTGGCCGGAAATCTGTTCGAATGGATGGCCTGGATCGGCATCGCTGCCGGGATCTATCTGCTGATTTACCGCATCGCCCGCGACGGCGGCGCCGCGCTGAAAACGCTGTTCTTCTGGGCGGTGGTGGTCATGCTGGCGTTGACGCTGGCGGGCCATTTCGGCATTCAGCCCATCATGCAGAGCCTGAAGGATCAGGCCATGCCGCATGCCGTGATGCAAAGTGTGTTTGCCGACCGTTTTGCGCGCTGGCACGGGGTGTCCAGCATTCTGTATTTGATCCAGAGCGCGCTGGGACTGTTGCTGGTCTGGCGTTCCGGGCTGGCGCGATAAGCCCCGTTGGGCAGCAATCAGCCCGGCAGGACGATGACGGGTTTGGCTGCGGCGCGATAAATCACCAGCACCTTGCCGATTTGCTGTACCGGCGCAGCGCCGGTGGCGGTGCAGATTTCCTCCAGCCAGCTGCGGCGCAGGTCCGGTTCGTTGCTGGCTGCCTTGATCTTGACCAGTTCGTGCGCAGCCAGCGCGTGATCGATTTCCTTCAATACGGCAGCCGTCAAACCCTGGTTGCCGATCATGACCACCGGTTGGCGCGTGTGTGCCAGCCCCTTCAGAAACTGCCGTTGTGCGGGCGTGAGTGCTTTCATGCTTGTTCCTTAAATGAGCGCGGATTGTAGCCGATAGAGCCGATAGACATGGCACAGAAACCCAAGCGGACCAAATCGGGCAGTGCCTGGATGCACGAGCACGTGACGGATCCTTACGTCAAAAAGGCGCAGCAGGACGGCTATCGCTCGCGTGCCGCCTATAAATTGCTGGAAATCGACCAGCGCGATCATCTGTTGCGTCCCGGCATGACAGTGGTGGACCTGGGCGCCGCGCCCGGCAGCTGGTGCCAGGTGGCGGTGCAGAAAATGAAGCGGCAGGGCAGGGTGCTGGCGATCGACCTGCTGCCGGTGGCACCGATGCCCGGCGTCGACAGCCTGGAGGGCGATTTCACCGAGCCGGCAGCGTTGGCCTGGCTGGAAGAAAAGTTGCAATCCGGGCAACTTGACCTTGTATTAAGCGATATGGCGCCCAACATCAGCGGAGTGATGCTGGCAGACCAGGCGCGGCATTACGAACTATGCGAACTGGCGCTCGAATTTGCGGCAAGCTGGCTGAAACCAGATGGCTGTTTCCTCGTCAAAGTTTTCCAAGGTGTCGGTTTTGAGGATTTCCGGGCCCGGATGCGGCAGGCATTCGAGCAGGTGCTGATCCGCAAACCCGATGCCTCGCGCGATCGCAGCACCGAGGTTTATCTGCTGGGACGCCGCCCGGTTGCAGCACGGGATGGCGAGTTGCAAGGCTGCCGTGGCATGCTTGCCAAATAGGGTTTAGAATGAGTCTAAACGTGCTGCATTCGGCACCGAGGAGTAAACGTGAACAATCTGTCCAAAAACATCGCCGTCTGGTTGATTATTGCCGTCGTCCTGATGACGGTATTCAACCAGTTCGGCGCCCAGCGCACCGCCCAGAAGCAGATGCCCTACTCGCAATTCATCGAGGAGGTGCGCCAGCAGCAGATCTCCAAGGTGGTGATAGAAGGCAACGTTCTCAAGGGCGAGCGCAGCGATGGCCAGCGTTTCACCAGCTATGCGCCGAGCGACCCGTGGATGGTGTCCGACCTGCTGAAAAACGGCGTCTCGGTCGAGGCCAAGCCGGAGGAGCAGCCGTCGTTCCTGATGAGCCTGTTCATTTCCTGGTTCCCGATGCTGCTGCTGATCGGCGTGTGGATCTTCTTCATGCGCCAGATGCAGGGTGGCGGGCGGGGCGGGGCTTTCTCGTTCGGCAAGAGCCGGGCGCGCCTGCTCGACGAAAACGCCAATCCGGTGACCTTTGCCGACGTCGCCGGCTGCGATGAGGCCAAGGAAGACGTGGCGGAACTGGTGGATTTCCTGAAGGATCCGACCAAATTCCAGAAGCTGGGCGGGCATATTCCGCGCGGCGTGCTGATGGTCGGCCCGCCGGGAACCGGCAAGACCTTGCTGGCGCGCTCGATCGCGGGTGAGGCCAAGGTGCCGTTCTTCAGCATCTCCGGTTCGGACTTCGTCGAGATGTTCGTCGGCGTGGGCGCTGCGCGCGTGCGCGACATGTTCGAGCAGGCGAAGAAGAATTCACCCTGCATCATCTTCATCGACGAGATCGATGCGGTCGGCCGCCAGCGCGGCGCCGGCCTTGGCGGCGGCAACGACGAGCGCGAGCAGACCTTGAACCAGTTGCTGGTGGAAATGGACGGCTTCGAGGCGACCACCGGCGTCATCGTCATCGCCGCGACCAACCGCCCCGACGTGCTCGATCCGGCCTTGCTGCGTCCGGGACGCTTCGACCGCCAGGTGGTGGTGGGCCTGCCCGACATCCGCGGCCGCGAACAGATCCTGCTGGTGCACATGCGCAAAGTGCCGCTCGCCCCCGATGTGCGGGCCGACATTCTGGCGCGCGGCACCCCCGGCATGTCCGGCGCCGACCTCGCCAATCTGGTCAACGAGGCCGCCCTGTTCGCCGCGCGCGGCAACAAGCGCCTGGTCGACATGGACGATTTCGAGAAGGCCAAGGACAAGATCCTCATGGGCGCCGAGCGCAAGTCCATGGTGATCACGCCCGAGGACAAGAAGAAAACGGCTTACCACGAGTCGGGCCATGCGGTGATCGGCATGACCCTGCCGGGCTGCGACCCGGTGCACAAGGTGACCGTGATCCCGCGCGGCCGTGCCCTGGGCGTGACCATGTCGCTGCCGGAAATGGACCGTTTCAGCCTGTACAAGGACGAGATGCTGTCGCAGATCAGCATGCTGTTCGGCGGCCGGGTGGCGGAGGAGATTTTCGTCGGCAGCATCTCGACCGGCGCGTCCAACGACTTCGAGCGCGCCACCAGCATCGCGCGCGACATGGTGACCCGCTACGGCATGTCCGAAGCGCTGGGCCCGATGGTGTACGGCGAAAACGAAGGCGAGGTGTTCCTGGGGCGTTCGGTGACCACGCACAAGAACATGAGCGAAGCGACCATGCAGAAGGTCGATGCCGAAATCCGCCGCATCCTGGACGAGCAGTACGCGCTGGCCAAGAAGATTCTGACCGACAACCGCGACAAGGTCGAGGCGATGACCACCGCTCTGCTGGAATGGGAAACCATCGATGCCGAACAGATTGCCGACATCATGGCCGGCCTCCCGCCGCGCCCGCCCAAGCCCTCCGTCACGCCACCGCCACCGGCAAGCGGCGGCGACAAGCCGAGTGCGCCTGCGCCGACTACACAACCCGCGCAGGAAGCCTGAGCGTAGATTCGGTATCGCGCACTACAATAGAGGGGCCTTGGCCCCTCTATTTTTATGTCCATACTCCGCGCCGGTTCGCACCGCCTCTCCCTGGCCCGTCCCCTTGTCATGGGTATCGTCAATGTCACGCCGGATTCATTTTCGGACGGCGGGCGGCTGAACAACGCACAGGCAGCGATCGAGCATGCCCTCAAGCTGCGGGAAGAAGGCGCCGATATCCTCGACGTCGGTGGGGAGTCCACCCGTCCGGGTGCGGCAGCTGTGCCTGCCGATGAGGAAATCCGCCGGGTGCGGCCAGTGATCGAGGCGCTTGCCGGGTGCGGCTGTGTGGTGTCGGTCGATACCACGAAGCCTGAAGTGATGCGCGCTGCGCTCGACGCAGGCGCGGCCATGGTGAACGATGTGATGGCCTTGCGTGCGCCTGGCGCACTGGAGGCGGTGGTGGCGTCCGATGCGGCGGTGTGCCTGATGCATATGCAGGGCGAGCCGCAGAGCATGCAGCATGCGCCCCGTTATGCCGATGTGGTCGAAGACGTGAAGCGGTTTTTGCAGGACAGGGTGCAGGTTTGCGAAGCCGCGGGCATCAGCCGCGAGAGACTGGTGATCGATCCGGGCTTCGGGTTTGGCAAAACGCTGGAGCACAATTTGGCCCTGCTCAAGCAGCTGCGCTGCCTGGCGGAAACCGGCGTGCCTGTGCTGGCCGGGATGTCGCGCAAATCCATGCTGGGCGCATTGACCGGGCGTGCCGTTGATGGGCGCGAATTCGCCGGGGTGGCGGCGCATCTGGCCGCCGTGGCACGCGGCGCGCGCTTGCTCCGGGTACACAATGTGGCAGCCATGCGGGATGCGCTGGCGGTATGGAATGCAGTGGAGGAACAACAGGATGGGACGTAAATATTTCGGCACCGACGGCGTGCGCGGCAAGGTGGGCGAGGCGCCGATTACGCCGGAGTTTGTCATGCATCTGGGCTACGCTGCCGGACAGGTGCTGGTGGCCGACCGCGGCAGCCTGCCGCCGAATCAGCACCCGACCGTGCTGATCGGCAAGGACACCCGCATTTCCGGCTACATGCTGGAAGCCGCGCTGGAAGCCGGCCTGACCGCTGCCGGCGTGAACGTGCTGATGACCGGACCGATGCCGACGCCTGCTGTGGCCTACCTGACGCGCGCGCTGCGCCTGCAGGCCGGGGTGGTGATCTCGGCATCGCACAATCCGTTCGAGGACAACGGCATCAAGTTCTTTTCCGCCAGCGGGCAGAAACTGCCGGATAGCGTGGAGGAAGCGATTGAGGCGCGCCTGGATTTCCCCATCGACACGGTCGAGGCGCGCCAGTTGGGGCGTGCCCGCCGGATCGAGGACGCCGCGGCGCGCTACATCGAGTTTTGCAAGAGCACCTTTCCCAATCACCTCGATCTGCGCGGGATGCGTATCGTGGTCGACTGCGCGCACGGTGCGACCTATCACATTGCTCCGCATGTGCTGCACGAACTGGGTGCCGAAGTGATTGCCATCGGCAACGAGCCGAACGGCTACAACATTAACGAAAAGTGCGGTGCCACGCACACTGCGGCGCTGGCGGACGCGGTGCGTGCGCAAGGCGCGGATCTCGGCATTGCGCTCGACGGCGACGGCGACCGTCTGATGATGGCCGACGCGAAGGGGCGGATATACGATGGCGACCAGCTGGTTTACGTCATCGCGCGCCACCGCATCCAGACCGGCTACATGAAGGGCGGCGTGGTGGGCACGTTGATGACCAATCTCGGCACCGAACATGCCCTGGCCCGCATCCGGATTCCGTTCGAACGCGCCAGGGTGGGGGACCGCTATGTGCTGGAACGCCTGCATGCCAACGGTTGGACGCTGGGCGGCGAGACCTCGGGGCATATCCTCTGTCTGGATAAACACACCACGGGCGACGGCATCGTTTCCGCGCTGCAGGTGCTGCGCGCACTGCGCGAGACGGGCGAGACGCTGGATGCATTCACCACGGACCTGGAGACGTATCCCCAGGCGATGATCAACGTGCCGGTTGCCAAAGGTTTCAAGCTGGATGCCGCGCCTGCGATCGGTGCGTCGGTCGCGGAGGCGGAGGCTGCCCTGGCCGGCAGCGGCCGGGTCGTCCTGCGCGCGTCCGGTACCGAGCCGCTGATCCGCGTGATGGTGGAAGGGCGGGATGCCGATCTGGTCAGGCATACGGCCGAAACCATTGCCGCTGCCGTGAGGGATGCTGCAGCGGCCGGGTGATTTCCTGCCTTGAAATATATCTGTAATATTCGCCCGTTAGTATGGCGGCGTCGCCCATGCGGCAACGTCAACTACTACCGGAGATATACATGCGTACACTCAACAAACTGGCTCAAGGCGCTCTGGCCGCGGCCATGGGCCTGGCTTTCTCGGCCAGCGCGCTGGCTGCCGACATCACCGGCGCGGGTGCAACCTTCCCTTACGCCGTTTACACCAAATGGGCTGAAGCCTATCAGGCCGCCACCGGCAACAAGGTCAACTATCAGGGCATCGGCTCGTCGGGTGGCGTCAAGCAGATCAAGGCCAAGACTGTCGATTTCGGCGGCACCGACGCGCCGGTCAAGGAAGCCGACCTGGATGCCGCCAAGCTGGTGCAGGTTCCGACCGTGATGGGGGGGGTCACCATCGTCATGAACGTTCCGGGTATTGATTCCGGCAAGCTGAAGCTGGACGGCGTCACCGCCGCCAACATCTTCCGCGGCGCCATCACCAAGTGGAACGACCCTGCCATCGCCAAGCTGAACCCCGGCGTGACGCTGCCGAATCTGGCCATCACCGTGTCGCATCGTTCCGACGGCTCGGGCACCACCTATGCCTTTACCCATTATCTGGCCAAGCAGTCGATGGCCTTCATGCGCGAAGTCGGCGCGGGCAACACGGTGAACTGGCCAGCCAATGGAGTGGGCGGCAAGGGCAATCCCGGGGTTGCTGCCAACGTGCAGAAGATCAAGGGGGCGATCGGCTATGTGGACATCGCCGATGCGATGAAAAACAAGATGGATTTCGTTGCGCTGAAGAACCGTTCCGGCAACTACATCGTGCCGGATCAGGCGGCAGTGGCCGACGCGGCAGCGGGTGCCGATTTCAAGGTCCGCGGCATGGCGCCCGATCTGCTGGATCAGTCGCACAAGAATGCCTGGCCCATCACCACGGCCACGTATATCCTGGCGTATGAAAAAGGCACCGATGCCGTCAAGCAGAAAGGCGTGGTCGACTTCTTCACCTGGTCCTTGAACAATGGCCAGAAAATGGCCGCCGACCTCGGCTTTGTGGCGCTGCCGCCCAATGTCGTGAAGATGGTCGAAGCAGAAATGAAGAACATCAAGTAAGGCATCTGGATTGACTGATTAGATGATTGGCCGGGGGCGGCGTGCCGCCCCCGGCGCTCTGCCAAAGCAGCTGCCTTGCGGCGGCTGCTTTGGCAGATAAAAAATCGAACCGATAGGCACCCCACCGTGAGCGAGCCCAGCGCATCCGCCGGAATCGACCTGCATGCCCAGCAGGTCAGACGATTTCGGTTGCAGGACAGAATTTTCCATTATTCCACCCAGTTTTTCGCCTTTGTCGTTCTGGCGGCGCTGGTGGGTATTCTGGTGTCGCTTACCCTCGAGGCCTGGCCCACCCTCAAGACATTCGGCCCGGCTTTCCTCTGGACCAACATCTGGAGCGTGCCTGACGATCAGTACGGCGCGCTGGCGGCCATTTACGGCACGGTGGTGACGTCCGTGCTGGCGCTGCTGATTGCCGTGCCGATCAGTTTCGGTATCGCCTTGTTCCTGACCGAAACCTGCCCGGTCTGGCTGCGCCGTCCTCTGGGCACCGCGATCGAATTGCTGGCGGGCATTCCTTCCATCGTGTACGGCATCTGGGGGCTGTTCGTGTTCGCCCCCCTGTTCGCCGAATACGTCCAGCCGCCGTTGCAGGCACTGCTGGGCGATGTTCCGGTCATCGGCGGCTGGTTCTCCGGGCCACCCATCGGAGTCGGCATTCTCGCCGCCAGCATTGTGCTGGCGCTGATGGTCATCCCTTTTATCGCCTCGGTGATGCGCGATGTGTTCGAGACCGTGCCGCATGTGCTGAAGGAATCGGCCTACGGCATCGGCTGCACTACCTGGGAGGTGGTGCGCAACGTCGTGCTGCCCTACACGCGCGTCGGCGTCATCGGCGGCATCATGCTGGGCTTGGGGCGCGCACTGGGCGAGACCATGGCCGTCACCTTCGTGATCGGTAACGCCAACCGCATCAACGGCAGCTTGTTCGCGCCCGGCACCTCGATTGCTTCCACCCTGGCCAACGAATTCGGCGAGGCGGACCCAGGCCTGCATATCGCCTCCCTGTTTGCGCTGGGCCTGGTGCTGTTCGTCATCACCTTTGTCGTGCTGGCGATTTCGCGCTGGCTCATCAGCCGCAGCATGGGCTCGGAAGGTCTGTGAGGAAAACCGCCATGATGAGCCTGTACACCCGCCGTATCTGGATCAACCGCATCGGCATCACCCTGTCCATGGTGGCGATGAGCCTGGGGCTGATCGCGCTGCTGTGGATTTTGTGGACCTTGTTTTCCAAGGGCTTTGCCGCGCTGAGCTGGGATCTGTTTACCCAGGATACGCCTGCGCCAGGCTCCGAAGGCGGCGGCTTGCGCAATGCCATTGTCGGCAGCGGCCTCATCCTGCTGTTTTCCATGCTGATCTCGACGCCGATCGGCATTCTGGCGGGAATCTATCTGGCCGAATTCGGACGCATTTCGCGGTTCGCCTCGCTGACCCGCTTCATGACCGACATCATGCTGTCGGCGCCCTCCATCGTCATCGGCCTGTTCGTCTACGCGCTTTTTGTGGCGACCACCGGCGGTTTTTCCGGCTGGGCCGGGTCGCTGGCGCTGGCGCTGATCGCCATCCCGGTGGTCGTGCGGACCACCGAAAACATGTTGAAGCTGGTGCCGACCAGCCTGCGTGAAGCGGCATTTGCAGTGGGCGCGCCGCGCTGGCAGGTCTCGCTCAGGGTGACGCTGCCTGCGGTCAAGTCGGGCGTGGTGACAGGCGTATTGCTGGCGATGGCGCGTATCACCGGCGAGACCGCGCCGCTGCTGTTCACTGCGCTGAACAACCAGTTCTTCAGCACCAATATGGCGGAACCCATGGGCAACCTGCCGGTGGTGATCTATCAGTTCGCACTGAGCCCGTATGACAATTGGGTGGGCCTGGCCTGGGGCGGGGCGCTGCTGATCGCCTTGCTGGTGCTGGTGGTCAACATCGGTGTGCGCGTCGTTTTCCGCAACAAAGACAAACGTTAATTTCCCCGGAGCTTTCCGATGCCCGATCTAGCCATGCCAACCGGCGAAAATGCTGCCATGCAGGTGCGCAACCTGGATTTCTTCTATGGCGATTTCAAAGGCCTCAACAACATCAATCTGGATATCGTCAACAAGAAGGTGACGGCTTTCATCGGGCCGTCGGGCTGCGGCAAATCGACCCTGCTGCGCACCTTCAATCGCATGTATGACTTGTATCCGGGGCAGCGCGCGGAAGGCCAGATCCTGGTGCATGGCAAAAATCTGCTCGACAAGAGCCAGGACGTGAATCTGGTGCGCGCCAAGATCGGCATGGTGTTCCAGAAGCCGACGCCTTTTCCCATGACGATCTATGAAAACATCGCGTTCGGCGTACGTCTGTATGAGCGCATGTCCAAAAGCGCAATGGACGATCGTGTCGAATGGGCGCTGAACAAGGCCGCCCTATGGGGCGAGGTGAAAGACAAGCTGCAGAAAAGCGGTCTGTCGCTTTCGGGCGGCCAGCAGCAGCGCCTGTGCATTGCGCGTGCGGTCGCGGTGAAGCCGGAAATCGTGCTGCTGGACGAGCCGACCTCGGCGCTGGATCCGATTTCCACAGCGAAAATCGAGGAACTCATCAACGAGTTGAAAAACGATTACACCATCGCCATCGTCACCCACAACATGCAGCAGGCCGCGCGGATTTCCGACTACACCGCCTTCATGTACCTGGGCGAACTCGTCGAGTTCAACGAGACCGGCACCATCTTCATGCGGCCGGGCAAAAAGCAGACCGAAGACTACATTACCGGCCGGTTCGGCTGATTGCCTTTCCCATGGCAGCGCGCCCGGCGGTTGACCTGCGGGCGCGTTGCGCTTACCATCGCGCACTTTTGTTTGGCGGATTCCCATGCGCAAGAAGCTCGTAGCCGGTAACTGGAAAATGCACGGCAACCTGGCCGAGAATGCCGCGTTGCTGTCTGCACTCAAGCCGGCACTGGCCGGCATCGAGGCAGTCGTTTGCGTCCCCTTCCCGTATCTGGCACAAGCGCAGGCCGCACTTGCCGAGTCATCCATTGCCTGGGGCGCGCAAAACGTATCCGAGCAGGCCAAGGGCGCGTTTACCGGTGAAGTGTCCGCCGCCATGCTGCTCGATTTCGGTTGCAGCTATGTGATCGTCGGCCATTCCGAGCGGCGCAGCCTGTATGGTGAGACCGACGAGCTGGTGGCCGGAAAATACATGGCCGCACAGGCGGCCGGCCTGACGCCCATCCTGTGCGTGGGCGAATCGCTGGCCGAGCGCGAGTCGGGCGTGACCGAAGCGGTCGTCGCACGCCAGCTCGATGCCGTGATCAAGGCTGCCGGCGTGGCGTCCTTGGCCGGGGCGGTAGTTGCCTACGAACCCGTGTGGGCGATCGGCACCGGAAAAACCGCCACGCCGGAGCAGGCCCAGGCCGTGCACGCATTCATCCGCGGCAAGATTGCCGCCCTCGATGCCGGCGTGGCGGATGGTCTGGTGATCCAGTACGGGGGTAGCGTAAAAGCCGCGAATGCGGCAGAATTGATGGCTCAGCCGGATATCGACGGCGGCCTGATTGGCGGTGCTTCTCTGGTTGCCGACGAGTTCATCGCGATTTGCCAAGCAGCCGCCAAGTAAGAATCAAAATTTATGGAAACACTGGTCTGGATCGTTCATGTCATCGTAGCGCTTGCCGTCATTGCGCTGGTGTTGCTGCAGCACGGCAAGGGCGCGGACATGGGCGCCGCATTCGGTAGCGGGTCTGCCGGGAGCCTGTTCGGCGCCAGCGGTTCGGCCAATTTCCTGAGCCGCAGCACGGCCGTTGTGGCGACCCTGTTCTTTCTGACCAGCCTGGGCCTGGCCTATTTCGGGCTGCAGCAGCATAAGCCGTCCAGCGTGCTGGATCGGACGGCGGTGCCGGCACCGGCGACGCAGCCGGCTACTCCGGCTGCGGACCAGAATGCCGGCTCGAAAGCGGGGGCCATCCCGCAGTAAATCAGCAGTACAAATCTGGGCGCATGCCCTTTGGCCGACGTGGTGGAATTGGTAGACACGCTATCTTGAGGGGGTAGTGACCTTGGTCGTGCGAGTTCGAGTCTCGCCGTCGGCACCATCAAATTTCCTGATTGATTCATCAGCTGTTGCTATTTGATAAGCTTTTGATTAATCAGGGGAAATCGGTAGTTTTTCAGCTTGACAGTGTGCGCGTGGCGCTAATACACTGCGGTCATAATCACTCAACAGCTCGCACTCGGGCATAGTCGGAGGACCACGGTGCTGGAGAACTATCTCCCCATTCTGCTGTTCATTTTGGTCGGGCTGGCTTTCGGTGTCGGCCCCATCATTGCAGGTGGCCTGCTGGCGCCGCATCGCCCTGACAGCGAAAAACTCTCTCCCTACGAATGCGGCTTCGAGGCGTTCGAGGACGCGCGCATGAAATTCGACGTGCGCTACTATCTGGTCGCCATTCTTTTCATCCTGTTCGACCTGGAAATTGCCTTTCTTTTCCCTTGGGCCATCGTGCTGGAGGAAATTGGCCTGGCGGGCTTCGTTGCCATGATGGTATTCCTCGGGATTCTGGTCGTTGGCTTCATCTACGAATGGATGAAGGGGGCGCTGGAATGGGAATAGGGTCTTTGAATCGCCGGGCGAGTGGTCCCGTGCGCGGCATCGGGGCCGGCCCCGATGTCCGCGGCGCGAATTCTGGCGCGATGCGTGCGGAGCGGGCGGCATGAGCATCGAAGGCGTCCTCGAGCAGGGGTTCGTCACCACCAAAGCCGACCAGCTGATCAACTATATGCGCACCGGCTCGATGTGGCCGATGACCTTTGGGCTGGCGTGTTGCGCGGTGGAGATGATGCACGCCGGTGCCGCACGCTACGATCTCGATCGCTTCGGCATCGTGTTCCGCCCCAGCCCGCGGCAGTCCGACGTGATGATCGTGGCAGGGACGCTCTGCAACAAGATGGCGCCCGCGCTGCGCAAGGTCTACGACCAGATGGCCGAACCCCGCTGGGTGATTTCCATGGGCTCGTGCGCCAACGGCGGGGGCTATTATCATTACTCCTATTCGGTGGTACGTGGCTGCGATCGCATCGTGCCGGTGGACATCTACGTTCCCGGTTGCCCGCCCACAGCGGAGGCATTGTTGTTCGGCATCATCCAGCTGCAGAACAAGATCCGCCGCACCAACACCATCGCCCGTTAAACGTCACTTATGGCCACGACGCTGGAGTCCTATTCTCTTTGCCTGCATAACGTTCTTGGCGATGCGCTCGCCCAGGTCACCGAACGGCTAGGGGAGCTGACGCTCGTCGTCAAGCCGCAGGCGTATGCGTCCGCCATGCTCGCACTGCGCGATCATCCCGACTGCCGCTTCGAGCAGTTGATCGATCTGTGCGGCATGGATTATTCGGATTACGGCGACGGCGCATGGGACGGTTCGCGCTTTGCCGTGGTGGCGCATCTGCTGTCGGTGGCCAACAACCGGCGCGTGCGGGTACGCGTGTTCTGCCCCGACGATGATCTGCCGGTGGTGGCGTCGATGGTCGACACCTGGCCGGCCGCCAACTGGTTCGAGCGCGAAGCCTTCGACCTGTACGGCATCGTGTTCGAAGGCCATCCCGACCTGCGCCGCATTCTCACCGACTACGGCTTCATCGGCCACCCGTTCCGCAAGGACTTCCCCTTGTCGGGCAACGTCGAGATGCGCTACGACCCGACCCAGCAGCGGGTGATTTACCAGCCGGTGTCGATCGAGCCGCGCGAAATCGTGCCGCGCATCGTGCGCGACGAAAGCTACGGGGCAGGGCGCTAATGGCTGAAATCCGCAACTACACCATGAACTTCGGCCCGCAGCATCCGGCCGCGCACGGCGTGCTGCGCCTGGTGCTGGAGCTGGACGGCGAGGTGATCCAGCGCGCCGATCCGCACATCGGCCTGCTGCACCGCGCCACCGAGAAGCTGGCCGAACACAAGACCTTCCTGCAGTCGGTGCCCTACATGGACCGTCTCGACTACGTGTCGATGATGGTCAACGAGCACGCCTACGTGATGGCGATCGAGAAGCTGCTGCAGATCGACGTCCCCGAGCGCGCGCAATACATCCGGGTGATGTTCGACGAGATCACCCGCGTACTGAACCACCTGCTGTGGCTGGGCGCGCATGCGCTCGACGTCGGTGCGATGACGGTGTTCCTGTATGCCTTCCGTGAACGCGAAGACCTGATGGACTGCTACGAGGCGGTTTCCGGCGCGCGCCTGCATGCGGCCTACTACCGCCCCGGCGGGGTCTACCGCGACCTGCCCGACAGCATGCCGCAATACCAGGCGCAGCACACCCGCAACGAGGCGACGCTGAAGTCGATGAACGCCAATCGTCAGGGGTCGCTGCTCGACTTCATCGAGGACTTCACCCGCCGCTTCCCGACCTATGTCGACGAATACGAAACCCTGCTGACCGACAACCGCATCTGGAAGCAGCGCACCGTAGGCATCGGGGTGGTGTCGCCCGAGCGCGCGCTGGCGCTGGGTTTTACCGGCCCCATGCTGCGCGGTTCCGGCGTCGAATGGGATCTGCGCAAGAAACAGCCCTACGAGGTCTACGACCGCATGGATTTCGACATCCCGGTCGGCACCAACGGCGACTGCTACGACCGCTATCTGGTGCGCATCGAGGAAATGCGCCAGTCCAATCGCATCATCCGACAGTGTGTCGACTGGCTGCGCAAAAATCCCGGCCCGGTCATCGTCGACAATCACAAGGTTGCACCGCCGGCGCGGATCGACATGAAGCAGAACATGGAAGAGCTGATCCATCACTTCAAGCTCTTTACCGAGGGGATGCACGTGCCGGAGGGCGAAGCTTATGCCGCGGTGGAGCACCCCAAGGGCGAGTTCGGCATCTATCTGGTGTCGGACGGCGCCAACAAACCCTACCGCCTGAAAATCCGTGCGCCGGGCTACGCGCATCTGGCCGCGCTCGATGAAATGAGCCGTGGGCACATGATCGCCGACGTCGTTGCCATCATCGGCACGCAGGATATCGTTTTCGGAGAGATCGACCGCTGATGGCCAATCCTGACTTGAACAGCCTGCGGCTGAGTGCCGAATCCCTTGCACTGATCGATGCCGAAATCGCCAAATACCCGCCGGAGCAGAAGCAGTCGGCGGTAATGGCTGCGTTGCGCATCGCGCAAACCGAATGCGGCTGGCTCAAGCCGGAATTGATCGAGTATGTCGCGGACTACCTCGAGATGCCGTCGATCGCCGCATACGAGGTCGCCACGTTTTACAACATGTACGACACCCAGCCGGTGGGGCGCCACAAGATCACCGTGTGCACCAATCTGCCGTGCGCGCTGATGGGGGCGAACGAGATTGCCGAGCATCTCAGGCGGAAGCTCGGCATCGGCTTTGGCGAAACCACCGAGGACGGCCGCTTCACCCTGAAGGAGGGCGAATGCATGGGAGCGTGCGGCGATGCGCCGATGTGTCTGCACAATAATCATGCGATGCACACGCACCTGACCCCCGGGAAGATCGACGAGCTGCTGGACAAGCTGAAATGAGCCTGCTCACCCCCACCCCCCAGGTCTGCAGCTGGACCCAGGCGCTCGACAATCCGGCATCGCTCGCGACCTATGTCGCCAACGGCGGTTATCAGGCGCTGCGCCGCGTGGTGACCGAGCAGATGCCGGGTGACGCCATCATTGCCGAGTTGAAGACCAGCGCGCTGCGCGGCCGCGGCGGCGCAGGCTTCCCCACCGGGCTGAAGTGGAGTTTCATGCCGCGCGCGTTCCCGGGCGACAAATACATCGTCTGCAACAGCGACGAGGGCGAGCCGGGCACCTTCAAGGATCGCGACATCCTGCGCTACAACCCGCACCAGCTGATCGAAGGCATGGCGATCGCCGGCTACGTGCTCGGCGCTCGCGTGGGCTACAACTACATCCATGGCGAAATCTTCGAGACCTACGACATCTTCGAGCGCGCCTTGAAGGAAGCGCGCGAGGCCGGCTATCTCGGTGACAATCTGTTCGGCACCGATTTCTGCTTCCAGTTGCATGCCCATCACGGCTACGGCGCCTACATCTGCGGCGAGGAAACCGCGTTGCTGGAATCGATCGAAGGGAAAAAAGGCCAGCCGCGCTTCAAGCCGCCGTTTCCGGCCAGCTTCGGCCTGTACGGCAAGCCGACCACCATCAACAATACCGAGACGCTGGCCTCGGTGCCGTGGATCATGCAGCACGGCGGCCAGGCCTTCCTGGAACTGGGCAAACCCAACAACGGCGGCGCCAAGCTGTTCTCGGTTTCGGGCCACGTCAACAAACCCGGCAATTACGAAGTGCCGCTCGGCACGCCGTTTTCCGAGCTGCTGCAGATGGCGGGCGGGGTGCGCAACGGCCACCAATTGAAAGCGGTGATCCCGGGCGGATCGTCCGCGCCTGTGCTGCCGGCCGGCATCATGATGGATTGCACCATGGATTTCGATTCCATCGCCAAGGCGGGCTCCATGCTGGGATCGGGCGCGGTCATCGTGATGGACGAAACCGTGTGCATGGTGCGCGCGCTGGAGCGGTTGTCCTATTTCTACTTCGAGGAATCGTGCGGCCAGTGCACGCCGTGCCGCGAGGGCACCGGCTGGATGTACCGGGTGATCCACCGCATCGAACACGGCCAGGGACGGCCGGAAGACATGGACCTGCTCAACAGCGTGGCGGGGCACATAGGCGGCCATACGATCTGCGCGCTGGGCGACGCGGCGGCGATGCCGGTGCAAAGCTTCCTCAAACACTTTGGCCACGAGTTCGAGCACCACATCGAGCACAAGCGCTGCATGGTCTGAACGGAATAGTAACGATGGCTACGCTTAATATCGAAATTGACGGACGCGCGCTGCAGGTCGAAAGCGGCGACACCATCATGGATGCGGCGAATCAGGCCGGCATCACGATTCCGCATTTCTGTTATCACAAGAAGCTGTCGATCGCCGCCAACTGCCGCATGTGCCTGGTTCAGGTGGAGAAGGCGCCGAAACCGCTGCCGGCCTGCGCCACGCCGGTGACCGACGGCATGAAAGTGCACACGCGCTCGGAATACGCGATCGATGCGCAAAAAAGCGTGATGGAGTTCCTGCTGATCAACCATCCGCTCGACTGCCCGATCTGCGACCAGGGCGGCGAATGCACCCTGCAGGATCTGGCGGTGGGCTACGGCGGGTCGTCGTCGCGTTACCAGGAAGTCAAGCGCGTGGTGCGCGAGAAGAATCTCGGCCCCCTCATCGCCACCGACATGACGCGCTGCATTCACTGCAGCCGCTGCGTGCGTTTCGGCCAGGAAATCGCCGGCGTGATGGAACTCGGCATGGCCGGGCGGGGCGAACACACCGAAGTGATGCCGTTCCTGGAAAACCAGGTGGCGTCCGAACTGTCGGGCAACGTCATCGACCTGTGCCCGGTCGGCGCGCTGACCAGCAAACCCTTCCGCTACACCGCCCGCACCTGGGAACTGTCGCGCCGCGCCTCGATCAGCCCGCACGACAGCCTGGGTTCCAACCTCGAAGTCCACGTCAAGGACAACAAGGTGATGCGGGTGCTGCCGCGCGAGAACGAAGACGTCAACGAATGCTGGCTGGCCGACCGCGACCGCTTTTCCTATGAAGGTCTCAACACGCCCGAGCGCCTGACCCAGCCTATGGTCAAGCAGGACGGGCAATGGGTGGAAACCACCTGGCAGGCCGCGCTGGAACATGTGGCGGACAAATTGAAATCGATCCCGGCCGGGCAGATCGGCGCGCTGTCGACGCCGTATCGTCCGGCGGAAGAGCTTTTCCTGCTGCAGAAGCTGATGCGCGGCCTCGGCAGCGGCAACGTCGACCATCGTCTGCGGCAGTCGGATTTCTCGCTCGACGACAAGGCGCGCGGCGGCTTCTGGCTGGGCATGCCGGTGACCTACATGTCGCGCCTCAACCGCATGCTGGTGGTGGGCTCCAACCTGCGCAAGGATCATCCGTTGATGGCGCACCGCATCCGCGAGTCGGTGCGCTGGTACGGCCAGCTCAACCTCATCAATGCGGCGGAAGACGAATTCCTCGGCAAGGTGCACGCCAAGCGCATCGTCGCGCCGTCGCAGCTTGCTGCGGCGCTGGCAGGCGTATGCCGCGCCTTGGCCGAACTGAAAAACCTGCCGGTGCCCGATATCGCCGCGCACGGCGCGGTGGATGACGTCGCCCGCAAGATGGCCGAGAGCCTGTCGGGCGGCGGCCCGGGCTCTTCAGGTGGAGAGGCGCGCGCGGTCTTTCTCGGCAACATGGCGCAGCATCACCCCGGCTATTCGCAGATTCACGCTCTGGCGCAGGAAGTGGCGAAGCTCGCGGGTGCCAGCTTCGGCGTGCTGGGCGAAGCGGCCAACAGCGTTGGCGCGGTGGCGGTGGGTGCGATTCCCGGCTGCGGCCCGCTCGGACAGCCCGCCATCAAGGGATTGAATGCGCAGCAGATGCTGGCCCGGCCGTTGCGCGCCTATCTGCTGCTGGGCGTGGAAGCCGAGCTCGATACCCACGACCCGGTATCCGCGATGACCAGCATCGATGCAGCGGAGTTTGTCGTGGTGATGTCTCCCTACAAAGGCAAATCGCTCGATTACGCCGATGTGCTGCTGCCGGTCGCACCGTGGACCGAAACCTCGGGAACCTTCGTCAACACCGAAGGAAGGGTTCAGAGCTTCAGTGCCGTGGTGAAGCCGCTCGGCGAAACGCGTCCGGCCTGGAAGGCGCTGCGTGTGCTGGGCAACCTGCTGGGGCTGGCCGGGTTCGACCACAATGATTCGAAAGAGGTGCTGCGCGACGCGCTGGGCGAGACGCCCACCGGCTCGGTGCAGGCTTTCCTCAACAATGAAGTCAGCGGTGTGGCGGTGGCGCCGCCGCCGCTTGGCGGCGGGCTGGAGCGCGTCGCCGAGGTGCCGATTTATCAAACCGACGCCGTGGTGCGCCGCTCGCCATCGCTGCAGATGACGCTGGATGCGGCCCTGCCGGTGGCGCGCATGCACAGCCGCCTGATCGCCAGGCTGGGGCTGCAGGAAAACGGCCGCGTCTCGGTGCGCCAGACCGCAAGCGCGCTGACCCTGAAAGTGCAGCGCGACGATCTGTTGCCCGATACCTGCGTGCGTATTCCCAGCGGTCATCCGCTGACGGCCGGCCTCGGGCCGATGTTCGGCCCGATCACGGCGGAGCCGGTCTGATGGAGGCAGGACTCATGGAGAGCGTGGGCATGGACTGGGCTGCCATTCAAACCGTCGCCTGGACGCTGATCAAGATTCTGGCGCTGGTGGTGCCGCTGATGCTGGGCGTGGCCTATCTCACCTACGCGGAAAGGAAAGTCATCGGCTGGATGCAGGTGCGCATCGGCCCCAACCGCGTCGGCTTCCAGGGGCTGCTGCAGCCGATCGCCGATGCGGTGAAACTGCTGATGAAGGAAATCATCATTCCCGCCGGCGCCAGCCGCGGGCTGTTCATCCTCGGCCCCATCCTCGCCATCGCGCCGGCGCTGGCGGCATGGGCGGTGATTCCGTTCACCGATACGCTGGTGCTGGCCAACATCGACGCCGGTCTGCTGTATGTGTTGGCAGTCACCTCGATGGGGGTCTACGGCGTCATCATCGCGGGCTGGGCGTCCAACTCCAAATACGCTTTCCTTGGCGCCATGCGTTCGGCGGCGCAGATCGTGTCGTACGAAATCGCCATGGGTTTTGCCCTGGTCGGCGTATTGATGGCATCGCAATCGCTCAACCTGGTCGATATCGTGCAGGGCCAGACAGGCGGGCTGCATCAGTGGTATATCTGGCCGCTGTTTCCCTTGTTCGTCGTCTACCTGATTGCCGGTGTCGCCGAGACCAACCGCGCGCCGTTCGACGTCGCCGAAGGCGAATCCGAGATCGTCGCCGGCTTTCACGTCGAATATTCCGGCATGGCGTTCGCGGTGTTCTTCCTCGCCGAATACGCCAACATGATCCTGGTCTCGGCGCTCACCACCCTGATGTTTCTCGGCGGCTGGCTGTCGCCGGTGACTTTCCTGCCCGACGGCATCGTCTGGTGGCTGGCGAAGACCGGTTTCGTGCTGTTCCTGTTCCTGTGGTTCCGCGCCACCTTCCCGCGCTATCGCTACGACCAGATCATGCGCCTCGGCTGGAAGGTGTTCATCCCCATCACCCTCATCTGGATCGTCGTCGTCGGCGCCATGATGCAGACGCCGTATGGTCATCTCTTCCACTGAGCGCGCCATGAAACGGATCACCCAATTCTTCGGCAGCCTGCTCCTGATCGAACTGCTGCGCGGCATGATGCTCACCGGGCGGCACCTGTTCGCGCGCAAGATCACGGTGCAGTTCCCCGAAGAGAAAACCCCGCAGTCGCCGCGTTTTCGCGGCCTGCACGCGCTGCGCCGCTACCCCAACGGCGAGGAGCGCTGCATCGCCTGCAAGCTGTGCGAGGCGGTTTGCCCGGCGCTTGCCATCACCATCGAGTCGGAACAGCGCGCCGACGGCACTCGCCGCACCACGCGCTACGACATCGACCTCACCAAGTGCATCTTCTGCGGCTTCTGCGAGGAATCCTGCCCGGTCGATTCGATCGTCGAGACCCGCATCCTCGAATACCATGGCGAGCAGCGCGGCGACCTCGTTTATACCAAGTCCATGCTGCTCGCCATCGGCGACCAGCATGAAGCGCAGATCGCGAAGGACCGCGCGGCCGATGCGAAATTCCGCTGACCAATCGATATGACTTACACGACCGCGATCTTCTATTTCTTCGCCGCCATCCTGGTGTTTGCCGGAATGCGCGTCGTGACCGCGCGCAATCCGGTGCATGCAGCACTGTTTCTGGTTCTGGCGTTTTTTACCGCAGCCGGGCTGTGGATACTGCTGGAAGCCGAGTTCCTCGCGATCACCCTGGTGCTGGTCTATGTCGGTGCGGTGATGGTGCTGTTCCTGTTCGTGGTGATGATGCTCGACATCAAGCTCGACAAGTTGCGCGAGGGCTTCTGGGATTACCTGCCGCTCGCCGGTTTCGTCTCGGTGCTGCTGGTGATCGAAATGGCACTGATACTGGGCAGCCGCCATTTCGGCCTGGAGGTGATGGGCACGCCGGCGCCGCATCCCGCCGATTACAGCAACACCAAGGAACTCGGGCGGCTGCTGTATACCGACTATGTCTATGCATTCGAGCTTGCCGCGGTGATCCTGCTGGTGGCGATCGTCGCCGCGATTGCGCTGACGCTGCGCCGCCGCAAGGACAGCAAGTACATCGATCCCGCCGCGCAGTCGAGGGTCAAGCGCAACGACCGGCTGCGCATCGTGAAAATGCAGGCAGAAAAGGGGCCAGGGGCCAGGGGCCAGGGGTCAGGGGAGGAGGGCGCGTGATTTCCTTGTCGCATTACCTGGTGCTCGGCGGCATGCTGTTCGCCATCAGCGTGCTGGGCATCTTCCTCAACCGCAAGAACGTCATCATTCTGCTGATGGCGATCGAGTTGATGCTGCTGGCGGTGAACATGAACTTCATCGCGTTCTCGCATTACCTGGGCGACATCCACGGCCAGATCTTCGTCTTCTTCATCCTCACCGTCGCCGCAGCGGAAGCGGCCATCGGCCTGGCGATCCTGGTGTTGCTGTTCCGCAATCTGCACACGATCAACGTCGACGACCTCGACCGCCTGAAAGGCTGATGCGATGAACATGCAGACGCTCTACCTGATCGTGCCGCTGGCGCCCCTCGTTGGAGCCATCATCGCCGGCCTGTTCGGCAAATGGGTCGGCCGCACCGGCGCGCATCTGGCCACCATCGCCGGGGTGGCGGTGTCGCTGATCGCCTCGGTGCTGGTGTTCCAGGACGTGCTTGCCGGGCACACTTTCAACGGTACGGTCTACACCTGGATGGTGCTGGGCGACCTGCGCTTCGAGGTCGGCTTCCTGATCGATCCGCTCACCGCGATGATGATGCTGGTCGTCACCTTCGTCTCGCTGATGGTGCACATCTACACCATCGGCTACATGCACGACGACCCGGGCTACCAGCGCTTCTTCAGCTACATTTCGCTGTTCACCTTCTCGATGCTGATGCTGGTGATGAGCAACAACTTCCTGCAGCTGTTCTTCGGCTGGGAAGCCGTGGGCCTGGTGTCCTATCTGCTGATCGGCTTCTGGTACACCAAGGAGACGGCGATCTACGCCAACCTCAAGGCCTTTCTGGTCAACCGTGTCGGCGACTTCGGCTTCATCCTCGGCATCGGCCTGGTGCTGGCGCATTTCGGTTCGCTCGACTACGCCACGGTGTTCGCCAGGGCGCCGTCGCTCGCCAGCGAGACCGTCACCCTGTGGCCCGGCGAATCGTGGATGCTGATGACCGTCATCGGCATCCTCCTGTTCATCGGCGCGATGGGCAAGTCGGCGCAGTTCCCGCTGCACGTCTGGCTGCCCGATTCGATGGAAGGCCCGACGCCGATTTCCGCGCTGATCCATGCCGCGACCATGGTGACCGCCGGCATCTTCATGGTGGCGCGCATGTCGCCGCTGTATGAACTGTCGGACGTGGCGCTCTCCTTCATCATGGTGATCGGCGCCATCACCGCGCTGTTCATGGGGCTCCTCGGCATCGTGCAGAACGACATCAAGCGCGTGATCGCCTATTCGACGCTGTCGCAACTCGGCTACATGACGGTGGCGCTGGGCGCCTCCGCCTACTCGGTCGCGGTGTTCCACCTGATGACGCACGCCTTCTTCAAGGCGCTGCTGTTCCTTGCCGCCGGCAGCGTCATCATCGCCATGCACCACAACCAGGACATCCGCTACATGGGCGGCCTGAAGAAGTACATGCCGATCACCTGGATCACCTCGCTGATCGGCTCGCTGGCGCTGATCGGCACGCCTTTCCTGTCGGGCTTCTATTCCAAGGAAACCATCATCGAGGCGGTCAAGCTGTCGAACCTGCCGCTGGCCGGCCTTGCCTACTGGGCGGTGCTGATCGGCGTGTTCGTGACCGCCTTCTATTCCTTCCGCATGTATTTCCTGGTGTTCCACGGCAAGGAGCGCTTCCATCAGGGGCACGCCCACGGCAACGAACCCGACGCGCATCATGCCGCGCATCATGGCGGGACGCCGCACGAAACCCCGTGGGTGGTCACCGGGCCCCTGCTCGCACTGGCGCTGCCCTCGCTGGCGATCGGCTACATGACCATCGAACCGATGCTGTACGGCGACTTTTTCGGCGGCGCGATCTACGTCGCCGACCGTCACCCGGTGATGCACGAGCTCAACCAGCATTTCCATGGCGCGCTGGCGATGGGGCTGCACGCAGTGGTGACGCTGCCGTTCTGGCTGGCGGCGGCGGGGGTGGGGCTGTCGGCATTCTTCTACCTCAAGCGCCCGGATATCCCGGCAGCCATCGCGCAGCGCTTCAAGTTCCTGCATCGGATGCTGCTCAACAAATACTGGTTCGACGAACTCTACGGCTGGCTGTTCGCCAAGGGTGCGCGCATGCTCGGCGGCGGACTGTGGCGGCGCGGCGACCAGAACGTGATCGACGGTTTCTTCGTCAACGGCTCGGCGCACCTGGTCGAACGCTTCTCGCGCCTGGTCAAGGCCTTCCAGTCCGGCTACATCTACCACTACGCGTTTGCCATGCTGATCGGGGTGTTCGCCCTGGTGACCTGGTTCGCACGGCTCAACTAGCCGTGCCTAATTGAAATCCCATGCCCATGTTCGGACAATCGATCCTCTCTCTCGTCATCTGGGTGCCGATTCTGGCCGGGGTGGCGGTGCTCGCCACCGGTTCCGACCGCAACGCGCCGCTGGCCCGCTGGCTGTCGCTGGGCGGCGCGCTGATGGGCCTGATCGTGGCGATTCCGCTGGTCACCGGCTTCGACACCGCCACCTCGGCGATGCAGTTCGTCGAGAAGACGACATGGATACCGGCGTTCAACGTCCACTACCACCTCGGCGTCGACGGCATTTCGATGCCGCTGATCCTGCTGAACAGCTTCGTCACCGTGCTGGTGGTGATCGCCGGCTGGCAGGTGATCCAGGACAAGGTGGCGCAGTACATGGCCGCCTTCCTCATTATGTCCGGCCTCATCAACGGTGTGTTTGCCGCGCTCGACGGCATCCTGTTCTATGTTTTCTTCGAGGGCATGCTGATCCCGCTGTATCTGATCGTCGGCGTGTGGGGCGGGCCGAACCGCGTGTATGCCGCGATCAAGTTCTTCCTCTACACCCTGCTCGGCTCGCTCTTGATGCTGGTGTCGATGATCTATCTGTATTTCCAGTCGGGCGGCAGCTTCGACATCCAGACCTGGCATGCCACCACGCTCGGCATGACGGCGCAGACGCTGATGTTCTTCGCCTTCCTGCTGGCGTTCGGGGTCAAGGTGCCGATGTGGCCGGTGCATACCTGGCTGCCCGACGCCCACGTCGAGGCGCCGACCGGCGGCTCGGTGGTGCTGGCGGCGATCACGCTGAAGGTCGGCGCCTACGGCTTCCTGCGCTTCATCCTGCCGATCCTGCCGGATGCCAGCCACGAGCTCGCCTGGTTCGTCATCATGCTGTCGCTGATCGCGGTCGTCTACATCGGTCTGGTCGCGCTGGTGCAGGCCGACATGAAAAAGCTCATCGCCTATTCGTCGATTGCGCACATGGGCTTCGTCACCCTGGGCTTCTTCCTGTTCAATCCGCTCGGCTGGGAGGGCGGGCTGGTGCAGATGATCTCGCACGGCTTCGTGTCGGCGGCGCTGTTCCTCTGCATCGGCGTCATGTACGACCGCCTGCATTCGCGCCAGATCAAGGACTATGGCGGCCTGGCCAGCAGAATGCCGGTATTTGCCGCCTTCTTCATGCTGTTCGCCATGGCCAACGCGGGCCTGCCCGCCACCAGCGGCTTCGTCGGCGAGTTCATGGTCATCATGGCGGCCACCCAGGTCAACTTCTGGTATGCCCTCGTCGCCGCCACCACGCTGATCACCGGCGCGGCCTACACGCTGTGGATGTACAAGCGGGTGGTGTTCGGCAGCGTCACCAACCCGAAGGTCGAGGCGATGCGCGACATCGATGCGCGCGAGATCCTGCTGCTCGGCGTGCTCGCCGTCTGCGTGCTCGGTATGGGCCTCTATCCCAAGCCTTTCACCGATGTGATGCACGCGTCGGTGGTCGACCTGTTGGCGCATGTCGCCCAAAGCAAACTGCCTTAAGGTTCCGAAATGCGCGATTCCCTCATTCAATTTGCACCCGTGCTGCCCGAGATCTTCGTGCTGGCGATGGTCTCGCTGATCCTGCTGGTCGATGCCGCCGTCGATGACGGCAAGCGCGCCATCGCCTATGTGCTGTCGCTCGTCACGCTGGCCGGTGCGGCTTTCCTCACCGTGCGCGATTTCTCGACCATGCCGCTGCTGGCGCTCGGCGGCCTCTTCATCGACGACCCGCTGGCGGACGTGCTGAAGCTGTTTCTCTACCTGAGCGTCGCGGCGGTGCTGGTGTATTCGCGCGGCTATTTGCGCGAGCGCGGACTCTACAAGGGCGAGTTCTTCGTGCTGGCGCTGTTCGCGCTGCTCGGCATGATGGTGATGGTGTCGGCCAGCCATTTCCTCACGCTGTATCTCGGTCTCGAACTGCTCTCCCTGTCCTTGTACGCAATGGTCGCGCTGCGGCGCGATTCCAGCATGGCGACTGAAGCGGCAATGAAATATTTCGTGCTGGGCGCGCTGGCGTCGGGCATGCTGCTCTACGGCATGTCGATGGTCTACGGCGTCACCGGCTCGCTGGCGCTGGGCGATATCGCGCAGAATCTGGCCGACGGCACCGACCTGCGCATTCCGCTTGTGTTCGGCATCGTCTTCATCGTCGCCGGGGTGGCGTTCAAGCTCGGCGCGGTGCCGTTCCATATGTGGGTGCCCGATGTTTATCATGGCGCGCCGACTGCGATGACGCTGTTCATCGGCAGCGCGCCCAAGATCGCCGCGTTCGCCTTCGCGGTGCGCATCCTCGGACAGGGGCTGGAGTCGCAGGTGGCGGAATGGCGCGACATGCTGGTGATCCTGGCGGTGCTGTCGATGGCCGTGGGCAACATCGCAGCCATCGCGCAGAGCAACCTCAAGCGCATGTTCGCCTATTCGACCATCTCGCACATGGGCTTCATGCTGCTGGGCATCCTGGCGGGCTCGCAGAACGGCTACGGCAGCGCGATGTTCTACGTGCTGGTGTACACGCTGATGAGCTTGGGCGGCTTCGGCATGATCCTGCTGCTGTCGCGCGCCGGCTTCGAGGCCGACCAGCTCGACGATTTCAAGGGACTCAACCGGCGCAGCCCGTGGCTGGCTTTCCTGATGCTGCTCTTGATGTTCTCGATGGCCGGCATTCCGCCCACCGTCGGTTTCTACGCCAAGCTCGCCGTGCTGCAGGCGGTGGTCGAGATCGGCTATGTGTGGCTGGCGGTGGCGGCCGTGCTGTTCTCGCTGGTCGGCGCGTTCTACTACCTGCGCGTCGTCAAGCTGATGTATTTCGATGCGCCGCACGATACTGCGCCGATCCTTGCCCGCCCCGATGCCCGTCTCATCATGTCGGCCAACGGCCTGGCCGTGCTGGCGCTCGGCATCCTGCCGCAGCCGCTGATGGCGATATGCGTGACCGCCATCGGCGCGTCTTTCTGAACTAAATCACGCCGGAGCGGGTCTGTGCTCCGGTATCACCCGTTTCCGGAACCATCGTGAACTTTTCCACCTCCCTGCTGCTGATCCTGGCCTTTGCCGCGGCCAACCTGCCGTTTCTTGCCAGGCGCATCTTTTTCGTCGTTCGGCCCAAGTCGGGCAGCAAGGCCTTTTCCTGGCAACTGCTGGAACTGGTCGTGATGTTCTTCGTGGTCGGCGGCATCGCGCTGCTGCTGGAAGGCAAGCTCGGCGACGTCCACAAGCAGAACTGGGAGTTCTATGCGGTCAACGCCGCGCTGTTCGTGGTGTTCGCCTATCCGGGATTCGTCTACCGCTATCTGTGGCGGCGGCGCGGGGCGTAAATGGGCGCTCGGGAATTCCAGCTGCGTGGCGAGCACGTCGCGCTGTGCGACCTGCTCAAGCTCGCCGGCATCGCCGACAGCGGGGGGCAGGGCAAGCTGATGATCGCCAATGGCGAGGTGGCGGTCGACGGCCAGCCCGAGCGCCGCAAGACGGCGAAAATCCGGGCGGGCCAGACGGTGAGCTGCCTCGGACAGACGGTCAGGGTTCTGCCGGCCCCAGCCTAAAGAAAACAGAAGAAGCAGCGCCCGGAATCGAATTCCACCGCCAGCCGCGCCCCGCGGTTCTTCGCATAGTCCCACGACCCTTTTGTCGCGCAGCCCTCGTGGCATTCGCTCACTCCGGCCGGGGATTCGAGATCGCGTTCGCGGTCGTACCAGCTCAACAACATGGCGTCGTCGCCCAACTGCCGCTGGGCGATGGTCGTTGCCAATTTCAGGGATGCGTTGAAATCGAGGCCGAGTTCGGCGGTATCCAGGCGCAGCGTTTTCATGGCG
Source organism: Thiobacillus sp. 65-1059 (assembly GCA_001897675.1). Taxonomy (GTDB): domain Bacteria; phylum Pseudomonadota; class Gammaproteobacteria; order Burkholderiales; family Thiobacillaceae; genus Thiobacillus. The sequence continues at coordinate 3,374 of MKUE01000124.1, read as the reverse complement.
TGGTGCTGGTTAGCGCTTTCAGGGCGTAGAGCATGTCGAGCGCCGCCTTCGGCGTCAAGGTGTCGGGGTCGAGCTCGCGCAGCTGGTCGAGCGCGGGATGCGGCGGCGCTTCGTCGTTGGGCAGGTGGGCGGCGAACAGGTCGCCCTGCGGGCCGGGCTGCAGCTGCGCGTCCTCGAGTTCGCGCAGATGGCGCCGCGCGGCAACGATGACCGGGCTCGGCACCCCGGCCAGCCGTGCCACCTGGATGCCGTAGCTCTGCGAGGCCGGCCCTTCCTCCACCGCGTGCAGGAACACCAGGCCGGCGCCGTGCTCCTTGGCGTCGAGATGGACGTTGGCGAGCTGCTTGAACTCGTTGGCGAGCTGGGTCAGCTCGAAATAGTGGGTGGCGAACAGGGTAAAGGCGCGGGTGGCGGCGACCAGATGGCGCGCCACCGCCCACGCCAGCGCCAGACCGTCGAAGGTGGAGGTGCCGCGGCCGATCTCGTCCAGCAGCACCAGGCTGTTGGCGCTGGCGTTGTGCAGGATGTGCGCGGTTTCGGTCATCTCGACCATGAAGGTCGAACGGCCGCCGGCGAGATCGTCGGACGCGCCGATGCGGGTGAAGATCTGGTCGATGTCGCCGATTTTCGCTGAACTGGCGGGCACCCACAGGCCGCAGCAGGCCAAGAGCGTCACCAGTGCCACCTGCCGCATGTAGGTCGATTTGCCGCCCATGTTGGGGCCGGTGATCAAGAGCATCTGGCGGCTGCGGTTGAGTGCGGTGTCGTTGGGGATGAAGTGCTCGACCTGCGCCTCGACTACCGGATGGCGGCCGCCGCGGATGACGATGCCGGGCTCCTCGCTGTAGTCGGGCGCGCACAGCCTGAGTGCACCGGCGCGCTCGGCCTGGCTCGCCAGCACGTCGACTTCGGCGAGCGCCGCGGCAATCGCAAGCAGGTCCGGCAGGTACGGCGTCAGCGATTCCAGCAGCGCGTCGAACAGCGCCTTTTCGCGCGCCAGCGCGCGGTCCTGCGCCGACAGCGCCTTGTCCTCGAAGGCTTTCAGTTCCGGCGTGATGTAGCGTTCGGCGTTTTTCAGCGTCTGGCGGCGGCGGTAGTCGTCGGGAACCTTGTCCGACTGCGCGCGGCTGACTTCGATGTAGAAGCCGTGCACCTTGTTGTATTCGACCTTGAGGGTGGCGATGCCGGAGCGTTCGCGCTCGCGTTTTTCCAGTTCCAGCAGGAAGGCGCCGGCGTCGCGCGTCAGCGCGCGCAACTCGTCGAGTTCGGCGTCGTAGCCGTCGGCGATGACGCCGCCTTCGCGCAGCACGCTGGCGGGCTCTGGCTGCACGGCGCGGGCGAGCAGGACATGCAGGTCGGGACGCGCGGCGAGCGCCGCCTGCAGCGCCGACAGGCGCGCATGGTCGCCGGGCAGCGCGGCGGCGAGTTCGGGCAAGAGCGCCAGGGTGTCGCGCAGGCCGGACAGGTCGCGCGGACGTGCGTTCTTCAACGCGATGCGGCCGCTGATGCGTTCGACGTCGGCGCAGCCTTTCAGCAGCCGGGTGAGGGAAACAGCGGCTTCCGGCAGCCCGGCCAGCACGCCGATGGCGTCGCGCCGCCGAGCCAGTATTTCACGGTCGCGCAGCGGGTGGTGCAGCCAGTGCCGCAGCAGCCGCGTGCCCATGCCGGTGGCGGTGGTGTCGAGCACCGACAGCAGGGTGGGCGCCGCTTCGCCGCGCAGCGTTTCGGTGAGTTCCAGGTTGCGCCGGGTGGCGGCGTCGAGCTGTACGTAATCGCTGTCGCGCTCGGCGCGAATCGCCTGGATATGCGGCAACGCGGTGCGCTGGGTGGTCTGGATGTAGTCGAGCAGGGCGCCCGCGGCGGCGATGGCCAGGGGCAGGCCGGCCACGCCGAAGCCGGCCAGATCGCGGCTGCCGAACTGCTGCGCCAGCCGGGTTTGCGCAGCCGCCGCGTCGAACTGCCACGGCGCCAGCCGGCGCACCGCGCAAGGGGCGCCCTCAAGCATGAAATCGTCGGGCGCGAGGATTTCCGCCGGCCGCACTCGCGCCAGCAGGGCGGACAGGGCAGCCGGGCTGATCTCGCTGACATGGAAGCGCCCGGCGGCAAGGTTGAGCCAGGCGACGCCGAGCCTCGCTGTATCAACCATGCCGGGGGCGAGCGCCAGAATCAGCGTGTCGCGCGTCTCGTCCAGCAGGCCCGAATCCGTCAGGGTGCCCGGCGTCACGATGCGCGATACCTGCCGTTCCACCGGCCCCTTGCTGGCGGCGGGGTCGCCCACCTGCTCGGCGATCGCCACCGATTCGCCCAGCTTCAGCAGCCGCGCCAGGTACTGCTCGGCGCTGTGGTAGGGCACGCCGGCCATCTTGATCGGCGTGCCGGCCGAAGCGCCGCGTGTGGTGAGCGTGATGTTCAACAGTCGCGCGGCTTTTTCGGCGTCGTCGAAAAACAGCTCGTAAAAATCGCCCATGCGGTAGAACAGCAGCATGTCGGGATGCTGCGCCTTGATGCCCAGGTACTGCTGCATCATCGGCGTATGCTTGTCTATTGCCTTGTCCAGCAAGATGTTGTCCAGTTAAAACAAACGGTTATACCGAGTCTTCCATGCAAGAATCGCAGGCTCCAGCCGGTGATTGCACCCAGATGCGAACGAAATGTAGTTAAGATGCGGCTGGAAAAGCTTGTATGGGATAGGCCGCAGTGAATAGCTGGATGATACGCGACAAGAGGATTGCGGCGGCGCTACAGTTTCGAAGCGGGCAAGGTTTGGCCCGAACCGTGAAAATAATCATGCGAATAGTCGTACCTTGAGCGATATCCCCCTCCACCCGACCGAACCCGCTCCTTGCCGCGCCTGCGCCGCCGTCCGCCGGATGGCGGGGATGGCGCTCGCCATTGCCATGGCGGCGGTTTTTGCCGGCATCTGGTCGGCGCCGGATGTGGTCCGCACGCACGTACCGATCCTGGCAGGAATGGGGCTGAATACTTCCGTCGCGCTGCTGCTGGCGGGTATGGCCTTGCTCCTGCCGCGTCTCCGGCCTGGGCTGGGCGGGCTCATCGCAGCGATCGGTGCGGCAGTACTCGGGCAATATTTTTTTGCCTGGATGCCGACCGACGGTTTCTGGCGCATTGCGCTCAATGTCGACGGACGCGGCTTGCCCTGGCCTTGGCAGATGTCCCCCCTCGCCGCGTTTTCCCTGCTGTGCGCGGGCTTGGCGCTGGCCGCCCTCGATCGGCCGCGCAAGTTGCCCGGGCAGATCCTGTTGCAGGCCGCGCCCGGGCTCATCCTGGCGGCCGTAGTGGGCGGCGCGCTCAATCGCAGCCTCGATGGCCTGCTGTTCGTGGCCACCCTCGATCGCCATGCCGTCATGAGCCTG
>MKUE01000123.1 GCA_001897675.1 Thiobacillus sp. 65-1059 | reverse complement strand
CCGCCTGTCGCGCGCGGTGCTGCGCGCGATGATGAAGGCGCGCAGCGGCCGCATCATCTCCATCGCCTCGGTGGTGGGCGCGATGGGCAACGCCGGGCAGACCAACTACAGCGCGGCCAAGGCCGGCATCATGGGCTTCACCAAGTCGCTGGCGCGCGAAGTCGGCAGCCGCAACATCACCGTCAACTGCGTGGCGCCGGGCTTCATCGACACCGACATGACGCGCGCGCTGCCGGATGCGCAGCGGCAGGCGCTGCTGGCGCACATTCCGCTGGGCAGGCTGGGTGCTGCGGAAGACATCGCGCAGGCCGTCGCTTTCCTGGCCTCGCCTGCCGCCGGCTACATATCGGGCACCACCCTGCACGTCAACGGCGGCATGTACATGGCGTGACCGTCACGGAAAGTTTGGTAAAATCGCCGGGCTTCATTTTTCCGGGTCTCAATTTCATTGGGACCCTTTTTCAAGAGAGGATCAGTAATGGATAACGTACAGCGTGTAATTAAAGTCGTCGCCGAGCAACTGGGCGTCAACGAGGCGGACATCAAGAACGAGTCTTCCTTCGTCGGCGACCTCGGCGCCGACTCGCTCGATACGGTTGAACTGGTGATGGCGCTGGAAGAAGAGTTCGGCTGCGAAATCCCTGACGAAGACGCGGAAAAGATCACCACCGTCCAGCAGGCGATCGATTACGTCAACAGCCATTCCAGTTGATCGTTCACCCGGCTATCGGGCCGGCCCGGCCATGCGCGAAGCTGCGCGTGCGTTCAATGCCCGCTGGCCGTCCGATAGTGCGCTTTTCAATGTTCAATGATTCGGCGTACACCGTGTCGTGCCGGATCGATAAAAAGGACTGACTTTTGTCCAAACGTCGCGTCGTCGTAACCGGCCTGGGGATCGTCTCCCCGGTCGGCAACACCATACCGGAAGCCTGGGACAACCTGGTTGCCGGCCGTACCGGAATCGCCCGGATCACCCGCTTCGACCCTTCGCCGTTCGCGTCGCATATGGCGGGCGAGGTCAAGAACTTTGACGTTGAGCAATATCTCAACCCCAAGGAAGCGCGCCGCATGGATGTCTTCATCCAGTTCGGCATGGCCGCCGGCATCCAGGCGATCCGCGATTCGGGCATCGAGGTCACCGAAGCCAATGCCGAGCGCATCGGCATCAATATCGGCTCCGGCATCGGCGGTCTGCCGCTGATCGAGGAGACCCACAGCCTGCTGATGGAATCGGGGCCACGCAAGATCTCCCCCTTCTTCATTCCGGGTTCCATCATCAACATGATTTCCGGCAACCTTTCGATCCTGTATGGCGTGAAGGGCCCCAACCTGGCGGTCGTCACCGCCTGCACCACCGGCCTGCACGCGATTGGCCTGTCCGCCCGCATGATCGAGCATGGCGATGCGGACGTGATGATCGCCGGCGGCGCCGAGTGCGCGACTTCGCCGCTGGGCGTGGGCGGTTTCGCGTCTGCACGCGCGCTGTCCACCCGCAACGACGATCCGGCCACCGCCAGCCGTCCGTGGGACAAGGATCGCGACGGCTTCGTGCTGGGCGAGGGCGCCGGCGTGCTGGTGCTCGAGGAATACGAGCACGCCAAGGCGCGCGGTGCCAAAATCTACGCCGAAGTGGCGGGTTTCGGCATGAGCGGCGACGCCTACCACATGACGGCGCCGAGCACCGACGGCCCCAGGCGTGCGATGCTGAACGCGATGCGCGACGCCGGGGTGAATCCCGAACAGTTGAATTACATCAACGCGCACGGCACCTCGACGCCGCTGGGCGACAAGAACGAAACCGATGCGATCAAGCTTGCGCTGGGCGATGCCGCCTACAAGCTGGTGGTCAACTCGACCAAGTCGATGACCGGCCACCTGCTGGGCGGCGCCGGCGGCGTCGAGTCGGTGTTCAGCGTGCTGGCGGTGCACCATCAGGTGTCGCCTCCCACCATCAACATCTTTTCGCAGGACCCGGAGTGCGACCTCGATTACTGCGCCAACACCGCGCGTGACCTGAAGATCGACTTCGCGCTGAAGAACAACTTCGGGTTCGGCGGCACCAACGGTTCGCTGGTTTTCAAGCGCGTTTGAATTTCTCCGCGGATCGCCCGAGCACGCCCGAGATCCGGGAATGGCCGCAACGGCCTGATCTGGCCGGGCTTCAGGCGTCCGATCCGCAGCGTTATCCCGGCCTGTTCCTGAGCAGCGGCGACACTGGCTGGGACGTGCTGTTTGCGTTCCCGCAGGAGGTCGTGCGGATCGACGCCGCCGATGCGCTGCGCGAGCTGCAGGGGCATCCAGCGATGCAGTTGCGGCCCGGCCCGCGGCAGGACGATCACGGCCTGCCTTTCAGCGGCGGCTGGCTGTGCGCGTTTGCGTATGAACTGGGCGGCCTGCTCGAACCCAGCGTGGGGTGGGGCGGGGACGATGCCGATTTCCCCCTTGCCTGGCTGGTGCGCATTCCCGCGGCGATCCTGTTCGACCGCGCGAAGCGGCGTTGCGTCCTGATGGCCGAAGCCGGGCAGGCAGAGCTGCTCGACGGCATGCAGCGCGATCTGGCTGCGCTGCCGCCGCCCATCGCGGCGCTGCCCGAATTGCACGCCCTGCATGAGGACGCCCCCGACGCGTTTGTCGCCGGCGTTGCGCGCATCCAGGATTACATTCGCGCGGGCGACGTGTTTCAGGTCAATCTGTCGCGCGGCTGGCAGGCCAAATTCGCCGCGCCGGTTTCCGCGGCAGCGCTGTTCGCCCGGCTGATGCAGCGTAATCCGGCGCCGTTTTCGGCGCTGCTGCAGATGGATGAATGGGCGATCGTGAGTTCGTCGCCCGAACGCCTGGTTCGCCTCGGCCGCGACGGGATGCTGCAAACCCGGCCGATTGCCGGCACGCATCCGAGAAGCGGGGATGCGGCGGAAGACGCCGCGCTGCGCGCGCGCCTGCAGGCGCATCCCAAGGAGCGCGCCGAACACGTCATGCTGGTCGACCTGGAGCGCAACGATCTCGGGCGGGTGTGCGATGCGGGCAGCGTGAAGGTGCCGGCCCTGATGGAAATCGCCAGCTACCGCCACGTGCATCACATCGAGTCGACCGTCTGCGGACGACTGCGCGCCGGTACGAGCGTATACGACGCCTTGCGCGCGATGTTTCCCGGCGGCACCATTACCGGCTGTCCCAAGGTGCGCACCATGCAGATCATTCGTGAGCTCGAACAGGCGCCGCGGCGCAGCTACACCGGCAGCCTCGGCTACATCAACCGCGACGGCAGCTTCGATTTCAACATCCTGATCCGCAGCTTCCTGCTGCGCGGACGCGAACTGGGTTTCCGCGCCGGTGCCGGCATCGTGGCCGATTCGATCGCCGCGCGCGAGCTCGATGAAACGCGCGCCAAGGCATGCGGCCTGCTGCGCGCGCTGGGGATCGCATGATACTCGTCAACGGCCGCCCGGCTGACGCCGTGGACGCGCGCGACCGCGGCCTGGCCTACGGCGACGGCGTATTCCGCACCTTGCGCACCTACGCCGGCCAGCCGCTATGGTGGCGCGATCATTACGCCAAGCTGGCGGCCGACTGTGCGGCGCTGATGCTGGATTGCCCCGGCGAGGCCGGCTTGCGCGCCGAGGTTTGCCGGGTGGCCGCGGCCGGGGAAGGCGTGGCCAAGATTATCCTCACCCGCGGCGCCGGCGCGCGCGGTTATGCGCCGCCGCAGGGGCAGGCCGTCACCCGCATCGTGCTGTCTGCGCCCCTGCCTGCTCATGCGCAGGCCGATGCGCCGGACGACGTCGCTGCGCGCTGGTGCAGGCTGCGTCTGGCGCGGCAGCCGCGGCTGGCAGGAATCAAGCACCTGAACCGGCTGGAGAACGTGCTGGCGCGGGCCGAGTGGGATGACCCGGCGATTGCGGAGGGGCTGCTGTGCGACGACACCGGCGCGGTGATCGGTGGCGTAGCGAGCAATCTGCTGGCGGTGCAGGGCGGCGAACTGTACACCCCGGACGTGAGCGAATGCGGGGTGGCCGGCGTTGCCAGGACGCGCCTGCTGCGCGCCGCGGCACGCCGCGGCATCCGCATCCATGTCGGCCGCTTGATGCCAGCCGCTATACTCGCAGCCGATGAAGTGATGATCTGCAACAGCGTCATCGGCGTGCGCCGCGTGGCCCGCCTGGATGCTGCGACCTGGCCGCCGGCGGGCTGGACCGATATTCTGAAAACTGCCTTGTATGAAGACGTGGATTAAGCGATTGGCCCTGTTTGCCGGCCTGGCTGTGCTGGCGGCGGCAGGCGGGCTGGCATGGTATGCCAACCAGCCTTTGCGTATCGAGCCGTTGCCGAAAACCATCAACGTGGTGCCTGGCACCCATCTGCGGAGCCTGAGCGCGATGCTCGAACGCGAAGGCGTGATCGGCAATGCGCAGCTGTTCTGGCTGCTCGGGCGCGTGCTGGGCAAGGCCGGCACGCTCAAGGTGGGGGTGTATAGGCTCGACCGGCCGCTCACGCCGCTGGAGCTGTATGCCAAGATCCAGCGCGGCGAGGTATCGCAGGCGATCGTGCAGTTCATCGAAGGCTGGAACTGGCGCGAGGTGCGCGCCGCGCTTGCCGCGCAGCCGCTGCTGAAAAACGACAGTGCAGGCATGAGCGATGCCGAGTTGCTGCAGGCGATCGGCGCGCAGGAAAGCCACCCGGAAGGCCTGCTGTTTCCCGACACCTATTTCTACGCGCCGCATACCTCCGACCTCGGCGTGCTGCGCCGCGCCTACCGCCTGCAACACGAAAAACTCCTGGCGGCCTGGGAAACCCGTGCCGCCGGCCTGCCTTACCGCACGCCGTATGAGGCGCTCATCATGGCGTCGATCGTGGAAAAGGAAACCGGCGCGGCATTCGAGCGCCCGCAGATCGCCGGCGTGTTCCTCAACCGGCTCCGGCTGGGGATGCGCCTGCAGACCGATCCCACCGTGATCTACGGGCTGGGCGAAGGCTTCGACGGCAACCTGCGCAAGGTCGATCTGCAGCGCGACACGCCGTACAACACCTATACGCGTGCAGGGCTGCCGCCGACGCCGATTGCGATGCCGAGCGCGGCGGCGATCCAGGCCGCGCTCAACCCAGCGAAGACCGATGCGCTGTATTTCGTCGCGCGCGGCGACGGCACCCATGTGTTTTCCAGCAACCTCGATGCCCACAACCGCGCGGTGAACCGCTACCAGCGATGACGACACCCGGCAAATTCATCACCCTCGAAGGCGTCGACGGCGCCGGCAAAAGCACCCACCTGGGATTTGTCGCCGACTGGCTGCGCCGGCAGGGCAGGGAAGTGGTGGTCACCCGCGAGCCGGGCGGCACGCCGCTGGGCGAAACCTTGCGCGAGCTGCTGCTGCATCGTGAGATGGATGCCGATACCGAGCTGTTGCTGATGTTCGCCGCGCGCCAGGAGCACCTGGCCGGATTGATCCGGCCGGCGCTGGCGCGCGGCGCGTGGGTGGTGTCCGACCGCTTCACCGATGCCAGCTACGCCTATCAGTGCGGCGGGCGCGGCATCGCGGTCGAGCGCATCGCCGCGCTGGAAGCCTGGGTGCAGCGCGGTTTTGCGCCCGATCTCACGCTGCTGTTCGACGTCCCGCCGGAAGTGGCGGAGGCGCGCCGCTCGGCCGCGCGCAGCGCCGACCGTTTCGAGCGCGAGGCCGACAGCTTCTTCAGCCGCGTGCGCAAAGCCTATCTCGACCGCGCGCATGCCGAGCCGGCGCGCATTCGCGTGCTCGATGCGCGTCACGGCATCGCCGAGTTGCAGTCGGAAATCGGCCGGCTGCTGCGGGAGTTGGTGTGAGCGCACCGTATCCCTGGCTGGCGCCGGCGTGGCAGCGCCTGCTGGCGACCCGCGGGCGTCCGGCACAGGCGTTGTTGCTGGCCGGCCCGCGCGGAGTGGGCAAGGGCGCGCTGGCGCAGGAGTGGGCGCGGGCCTTGCTGTGCGAAGCGCCGTTGCCGGACGGCGCGGCATGCGGCGGCTGCCCGGCCTGCCATTGGTTCGACAGCGGCACGCATCCGGACTTTCGCCTGCTCACCCTGCAGGAAAAAACCGGCAAGGAAGGCGAAACCAGGATGGCTACCGCCATCGAGGTCGAGCAGGCGCGCGAAGCGGTCGATTTCGTCCAGCTTTCCACCTACCGCGCGGGCTTGCGCGTGGTGCTGGTCAACCCGGCGGACAGCCTCAATCTGGCGGCGGCCAACGCACTGTTAAAGGTGCTCGAGGAACCGCCGTTAAATACGGTGTTCGTGCTGGTGTCGGATCAGCCCCGGCGCCTGTTGCCGACCATCCGCAGCCGCTGCACCCGGCTGGATCTCGGCCTGCCGGCGACTGAAATCGCGATGCAGTGGCTGGCCGGCCAGCAGCTGGAGGATGCGGCGACCTTGCTGGCTTTGTCCGGCGGTGCGCCGCTGGATGCGTTGAACTGGGCCGGGGGCGTCGAGCTGGATGAGCGGCGCAGCGTACTGGAAGGCCTGGCGCGCCCCGGGCAACTCGACCCGGCGACGCTGGGCGAACGCTGGAAGGCGGTCAAACCGCAGACCTGGCATGCCGTGGTATATAAATGGCTGGGCGATTTGCTGGCGGTCAAGTTGCAGGGCAGCGTGCAGTTCAACCGCGATTTTTCCGATGCATTGACGCGCCTGGGGGCGCAGGCCGATCTGGGGAAGCTGCTGGCGCTTGCCAAAATGCAGGCGAACGAAGGCAGGATCCTCGCCCATCCGCTTAATCGGGCGGTGCAGCTGCAAGCCTGGCTGATTCGGTACCGGCACCTATTTGATTGAAGAGAGTCGACCATGAAAGCAGTAGCCAATGACCCTGCAGGACAAGTACGCCCCGGCGTGCTTTCTCTGTCGATCAAGGAAAAGTCCGCCTTGTTTGCGGCGTACATGCCCTTTATCAAGGGCGGCGGGCTGTTCATCCCCACCAACAAAAGCTACAAGATGGGCGAGGAAGTGTTCATGCTGCTGACCCTGATGGAAGACCCCGCCAAGCTGCCGGTATCGGGCAAGGTGGTATGGGTGACGCCCGCCGGCGCCCATGGCAGCCGCACCCAGGGCGTCGGGGTGCAGTTTGCGCCCAACGAAAGCGGCAAGGCGGCACAAAACAAGATTGAAGGTTTGCTCGGCGGTTCGTTAAAATCGGCGCGTCCGACCCACACCATGTAGGACAGGTACAAGATCCAAGTGACAAGAGCGGCGCTGCGCGCCTTCAAGAATCTTGCATCTTGTAACTTGAACCTTGTCTCTGATCCATGTACATCGATTCCCACTGCCACATCAATTTTCCCGACCTCGCCGGCAAGCTGCCCGAGATATTCGACCTCATGGCGGCCAACCAGGTCAGCCATGCGCTATGCATCGGCGTGGAGCTGGAAAAATTCCCGGAAATCCGCGCGCTCGCCGAGGCGCATCCGAATGTGTATGCCTCGGTCGGCGTGCACCCCGACCACGAGGACTGCACCGAGCCGACGACGGCGGAGCTGGTTGCGCTGGCCGATCACCCCAGGGTGGTGGCGATCGGCGAGACCGGGCTGGATTATTTCAGGCTGAGTGGCGACCTCGAATGGCAGCGCGAGCGCTTCCGTACCCATATCCGTGCGGCGCGGGCCTGTCGTAAACCCTTGGTCATCCACACCCGCGCCGCGGCCGACGACACCCTGCGCATCATGCGCGAGGAGCGGGCGGGCGAGGCGGGCGGGGTGATGCACTGCTTCACCGAAAGCCTGACGGTGGCGGAAGCCGCCATCGAGCTGGGGTTCTACATTTCGTTTTCCGGCATCGTCACCTTCAAGAATGCCGCCGCGCTGCGCGAGGTGGCGGCGGCCATCCCGCTGGAGCGCATGCTGATCGAGACCGACGCGCCGTACCTGGCGCCGGTGCCGCATCGCGGGCAGATCAACCAGCCGGGCTTCGTCAAGCACGTGGCGGAGGAAATCGGGCGGGTGCGCGGCATCAGCGCCGAAGCGGTGGGTGACGCCACCACGCAGAATTTCTTCCGGCTGTTTGCCGCTGCGCGGCCGGACTGAAACCGCACGGCCGTGCGGCTCGCCGCTTACTGACTGAAGAAGGACTTCACCTTGTCCATGAACGACTGCGCGCGCGGATTGTTGTTGCGCCCGGGGCTTAATGCCTCGAACTCGCGCAGCAGTTCCTTCTGACGCTCGGACAGGTTCACCGGCGTCTCCACCAGCATGTGGCACAGCAGGTCGCCCGGCGCGTGGCTGCGCACGCCCTTGATGCCCTTGCCGCGCAGGCGGAACACCTTGCCCGACTGCGTTTCGGCCGGAATCTTGATCTTGGCGTGGCCGTCCAGGGTGGGGATTTCGACTTCGCCGCCGAGCGCGGCGGTGGCAAAGCTGATCGGCATCTCGCAATGCAGGTCGTCGCCGTCGCGCTTGAATACCGGGTGATCCTTGAGGTGGATCACCACATAGAGATCGCCCGGCGGACCGCCGTTGACGCCGGCTTCGCCTTCGCCGGCGAGACGGATGCGGTCGCCGCTGTCGACCCCGGCGGGAATCTTGACCGACAGCGTCTTGTGCTTCTTGACGCGGCCTTCGCCATGGCAGGCGGTGCAGGGGTCGGCCACCATCTTGCCGGTGCCGCCGCAGCGCGGACAGGTCTGCTGTACCGAGAAAAAGCCTTGCTGGATGCGGACCTGGCCGTGGCCGCCGCAGGTGGTGCAGGTGGTCGGCTGGGTGCCGGGCTTGGCGCCGCTGCCGTGGCACACGCCGCATTCTTCCAGGGTCGGAATGCGGATCTTGGTTTCGGTGCCGTGCGCGGCCTCTTCCAGCCCGATTTCCAGGTTGTAGCGCAGGTCGGCACCGCGATACACGCGGTCGCGGCGGCTGCCGCCGCCACCGCCGCCGCCAAAAATATCGCCGAAGATGTCGGAGAAGGCATCGGAAAATCCGCCGCCGCCGAAGCCGCCGCCCATGCCGCCCTGCTGGTCGATCCCGGCGTGGCCGAACTGGTCGTACGCGGCGCGCTTGTCCGAGTCGGACAGGATTTCATAGGCCAGCTTGGCTTCCTTGAATTTCTCCTCCGCGCCCTTGTCGTCCGGGTTGCGGTCGGGGTGATGCTTCATGGCCAGCTTGCGGTAGGCCTTCTTGATTTCTTCATCCGAGGCGTTCTTGGTGACGCCGAGGACTTCGTAGTAGTCGCGTTTGCTCATGGCAGGGGTCGGGATTCAGGGGTCGGGATTCAGGGAGCAAGGCGGGATCGGAATTCAGCGGAAAAAGGAAAAGCCGCGCATGGCACGGCTCTCCCTGACCCCTGAAGCCCGACCCCAGACCTCTTACTTGTCCTTCACTTCCTCAAATTCGGCATCGACCACGTTGTCGTCCGCCGCACCGGCACCGCTGCTGGCGGCCTCGCCCGGCTGCGCCTGGGCCTGCTCGGTTTTGTACATCTGCTCGGCAAGCTTGTGGCTGGCGGTGGCGAGCGCATTGGTCTTGGCTTCGATGGCATCCTTGTCGCTTTCGCGCACGGCGTCTTCGCACTCCTTCAGCGCGGTTTCGATCGCCGCCTTTTCGTCGGCCGACACCTTGTCGCCGTATTCGGCCAGCGACTTCTTCACCGAATGGACCATGCTGTCCGCCGCGTTGCGGGCGGTGGCCAGTTCGAGCGCCTTGTGGTCCTCGGCAGCGTTGGCTTCGGCGTCCTTCACCATGCGCTGGATCTCCTCCTCGGAGAGGCCGGAGCTGGCCTGGATGCGGATGGTGTTTTCCTTGCCGGTGGCCTTGTCCTTGGCCGACACGTGCAGGATGCCGTTGGCGTCGATGTCGAAGGTGACCTCGATCTGCGGCATGCCGCGCGGCGCGGGCGGAATGTCGGACAGGTTGAACTGGCCGAGGCTCTTGTTGCCCGACGCCATCTCGCGCTCGCCCTGCAGCACGTGCACCGTCACCGCGCTCTGGTTGTCGTCGGCGGTGGAGAACACCTGGCTGGCCTTGGTCGGGATGGTGGTGTTCTTCGGGATCAGCTTGGTCATCACGCCGCCCAGGGTCTCGATGCCCAGCGAGAGAGGCGTCACGTCGAGCAGCAGCACATCCTTCACCTCGCCCTGCAGCACGCCGCCCTGGATCGCGGCGCCCACGGCCACGGCCTCGTCAGGGTTGACGTCGCGGCGCGGCTCCTTGCCGAAGAAGTCCTTCACCACATCCATCACCTTGGGCATGCGGGTCTGGCCGCCGACCAGGATGACGTCGTCGATCTGCGAGGTGGAGAGGCCGGCGTCCTTCAGCGCCATCTTGCACGGCTCGATGGTAGCTCGATCTTGGCCTTCTCGGCGGCTTCCTTCAGGCGCTGCAGCGCGAGCACGTCCTTCTTCAGGTCGACGCCCTGTTCCTTCTTGAATTCCTCCGCGATGTAGTCGATCAGGCGCTGGTCGAAATCCTCGCCGCCGAGGAAGGTGTCGCCGTTGGTCGACAGCACTTCGAACTGGTGCTCGCCGTCCATCTCGGCGATCTCGATGATCGAAATGTCGAAGGTGCCGCCGCCGAGGTCATAGACGGCGATCTTGCGGTCGCCTTCCTTCTTGTCCATGCCGAAGGCGAGGGCGGCCGCGGTCGGCTCGTTGATGATGCGCTTGACTTCCAGGCCGGCGATGCGGCCGGCGTCCTTGGTGGCCTGGCGCTGGCTGTCGTTGAAGTAGGCCGGCACCGTGATGACGGCTTCGGTGACTTCCTCGCCGAGGTAGTCCTCGGCGGTCTTCTTCATCTTGCGCAGGGTCTCGGCCGACACCTGCTGGGCGGCCATCTTCTTGTCGCGCACCTCGACCCAGGCATCACCGTTGTCGGCCTTGACGATCTTGTAGGGCATCAGGCCGATGTCCTTCTGCACTTCCTTCTCCTCGAAGCGGCGGCCGATCAGGCGCTTCACCGCGAACAGGGTGTTCTTCGGGTTGGTGACCGCCTGGCGCTTGGCCGGCGCGCCGACCAGGATTTCGCCGTCTTCGGTGTAGGCCACGACGGACGGCGTGGTGCGCGCGCCTTCGGCGTTTTCGATCACCTTCGGCGTGCCGTTTTCCATCACCGCCACGCAGGAGTTGGTGGTACCCAGGTCAATGCCAATAATGCGTCCCATGATGCGTTCCTTCTAAAAAAGTTCTAATTGATTTGAATGTGGGGGGGATGGCGCCCATTTCAAGGCGGAGGCCAGCCAGACCGGCTCAATCCTTGCCTTTGGCCACCATCACCAGCGCCGGCCGCAGGGTGCGCTCGTGCAGGCGGTAGCCTTTCTGCAGCACGGTGACGACCGTATTGGCGGGCTGCTCGGACTCGACCACCTGGATCGCTTGATGCAGATGCGGATCGAACTTCTCGCCCATCGGATCGATGTCGTGCAAGTTGAACTTTCCAAATACCGCAACCAGCTGCTTCAGGGTCAGCTCGACGCCGTCCTTCATGTTCTCCACGTTGGGCGAGTCGGCCGCCAGCGCAGCTTCCAGGCTGTCCTTCACCGCCAGCAGTTCGCCGGCGAAGCTTTCCACCGCGAACTTGCGCGCCTTGTCGACGTCTTCTGCCGCGCGGCGGCGCATGTTCTCGGTCTCCGCCTTGGCGCGCAGCCAGGCGTCGTGATGCTCGGCCGCCTGCAGCTCGGCTGCCTTCAGCAGCTCCTCCGGGCTGGGCATGATTTCCTTGGCGGGATGGCTTTCGGCCGCTTCCGCATTGATCTTGATGTCGTCCTGCATATCTGGGCTCCCAATTGTTCTCGCGGGTAAGTGGGGCCGAACTAGGCGGATTCAATAGGGAGACAGTATTTTTTCATCGCCGCTGCCTGGGCGAGGTACGGCGCATTTCGATTTGCTGCGCGCGGGGGCTTCCGGTATGATGCGCGGCTCCCGGAGAGGTGGATGAGTGGTTTAAGTCGCACGCCTGGAAAGCGTGTTCAGGATAATATCCTGACGGGGGTTCGAATCCCCCCCTCTCCGCCAGTTGCCAAGTGCCGGCCTATTTCCGTTTGCAGCATACGGATGCCGGCGTCGAATGGCTGGCCGTAGCGCAATGCCGACGGCATTGCTGTATCTGCTCCGGCAGCTTCCTCCAGACTTCCCGCCCGGGCCCGAATTGGGCGCCTGTCTCCCAACGCGTCGGCGCGGGCCGTGCGTTTCAGGCTGCCGCAGCCTTGTTGCGTTCGATCAAGGCGTAGGCCGAGTGGTTGTGGATGGACTCGAAGTTCTCCGACTCGACTACGTACGAATCGATGCGCCTATCCGCATCCAGCGCCGCCGCCACATCACGCACCATGTCTTCGACGAATTTGGGATTGTCGTAGGCGTGTTCGGTGACGTACTTCTCGTCCGGCCGCTTGAGCAGGCCGTAGAGCTGGCTCGACGCGTTGTCCTCGGCGACGCGGACGACATCCTCGATCCAGATGAAACCGTTGGTGCGCACCGTCAAGGTCACGTGCGAGCGCTGGTTGTGCGCGCCGTAGCGCGAAATCTGCTTGGAGCATGGGCACAGGCTGGTGACCGGAATGACGACCTTCATGGTCTGAAGGTAGCGCCCGTCGCGGATTTCGCCGATGAAGGTCACGTCGTAATCGAGCAGGCTCTCGACGCCCGATACCGGTGCCTTCTTGTTGATGAAGTAGGGAAAGCTCATTTCGACGTGGCCGGAACGGGCTTCCAGCCGTTCCACCATCTGGCGCAGCATGTGTTCGAAGGATGCCACCGATATTTCCCGCTCGTAGCCATTGAGGATCTCGAGGAAGCGTGACATGTGGGTGCCCTTGAAGTGATGCGGCAGGTAAACGTACATGTTGAACAGGGCGACGGTGTGCTGCACGCCGCCGGTCTTGTCCAGGACTTTGACGGGATGGCGGACGGCCTTGATGCCGACCTTGTCGATGGCGATCCGGCGCACGTCGGGCGTGTTCTGGACATCGGGCATGGAGGCGGCCGTGCCGCCCGGGCGCGCGGCGGGGCAGGGCAGTTCGGTTTCGCAGACGGTATCGCAAGTAATCATGGGTGGCTTTCTGTAAAGGGGGCCATTACGGCAGGAATCTGGAAACCTGTTTCAGCACTTCCGCTCCGGGCGTGCCGTAGGGAATGATTTTCACCAGCTTGCCGCCGGTGTCGATCAGGTAGGTGTTGACCGTGTGATCGACGGTGTAGCCCGACCCGGTCGGCACGTAGCGAAACTGGGCGCCGTACTGATCGGCCACCTTGCGCAGTTCCTGTTCGCTACCGGTCAGGGCCAGGATTTCCCCGCCGAAGTGCTTGATGTAGGGATCGAGTACGTCCGGGGTGTCGCGCTGCGGGTCGACGCTGATGAAAATGGGCTGCACCAGGCGACGTTTCTCGGGCGGCAACTGAACGAGCAGTTGCTGGAACTGGAGCAGTTCGGCGGGACACATCTCCGGGCAGTAGGTGAAGCCGAAATACAGCAGCACAACCTTGCCCTGCAGGGACGACAGCGAAACCGGCTCGCCCCTGGTGGTGTGCAGCGTGAAATCGCCCCCCAGCGTCGTCGTTGCCGATGACGGGCCAGCCAGGCACAAGGCAAGCCAGACCAGCGAAATGCGCAGCGCTTCCAACATATCGTTCCTTTGCGGCATGAAGATGGGAAGCGTCAAGCAGGAGACATGCCATGAAGAAACCGGGATGCCGGCGCCGCGCCCGGGGTTGCCGCCCGGGTGCGCCGTACCCGAAAAAAGGAATGCCGGGCGCTGTCATGCGGGGTGTCCCGATTACGTGACAATTTGTCCCGCACCCTTCGTCGGCTCGGGTATATTCAATACCAAGGTAGGGAGCCTTGATCTGCTGCGCCTTAAGAACAATAAACATCCAGAGTTGTTTTGATGGTTTGGCGTGGATATTGCTTTCGAGAGGATGAGAGTGATGGAGAGGCAAGAAATCTTGGAACATGCCCGTCAGGTGAACGCGGTGGTGGGGTTGGGTGGCGCGATGGAACCGGTGGAAGTGGTGCCGGCGATCGCCCGCTCATGGAACCGATGCGCCCACGACTTTGGCCTCGATCCGGTGAGGGATGAGCCGGTCGTGGTTCTCGACAGTCGCGAACTCAAGGAACGCCAGGGGCCGCTGGAGCACTTGCGTGCCATTGCCCAGGGCGAAATGGCGACGCTTTACCAGCAGCTGGCGGGTTCCGGTTTCTCGGTGCTGCTGACCGACCGTGAAGGCGTGGTGCTGGATTTTCTGGGCGACCCGACGTTCACCAAGACCGCCGCCGAGTGCGGCATGGTGGAGGGCGCCCTGTGGAGCGAGCGCCACCAGGGAACCAATGGCATGGGCACCTGCGCCATCGAGCAGCGTCCGATCCTGGTCCACCACAACGAACATTTCCTGTCGCGCAACATCGGCCTGACCTGTTCGGCTGCACCCATTTTCGACTCTGAGGGCGGCCTGCTCGCGGTTCTGGATGCTTCCAGTTTCTCCCACATGGCGCAGCAGCACACGCTGGTGCTGGTCAACATGTCGGCGCAGATCATCGAGAACCGCGCATTCCTGTGCCGTTTCCGCGACCAGTATGCGCTCCGTTTCCATAGCCGCCCCGAACTCATCGGTACCTTGTGGGAAGGCGTCCTGGCGCTGGACGAGGAGGGCCGCATCCTCGCCGCCAACCGCAGTGCGCTGTTCCAGTTCGGCTACAAAAAACCGGCCGACATGGTCGGCCTGCAGTTGCGCGACCTGTTCAATACCGGCATGGCCGCGTTGATCGGCCACAAGAACCTGAGCTGGCTCAACCCGGTTCCGCTCTACGAAGCCCGTCAAGGCAATCGTTTCTTCGGCCTGATGCGCCCGCCGGAACACCACGGCCCGTCGGCGGCTGCGCCCGCGCGCCGTGCCGCGCCTGCGGCCGCGGTGCCGGGCAACCCCAAGGTCGTGCAACTGGAGGAGTTGCAGTTCGGCGATCCGACCATGGAATACAACGTGCGCTGTGCCAAACGCGTACAGGACCACGACATTCCCATCCTGCTGTCCGGCGAGACCGGCACCGGCAAGGAAATCTTTGCCCAGGCGATCCATTACGCGCACGCGGGCGTGAACCGGCCTTTCGTCGCAGTGAACTGCGCGTCGATTCCGGAAACCCTGATCGAAAGCGAATTGTTCGGCTACAAGTCGGGCGCCTTCACCGGCGCCAACCGCGAAGGACGGCGCGGCAAGATACTCCAGGCCAATGGCGGCACGCTGTTCCTGGACGAGATCGGCGATATGCCGGTCATGTTGCAGGCCCGCCTGCTGCGCGTGCTGGAAGAGCGCGAGGTCATTCCGCTGGGCGGGGAAATCCCGATCAAGGTGGACCTCAAGCTGATCAGCGCCACCCACCGCAACCTCAAGGAACTGGTTGCCGAAGGCCGCTTCCGCGAAGACCTGTATTACCGCCTGCAAGGCATCACGCTGACCCTGCCGCCGCTGCGCGAGCGCCAGGACAAGCGCGAGCTGATCCGCCACGTTCTTGCCATGGAGTGCGGCGCCCGAGAAGAGGCCGTTCTCAGCGAGGGGGCGCTGCGCCAGCTGGAGGCCTATTCCTGGCCGGGCAATATCCGGCAGTTGCGCAACGTCCTGCGCACCGCGCTGGCGATGCGCGAGGGCAAGGAGATCACGGTCTACGACCTGCTCGAGGAAATCAGCCGGCTGACGCCGGGCGCGCAGCACGCGGAATGCACCACGGAGGCGGCGCCCCTGTCGTCACTGGAAACGGCGGAGCGCGACGCCATCCTGCACAACCTGGAGAAGTTCCGCTGGAACGTCACCCTGGCAGCCCGCCATCTCGACATCAGCCGCAACACGCTGTACCGCAAGATGAAAAATCTCAATATCCGCATCAACAAGGAGGAATGAATTGCCGTCCGCGCCCTTCGTCACCTGGGTCGAGCCTGCCGACCTGGGCTTCAACTCCGCCCACTTCATCACCTATGGCACGGTGTGCGAAAACCTGCACGGCCACAACTTCCATGCCCGGGTGGCGGCCCACGGCGGCGACAGCGGCGAGGGCTATGTGCTGGATTTCGTCGCCCTGACCCGCCTGGCCCGCGGCATCTGCCAGGAGCTTTCCGACCGCGTCATCCTGCCCGGCACCAGCCCGGTGGTGAAGCTGGCCGAGGAAGACGGCCTGATCAAGGCGGAAAGCTTTGGCAAACGCTTCTGGGTGGAAAAGGAAGGCTGCGTCGTGCTGCCCATCGCCAACGTCACGGCGGAACTGCTTGCCTTCCACATCGGCGAGCGGCTGGTGCAGGCCCTGCGCCGCGAGAATCTGACCGCCGGCGTGCAGCTGCTGGAAGTCGGCGTCGAGGAAGCCGACCGCCAGTGGGGATTTTCGCGCCACCGCCCGCATCATGACTGAACCGAAAACACCCCGCATCGCCTGGGGGCTGACCGGCTCCGGCCACTATCTGCGCGAATGCCTGGAGCTGATCGATCAGCTGCCGGACGTGGACGTGTTCGTGACCCGGGCCGCCGTCGAAGTGTTGAGCATGTACGGCATCCCGCTCAAATCGCTGCGCGGGAAACACCGCGTCTACCAGGACCACACCGCCAGCAGCGTGCCGGTGGGCTTTCTCTACAGCGGCCACTACCATACGCTGATCATCGGCCCGGCCACCTCCAACACCGTGGCCAAATGTGTCGCCGGCATTTCCGACACGCTGGTCACCAACCTCTATGCGCAGGCCGGCAAGTGCCGCATTCCCAGCATCGTGTTCGCCTGCGACACCGAGCCGGCCATGATCACCGAGGCACCCGACCGTACCGTGACGGTCTACCCGCGCCCCATCGATCTGGAAAACACGCGGCGCCTGAAGTGTTTTCCCGATACCCTCGTGACGGAGAGCGTCGCCGCGCTCAAGGCGGCGATCGAGCAGCGCCTGGCATGCCTGAACACATCCTTTTCCTGACCGGCCGCCTGGCCGAATCGCAGCTCAGGCGCGTGCTCGGCGACCTGGGCGATGCCGGCTTCACCTGGGAGGTGCAGGTGCCGGGCGTGCAGGTGGCGGCCTTGATGACCGCCGACATGATCCGTCGCCGCCTCACCGACATCGGCCGGGCCGACCGCATTCTGCTGCCCGGCCGCTGCCGCGGCGACCTGGCCGCACTGTCTGCGCATTTCGGCATCCCCGTCGAACGCGGGCCCGACGAACTCATGGACCTGCCCGGATTTTTCGGCCGCAAACGCCGCGCGCCGGACCTCTCGCGCCACGACGTCGTCCTGTTTGCCGAACTGGTGGACGCACCGCGCATGGGCATCGAGGCCATCCTGGCCCAGGCCGCCGCCTATGCCGCCGACGGCGCCGACGTGATCGACATCGGCGGGCTGCCGCAGACGCCGTTCCCGCATCTGGAAGAGACCGTGCGCGCACTCAAGGCCGCCGGCCACCGGGTCAGCGTGGATTCGCTGGACACCGACGAACTGTTGCGCGGCGGCCGCGCCGGCGCCGATTACCTGTTGTCGCTCAGCTCCGAGACCTTGCACCTGGCCGACGAGGTCGCCTCCGTCCCGGTGCTGATCCCCGCCCGCCATGGCGACCTCGACGATCTGGTCGGCGCCATGCAGCGGCTGGAGGCGCGCGGCAGGCCCTATCTCGCCGATCCCATCCTCGACCCGCTGCCGTTCGGCTTCGCGTCGTCGCTGGCGCGCTACCACGAACTGCGCCGGCGCATGCCGCAGGCGGAAATCCTCATGGGCACCGGCAACGTCTCCGAGCTTACCGACGCCGACACCGCCGGCATCCATGCCCTGCTGCTGGGGATCATGGCCGAGCTCGACATCCGGGCCCTGCTCACCACCCAGGTCAGTCCCCATTGCAAGAGCGCGGTGCGGGAGATCGATGCCGCCCGGCGCATCATGTTCGCCGCCCGGGAGGCGCAAAGCCTGCCCCGCGACTTTTCCGACGACCTCCTGGGGCTGCGCCACCGCAAGCCGTTTCCCTATGGCCCGGACGAGATCGCCACCATGGCCGCGGCGGTGAAGGATCCCAGCTTCCGCATCCAGATCAGCCAGGCGGGCATGCACATATACAACCGCGACGGCCTGCATACCGCCACCGATCCATTCCAGCTCTGGCCGCATCTCAAGCTGGAACACGACGGCGGCCACGCCTTCTATCTGGGCGTCGAACTGGCCCGCGCCCAGATCGCCTGGCAGCTCGGCAAGCGTTACAGCCAGGACGAACAGCTGGCCTGGGGCTGCATGCAGCCGCGCCCGGCCGAGGACGCAAGCCGGCAGTGCGCCCCCGGGCCGACACGCGCCGATACAACGAGAGAATTATCGTGAGCCTGATCTTCGAAGCCATCCTCACCAGCGCCACGCCCGACGGCGCCACCCACATCGCCCCGCTGGGCTTCCGGCGCGAAGGCGGGTTCGTCGTGCTGGCGCCGTTTCATCCCTCGCGCACCCTGGACAACCTGCGCGCCACCGGCCTGGCCGCCCTGAGCCACACCGACGACACGCGCGTGTTCGCCGGCTGCCTCACCGGGCGGCGCGACTGGCCGCTCGTGCCATGTGAACGCATCGCCTGCGGCCGGCTGGAAAACGCCCTCAGCCACGTCGAGCTGGAAGTGGTGCGCATCGAGGAAGACCCGCTGCGGCCGCGCTTCCTGTGCCGCGAACTGATCGCCCGCAACCATGCGCCGTTTCCCGGTCACAATCGCGCCCAGGCCGCCGTCATCGAAGCCTGCATCCTGGTCAGCCGCCTGAACATGCTGCCTGCCGACAAGGTGCAACGGGAGATGGACTACCTCGCCGTCGCCATCGGCAAGACCGCCGGGCCGCGCGAGCTGGAGGCGTGGGGCTGGCTCGGGGAGAAGATCGCGGCGCACCGGGAAGCGGCATGAGCGCCTGGCTCGCCAGCATCACCGATGCAGCCGAGGCGCGCCAGGTGCTGGCCGCCGGCGCCGCCATCGTCGATGCCAAGAACCCGCATGCCGGCGCGCTCGGCGCGCTGCCGCACGACACCGTGCGCGCCATCGTCGCGGCGGTGGGCGGGCGCGTCCCGGTCAGCGCCACCATCGGCGATTTCCCGGACATGCCCCCGGCTGCGGTGACGGCCGCCGTTGCCGCCATGGCCGCCACCGGCGTCGACTTCGTCAAGATCGGCCTGTTCCCGTCGCCCGCGCTGGCCGATTGCCTGGATGCGCTGGCGCCGCTCGCCAGCCGCCACCGCCTGGTGGCCGTGCTGTTTGCCGACCGCGAGCCGGATTTCGGCCTGATCGGGCGCCTCGCCGAACGGGATTTCACGGGCGTCATGCTCGACACGGCGGACAAGACCGGCGGCGGCCTGCTGGCCCATCAGCCGGTGGTGCGCCTGGCGCAGTTCGTGGCGCAGGCGAAAAAGCCGGGACTGCTCAGCGGCCTGGCCGGCTCGCTCAAGCTGGCCGACATTCCCGTCCTCGCGCCCGTCGGTGCGGACTACCTGGGGTTTCGCGGCGCCCTCTGCCGCCACCACGCCCGCACCTGGGCGCTGGAGCCGGGCGCCCTGGCGGCGCTCAGCGAGGCAATGGGGCGGGAGACGGCACCGGAGGCATGATCGCCGCCAGGCGATGGCTGCGGCCTCCGGGTGGCTGAAGCATCGCTTGGCGGCAGGCGTTCAGGCTGAACACCGCGAATGCCCGCAGTGAACGGCTGCCGATGGAAATGTCGAACCGGGCTGGCGTCCGGCCGCGGCAATGGGCCGGCTCATCGCGCCTGGGCGAACTGCTCGCGCAGGCTGTCCAGGGTTGCCTGCTCGCCGCGGACGCGGAAGAACGCACCTGCGTCGTCGGCGCGCTCCTCCAGCACCTCGCAGCGCGCGAATATCTCTCCACGCAGCTGCTGTGCCGACCAGGGAAGGAAAAGCTCGGCCTCGGCCAGATCCCGCTGGAAAAACGCCATGATCGCCTGGTGCAGTTGCGCGACGTCGCCTGGGCGGCGCGCGCTCATCACCATGCAGCCGGGGTAGGCGGCGCGCAGCGCGGCTTCGCATTCGGCTTGCGCCGCGGCGTCGCCGACGTGGTCGATCTTGTTGAAAATGCGCAGGCGCGGCACGTCCTGCGCATCGATCTCGCACAGCACGTGCTCGGTGGTTTCGATCTGCCGCTCGAAGCCGGGATCGCTGGCGTCGATGACATGCAGCAGCAGCGACGCATCGAGCGCCTCGTCGAGCGTCGACTTGAACGACGCGACCAGCCCGTGCGGCAGGTTCTTGATGAAGCCGACCGTGTCGCTCACCAGCACGCGCGGCACGCTCTCGGGGTAAAGCGTGCGCACGGTGGTGTCGAGCGTGGCGAAGAGCTTGTTGGCGACCAGCACCTCGCTGCCGGTGAGGGCACGCATCAGGGTCGATTTGCCGGCGTTGGTGTAGCCCACCAGCGCCACGCTGGCGAGCCCCTGGTGCGCCTGCCGGCGCGCGCGCTGCGTCTTGCGCTCGACGTCCATCGCGGCGATTTCCTTCTGTAGTTCGGCGATGCGGTCGCGGATCTTGCGCTTGTCCAGTTCGGTGTGCGACTCGCCGGCACCGCGCCCGCCGACGCCGCTGCGCTGCCGACCCTGCGGCCCCGCGAGTTTGGCCGCCTCGCGCAGGCGCGGCGCCAGGTAGCCCAGGCGCGCGATCTCCACCTGCGCGCGCGCAGCGGGGGAGCGCGCGTTGCGGTGGAAGATCTCGAGAATGACCATGGTGCGGTCCATCACCTGGCAGCCGGCCTCGTTTTCGAGGTTGCGCGCCTGCGACGGCGAAATCTCGTGGTCGACGAAGATGACGTCGATCGGGTGGGGCGAGACCACGTCGTCCAGCCCTTCGACGAAGTTGGAGAGGCGATGCAGGGGGTTCTGCGGCTCGCGGTCGGGTTCGCTTGTGCCGCCCGGTTCGCCGTTCACGAAGCGGCGTATCTCCTGCCGCTTGCCGACGCCCAGATACGCCGTCGAGTCGAAGCCGGAACGCTTTTGCGTGAACGCGCGGGTGACCGTGAATCCCAGTGTCTTCGCCAGTTCGCGCAGTTCGGTCAGCGACGCCTCGAATTCAACGTCGCTCACCCCCGGCAGCTGCACCGACGCCACGACGGCGTACTGGGGCTTTTCCTTGACTTCTTTTTGCATGCGGTGCGGACTTCTGTCGGATGGGCGAAGCCGGGCATTATCCGCCAATGTAATCATCCTTTCACGCCGGGCGTTTCCCGGCCGCCCCATCCAGCCGTTGCAGGATTTCCTTCAGCCACGCCCCGTGTTCCGGCTTCATCACGCAGGCGCGCAGGCAGGTGATCGCGTCCGCGTCCCAGGCACGCACCGGCTTGAACGGCTCCAGCATGGCCCTGGGCATGGCGACAAGGGCCAGATGCAGATCGCGTTCCCGGGCGGCCTGGAAAACCCGGCGTGTCCTGGCCGTGGCCAGGCTGGCGGTGTCGGCGCGCACGGCCCAGACGACGACGTCGAGCTGCGGCGGGGACAGCGGGACGAAGCGCTCATCCTGCGCCAGCGCATGGTGCAGCGCCAGCGCGGCGGCGCGGCCGGCTTCCAGTCCGCGGGCGAATTCGCCGCCGCGGACCAGGGGCAGCAGCCGCAGGGTGGTCCACAAGGCCACGGCGGCGGCGCCGGGGCGCGAGCATTCCAGGGAGATTTCCCCCAGGTGGGGGTCGGCGCTGCCCAGATAGGTATACGGCGAGTCATGCCGGTAGACCTGCCGGACGTGTGCGTCGCGGAACAGGATGCAGCCGCAGCCGTAGGGCTGCAGGCCGTGCTTGTGAGGATCGACGGCGATGGAATCGGCTTGGGACAGGGCGTCGAAGGCGCGTCGGGCGTCGCCGTCCAGGTTGGCCGCGAGGGTGAAATAGCCGCCGTAGGCGGCATCCACGTGCAGGCGGAAGGCGTGGCGCTGGCGCAGGGCCAGGATGTCGTGAAGCGGGTCCACGGCGCCGGTGGCCGTGGTGCCCAGGGTGGCCACCACGGTTCCCACCGTGCCCTTGGCCAGCGCGCGTTCCAGGGCTGCGATGCCCATGCGCCCCAGGTGATCCGCCGCAACCGGGTGGAAGGGCGCACCCAGCACGCCCGCCAGCCGCGCGTGGCTGTAATGGGCCTGGGTCGAGGCGGCGATGCCCCGGCCGTGGCCGAGTTCCCGCGCCACCCAGAGCGCTTCGAAGTTGGCCAGCGTGCCGCCGCTGCACAGGTGCCCGAGGTGGATTCCCCAACCGAACATGGCCGCGATCCGGGCCACCGCCTCCCGTTCCATGCGCGAACTGGCGCGGCCGCCGTCGTAGGCGTGATTGTTGGGGTTGAGGCCGAGGCTCAGGGAATAGGCCAGCCGGGCGGCAGGGTGGGGCGGCTTCTGCATGTGCCCCAGGTAGAGCGGGTGATGATAGGGGTCGGTATCGCGCAGGCGTTCCGCCGCCGCGAGCAGGGCCTCGCGCAGGCCGGCGGGGAGCGCGCCGGGGCGGGCGTCCGGCAGTTCGGCGAAGCCGGCGTCGAGGATGGCCAGGGCTTCGTCGAGCAGTTCGAGTTCCGCTTTCCGTCCGGATGTCATGATTGAGGCCTTGTCTGCGGGCGTAAACTGGCCGCCGCCCGGTCAGTCGCGCTTGAGCAGGTCGCGCACCGCCCGTTCGATTTCCGGGTGGTCGAATTCGCGCCCGCCGATTGCGCCGGCAACGATGCGGCCCTGCCGGTCGATCAGATAGGTGGTCGGCAAGCCGGCCACCCCCCACGCCTGCATGGTCCTGCCATGGGGGTCGAGCAGGATCGGGAAGGACGGGGGGCTTTCCATCCGGCTGCTGAAGGCATGCACGGTGTCGGCGTCCTCGCCCACGTCCACTGCCAGCACGACGAAATTATCCCCGCGCAGCTTTTGCGCCAGGCGTTCCATCGAGGGCATTTCGCGGCGGCAGGGCGGGCACCAGGTGGCCCAGAAGTTGACCAGCACGACCTTGCCCTTGAGCGCCGCCAGGTCGTGAAGCTGGCCATCGAGATCCTTCAGCTTCAGTGCCGGGGCGGGGTTTTTTGCCGCTGCCGCGGTCAGGCTGTGGGACAGGGGAGGCAGGCCGGCGGCGAGCGCGGGTACGCCGAGCGCCAGCAGCAGCGCGCCCAGCAGGTTTACGGTCCAGCCCGCAAGCTTAGGGTTGTCTTCGCGGGCGCGGGCGGCATGGACAGGGTTGGTTTTCATGGGGGCAGGCTGGGTTGATTCATTCATGGGGTTCATCGGGCTATCTCTCATTTCCCGCGTCTTGGCGTCGTGCCGCTGGCGGCAATTTCCGATCCGCTTTACTGCCCATGCCTGCAGGCGTCGTGCGCTTCTCTCGGCGGAACGGGGGCAGCCATCGGCCAGGCCAGCCAGTCGTCCAGGGTGGTGGGGGCGCAGTGGCTGAGGATGTGGATCGGTTTGGCGTAGCGGGCCGCGAAACCGGGAAAGGCGCGGTCGACCAGGCCGGCGTCGGCCAGCGCCCGGATATCGCCGGCGTCGCCCTCGCCGTGCTTGACCAGCGCCAGCGCTTCTGCGCCGAGATGGTGCGCGAGCCAGACCGCCAGGCTGTCGGAGGTCACCGACCAGCTTTCCGGGATGTCGGGCGCGCCCAGGCACATGCTCGAGGGCAGCCAGACCGGCGTGCGGCCGTGCGCGATGGCATCGGCGATCACCTGGGTCGTGGCGGCGGGGAGCAGATCCGGTTCCAGGTCGCACAGCATCAGACCGTATTGCTCCATCGCGAGCAGGCTCAGGCGATGCGCTGCCGCTTCGCCGAAACGGCAGCGCCGCTGCGCCGCACGCACCGCGTCGGCGAACGGCCCGCCGCCGGGCACCAGCACGACGCGGCCGCCGGCCCGCGCCAGCGCATCGAGCCAGCCGGCGAGCCACGGCGAATCATGCAGACTGCCGCCCAGTTTCACGACTCGGAGCATTGTTCCTCCGCTTGCGCGGCGGCCATTCCGCCGCCCGATTCGCGCACCAGCCTGAGCATGGCGGCCGCCTTGTCGAGGCATTCCTGATACTCCTCGTCGGCCTTCGAGTCGGCGACGATGCCGCCGCCGGCCCAGAAGCGCAGGGTGTCGCGCGCCAGCACCAGGGTGCGGATCGCGATGTTGCTGTCCATGTCGCCGTTGAACCCCAGCCAGCCCACCGCCCCGCAATACACGCCGCGCCGGTCCGGCTCCAGTTCCTCGATGATCTGCATGGCGCGCAGCTTCGGCGCCCCGGTGATCGAGCCCCCGGGGAACGACGCGCGCAGCAGCGCCACCGCATCCACGTTCCCGGCCAGACGCCCGGTTACCGTGCTCACCAGATGGTGCACCGTGGCGAAGCTCTCGATCTCGAACAGGCGCGGCACCGCCACCGAGCCCGGCGCACATACCTTGCCGAGGTCGTTGCGCAGGAGGTCCACGATCATCAGGTTCTCGGCGCGGTCCTTCAGGCTGTCGCGCAATTCCCGCGCCAGCACCGAATCCGCCTCGGGTGCAGCGGCGCGCGGACGCGTGCCCTTGATCGGCTTGGTCTCGACGCGTCCCTGCCGCACTTCCAGGAAGCGTTCCGGCGACGACGACAGGATGCGGACGTCGGGCAGGTTGAGATAGGCCGAATACGGCGCCGGGTTGAGCCGGCGCAGGGCCTGGTAGCCGAGCCAGGGATCGCCGGTGGCGGGGGCGGCGAAGCGTTGCGCGAGGTTGACCTGGTAGCAGTCGCCGGCGGCGATGTAGCGCTGGATCTGGCTGAAAGCCCGGCGATAGGCGTCGCGGGTGAAATTGCAGTTCACCGTGCCGACGCGGAACGGGCGCCGCTGCGACGCGGCGGTAGCGCCGGGGAGGGGGTTGAACAGGGCGGCCAGCCGATCCCAGGTGGCGGCGGTGCGAGGGTCGCGCCCGGCGCCGACCAGCCAGCTTGCGCGCTGCTCGTGATCGACCACGACGGCCCAGTCGTAGATGCCGACCGCCATGTCGGGGATGGCTTCGGCGTCGCGCGCGAGGCGCGGCAGGCGTTCGATGCGGCGCGCGAGATCGTAGCCGAAATAGCCGATGGCGCCGCCGGCGAATGGCAGCGGGCTTGGCTGGCCGTCGGCGGCGAGGGCCTGGCGCAGCAGGTCGAACGGGTCGTCGGGGGAGAGGCTGACGGGCGGGCCGGCGCTGTCGTGACGGCGGATCTCGGTCATGCCGCCACGGGTGACCAGCGTGGCGCTCGGGCGGGCGGCGAGGATGTCGATGCGTCCGGCGGTGCTGCGTGGCCGGCCGCTGTCAAGAAACACCGCCCACGGTTCGTCGGCGATGGCTTCGAACAGCTCGGCGCTGTCCGCGTGGTAGGGAAGGGCAGTCAGCAGCATGATTTTTCTCCAGCCAGCAGCAGGCCCGCAGCCACGGCCGGCGCGCACCAGTCGATGTGCTCGACCAGTGAACCGGCTATCGGCAGTTGCGAGAAGTTCAGCACCGGGCGTCCGCTCCTTGCCGCCAGGCGCGGGCCGAGGAAAGCGCCGGCGCCCGCCATCACCAGGGGTGCATGCGGGTCGAGCGGCACGCGCGACAGCACTTGCCGGATGGCGCGGCCGATGCGTTCCAGTTGCGTGTCGGCGAACCAGGCGGCCAGTTCCGCCCAGGCAGCATCGGACAGGTCGCCGGCATCGCGTCCGACCATGCGCGCCAGCCGGACACGGCTGGCCTCGACGGTCTTGGGCCCGCCATCGGCGCTGTCGTGCAGGTCGGCGCCGTCGGGCAGCCAGCCGAGTACCCGATGGACATCCGCGCTGGTGGCGAAGTGTTCTGCCATGAGCGGTACCCAGCGTCCCGCCACCGGCGCTTCCGGGCTCATGGCCATGACCGGGGTGCGCGCGATGCCGGTGTAGACCAGTTCGCCGGCCGCCAGGCGGTCGCTGTCGCTGGCGCTGGCGGTGGCCACCATGCGGCCGCGCAGCGGGACGATGTCGGTGGTGGTGCTGCCGATATCCACCAGTAGCGCCTCGCCCTGGCGCGAGGCCACCAGGTCGGCGGTGGCGCGCCAGTTGGCCGAGGCGACCTGGTAGGGGTGCAGGCGCGCGGAAGCGCCATCGAGCCAGCCCTCGGCGCCGGTATAGAAGCGGACGTCGCCGCTGCCGAGACGCTGGCACAGCAGTTCGACCAGGGCATGCACGCCGTCCTTGCGGGTGGCGAACAGGTCGGCCATCTCGCCGCTCATGGTGACGGCGTGGCGCAGCGGAGAACCCGGCCACGCGGCATTCCCGGCCAGGATCCGGTCGAGGGCCGCGTGCAGATGCTCCAGGCCGCGCCAGAGCGGACACGGCTCCTGCCAGACCATCGCGACGCGGCCGTCGGCCTCGATGCGCGCGGCCTTCAGGTGCGCGCCGCCGACGTCCCAGCCGATCGTGATGTCAGTCGGCGCAGGCATGGGCCGTCTCCAGGGCGATGGGGCGCAGGCCGTGGCAGGCACGCATATCCGGCAGCGCGAGCACGCGTTGCGCCGGGTTGCAGTCGAGCGCCGCACGCAGGCCGGCGTAGGAAACGGTCGCGCGCGGATTCACCTCCAGCACCATCGGGCCGAAGGCGCCGGCGATCAGGTCGACGCCGACATAGCCCCACAGGCCGGGGATTGCGGCCGCCACCCGGGCGGCCAGTGCGGCGTAACGTCCATCGCCGTCGTCCAGCGCATTGACGGTGACGCCGTGGAATTCGAAGCGGTCGCCGGACAGTCCGACATGCTGGCGGTTCACGCTCAGCAGTTGTGCCTGGCCGTCGCAGCACAGCAGGGACAGCGACAGGCTCGCGCCTGCGACGTAAGGCTGGAACACGCGCACCGCGCAGGGATGGGTGTCATGCCAGGCCTGCGCGGCGGCGGCATCGGCAAACAGCAGGGTGTCCTCGCAGCCGATGCCGTCGTCGGGCTTGGCCACCACGGCGCCCGTCAGCAGGTCCGGGGTGGCGAAGGTGGGCACCGTCGCCACCCCGGCCCCGGCCAGGCGGGCGGCGGTGGCGTGCTTGCTGGCGGCGAGGCGCACCGCGGCCGGCCGGCAGCCGAGCAGCCGTTTGCCGGCGGCCTCGACCTGCCGGTTGAGGGATTCCAGCAGGCCGTCGCTTTCCGGCGCCACCATCCAGGCCGCGTCGGCGGCGTCGAGGCAGCGCGTGAAATCGTAGCGGAAGCGTGCCGCGTCGGTGGCGACGACCGTCAGGCCGGGCCGTTCCGGCATGGCGAGGCGCGCATCGCGCAGGGTCAGGACTTCCATTCCCGGCAATGCGGTGAGATCATCGATCAGCGCCCGCCACATCAACTCGCCGTCGCCCAGGAAGTCG
Organism: Thiobacillus sp. 65-1059; assembly: GCA_001897675.1. Lineage (GTDB taxonomy): Bacteria > Pseudomonadota > Gammaproteobacteria > Burkholderiales > Thiobacillaceae > Thiobacillus. The sequence goes on along the minus strand of MKUE01000123.1, from coordinate 53,160 downwards.
GGCAGCGCCTGTCCGGCATAGCCGCCGCCGGTGACGAATTCGAAGACGAAAACTTTCATGGCCGCTTTCTTAAGCCTGATTCCCGTGCTCGACCTGATGGGCGGGCAGGTGGTGCGCGCGCGTGCCGGCCGGCGCGACGAATACCGGGCGCTGCGCTCCGTGTTGTGCAACTCCAGCCGGCCCGAGGCCGTGGTGGAGGGCTTGCTCGCGCTGTATCCGTTCCGCCGGTTCTATGTTGCCGACCTGGATGCCATTCTCGGCCGGGGCGATCACCGGGCCGCGCTGGAAAATCTGCAGCGCGCCCATCCGGCTCTGGAATGGTGGGTCGATGCCGGCTTCGCCGATGTCGCTGCCGCCGCAAGCTGGCGATGCGGCGGCTTGGGGCGGCCGGTGCTGGGCAGCGAAAGCCTGGCTGCAGCGCCCGCACGCGGCGATTATCCCGGCGGCAGCGTGTTGTCGCTGGATTACCGCGGCGAGGATTTTCTCGGACCGGCCGATCTGCTGCGCGATGCGGCGCGCTGGCCGGACGATGTGGTCGCCATGACGCTGGCGCGGGTCGGCGCCGGCGCCGGCCCCGACCTGGCGCGCCTGGCGCAATTGCGGCGCCTGAATCCGGCCTGCCGGCTGTATGCGGCCGGCGGCGTGCGCCACGCGGCGGATCTCGCCGCGCTGGCCGCAGCCGGGATGGCCGGCGTGCTGCTGGCCTCGGCCCTCCACGATGGTGCGCTCAGTCGCGCCGAGCTCGCCGCTTTTCATGATGATCGTCCCAGGAACGCAGCCACTGGCGCCAGGGCGAGCGCCCCAGAGCCGGATCGGTGAAGCGGCCGAGCAGAGGCTGGCTGCCCTGGCTGTGCCAGGTTTCCAGATCGGGGCCGACGTATTGACACCATGACTGCGGCGTTTCGTAGAGGGTGAGTTCGCACAGTTCGGGCAGGAAATCGATCAGCCGCTCCCAGATGTAGACGCTGAGGAGTTCGGTGGTGGAGCGCCAGGCCAGCTCCGGGCCGGCGTAGTTCAGGGTGTGGTGGTCGAAGCGTTCGACCACGCGGGCGTTCACCACCCGCTTGAGATAGCCGTAATCGAGCACGCAGCCGGTGACCGGATCGATCCGGCCACGCACCTTCACGTGCAGCACGTAGCGGCCGCCGTGCAGGTTGCTGCACTTGGCGGGATGGTCGGTGAGGAAGTGGGCGGAATCGAACACCACTTCCTTGCTTACCGTCACTTCCGGGGTGTCCGGATGAAAGCGCGCCCAGACGCCGGGCATCGCCTCCAGCTCGGCCTGCAGGCCGTCGAGCAGGCGCGCGGCGTCGGCGCGCGTCAGCGTGCGCAGCAGGGGCGCGCCGCTGCCTAGGTCGTGGGTCAGGGCGCGGGTGGCCACGCCCAGCTCGCGCGCCAGATATTCGGCTGCATCCTCCGCATCGTCGGGCGAAGCGAAGGGGAGAAATAGGTAGCCGGCATGTAGTTCGCCGGCATGGGCCAGATAGGTTGCGTATTTCATACGCCGTTCCGGCGGGGGCACCCTGGCGGGTAGCCAGGGGCCGACCAGATTGCGTTTTTGCGTTACCAGACGGTTCTTCGCCACGACCCGGTGGGTACCGGGTGCGTAGTGGTATTCCTGACGGAAGCGGAAACCGTAGGGCGCGAGTTGTGCCAGATCGCAGAACAGCAGATCCAGCCAGGCGATCTCGCCCTCGACCCGGCACAGCGCGCCGCTGTCGTCGACCTTGCCGGCCAGACGCAGGCCGGCGAGAACCGCGCGCGCGGTCTCGTCCGGCACCGCGACGGGCATGGGCGGAAGGGGGGCGGCATCGGCCGCCCCGATCCTGTCCGGCGTCACCAACAGGTCGAGCGGCAGCGCGTGGCGCAGGGCATACTCCTGCAAGGTGAGGCCGCAGCAGGCGAACAGATGCTCGTGGTCGAGCTCCATTACCGTGGTTCCGCACTCCAGGCAACGCACGACGCTCTCCCGATCAGTTGTGGGCGGCGAACGGGTGACCCGCGCTACCTTTCTTGGACACGACTTCCGCTGCCGTGGGCGTGCCGGCAACGGCGCGCTTGATCGACTGCTTGGTGGCTTCGTAGTTGTAGTCCTGGATCTTGGCGTCGTCGGCGGCTTCCCAGTGAATGAACACGCCCACGCAGATGAAGAGGTCGTCGGCCTCGTCGGCGGGGATGGTGCCGTCTTCGACGCAATCCGCCACTGCCATGGCGACGCCGCGCTGGGCCGGGCCGAACATCTGCACTGCCTGCTTGGCGCCCTTGATGGTCACCTTGTTGAACATCATGGTGTTGGGCTTGCAGGGCAGGTTGGGGGCCACCACCGCCAACAGCGAGGTGAAGCCGTCCTTGTTGTTGACCAGACCGTTGCAGAACGCCGCCTCGACGGCGCTGCCGCGGGGTCCCATGATCAGGTCGATGTGCGCCACTTCGTTGCCGTCGCCCACCAGGGACTCGCCTACCATTACGCGATCGATTTTAGCCATCTTTCTCTCTCCTTGAATTGCACAGACTCGGTTGGATTGGAGCGGTCCGCCGGCGCCGAGTTATCCGCCGGCGGGCCGCTTGTTGCAACGCCTGGAAGACGTTTCGAAACATCAAATATCCGCTTGCCCTCCCGCGGGCCGGCTGGCCTCGGCGGGGTCGTCCGCCGCCGACAGCAGGCGATCCGCGAGCCAGGTGGCGACGGTCAGATCGGCGCTGGTGCCGGGGTTGACGCCGGCCGATTTCAAACCTCGATCGAGGTTCGCGAGGTGCCGCCGGACACAGTCCCAGTCGAGACATGGCGCCGTGTCGGCGACGCAGCCGCGGGCCATGCGCTGCACCTGCGCCGCGGTGGCCGCGCCAAATTTGCGCAACACGTGGCTGTCGGGAAAATCGCTCAGGTAGGCCAGGTAGACGCCGGTCAGCGCCTGCGTTTCCTCGCCCCAGCGGGCGCGGCCCTGCTTCAGCGCGGCCACGCCGAAGCGAAAGACGTCGGCATAGCCGCTGGCGTACTGGCCGGCGATGCGGTCGCGCTGCGCGGCTTCGCGCATGGCCGACAGCAGGCCCACGGTGGGGGCGGCGTGGACATCGTGGCGCGGGCTGCTGCCGAGCCCGCCCGGTGCGGCCAGGCGGATGGCGCGATAGACCCATTCGGTGTCGTCGCGCGTCGTCTCGTCGAGGTCGCGGCGCAGGCGCTGCGGCAGGGACTCGTGCGGCAGGCGGTGCTGCGCGGCATGGAGCAGCGGCACCGTCAGCAGCACGATGCCGAGGTTGGTGTTGCAGCCGACCGCCTGGCGCGTCGCCGCGATCGCGCGATAGATCCGTTCGCCGAGCGGCAGCGCGCGATCGGCCACATGCGGGGCGGCGGCTTCGGCGCTGAGCTGAAAATCGCGCGCCTGCATGCCGTGCCCGGGCGATTCGACGCTGACGTTGCCGGGCTTGAACGCGAGCACGTCGAGTTCGCAGGCGGTGCGGAAGGCTTGCGCAAGGTCTGCGGTGCCGGGCAGGGGGGGCAGGCGCGCGTTCATGCGCAACGCTCCCGCAAGGCGGTTTCCACGTGCCGGTCGAGAAAATCGTTCACCAGCAGGGCGGCCACGTCGTCTTTCACGACCGTCTGCAGACCGCGCCAGGCCGGGATGCTGTTGACCTCGATCACCGTGAGGCGGCCGTCCCGGTCGCGCATCAGGTCGACGCCGGCGTACGCCATGCCGAGGGCCTGGCTGGCTGCCTCCGCCATCCGGAACAACGCCGGGCCCGCCGGCGCCGGCAGGCAGCGGGCGCCCTGCGCCACGTTGTTGATCCAGCTGGCGCCGCGGCGGGTCATGGCGGCGCGGCTGCGGCCGCCGACCACCAGGACCCGGTAGTCCTCCCAGTTGCCGGTGGCCGAGCCGACGAAGCGCTGCAGGTAGTAGACGTCGCGGTATTCGGCCGCCGGCGGCAGGTCGGCGGGCGCGGCCAGGCGGCGCAGGCCGTTGCCCTGGGAGCCGAACAGGGGCTTCAGCACCACTTCGTGGCCGCCGGCGGCTTCCCGCATCAGCAGGGCGCGGGCCTGCGCTGCGGATTCCATTACCCAGGTGGGCGGGGTGGGGACGCCGGCCCGGTGCAGCAGCAGGCTGGTCATGGCCTTGTCCACGCTGGTTTCGATGGCGCGCACCGGGTTGTATACGGGCACCCCGGCGGCGGGCAGGGCGTGCAGGAAATCCAGGCGCAGGATCACCTGCTCCAGGGTGCCGCCGGACACCCCGCGCACGAAAGCGCCGTCCGGCAGGCGCTCCTCGAAGCCCGGCAGCACCAGACCGGCGATGCCGCGCTCCAGATCCACCCGGCATTCGCTCAGCGACAGGTTCACGGCCTGATAGCCGCGCGCGGCGAAGGCGCGGGCGAGCTTCCTGCCGTGCCAGCCCGGGTCGTCGGTGAAAAGGGCGATGCGGCCGATCATGAAAACGAACGCTCCAGCAGTTCCCCGTTCAGGCGCCCGGCCCGGAAGGTGCGGCCTGTGGTCAGGCAGGTGACGCTCACGCAGGCGGGGGCGAACAACAGGGGGTCGATCTTGTAGAAGTCGTGGCCGGCAGCCTTGAAGACCTGGGCGAAGGGCTGGCCATAGTCGCCGGACGCCTCGCTGGGCATGCGCCGGGCCAGGTCTTCCGCCGCCCCCTCCTCGCCGGAGACGAACAGGTGCACGCGGCCGCCGAACAGGATGGCGTCGTTGGTGCGGCCCATGGCGGCGAGGAAATCCGGGGAAGGCGGGCAGAGCGGTGCCGTGCCCATGCCGTCGGCGATATGCGCCACGGGGAAACCCAGGAAATGCGCCTTGTGCAGGGCCACTTCCAGCACCCGCGCCACCACCTGCACCGAACCGGCCAGGCTGCTGGTCGGGGTGAGGATCAGGGTCAGCTGCTGCGGCGCCACGCCGCATTGCTCGGCGATCTTGTCGAGCAGCGGGATAGGGGGAACCTTGCCGGTTTCCAGCACCAGGCAAGCGGATTCGGCCTGGTCCCGATAGCCCAGTTCCTGGAACAGCGTCTCCTTGCCGGCCAGGGCGCGACCGGGGCCGGAACCCAGGGCGAAGAATCCTTCCTTGCCTTCGCCGTGCGACAGACTCCAGCCGGCGTACTGGCTGCCGAGGCAGGCCAGCACCGGCTGGGCGGTCGACACGGCGAGCTCCCAGGGCCAACCGGCAAAGCTGCCCGCCGGGCCGAGGGCGACCCGGCCGAGGCCGCCCAGGCAGATCTCGGCGATGCGCCGGCCTGCCTCGATCCCGCCTGGCGCCTGGATCCCGGCGTCGATGATGCGGGTGCCGTTGGCCTGGCGCGAGACGGACAGGCGCAGCGCTTGTGCCTCACGCACCAGGTGCTCCACCAGCGGGGCGGCGAGTTGGTTGAGGCTGGGCAGGGCGGCGTTGGTGTGCTGGGTCATGGTGCTTCCGTCCCGGTGATTGCGGAAAGGGTGGAGGAAACGCGCCCGGAGCGGAGGCGCGCACGGTCGGCTTCGACCTGCGCATGCCGGGACAGGCGATCGAGAATGCGCTGGCGGAATTCCAGGGCCTGCCGTTCTGCCGCGCCGGCATCGGCAGCCGTCGCGTGCACCGTGCAGACCGGGTCGCCGGGTTCCAGCAGGGTGTCCATGCGGGGCAGGTCGGCGCTCCAGTCCGGCCAGGGGAAGCCGGCGGGCACGCGCAGGGTTGCGCCGGCGTAGGCCACGGCAACGGCGCGGCTCGCCTCCGGCTTGGGCAGGGTGACCGGCAGGCGCCCGAGGCAGGACTGGACATGCAGGTCGAACAGGGCCGGCATCGGATGCGCGTCCCAGAGTTCCAGCGTGGCGGTGGGGCGGGGGTTGAGTTCCAGCAGGCTCCAGTCGCTGTCGTTCACCACGAAATCGATGCCGTTCAAACCCCTGAGGCCGAGCGCGCCGGTGAGGGCGCGGGCCGCTGCCTGCACGGCCGGGCCGACGCCGCCGGGCGCATCGTCGAGCGCCACGGCGCCGGCGTAGGCCCAGCGTCCGGGCGCCTGGGGCGGCGCCGGCAGGAGACGGTTGAAGCCGATCGCCCGGATGTCCCGGCCGTCGGCGAGAAATAGCAGCGAGCAGGGCGTGCCGTCCACGCGGCGCTGGAAATAGACGCCGGGGCGAGCCGCGCTACCCACCGCTTCACGCACGTGGATTCCGCCGCATCCGCCGGCGCGCTTGGCCAGCCAGCCGGCGGGGTCCGCGGGCGGGGCGGACTGCACTTCGGGGAAGGGCAGTCCGAGGCGGCGCGCCAGGCTGGCGAAACGCATGGGATCGGCGCTCTCGGCCAGGACTTCCGCGGGATTGCCCAGGAGTTGGCGGCCGCAGGCCAGCCGGCTTAGCAACTCCGGCTGGGCCTCGAAGCCGGAGCCGTACACCAGCCCGAGGCAACGCTCCGCCGGACTGAGGCGCGCGGCGGCGTCGACCAGGCCCAAGGGCGCCAGGTCGCCGTTTGCGTCCAGCGGCAGCCGCTGCCAGAGCGGGGCCAGGTCGCAGGTGTCGCGGTCGGCGAAGCCGTCCATGCCCACCGCGATCCGGCCGGCGCGTGCCGCTGCCTGCGCCAGGCCGCGGCCGCTCAGGGAGACCAGGAGAAAAGCCTCTGGGCGGGCTTCAGGCAGCATGCAGGCGGGCCTCGTCCAGGCAGTCGGGGAAACCCAGGTAAAGCGGGCTCCCTGCAGCCAGCATCTTCTGCAGCAAGCCTTGCTGGACCTTGTATTTGACGTTGCCGATGGCCAGGGGACCGATGCCCACGGCCTTGCCGGCGGCGGGCAGGGGCGCGGCGTCGTCCATGAAGCCGATGCCTTCCACGCCGGCCGGCGGCACGGCATTGATGTCCGCGGCCGCCAGGAGCGCCGTGGCTCGGCCGAGATGCGCGGCCCCGAGCACCTGCACCCCGGCCTTGGCGGTAGCCAGGGCGACCTCGGCCTCGGCCAGGAGGGCGTGCTTGGCCGCGTCCGAACTGGCGTCGGCGGCCTGGATGTCGACGCCGAAGCGGCCATTGAGGAGGTCCACCGCTTCGCTGGCGCGGGCCAGGCCGTCATGGCCGGGAATCGTGACCCGGGCGCCGGCCCGTGCGGCCAGCACCGCCGCTGTCATGCCCACCGGGCCGGTGCCGCCGAACACCACCACCCGGCGGCCGTCCAGGGTCGTGCCGTGGGCCTGCGCCAGGGCCTGCTCCACCTTGGCGATCATGGCGGCGGCCGTGGTGTAGGCGCCGCTGGGGTCCGCGAACACGGAAACCTCGAACGGCGGCACCATGGCCCGGCGAGCGGCGTCCAGCATGTCGGTGGCAAGGACCGCGTCGCGGCCGCCGATGAAAATGCCGGTTCGCTTCACGCCCTTGGGGCCGCGCGAGAAAATGGCGTCCTGGGTGAAGCCGGCGATATCGGCGAGGCCGACCCCGGCGTAGGGAATCACCGCGTTCCAGCCGGCGTCGTAGGCCATGTTGACGTCGAAGGGGCTGACCCGGGCGCCCGGCGTGGCGAAATGCAGCAGATAGGGTTTTTCCATGGGCTTCATCGTTTCTTGTCTGTGGTTGCCGTGCCGCGCTTAACCATGCGCCGTGGCCAGCGCCGTGTTCGCCGCGATGCGCATATCCGCGCCGCGATTGCGGCCGGCGCAAACCATGAATTCGAGGCCGTCGGCGGCGAACTCGATGCGCGCAAACTGGGCCAGGGCGTGCGCCCGCGCTTCCGAATCCGCCAGCGCGAAACCGGTCGGTCCCCAGGAACTCTGGCCCACTCCGGCGGCGCCGTTTCCGGCCAGCCAGTCGAGGGCGCGCGCCACGCGCGGACTGGCGAAGCGGCCGCCCTGGGCCGGCGCGAAATGGTCGCCCACCACCTCCTGGATCTCGCCGATGGCGGCACCGAAGCCCGCGATATCGCCTTCCGCCAGGGACGGCATGGCCCGCATCAGCGCCAGGCGGCACAGGTGGCCGGCGCTGGCCTCGGGAAATGTCGGCAGGTTGGCGAAAGCCTGTTTTTCCGCATCGCCGTGCAGTCCCCTATAGGTGGGATCGAATACCAGCACCAGCCGCCAGTGCGCGGGGAATGTCAGGCGCGAGATCAGCGCGGGCGGCAGGTCCTGTTCTCCGCGGCCGCCGTCGACGACGAAGCCGCCATGCTCGAACAGGCCGAGGCCGATGCCGGAGCGGCCGCCGCGGCCGAGTGCGGCGGCCACCTCGCGCGGCGACCATGCGATGCCGTACAGGCGCGCCAGCGCGGTGCCGACCGCCAGGGCGAGCTGGGTGCCGGAGCCGAGCCCGGCATGCTCGGGAATGGCCTGCTGGACGAACAGGCGCACGCCGCCCTGGATGCCGAGGGCGTGCAGGGACGAGCGCGCATAGGCTTCGGCGCGGCCGGCCTGGGGCCCTTCGGCCGAGATGTGGTCGTCGGCATACGCGGTGACGGTGGTGGCGAGTTCCTCCACCGCCAGGCCGAGGCTGCCGAAATGCCGCCCGAGGCCGCCATTGAGGTCGAGAAACCCCATGTGCAGCCTTGCGGGGGCTCTTACGGTTGCGCTGCGATTGGCGGTGAGCTTCATGATCGATGTAATGGGGTTGCTTGAGGCTTTCCTGAAAGCAATCCCCATGCCATGAAAAAAAACCATACCAATCATCGCGCTAGCGTTTCGGCGGGTTTGTCGCGGTGTGACACTCTGTCACGCGGGGCGGACGGGCCGCGTGACATCCGGCCGCTGCGGCGAGCGGGTAGGCGCCGGCAAACCGCTTGATTCACCAGACAAATGGCGTCGCGCTTTGCGTGTGGCACGGAACCTGCTTGACGAGGACGCTTTCACACACATCGTCCCCGCCTCTATGTCCGATTCCTGCTGTCCTTTCTGCGGCCTCGTTTGCGACGATCTCCGCGTCGCGGCCGACGCTTCCGGCGCGCGTGCCGGAAGCCCGGCCTGTGCGCGCGCTGCCAGGCTGTTCGCCGCGCCCGCGCGCGCAACGCCCCGGCTCGCCGGCCAGCCGGTCGAGCCTGCCGCCGCCTGCCGGGCCGCTGCCGCCCTCCTGGCGCGCGCGCAGCGTCCGCTGATCGGCGGACTGGCCTGCGACGTCACCGGCCACCGCGCCGCCCTGGCGCTGGCCGAACGCACCGGCGGCGTGGTCGAGCACATGAACGGCGCCGCCCAGTTCCGCAACTGGCTGACATTCCAGGACGGCGGCTGGATGACCACGACGCTGTCGGAAGTGCGCAACCGCGCCGACCTGATCGTGCTCGCCGGCACCGATGCCAGCCGTTTTCCGCGTTTCTTCGAGCGCTGCCTGGCGCCGGAATCCCAGTTCGGCGAGCTGCACCGGCGGCTCGTTGTCCTGGGGAGCGGGCTTTTCCCGGAGGCGGCGCATTCCGTCGCGGCGGATCTCGTCATCCCGCTCCCGAGCGTGCGTCTGGGCGAACTGTGCGGCGCCCTGCGCGCGCGCCTGGCCGGCCGGCGGCTCGATGCCGACACCGTGGCCGGGGTGCCGATGGTCCAGGTCGACGCCTTGCTGGAGATGCTGCGCGCAGCGCGCTACGGCGTGCTGGTGTGGAACGCGGCGGAACTGGACTTTCCGCATGCCGACCTGGCGATCCAGGCCATGGTCGACCTGGTCAAGGATCTCAACCAGACCACGCGCTGGTCGGGCCTGCCGCTCGGCGGCAACGACGGCGACACTTCCGCTTCCCAGGTCTGCACCTGGCAGGCGGGCTATCCGCTGCGCACCGCCTTCGAGGCTTCCGGCCCGCGCTACGAACCGCTGCTGTTCGGCACCGCGCGTCTGCTGGAAGCGCGCGAGGTGGATGCGCTGCTGTGGATTTCCGCGCTCGATCCGGAACGCGTGCCGCCTGCCGCCGCCTGCCCGCGCATCGTCCTGGGCCGTCCGGACATGGTCTTTGCCGACCCGCCGGACGTATTCATTCCGGTGGCCGTGCCGGGCGTGCACCACGCCGGCTTCCTGCACCGCATGGACGGGGTGATGGCGCTGCCGCTGCAAGGCCACGCGCCCGCCGAACTGCCCAGCGTGGCCCAGGCCCTGGCCGCGATCCAGCAGGAGATGAATCATGTTGCGACTTAAAGGCGGCCGCCTCTACGACCCCGAGCACGGCGTCGACGGCCTGGTGCGCGACCTCTATGTGGAGGATGGCCGCATCGTTGCCGCGCCCGGCCCGGAGGCCCGGATCGACAGCGAGATCGACCTTTCCGGACGGGTCGTGATGGCCGGTGCCATCGACCTGCACACCCATATCGGCGGCGGCAAGATGAACATCGCCCGCGCCCTGCTGCCGGAGGACCACCGCGCCGATCCGGTGCCGGCGGCGGGCGGGATGCACGCCGGCTGCGGCCACGCCGCGCCGTCCACCTGGACCACCGGCTACCGCTACGCCGAGATGGGCTATACCGCCTGCTTCGAGCCGGCCATGCTGCCCACCAACGCGCGTCACGCCCATCTGGAAATGGGCGATATCCCGATGGTGGACAAGGGCGCCTACGCCATGCTCGGCAGCGACGACTTCTTCCTGCGCCTGCTGGCTTCCGGCAGCGACCAGCGCTTGATCAACGACTACGTCGGCTGGACGCTGGATGCCAGCCAGGCCATGGCGATCAAGGTGGTGAATCCGGGCGGCATCTCCGCTTTCAAGTTCAACGCCCGCAACCTGGACCTGGACGAGGCGCACCCGCATTACGGCGTCACCCCGCGCCAGGTGATCCGTGCCCTGGCCCGGGCCGTGCACGAGCTGGGCGTGGCGCACCCGCTGCACGTGCACGCCAGCAACCTGGGCATTCCCGGCAACGCCGACACCACGCTCGCCACCATGGCAGCGGCGGAAGGCCTGCCCATCCACCTGACCCACATCCAGTTCCACAGCTACGGCACGGAAGGCGAGCGCGGGTTTTCCTCGGAGGCGGAACGCATCGCCGATGCCATCAACCGCATGCGCAATGTGTCGGCCGACGTCGGCCAGATCCTGTTCGGCCAGACCGTCACCGCCTCCGGCGACAACATGAGCCAGCACCGCAATCGCCGTCACGCCAGCCCGGACAAGTGGGTGGTCATGGACATCGAGTGCGATGCCGGCTGCGGCGTGGTGCCGTTCAAGTACAAGGACAGGAACTTCGTCAACGCGCTGCAATGGGCCATCGGCCTGGAACTGTTCCTGCGGGTCAGCGACCCCTGGCGCATTTTCCTGACCACCGACCATCCCAACGGCGCACCTTTCACCAGCTATCCCCACCTGATCCGGCTGCTGATGGACCGGGGGTTCCGCAACGCGAAACTGGACGAGATCAATGCCGAGGCGGCGGCCCACAGCCAGCTGCGCAGCCTGGAGCGGGAATACAGTCTGTACGAGATCGCCGTCATGACCCGCGCCGCGCCGGCCCGTTCCCTCGGCCTTTCCGACCGCGGCCACCTGGGCGCAGGCGCGGCGGCGGACATCGTGGTGTACCGCGACGACGCCGACCGCGAGGCGATGTTCGAAAAGCCCGAGTACGTGTTCAAGGACGGCCAGCTCGTCGTGCGCGACGGCCGGGTGGTGAAGGCGGTCAACGGCGCCCTGCACGCGGTGAAGCCGGAGTACGACAAGGGCATCGAGAAACCCTTGAAGGATTATTTCGACCGCTACATGACGGTGAAGATGGAGCACATCCGGGTAAGCGACGACGAGATCTGCGCCTGCGGCGCCAGCAAGCTGATCCCCCATGCGTGCAAAGGGAGAGCGGCGTGATCATCAACGGCGTATTCATCGACGACACCTATGCGGAAGCCTTCGGCATGAAGGCCACCCGCATCGTCATCACCGCGGACAGCCTGACCTGGGCAAGGCATGCGGCCAACGCCGCCTTCGGCTTCGCCACCTCGGTGATCGCCTGCGGTTGCGAAGCGGCCATCGAGTGCGAACTGTCTCCGACAGACACGCCGGACGGCCGCCCCGGCGTGGCTGGCCTGCTGTTCGCGGTCTCCACCAAGGAACTGGCCAAGCAGTTGGAACGCCGCGTCGGCCAGTGCGTGCTGACCTGCCCCACCACCGCCGTGTTCGCCGGTTGCGAGGGCGAGGAGCCATTGCCGCTGGGCAAGAACCTGCGCTATTTCGGCGACGGCTGGCAGATGTCCAAGCTGATCGGCGGCCGGCGCTACTGGCGCATTCCGGTGATGGACGGCGAATTCCTGGCCGAGGAATCCACCGGCCTGTTGCGTTCCGTCGGCGGCGGCAACTTCCTGATTCTCGCCCGTTCCCGCGCCCAGGCGCTCGCCGCCTGCGAGGCGGCGGCGGCGGCGATCGCCCAGGTGCCCGGCGCGATCGCGCCTTTCCCCGGCGGCGTGGTGCGATCCGGTTCCAAGATCGGCTCCAAGTACAAGACGCTGCCGGCGTCCACCAACGATGCCTTCTGTCCGACCTTGCGCGGCGTGGCCCGATCGGAACTGGGCGCCGACGTGGAAGCGGTGCTGGAGATCGTCATCGACGCGGTCAGCGACGCCGACATGCGCGTGGCCATGAAGGCCGGCCTCGACGCGGTGTGCGCGATCGGCGCGGCGGGCGGCATCGTGCGCCTGTCGGCCGGCAACTACGGCGGCAAATTGGGACAGTTCCACTATCGTCTGCGGGAGATCCTGGCATGAGCGCCATGACACTGACTTTGCGTGCCGCCCCGGCCGGCCGCATCGACATGAGCGGCGTGCTGCCCGAAACCCTGGGCGGCCGCACCGCCGGCGACATCGCCGCGCAAACCGTGCGGCTGGACGGTAATCCCGTGGCGCTGGGCGATCTGTTCGCGGTGACGCCGGGCGAGGCCGGCGCCGCGCTGTTGATTCGTGCCGGCAGCGGCCGTCTCGATTGCCTCGGCAAGGGCATGACGGCCGGCACGCTGCGCGTCGAGGGCCCGGCCGGGCACTATGCCGGCCAGGGTCTGCGCGGCGGCGAACTGCTCATCGAAGGCGACGCCGGCGATTGCGCCGCCAACGGCATGCAGGGCGGCCTGCTGCGCATCGCCGGCAATGCCGGCGACTGGCTCGGCGCCGCGTTGATCGGCGACCGTGCCGGCATGGGCGGCGGCGTCGTCGCGGTGGCGGGCGATGCCGGCGATCGCCTCGGCGACCGCATGCGGCGCGGCCTGATCCTGGTGCGCGGCAAGGCAGGCGCAGCCTGCGGTGCGCGCTTGCTGGCCGGCACCCTGGTGGTCGCCGGAGGGTGCGCCGGCGCGCCCGGCCCCGGCCTGCGGCGGGGCAGCCTGATCCTCGGCCGGGCGCCGGCAACCATGCCGGCCACCTACAACGATGCCGGCGTGGCGGATCTGTCCTGGCTCGGCCTGCTGCGCCGCCACGCCGAAGCCATCCTGCCCGGCGTGGTGCCGGACTCGCCGCGCGCGCGCCGCCACATGGGCGACCTTGCCTGCGGCGGCAAGGGGGAAATCCTGGTGCCGGCATGAAACTGGTGTTCCTGCGCCACGGCGAATCCGAGTACAACCTGCGCGGCCTGTGCAACGCCGATCCCGGCGTGCCGGTGGCGCTGACGCCGGCCGGGCGGCTGCAGGCGCAGGCCGCTGCCGAGCGTCTGCGCGGTCTGCCGATCCGCCGCGTCTACGTCTCGCGCCTGCGCCGCGCGCAGGAAACCGCGGCCATCGTCAACGCATGCCATTGCGCCGAGATCCATGTCGACGCCCGGCTCGACGACCGCAATACCGGCTTCGAGGGGCTGCCGGTGACGCAGTACCTCAATGCCATGCACGGCGCCCCCGACCCTTTCGCGTGGAAGGCGCCCGATGGCGAGTCCTATCGCGAAATGGCGGTGCGCGTGCACGACTTTCTGGCCGAGCTGCGCGGCGTCGACGAACCCGCCGTGCTGGTGGTGACGCATCACGAGGTGCTGCAGGCCGTGGCCGGGCATTTTCAGAACCTGGACCCGGCGCGCATGTGGCAGGTCTGGATCGGCAACTGCGAAACCCTCGAATTCGGGGCAGGCTGAACCATGCTGCAATGCGGCCGCTATCGTTTCGACCTGGAGCGTCCACTGGTCATGGGCATCGTCAACGTGACGCCGGATTCGTTTTCCGACGGCGGCCGCTACGCCGATGCCGGGCGCGCCATCGAGCACGGCCTGAGGCTGCGCGAGGAGGGCGCCGACATCCTCGACATCGGCGGCGAATCGACGCGCCCCGGCGCCATGCCGGTCGATGCGGGGATGGAATTGCAGCGCGTGCTGCCGGTCGTCGCCGGCCTCGCGGCGTGCGGTGCGGCGCTGTCGGTGGACACCATGAAGACCGAGGTGATGGCGGCCGCGCTGGCCGCCGGCGCGGACATGATCAACGACGTCAATGCCCTGCGTGCGCCGGGCGCGCTGCAAGCGGTGGCGGATTCCGATTGCGGCGTCTGCCTGATGCACATGCAGGGCACGCCGCAAACCATGCAACAGGCGCCGGCGTACGGCGACGTGACGCAAGAAGTGGCGGACTATCTGCGCGCCCGTTTCGAGGCGGCACGCCAGGCCGGTATCGCGCGCGAGCGCCTGGTGCTGGATCCGGGTTTCGGCTTCGGCAAGACGCCGGCGCACAACATCGCGCTGTTTCGCGAACTGCGCCGCTTCACGCGCGATGCGCCGACGCTGGTCGGGGTGTCGCGCAAATCGCTGTTCGGCGCGCTTGCGGGCCGGACGCTGGAGCAGCGAGCGAGCGCCAGCGTCACGGCGGCGCTGCTCGCCGCGATGCGCGGCGCCGCGATCGTGCGCGTGCATGATGTCGCGTCCACGGTGGATGCGCTGAAGGTCTGGCAGGCCTTGGGCAGCGGGAACTGAGGCTTCGGTCCGACAAGGAGTTTTTGCCATGCGTGTTTATGTCCTTCCGCTGCTCGCCGTCCTGATGTTCGCCGGCCCGGCGCAGGCTGCCGATGTCAGGATCGAGAACGCCTGGGCGCGCCCCACGGTGCCGGGCCAGCGGGTGGCCGGCGCATTCATGGACATCACCGCCGAGCGCGACCTGGAACTGGTGGCGGGCGCCACGCCGGCGGCGGCATCGGTCGAACTGCATTTCATGCGCATGGACGGCGAGCGCATGGAAATGCGCGAACTGGAATCGATCAGGCTGCCCCGGGGCAAGACCGTCAGCCTGCAACCCGGCGGCCTGCACGCCATGCTGATCGGGCTGAAAGCACCGCTCGGCGGCGGCGACAGCGTGCCGATGACGCTGACCGTGCGCGATGGCGCCGGCAAGCGGAGCACGATCGGGATCACACTGACCGTGCCGGCGCCGCGCGACTGAGGCCGCGTAGAGCGCGTTGCGCCGGCGCCGCTCATCGGCGCTTCCCCGGGCCCGGCAACGCCCCCAACGCAGCAAATCCTCCGCAGGCCATGGGAATTCCCTTTGCGCAGCGCGCAGCCATCGCTTGAGCTGGCCGCCGCTTCCGCTTCGGCAGCACCCCCGGGGCATGCCTGTGCCGACTAAGTAGTAATACTGTATTGACGCAGTATTGATGCCAATTTACGGCGCTCCGGCGTGCCCCTGTAATGGATGCCTGGCCCCTCGCGCGACGCGCGGGGCCGCAAACCATAAGGAGACGCAATGAACAAATATTTTCCCCGCGCTACGCTGACGGGTGTGCTGCTGGCGGCGTTCGCCACGCTGGCGCATGCCGGCAACCGGCTCGATGTGAGCCTTGGTCTGGTCAACATCCGTCCCGACATCGAATCGCCTGTGGTCGGGGCGGATGCCACCAACGAGACCAAGCCGATCCTGAACCTGACCTATTACCTGAACGAAAACCTGGCGCTGAACACGGCCGCCGGGATCACGCGCCACACCTTCAGCGCCGGCGGTGCGACGCTGGGCAAGGCAAGCATGGCGCCGTTCCACCTGATGCTGCAATACCATTTCATGCCGAAGTCGGATTTCAGCCCCTATGTCGGCGCCGGCATCCACCACACCGTGTTCTTCGACAAGAGCGGGCCGGTGTTCGACGGCTTGCGCGGGTTTCCCGCGGATACCGGAGCGGTACTGCAGGCCGGGTTCGATTACGCCGTCAACAAGGACTATTTCATCAATTTCGATGTGAAGAAGTTTTACCTGGAAACCGATGTGCGGCCGGGCGGCGGCGGCGCCAAGATCGAGACCCTCAAGCTCGATCCGCTGCTGATCGGCCTGGCGGTCGGGCGGCATTTCTGAGACGTCCGCGCCCGCACCGGAGGGGACGGCGGGTGCGCGCGCAACCGATCCCCGAAGCGGCGCAGGGGAAACGCTCCGCTCAAGCCGCGGCCACTGATTCCGGCGGATGCCAGCGCCCAGCCGGCGGTCCGCTTGCCCTGGGGACTGACGGCGGGGAGCCGTGGCTGCATGACAGAGTGTCATTCGCGCTGTCCTGGGCGCGGGACAGGTTGCGCCCGCCAGCCGAGCCGGAACCCAGTGCCGGCCGGCCTTTGCGGCATGCCATGCGAATTGGTTCGATTGTTGCTTGGGGAGGTTATTCGTCCGGATAGCTGCCGGCAGCTTCAGGCCAGACAGCTCCGGAATGACCCGATCCGACCGGAGCGATTCATTTGGATTACCCCGCTAATCCGTTTGCCTGGGCACTGCTATCGACCGTTCTCGCCCTGATGGCGGGCCTGGTACTGTACGTTACCCGCCTCAACCTGCGCTTGCGCCATTCCAAGCGGGTGCTGGAAAACGAAATCGGCGAACGCTGCCGAGCCGAGGAAAAGCTGGCGGAAAACGAAAACCGGCTGCGCCAGATCATCGCTTCGGAGCCGGAATGCGTGAAGCTGCAAACCCTCGACGGCATCCTGCTGGAAATGAATCCGGCCGGACTGGCGCTGCTCGAAGCCGGCCAGCCGGGCGACATCATCGGCACCTCGGTCTACGACATGGTCGCGCCGGAATTCCGCGACGAATACCGCACGCTCACCGAACGGATATTTGCCGGCGAATCCGGCGTCATGGAATTCCAGATCGTCAGCCTGAAAGGCCGCCGGCGCTGGATGGAAACCCACGCCGTGCCGCTGCGCGACGGCCGCGGCAACGTGATCGCGCTGCTTGGCATCACGCGCGACATCACCGCGCGCAAGCACGCCGAGGACGAGGTGCGCCTGCATTACCGCGAGCTGGCCCATGCGGCGCGCGTCAACACGATGGGCGAGATGGCTTCCGGCCTGGCGCATGAGCTGAACCAGCCGCTTGCCGCCATTGCCAACTACTCGCGCGGCTGCCTGCGGCGCATCCGTTCCGGCGGCGGCACGGTGGAGGACCTGACCCAGGCCATCGAGCAGGTCTGCCAGCAGGCCGAGCGCGCCGGCGGCATTATCAGCAGCCTGCGCCGTTTCGTGAACAAGGAGGACAGCCCTCGCCAGCCGCAGGATCTGCATGCCATCGTGCGCGAAGCCATGCTGATTGCCGGGCCGGAAGTGAACCTGCACCAGGTCGACGTCAGGCTGAATCTGGCACCCGGCATGCCGCATGTGCTGGGCCACGCCATCCAGATCGAGCAGGTCGTGCTCAATCTGGTGCGCAACGCGGTCGAGGCGATGGGCGAGGTGCCGCCCGGACGACGCTATCTCACGCTGCGCACCTGCGTGGCGGAGGGGAAGGCGGTGGTGGAGGTGCGCGATACCGGCTCCGGGCTGCCGCGCGAAATGCAGAACCGGATTTTCGAGCCGTTCTTCACCACCAAGTCGGCTGGCATGGGCATGGGCCTGCCGATCTGCCGCTCCATCGTCGAGGCCCATGGCGGCGCCCTGATTCCCTTGCCCAACCCGAACGGCGACGGCCTCACGTTCCGCTTCACCCTGTGTCTGGCTACCGAGGAGGAAATAGATGGCTGAACAGCAAACCGTTTTCGTGGTCGACGACGATCAGGCCGCGCGCGAATCGCTGCACTGGCTGCTGGAGTCGGTCGGCCATCGGGTGTGCGGCTATTCCTCGGCGCGCGAATTTCTCAATGTCTACGACGGCGCCTCCCCTGGCTGCCTGGTGCTGGATGTGCGCATACCCGGGATGAGCGGCCTGGAGTTGCAGAGCCACCTGCTGGAGCGCGACTGGTGCCTGCCGGTCATCATCGTCACCGGCCACGGCGACGTGCCCATGGCGGTGCGTGCGATGAAAGCCGGCGCCATCGATTTCCTGCAGAAGCCGTACAACGACCAGGCCTTGCTGGACCGCATCCAGCTGGCCCTGGAACTGTGCCGGCAACGCCGCCACAGCCACGGGGAGCTGGCCCGGATCCAGGCCAACTACCGGCAATTGACGCCGCGCGAGCGGGAAGTCGCCGCGCACGTGGTGGCCGGCAAGGCCAACAAGGTGATTGCCATCAAGCTGGGTCTGAGCCCGAAGACCATCGAGGTGCACCGCGCCAACGTCATGTTCAAGATGCGTGTGAATTCCCTGCCCGAGCTGGTGCAGGTATGGATGCGCATGGAAACGCAGGCGGCGAACGAGGCCAGCCCGGTTTCCTGAAACCGCACCTGCCGCCGCAGTCCCGCGCCATTTTGCCCGGGAAGGCTGGCCGTGCCGTCAAGCGCAGGCATCCTTGCGGCGCGTGCCGGGCGGTTTCCGCCGGGCATACCCAATCCGGATTAGGGGAATCTACTCATCCGGATGCGCGCTCGTCCGACTTATTTTCATCGCTGCAATCCCATTTAATGCAGTCAACGGCATGCACTGTCGCGCGCCGCCGATCCCCCCACACACGAGAGGAAACTGACCATGTCGCAAGAAACCGTCAAAGCCGCCCTGATGCAGGCCATCGCCGGCATCCAGGGCAATCCCGGCGCCGCCAAGGTGGTATTCCGTGCCGATACCCGGCTGGAAGAGGGCGTGCGCTGCAGCGCCAGGGTGCGCGACTTTCCGCCCATCATCGTCGACGAGCCGCCCGAGCTGGGAGGGGCCGACGCCGCGCCCAATCCGGTGGAACTGCTGCTGGTCGCACTGGGCGCATGCCAGGAAATCATGTACAGCGCCTACGCCTCGGTCATGGGCGTCAAGCTCGATAGCGTCAAGGTCAATCTGCGCGGCTATCTCGACCTGCGCGGCCTGTTCGGCATGGATGGGGCCATCCCGCCGGGCTACCAGAAGATCATTTTCGAGACCGAGGTGAACAGCCCAGCCGACACCGAAACGCTCATGAAACTGGTGCAGACCGTGGAAAGCCACTGCCCAGTGATGGATAGCCTGATGCGCGCCATCGAGGTCAGCGGCCAGGTCACCCTCAACGGCAAGCTGGTGGAGGCCGAAGCGCTTCCGGTCTGACCTGAAAACAGGTGTCCGTTCGGCGCCTCCTGGCGGCCGGACGGGCACAGGAGACACACCATGCCCAAACACATCGCCATTATCGGCGGCGGTCCCGCAGGCTACGTCGCCGCTTCCCACGCCGCGGCGGAAGGCGCCAACGTCACCCTGATCGATCCGCATCCCCTGGGCGGCACCTGCCTGCATCGCGGCTGCATCCCCACCAAGACCCTGGTCGAGGTCTGCAATCTCCTAGAAAAAATGCGTCGCGCGGAAACCTACGGGCTGCGCCTCAACGGCAGCATCGAGGCCGACTGGCCGGCGATGCGCGCCAAGGCCGGGCAGGTTATCGGCCTGCTCAATCGCGGCATCGATGGCCTCATGGCGGATCGCAAAGTGGCCCATATCCAGGGGCGCGGCCGCATTGTCGACGGACGGCACGTCGAGGTGCCCGGACACGGCATGGTCGAAGCCGACGCCGTGCTGGTCTGCACCGGCTCCAGCCCCATCCGGCCGGCAAGTTTCCAGGTCGACGGCGAACGCATCGCCACCAGCGACGACCTGCTGAAATGGGACACCCTGCCGAGCTCCCTGCTCATCGTCGGCGAGGGCGTGGTGGCCTGCGAATTCGCCTTCATCATGCAAGCCCTGGGCGTGCAGGTGACCCTCACCGCCATGGGCGAGCGCCCGCTGCCTTTCCTGGATCAGGATGTCGCCAGCGTCGTGCAGCGGGAAATGCGCAAGCTCGGCATCGAATTCATCGGCCGCTGCCTGGTGGAACGGCTTGAAGCCACGCCGGACGGCGTCGCCGCCTATGCCGATGGCGAGCGGGTGGCCACCGCCGAACGCGCCCTGGTGGCGGTCGGGCGGCGTCCCCAAAGCGCGGGACTTGGCCTGGCAGAGGCCGGCGTGGCCGTGGGCCAGCGCGGCGAGATCATGACCGACAGCCTGATGCGCACCAACCTGGCGGGGCTTTATGCGGTGGGCGACGTCAACGGCCGCCTCGCACTGGCCCATGCCGCCTCGGCGCAGGCACGTCTGGCGGTGGATCACGCGCTGGGACTTGACCCCGCGCCGCTCGACGAAGCAGCCATCCCGTGGGCCGTATTCACCATGCCGGAGATCGGATGCGTCGGCCTCACCGAACGGGATGCCGTCGAAAAAGGCCATGTCGTCAGTTGCGGCCGCTTCGACCTGCGCGGCCTCGGCAAGGCCCAGGCCATGGGCGAACTGACCGGCCTGGCCAAGGTGGTGGCGGACCGCGTCAGCGGGCGCCTGCTCGGCGTCCACATCGTCGGCGCACACGCTTCCGACATGGTGCATGAGGCTGCGGTGCTGATCCGCCAGGGCGCCACCGTGCATGCCGTCACCCAAACCGTGCACGCCCATCCCACCCTGTCGGAAGCGCTGCTGGAAGCCGCCGAGGATGCGCTCGGCCAGGCCGTGCACAAACCCATGAAACGCGAGAAGACCCATCATGCCAGCACATTACCCTGAAGACCGCCTGTATCACCGCGACGCCCTCTGGCTGCTGCGCCAGGAAGGGGACGAAGCCCTGGTGGGGATCAATCATTTCGCGCAGCAAAGCCTGGGCGAGGTCGTATTCCTGGACCTGCCGCGGGTGGGCGCTGTCATTCGCCGGGATACCCCTCTCGGGACCATCGAATCCCACAAGGCCGTGTCCGACATGATCGCTCCCGTGGACGGCAGCGTGCTGGCGGTCAACCCGCGCCTGCGCGGCGAACCCGGACTGGTCAACGGCGACCCCTACGGCGAGGGCTGGGTGTTGCGCATCCGCCTGGCCGCAGCGGCGGAAACCGGCCATCTGCTGGAGGCCGGCGACTATCTCAAACACCTCGGCCTGGCAGCATGAAGGCCGGTTTTCCATTTTCAGGAGACCCCCCATGAGCTTTACCACGCAAGACCTCATCGCCCAGGCCAGATCCCAGATCACCGAGTGGGATGCCGCTACCGCCGCGCGCGAGCTGGCGGCGCGAAAAGACATCGTCCTTCTGGACGTGCGCGAGCCCGCGGAATTCGGCGAGGGGTGCATCGGCAGCGCCTGCAACGTTCCGCGCGGCGTGCTTGAGTTCAAGGTCGACCCGACCTATCCGGCCTGCGAGAAAACGCTGCTCGATCGCCAGCTGGAAATCCTGGTGTACTGCAAGACAGGCGGGCGCAGCGCCTTCGCCGCCCATACCCTGAAACAGCTGGGCTACCTTAACGTGACCTCCCTGGCGGGCGGGATCGAGGCATGGAAGAGCGCTGGCTTCGACGTGACTCCGGTGCGGGCGTGACGGCGCGGCCGCCACCCGGGAGCACGGTTGCGCGTTCGGGTGCCCCCTCGATGTAGGCCTGCGGCCCTTTCGGGGAGGCGAAGGTCAGGGAGGCGGCACAGCCGGTTTCGTTGCCATTCAAAATAGGGCTCCAGCCCCGCAAGAGAGAAACAATGCCCGCGCCGTCAGTTGCAGAGTTTTCCCGACGGCGACCCGCGCTATCAAGCAAAGCTGGATGCACGCCAAGGAGCGCGCGAAACGGCTATATTTGGCGGGCTGTGAGAAGTCGGGCGTAAAGCCGGACAAAGATTTTCTGGATGATCCAAGGTTTCCGACTGGCGCCACGAAGCCACCTCATGCCGGTTCGAGACAGGCGTGTTCGACAGCATGGAGATGGCCGGTATCGCCGGCCACAAAACCCTTCGGATGCTCAAGCGCTACGCCCACCGGCGGGCTGAGGATCTGGCGAAGAAGATGGGCTGATTCTGTTTGAAAAATGGTTCCAATATTGATACCATTTAAATATGGTCGATTCCCGGAAAGTACTTGATCAAATGAAGCGCGAGCCGGCAAACGTCCGCTTCAGCGATCTCAAGAAAGTATGTGAGGAGCATTTCGGAAAGCCGCGCCAAGCGGGAACCAGTCATGCGATCTTCAAAACTCCTTGGATCGGTGATCCCCGGATCAATATCCAGGACGACAAAGGCAAGGCCAAGGCGTATCAGGTTCGGCAGGTTCTTTTGGCAATCGACAAACTGGAGGGTATGCGCAATGAGCATTGACCACTATACATTCCGTGTCACCTGGCTACCCGAGGATGGCGAGCATGTCGGCTTGTGCGCCGAATTCCCGTCCCTGTCGTGGCTGGCCGGTACTCCCGAGTCCGCCCTGGATGGAATCCGCAAGCTTGTGGCCGAAGTGGTTACCGATATGCGGGCATCTGGCGAGCCGATTCCTGTGCCGTTCGCCGAGAAGCATTACAGCGGAGAGTTTCGCGTACGCATTCCGCCCGAAGTGCATCGCGCCCTGGCAATTCAGGCGGCCGAACAGGGCGTCAGCCTCAACCGCCTGGCAAGCGCAAAACTGTCTGCATAATCCCGCGCCTGTCTGCGCTGGCGCCGCCGGGCCAGCAGAACGGGTGTCAGCTCAAACCAGTTGCGCCGCACTCTTGGCATTACTCTCAAGTCGGCTTGGTTCATGTCCCACCGTATTCGTGAGGCGATGCGCTCCGGCGATTTTTCTCCGTTTGGCTCCTGCGGCGGTGCGGTTGAGGTGGATGAAACTTTCATCGGCCACGACAAAACCAAGAAACCCAAGGGCGAGAAGAAGGGGCGTGGCTAGTCCTTGCACCAAGACCGTTGCAATTCCCCACGTCACAACCGCCAGCACCACCGCAAAGAACGCGATCGACCACGACGACTGCTTGTGGACCCACTTGTAGACCATTTCCTCGTCCATGGGCATGCTGCCGCCCTTCCAGGGCGAGACGGCTACGCCGGAAATAGCGATGTGGGCGGGGTCGTCGCAGCCGGTGGTTTCGCTGGCGGTTTGCGTGGCTGAGACGCAGATCGCTGCGGTCTGGGCGTTTTCCTGCTGGAGTTCGACCGTGGTGGTGACGGTTTTCTTGAAGCCGCCGCCGCTGGAGGATTGGGTCTGGGTGGTGCGGGATTGCGAGACGATGATGAAGCCGAACATGGCGCCGTAGTGGCGCATGGTATGGCCGACGGTCGGAGAGCACCCTGCAAAAAAATGCGGGCCCGGAATGGGCCCGCCAAAATTTAACGGGCCGGGAGGAGATATACGAAGAGACGTGGCCCGTCAAAGCAAAACAGACAATCGCTTCATCCAGCGAAACTGGCACGCAAAGAAGCGCTGGAAGAAGGCTTCATTGTGGACTTCGGTGGAAAAACTGCCATTCGGGAAACTACCTGCCGCGGGCAGGGAATCCACGCACGGCCGGCCACGGATCCGACCGCGCGCGGGGTTCAGGCCCGGCCGCCAGGCATATGGGAGGCGTCCAGGAATTTGTCGTAATAGATGTGTTCGCTGCGCACGCCGGCCTCGGTAAGGCGCGCTATGGCGCTGTCGATCATGCCGGGCGGACCGCACAGGTAGGCGTGGCTGCTGGCCAGATCGGGGACCGCGGGCAGGAGGATGTCGGTGCAGCGTCCGCGCAGGCCTTGCCAGTCGCTGTCCTCCGGCTCCTGCGATAGTACCGGGATGAAATTGAAATGGCCGTTGCCCCTGGCCTTGATGTGCTGAATATCGTCCAGGCAATACAGATCGTTCTGGGTGCGGGCACCGAACACGAACGTTACCCGGCGCCCGAATCCTTGCATGGAAACCTGTTCCAGCAGGGCTTTGACGGGCGCCAGGCCGCTGCCGCCGGCGACGCACAGCATGGGCGCCTCCGATTCGCGCAGCCAGAAGCTGCCGAATGGGCCGTTGACGGCGACTCGGGCGCCTTCGCGGTTCGCCTCGTGCAGCCAGGAGGACATCTGTCCGCCGGGGACATGGCGAATGAAAAAGCTGACCTGATCCGCAGGCGCATTCCCGGGCGCGCTCGCGAAGGAATAGGAGCGCGCCTTCTCGATCACGCCGGGAACGGAAAGCTCGGCGTACTGGCCCGGCAAATAGGTGGGCAGCGGCTCATCCAGGCGCACCCGGATTTCGAGGATGTCGTGGGTCAGGGGGCGCGACAGGGCGATGTCGCCGGCCACGCTCTTGGCGGGCGACAGGGCCTGATTCTCCTCCATGCACACCTCGATCTCGACGTCGCTGCGCAGGCAGGCCTGGCAGGCCAGGATCATGCCCGCATCCAGTTCCTTCCCGTCCAGGACGTAGCTGAAGTCGTTGAGGGGTTTGATCTTGCCGCTGACCAGGCGGGCGCGGCACTGGCCGCAGGAGCCCACGCGGCAGTTGTGGGGCCAGGGCAGGCCGGCATCCAGCGCAGCCTTGAGGAGATTGTCGCCGGCCTTGACCTCGACACTCTTGCCACTGGGCGACAGCTTGGCGGTAAAGGGCCCTTTGCGGGCGAACAGTCCGAACACGTCACGACTCCTTTTGCATAAGTGGGCATCGCCCGGCGTGCGGCCGGGCGATGCCGGGTTGCCTCACTGATAAACCACGTCGCCCTTGAGGGAGTAGAGGATGCACAGGATTTCGTCGCGCTCCCGCTTGCCCACGTTGTGCTTGTCGAGGGCCTTGAGCACGTCGTCGCAGACGGCCACGAACTCGGTGTCGTTGATGTTCATGCCCTTGTGGGTGGTGAGCATGTCCCTGCCGGTGTAGGTCTCGGGGCCGCCGAATCCGGCGCAGCACATTTCGGTGACCAGGCGCTTGACCGTGGCCGGGTCGCTGTTGGCGTAGCGCTTGTTGACCAGCGGATTGCTCACGTGGTTGTTCCAGATGTCCTCGACGATGGCTTCGATTCCGGGGCGGCAGCCCAGGCGCTCGTAGAGGGTGGCGGTGTCCTGTTGCAGGGCGGTTTCGGTGGGTGCGTTCATCTCGATCTCCTTGGGTGGCTGGGCAGCCGGACCATTCCGGCCGCCCGAGGCCGCGCCTGGCGGCGCGGGGGATTACATGGCGTAGCTGACTTCCAGCTTCTGGCCGCTGATCGTTTCGGGGAGCACTTCGTAACCCACCTTGCGGTTGATCGCGGCGGCGATCTTGCGCTCCTCGGGGCTGGCGAAGTCGCGGTCCCAGATGGCCAGCTTCTTCTTGTAGACCGCGTGCCACAGGGGCGGAATCAGGGCCAGGACGAACTCGGTGTAGTAGCCGATACGGGCATTGGGAGCGCCGCTCGGGGTGGACGGATTGCCCACGCTGGTCAGTTCCCAGAAATGGGTTTCGCCGCGGTCATGGTGATCCGCCTGGCGGCCGATTTCGATGAAGGCCCAGCTGGTGAAGGCATTGTCGTTGTCCCAGGAATGGCGGTATTCGATGGGCTCGCCCTTGACCCGGATCAGGCCGTAGTGCTCCATGTAGTTGAGGGCCTCCAGCTCGAAGTTGGAGATCACCCACACCACCAGCATGACGGCGAGGCCGATCAGCAGGCCGTTCTGGCCTCCCGCCAGATAGCCGGCGCCGAGGAACAGGGCCACGGTGGGCAGACTCAGGAGATAGCCGCGGATCCAGCGATTGGAAAGCGAGAAGAAGGATTTGCCCATCCGCTTGAGGCGCTTCTTCTCGGTCATGATGCCGAAGTAGGACTGGCCGATATGGGAAATCACGAAGTGCTTGTACAGGCTGCGGCCGCGGGGCGCGGTGGCGGGGTCGGTGTCATCTCCCATCTTGTTGCCCTCGGGCCCCATCCAGGCACGCCCCAGTTCAAGGTGATGGTTGTAGACGTGGGCGAAGCAGAAGTGGGCGGCGCCCGACAGTGCCATCATCGCGCGCGAGATGAGGAAGCTGAAGCCCTTGGTGTGGGATAGCTCGTGCCCGAACATGATGCCCAGACCCTGATGCATGCCCACGGAGAGGGTGGCGCCGATCAGTTGCAGGCCGGTGAGGCCGCTCTGGTATTCGTATCCGTTCCACGTCATGGTCTCGACGGGGGCGCCGGACGCGTACTGGAACACGCGCCAGGCGAGCGCGATCTGCAAGCCGATGAAGCTGAACAGCTGGGCGTACATCATCAGGTTGAGGAAGGCGGGCGAGCCCACGGGCTGGCCTTTTGCGTTGGTGGCCGCACCCTTGGTGTGGAAGGCCGAGCTCAGGGTGTCCAGCATGATGTTCAGGCCGAAAATGCCCACGCCCAGCCAAACCCAGTCCCCGCCCATGAGTACGCCCAGGAGGCAGGCAAGGATGCCCAATGGGGTGTAGAGATAGACAAGATGTCCAAAAATCAGATTGCGCACGGTCTTGCTCCTTTCGTTTTCGATAGCGTTCGGGATCGAGACGGCCCGCGCTATCCCGATGGCATGGCGCAGTCCGTCTGTGGCGTATTTATATGGTGAAACGGCAGGCGGGAAAATCCGCAGTACTACGCGCGGATACGTGGTTTTACGGGGGCTTGGGAAAGCCGCCCGGCTGCGGGGCGGCGGGGTTCGCGGCGCTCGACGCGCCGCCGGGGACGTCGATGCCTTTCAGCCTTTCGGCACGGCCTGCACGACCATCTCGATGAGCTGTCCCAGGGAGTGCGCGCCCATTTTTTCCATGATGCGGGCGCGATAGCCCTCCACGGTGCGTACCGACAGCCCCAGTTCGTAGGCGATGACCTTGTTGGGCTTGCCGTGGCGCAGCAGATCCAGCACTTCCTGTTCGCGCGGGGTGAGCGCGGACAGGTTGCGGGTGGTGTGGTTGCACTGGTCCTGCTGCTCCCAGATCGCATGGTATTTTTCCAGCGCGGCATGGATGGCATCCAGCAGGGTCTGGTCGTTGAAAGGCTTCTGCAGGAACTCCAGTGCGCCGGCCTTCATGGCCCGCACGGCGACGGGCACGTCGCCGTGCCCGGTGATGATGATCACCGGCAGGTGGATGCCTTGCTCCTGCAGCCGGTCCTGCAGGTCCAGGCCGCTGATGCCGGGCATGCGGATATCCAGCACCAGACAGCCGCGCATGGCGGGATCGCAGGCCGACAGGAATTCCTGGGCCGTGGCGTAGGTGCGGGCGCTCAGGCCGACCTGCTCCA
This sequence comes from Thiobacillus sp. 65-1059, assembly GCA_001897675.1. GTDB lineage: Bacteria > Pseudomonadota > Gammaproteobacteria > Burkholderiales > Thiobacillaceae > Thiobacillus. Next base: position 26,082 of record MKUE01000123.1, on the reverse strand, counting down.
CCAGCCAGCGGATGGCGTCGCGTACCGCGGGGTTGTCGTCCACCACGTGGACCACGGGTTTAATCGCAGGAATGGATCGCATGTGCTTGATCCTCATCGCCGGGCAGCGTGAAACAGAAGGTGGCGCCCTGGTCGGAATTGCCTTCGAGCCAGAGCCGGCCGTTGTGGGCCTCGATGATGCTCTGGCTGATGCCGAGGCCGATGCCCAGGCCGTCGGGTTTGGTGGTGAAGAAGGGCTCGAACAAACGGTCCGCCACCGCCTGCGGGCAACCCCGTCCGCGGTCGTGAATCTCCATCCGTACCCCCCGCCTGCCTTGGCGGCGGGCCTTGATCAGGAGTTGCCGGCGCGGTTCCTCGACGCCGGCCATGGCGTCCATGGCGTTGCGCGCCAGGTTGAGCAGCACCTGTTCGATCTGGATCGGATCGGCCAGTACCCTGGGCAGGTTACGGGCCACCGCCAGTTCGACCCGCACGCCGCTTTGCTGGGCATCGGCGTGGATGAATCCTGCCACCTCCTGTATCACCTCCTTGAGGCAGACACGGCGGCGGTTCATGTCGCCCTTGCGGGCAAAATGGCGCAGGCGCCGGAAAATCTCGCCGGCCAGCTCGGCCTGGCGCACCACCTGCTCCAGGCCGTAGCGCGCCCGCTCCGCGCTGCCGTCCGGACCCGTGAGGACACGCAGGGCGGTCTGGGCGTAGGTGGTGATGGCGCACAGGGGCTGATTCAATTCGTGGGCCAGGCCCGAGGTCATTTCGCCCAGGGTGCTCAGGCGCGCCACGTGCGCCAGCTCGGCACGGTGCAGGCGGTCTTGTTCCTCGGCACGCACCAGTTCGGTGATGTCGTGCCCGGTGGAAATGAAATGGGTGACGCGCCCCTGGTCGTCCTTGAGCGGGCTGATGGTCTTTGCTTCGTGGTACAGGCTGCCGTCCTTTTTGCGGTTGATGAGGACGCCCCGGTATACGCCGCCCGTGCCGATGACCTGCCACAACTCGTCGTAGAACTTGTCGTCGTGCAGGCCCGAACGCAGGAAATAGGTTTTCTGCCCGATCACCTCTTCCTTCCGGTAGCCGGTGAGGGTTTCGAATGCGGGGTTCACATATTCGATGAAGCGTCCGCGGTCGGTGATGATGACCGCGTCGACGGCCTGCTCCAGGGCTCCCGACAGCTTGCGCATGTGGGCATCGGCCCGTTCCCGGCGCAGCTCGCTGCCCACCCATTGGGACATGAGCTTGAGGATCTCGCGGTCGGCCGAGCTGAAGGGCTTGGGGCGCGGGCTGGGGCTGGCGAAGCAGAGGGTGCCGTAGAGCTCGTTCTCGACCTGGACGCGCACCCCGATGTAGGCCTCCAGCCCGCCCAGGGTATAGCTGGGGTGATCGCGCCATTCGCTGGCCCCGGCATGTTCCAGGGCCACCGGCTCGCTGGAGAGCACGGTGCCGCCGCAATAGGTCTGCCTCAGTTCGCGGGTGCCGCCCACCGGAAACAGGCCCTCTCCGCCCACCGAGTCCAGCACCCTGAATATGTCGCCGTTGACCTGGGAGAGGATGCCGATGGGCAGGCCGAACTGCTCGCATCCCAGCTTGAGCAGGCGATTGAGCTTTTCTTCCAGGGTCAGGGAACGGTCCGAGCTGATCTCGTGAAAACCGCGCAGCACGGTGGCGTGTAGGCGCAGTTCCTTCTCGGCCCGGCAGCGCTCCCGCTCCGCCCGTATGCGGTCGGTGACGTCCTGCATGATGAGCATGATGCCGCGCTGGCCGGTGCGGTAGGTCAGGGGGGTGCAGCCTATTTCCACGAAACGGGGCGTGCCGTTGGCGGCGTGGAACTCGAATACCTCGGCTCCGGGGCGCAGGCCATGCGACGCGCAGCGGGTCAGCAGGGCGCACAGCCGTTGCCGTTCGGCGATCGGGAATAGATCGCCCAGCAGCCGCCCCAGCGCGCCGCGTTCCGCAACGTGCAGCGTGTCCTGGGCCTGCCGGTTGAGCGTGAGGATTGCGCCGGCCGGGTCCACGGTAACCACGCCGATGGGGGCATGGTCGAGCAGCTGGTCCAGGTAGTGGGATGCCTCGGGCTGCAGCAGGGGCAGCTTTTCCAGACGGATCTGGGCGGAAGACAGGGCGTTCTGATAGCGGATGCGCAGGCGCCGCCGCTCGGCCGCCTGGCGCAGGATCGCCGGCAGGCCGTCCGGTTCGTCGGTGGGCCAGGGCGTCACCTCGTTGCCCAGGAACGGGCTGAACATGAGGGTGCGCTTGAGCTGATCGCAGTCGGCGGGGCGGCTGAGGATGAGGATGGGGATGTGCTTGTCGTGCACGTGGATACGCTGGGCCACCCGCACCGGTTCTTCCAAGGCCATTCCCAGCACCACTGCGTCCACCGGCAGGCCGCCGCCTTCCATGTGGAGGAACAGGTCGTTCTGGTCGTCCAGGGCCTCCACCGCCAGCGCCGGGCGCAGCTGGCTTTTCAGCAGCCGCGCCAGCGCCCGATCCACCCCTACCAGGCTGACCAGTCCGGGAATCTCGGCGGGCGGCGCGCTCATGGCTCGTCAGACTCAGTCCGTGAGTAGGGGCTGGCCCATCAGAGCACGGCCGATCCACACGCGCAGGATATCGGTGGTGGGGGACATCAGATGGGCGGCGCGGGCATCCCGCAGCAGCCGGTGCAGACGCGAGCCGCTGCGGTATCCGATGCCGCCGCACAGGGTCATGGCCTCATTGACCATCGCCACGGCGCAGTCGGCCACCTCCACCTTGGCCGCCATCACCGCCATCAGGGCGTCGGGCTCGCCGGCGTCGAAGCTGGCGGCGGCATGGTAGGTGAGCCTGCGGGTGCGTTCGAGCATGCCCCACAGGGTGCCGAGGCGATGCTGCAGCACCGAGGTCTGGGCCAGGCTGGAACCGGTATGGGCGTGATAGCGGCGCATGAGGTGCTTGCGCGCCTCATCCAGGGCGGTGGTGGCCACGCCCAGGAAGGTGCCTGCCATGGCCATCAGGAAGTAGGGCGTCACCACGTTGAAGATGTACCAGATCTGGTCGCCTTCCTTGCCCAGCAGGTTGCTGTGCGGCACCTCCACCCCGTGCAGTTCCATGGAACGCGAGGAATTGCCGCGCATCCCGAGGCCATCCCAGGGCTGCCCCCATTTCAGGCCGGATGCGTCGGCGGGCACCACGATGCAGGAGAACTGCCCCACCGGCGCGTCCGGGTCCGCCGCCACCGCCGACACCACATAGGAATCCGCGTGGCCGCCGTTGGTGACGAAGGTCTTGGTCCCGGTCAGGCTGTAGCGCTCGGCACTCAGGGATTCCAGGCTGGTCTGGGGCAGGTAGAAATGAGCGCCGGTGCCCGCCTCGCTCAGGGACAGGGTGGTGATGTGCCGGCCTTCGCAAATGGGGGCCAGAAAGCGGACCTGCTGGTCCGGGGTGGCATTGGCCGAGATCACCGATGCGCCCACGCTGTGCATGCCGAAGCAGATGGCGGTGGAGGCGCACTCCTGGCCCAGCACTTCGCACACCCGGGCCAGGGCCAGCAGGCCGTGGCCCTTGCCGCCATAGGCCGCAGGCACCACCAGGCCGCCGAATCCCGCCTGTTGCAGCGCGCGAATGCCGGCCTCCGGCCAGCGTGCGTCGCGGTCCACCGCTTCGGTCGTGGGCGACACCACCTCCCGGGCAATCTCCTGAGCCTTGTGCAGCAGGGCTTCGAGGTGTTGCCCGGCGCCTGTCGACGCCCTGTCGGCAACCCGATCGCGTATCGATTTCACCTGCATGGGCAGTCCTCCTGCATGAGGCCGCGCCGGGCGGCGAGTTTGGAGTGGTCGGCCAATGCCTTCACCCCGGCCTGTTTGAGGGGCCGGGGTGGAGGCGCCGCCCGCGATCAATGATGCTCGATGAGCGAGAAGCTTCGTACTTTTTGTATTGGCTCGATACGGTTTGCATTGGTTCCCACTACGCAGTTGCCGCCGGCGTCGCAACCCCAGATATGATAAGCCTTGAAGTTGTGCAAGTCCTCGGGAAGTTGATCGCGGTGCGGCATTTCCCGGGCGATGAGCTTGTCCTGGCTGCCTTCCTTGAGCATCTGCTGGCGGATGTTGGCCAGTTCGGACATCAGTTCGGCAGCTTGCTTGCCGTCCCAGTAGCCCATGACGCGGCCGGTGTTGGTCTTGATTTCGTCGCTCATGTCGTTCCCCCTTAAAACCGGTCTGCGATCATGCGCAGCACCGCCCTGGGGATGACCCAGTTGCTGCCCTGCTTCTGTTCCTGGACGGCAACGAGCAAATCGTCCCGCGAGAAGTGGATGCCCTGGTCCGCGGCGAGGCCGCGATAGAGCTGGATGAAGCTTTCCTTGTCCGGCGTCTGGTCGAGCTTGGCCAGCAGGCTCTGGTCGTTCATCACGACCTCGCCAAACTGCTTGATGGATTTTTCGAACGGACGGGCCAGCTGGTCCCGTTCCAAGGCGGTTTTGAGCATGTCGATCTCCTGTGTACCCCACATTTACAGTACTGCCGAGCCCACTGCGGGCCCGGACCCCGTCCGCGCGGGCGATCCCGCTGCGGCAATCCCCGTGTTGCGGGGATGTGGGGGAGACTCTACCGACCTCGCGCGTTCAAGATAATCCGAATGTCTACGCCCGGCCATGCGTAATTGTACGCATGGCCGGCGCGCCTTCCGGGTCAGCTGGCCTCGATGCGCAGAGCCTTGGCCGGGCAGGCGGCCACCACCTGCCGCACCTGCTGCTCGCTGGCGTTTTGCGGCTGGATCAGGAACTGGCCGTTTTCCACCTTGAATACTTCAGGCAGGGTTTTTACGCAATTGCCGTTGTGGCAGCAGGCTTGGTCGTCCCAAACAACTTTCATGGTGTTTTCCTCTTTCTCTGGTGAATGGAATGGGTTCCCGCCCATCGTCGGGCACCCCGCGCATTCTTGGACCTGGGCGGGGGAATGCCTATTGGGGAAAATACTTGGCCGGCAGCGGGATACTGCGCGGCCGGCGCGGCGCTCAGGCCGTCGGGTCGTACATGTCGTGCGTGATCGCGTGGCGGTTGGCGATGAGCTCATCGATGGAGGGCTCGTCGCCGAGGGCGCGCTTGATTGCCAGTTTGGTGGCCTCGTAGTTGGTGCGGTAGAGATCCTTGTGGTCCAGCTTGGGGTCGCTGGCGCAGCGCGGGTCGATCCACACCAGGCTGACGATGCACAGGTCGTTGGCCTGATCCCGCGGCAGGGTGCCGTCGATGACGCAGTCCAGCACGGCGTCGGCGGTGGCGGCCTGCACGGTGCCGCCGAACAGGTCCACGTAGGCCATGCTTTTCATGGTGACCTTGGGCACCATCAGCGTGGCGGGGCGCACCTGCTGGTTGCAGGCGCGGATGGCGAACATGCGGGTATGGCCGGCGGTCTGCCCCATCATGTTGGCGAAGGCGTGCCCCACGGGGCCGTCCACGCTGCCGATGAGGATTTCCGGCATGGCGTCGGTGTACTGGCCTTCCCCGGCCAGAACGGTGGCCTCGCCGGTCTTGAAAACGATTTTGTTCATGGGGTTCCCTTTACAAAATGGACCGCGGCCATGGGGGCCGCGGACACGGTGCGGTTCGGGCGCGAGGCGCAAAGGCTTCTGGGTGAGCCGGGCCGGTTGCCGCCGTTCAGGGACGGCTGTTGCCGATGCTCTCCATGTAGGAATCGCTCGGATCCTGCTTCGGTACGGGATAGTTCTCGCGCTCCCGGCGAGCGTCACGCGCCAGCGCGTCGATATTGTCTCCGGTCAGGGTCTTCATGAACGCGACGAGATCCGCCTTTTCTACTTCCGTCAGATTGAGCGGAAAGATCAGGGGAGATTTGTCGGGGTTGTCCACGCCGCCCTTGTTGTAGAACTCGACGACCGCCTCCAGGGTGGAGAAAGCACCATCGTGCATGTAGGGTGCGGTGATGGCGACGTTGCGTAGGGAGGGGGTCTTGTACGCCCAGCGATCCTTGGGATCGAGCGTGACCTCGTAGCGTCCGACGTCGGGCAGCGGTTTCTCGAAGTCGTCCAGTTGTTCGTCGCTTACGTCCACGAAAACCCCCGGCGCAAGCTGTACTTTGTAAGTGGTCTTTGCCGGAGCCATGCTGCGTTGCCAGCCGTGTCCCGTGTTGTAGAACTTGTGGTCGGTGAAGAGGGCGTGCTTCTCCCCGACGGTATGGCAGGCGATGCAGCTTCCCTTGCCGCGGAATACTTCGAATCCTCGCTGCTCCCTGGCGTTGAGCGCATTCTTCTCGCCGCCGTAATACCAGCGGTCGAAGCGGGAATTTCCCGACACCATGGCGCGCTGGTAGCTCGCCAGGGCGAATCCGATGCGCTCGGCCGTCGCTTCGCCGCCGAAAGCGGCCTCGAACCGCCCTTTGTATTCGGGCATCATCTTGATCTTCTCGACGACGTAGCCGATGGACGGCATGTTCATCTCGTTCTTGGCGAGCAGCGGTGCCCAGACCTGATCCTCGAGATGGAGTTCGCGGCCTTCATGGAACAGGCTGCGCTGGTAGCCGACGTTGTACATGGCGGGCGAGTTCCGGCGAAGGCTGCGTCCCTGCAGACCGATGGCGGCTCCCAGTTCGTGCGAGGTGAAACCCTGTTCGGGGACATGGCACATGGCGCACGACATGACGTTGTTGTGCGACAGGCGGCGATCCATGAAGAGTTTCCGGCCCAGATCGATCTTTTCCTGGGTCAGCGGGTTGGCCTCGGGAATGAACAGCGGGGGCAGGCCCAGCGGAGGCGTCGGGTTGATGGGGGTGCCGGCCGAGATGGCGAGCGGGAGCAATAGACCCGCGGTCGCGAGTCCGATCAAAAGGATGTTTTTCATTTCAGTGCTGCCCCGTCTTCGAGAAGGAGAGTCAGAATGTCGTTGTAAACGACGTCCGGGTTCAAGTATGAAGCTGTATAGATTTCGCGCACATCTCCGGCGCGATCTATCAGGAAGACCTTCAATACGTGGCTCATGGTCCCAAGTGGTTGCCCGGTTTTGGGATCGAGATCGAAATACACATCCTGCCGGTATGCGTCCAGGATGGGAATCAGTTCGCGCAGCGAGGCCGTCGTCAGAAAATCCCACTGTATACCCTTCGCGGCGTTCGCATCCGCGCCGGCATAGAGCTTGAGCACTTCGGGCGTATCCCGCTCGGGATCGAACGAGAGACTGACGAGCCGGGTTTTGCCGGTGAGCTGGGGTTGTTCGCGTTCCATCCGGCTCTTGATCAGGTGGAACACCGTATAGGCGTAGGGGCAGCCGTTGGGATCGGCGCAACTGGAGTAAATGAAAGACAGCAGGGTAACCTTGCCGCCGCCAAAGGAATCGGCGAGTGCACGGACGCGGCCCTCGGTATCCAGAACCTGACCGCTGGCAGCGTGCTGGATTTTTTGCAGGGTATAGGTTCCCGGCGGATGGATGTCGTAATCGAAAATCAGCTCGCCGCTTGCATTGGGGTCTTTGACCGGGGCGGCGGCTGCATGGCTGGGCAGAGAGGCGCAGGCCAGGGAAAGCGGAAACAGCAGAGACAAAAGAGACTTGAAAACTCCCCCCCCCCGCGAGGGGGGGGGGAGTGCCCGTATCACGATATTGGCACTCTGGTATGACATGACAACCTCTTGGTGTTTATTTGCTCAACAGATCGGTCAATGCAAGCTTGTTCTGCGTGCTTGCACCGTCGAGCCTGGCCTGGAGAGGCTGCAGCTCTTTCAGGTTGATCGCCTGGAACTTCATGTGGTGAGCGCGACCGAGCTTTTCCTTGTAGAAGTCGATCGAGAACACTTCGGCAAGTTTCTTGCCATCCCAGTTGTACATCTTCAGGAGTTGCTCGTCACCCTTGCCCTTCTTGTCCCAGTTGCCGAGCAGCGAAGTGGTGAAATACACACGCTTGCCGTCGAAGGATTGCGACACCATGTTGACCTGCGAGGCAATTTTTTTCTTGTAGATCATCTTCGGTTTCATGGGATTGGAGAAATCCCAGTACTGTGTCACGCCATCCAGGAAGGTGTTGGCCCACAAGCCCTTGCCGTCGGCACTGAGCGAGATGTCGACGGGCAATGGAACGGGGCTTTCGGTCTTGATGGTGCCCACGTCATAGGCCTGCCATTCCTTGCTGCTGTCCTGCTTGACGACCCACAGCTTGCCGGTCAGCGCAGCCGCGGTAACGGCCCAGTTGTCGCCCTCCTTCAGCGACCAGCGGATTTCCAGCGGCGCACCCGGTACTTCGAAGACCTTCTTCGGCTTCAGGGTCTTGGCGTCCCAGATCGCCATGGTCTTGCCGAAATGCTTCATCGCCTCGGGGTCCTTGACCAGTTTGCCCATGTCCATCATGTAGTTGTTCCAGCCGGTGAAGCTGGAGGTCAACAGCACGTTCTGCTGCGGGTTGATGCCCAGATCGTAGCCGTAGCCGTCGGCGTACACGCCATTGAAGGTGCCGGTCGGCATGTCGATCGTGTTGATCAGCTCGCCGTCGTTGTTGTAGACGACCAGACCGGTGCGGCCGCCGTGGTCCTTGGTGTTGGACAGCGCCTGGATCAGCATGCGGCCCGGCAGGGCGTAGAAGGTGTGCGGGCCGACGAAACCGGTCTTCTCGGCGAAGTCGGTGATCGTCTTGACCAGCTTGGGCTTGGCAGGGTTGCTGTGAATATCGAAGATGAAGATTTTGTTCGAATCGAGCGCACCCGCCCACATGTAGCGGCGGTCGTCGGTGAAGCCCATGTGGTGCGCTTCGCCGCGGTCGCCCGTGGAGAGAGTGGCAATGATCTTGCCGAAGGTCTTGGAACCGGGGCGGACGTCGACGGTGACGAGCTTGTCGGAACCGTCGCCGATGCCTTCCACGCCCAGTGTCCACACGTAGACGAGGTCTTCCTGCCCCTTGATCAGCGGGGTGAAGGGCGAGTTGCAGGTCTCGTCGGCATGCGAGAGGCTGGGCAGGGCGGCAACGCCCAAAGCGACAGTGGCAGAAACGGCGATCGCCAGGGTTTTCATGGAAAAACGGTTGTTTTCTTTAGTCATGTCAGTCTCCTTTTAAAATCCACAGAACATTGATCAAAGCCTATAGGAGCCGCGTTTCCGGAAGTCGGAGTGACGACCGGGATGGACGAAGCTACTCCGCATCGTTATAGCAACTCCCATGCCAAAGTTTTTGTTGCTTTAGGATCAATCGATTACAGGTGTCGCACAGGGTTTTCCCGTATGCGGTGCGGGACGGACTGGATTTCAGGGGCGTGACAATATGTCGCGAATCTGGGCTGCGCGCCGGATGCTGCCGGACGTGACAGAGTGTCACGCCTTTGGGCCGGGCGAATCATGCCGGTTTCTGGAAATGGCTTTTCAAACTGTTGATTGATATTGGAAATTGTTGATCCGTCCGGGATGGGCGCGCGCTGGCATGCGTATTGCTGATATCGGCGTAATCCCTATCAGGTGTTTCCCATGTCTCAAGAATCCGCCCCCCGCAGCGATCAGGCCGGCCTGCTGCCGGCCTTGCACCGGCTGCAAGATCAACTCGGTTACATCCCCGATCATGCCATCGCCGATCTGGCCAGGACATATAACGTGTCGCGCGCCGAGGTCGAGGGCGTGATCGGCTTCTACCACGATTTCCGCCGCACGCCCCCGGGACGCAGGCGCCTCCAGATGTGCCGCGCCGAGTCGTGCCAGGCCATGGGCGCCGACGCGCTGGCCGCGCATGCCAGCGGCAAGCTGGGCGTCGGCTTCGGCGCCACCACGGCGGACGGGGCGATCACGCTGGAAGCAGCCTACTGCCTGGGCAATTGCGCCTGTTCCCCGGCGCTGATGCTGGACGGCAGGCTGTACGGCCGGATCGACGCCGAACGGCTCGACGAGCTGCTGGCGGAAGGCGGTGCGGCATGACGGTACGCATCTTCATCCCGCGCGACTCCAGCGCGGTTTCCGTCGGGGCGGAGGCGGTGGCCGCCGCGGTCGCGGCCGAGGCGGCGCGGCGCGGCACGCCGGTCGACATCGTGCGCAATGGTTCGCGCGGCCTGTACTGGCTGGAGCCGCTGGTCGAGGTCGAGGTGGCCGGACAGCGCATCGCCTACGGCCCGGTCGCGCCGCAGGACGTGCCCGCCCTGTTCGACGCCGGCTGGCTGCGGGGCGGCGCACACGCCTTGCGTCATGGCCCTTGCGAGGATATCCCCTATCTGAAGCGGCAGGCGCGCCTGACCTTCGCGCGCATGGGCCGCACCGATCCGCTGTCGCTCGACGACTATCGTGCCCATGGCGGACTGGGTGGCCTGGCGCGGGCCCTGGCGATGCCGCCCGGCGACATCGTCGGCGCCGTCGAAGCGTCCGGTCTGCGCGGCCGCGGCGGCGCGGGCTTTCCCACCGGCATCAAGTGGCGCACGGTGCTGAACGCCGGCAGCGGCCGGAAATACATCGTCTGCAACGCAGACGAAGGCGACTCCGGCACGTTCTCCGACCGCATGCTGATGGAAGGCGATCCCTACTGCCTGATCGAGGGCATGCTCATCGCCGGCCTCGCGGTGGGGGCGGACACCGGCTACATCTACCTGCGCTCGGAATATCCGGATGCCTGGGACGTTCTCGGGGATGCCATCATCAACGCCATGCGCGAGGGGGTGCTGGGCGACAGCGTGCTCGGTTCGGGGCGCCGTTTCGTGCTCAATCTGGTCAAGGGCGCCGGCGCCTACGTGTGCGGCGAGGAGACCTCGCTGCTGGAAAGCATCGAGGGCAAGCGCGGCCTGGTGCGCGCAAAGCCGCCGCTGCCCGCGCTGCAAGGCTTGTTCGGGCAGCCGACCGTGGTCAACAACGTCATCACGCTGGCCAGCGTGCCGTGGATCCTGGCGCACGGCGGCGCTGCCTATCAGGCATACGGCGTCGGCCGGTCGCGTGGCTCCCTGCCGTTCCAGCTCGCCGGCAACCTGAAGCGCCCCGGCCTGGTGGAAGTGCCGTTCGGCGCCACCCTGCGCGAGTTGCTGTACGACTACGGCGGCGGTTCCGCCAGCGGCCGGCCGATCCGTGCAGTGCAGGTGGGCGGCCCGCTCGGCGCCTACCTGCCGGCGTCGCGCTTCGACCTGCCGCTCGATTACGAGGCCTTTGCCGCGGTCGGCGCCACGGTCGGCCACGGCGGCATCGTCGCCTTCGACGACAGCGTCGACATGGCGAAGATGGCGCGCTATGCCATGGAATTCTGCGCCATCGAATCCTGCGGCAAATGCACCCCGTGCCGCATCGGCTCGGTGCGCGGCGTGGAACTGCTGGACGGCATGCTGGCCGGGCGGACGAAGCCGGGCAACGACGACGCCCTGTTGCGCGATCTCTGCCAGACCATGCTGGAAGGATCGCTTTGCGCCATGGGCGGCATGACCCCGTACCCGGTTCTGTCCGCCCTCGATCACTATCCCGAGGACTTCGGCCTGGCGCCGAAACAAGAGGAGGCCTCAGCATGAGCCTGCATTGCCGTCACGACCGGGGCACCCCGGCACGCACCTCCACCCAGCACGTCGCCCTGCGCATCGACGGGATCCCCGTCCGCGTGCCGGCGGGAACCTCGGTCATGCACGCGGCCGCCGAGGCCGGCATCGACATCCCCAAGCTGTGCGCCACCGAACAGCTGGAAGCGTTCGGCTCCTGCCGCCTGTGCGTGGTGCAGGTGAAGGATCGGCGCGGCTACCCCGCTTCCTGCACCACGCTGGTGGAGGAGGGCATGGAGGTGACCACCGAGAACGACGCCCTGTTCCGCCTGCGCCGCGGCGTCATGGAACTGTATATTTCCGACCACCCGCTCGATTGCCTGACCTGCTCCGCCAACGGCAACTGTGAACTGCAGGACATGGCCGGCCGCGTCGGTCTGCGCGAGGTGCGCTACGCCGACGGCGACAACCACCTGGCGGAGACGGCGGATGTCTCGAACCCCTATTTCGCCTACGATCCCGCCAAGTGCATCGTCTGCTCGCGCTGCGTGCGCGCCTGTTCCGAGATCCAGGGCACGTTCGCGCTGACCACCACCGAGCGTGGCTTCGAGTCGCGCATCGCGGCGGCGGGCGGCGACGATTTCCTGTCCTCCGAATGCGTCTCCTGCGGCGCCTGCGTGGCGGCCTGCCCGACGGCGGCGCTGATGGAGAAATCGGTGATCGAGCTGGGCCAGCCGCAGCGCAGCGTCACCACCACCTGCGCCTATTGCGGCGTCGGCTGTTCGCTCAACGCCGAACTGCAGGGCGAGCAAGTGATCCGCATGGTGCCGGACCGCAAGGGCGGCGCCAACCATGGGCACGCCTGCGTCAAGGGCCGTTTCGCCTGGGGGTATGCCACCCATGCCGACCGCATCACCACGCCTATGATCCGCAAGTCCATCCGCGACCCGTGGCAAACGGTGAGCTGGGAGGAGGCCATCCAGTACACCGCTTCGGAATTCAGGCGCCTGCAAGCCCGGTACGGCGCGGAATCCGTCGGCTCCATCACGTCTTCCCGCTGCTCCAACGAGGAAACCTATCTGGTGCAGAAGCTGACCCGCGCCGCCTTCGGCGTGAACAACGTGGACACCTGCGCGCGGGTCTGCCATTCGCCGACCGGTTACGGCCTGAAGCAGACCCTGGGGGAATCCGCCGGCACCCAGGATTTCGATTCGGTGATGCAGGCCGACGTGATCCTGGTGATCGGCGCCAACCCCACCGACGGCCATCCGGTGTTCGGCTCCCGGATGAAGCAGCGCCTGCGCCAGGGCGCCAAGCTCATCATCGCCGACCCACGCACCATCGATCTGGTGGATAGCCCGCACGTCCGTGCCGCCCATCACCTCAAGCTGCGGCCCGGCACCAACGTGGCCCTGGTCAATGCCCTGGCTCACGTCGTCGCCACCGAGGACCTGGTGGACGAGGCTTTCGTGGCGGCGCGCTGCGAGCCGGAGGCTTTCGCCAAGTGGCGCGCCTTCATCGCCGATCCCCGCCACAGCCCTGAAGCCACCGAGGAAATCAGCGGCGTGCCGGCGGCAGAGGTGCGCGCCGCCGCCAGGCTGTACGCCACCGGCGGCAATGCGGCCATCTACTACGGCCTGGGCGTCACCGAGCACAGCCAGGGCTCCACCATGGTCATGGGCATCGCCAACCTGGCCATGGCCACCGGCAACATCGGCCGGCCCGGTGTGGGGGTGAACCCCCTGCGGGGCCAGAACAACGTGCAGGGATCCTGCGACATGGGCTCCTTCCCGCATGAATTGCCCGGCTACCGCCACGTCTCCGACGATGCCACGCGCAAGCTGTTCGAATCCGCCTGGGGGGTGGCACTGTCCGGCGAGCCCGGCCTGCGCATTCCCAACATGTTCGATGCCGCCATCGCCGGCAGCTTCAAGGGCCTGTACGTGCAGGGGGAGGACATCGTCCAGTCCGATCCCAACACCCGGCACGTTACCGCCGCCATGGAGTCGCTCGAATGCCTGGTGGTGCAGGACCTGTTTCTGAACGAGACCGCCAAGTTCGCCCATGTCTTCCTGCCCGGCGCTTCCTTCCTGGAAAAGGACGGCACCTTCACCAACGCGGAGCGGCGCATTTCCCGCATCCGCAAGGTGATGCGCCCTCTGGCGGCCTACGCGGACTGGGAAGTGACCCAGATGCTGGCCAATGCCCTGGGCTATCCCATGCACTACACGCACCCGTCCGAGATCATGGACGAGATCGCCCGTCTCACGCCGACCTTCCACGGCGTCAGCTACGCCAGGCTGGACGAACTGGGCAGCATCCAGTGGCCATGCAACGAGGCCCACCCGGCCGGCACGCCCACCATGCACGTGGAGGCGTTCGTGCGCGGCAAGGGACGCTTCATGCTCACCGAATACGTGGCCACGGACGAGCGCGCCAGCCGTCGCTTCCCGCTGCTGCTGACGACCGGGCGCATCCTGTCCCAGTACAACGTGGGCGCCCAGACCCGGCGCACCGCCAACACCGTCTGGCATCCGGAGGACATTCTGGAACTGCATCCGGTGGACGCGGAGGACCGCGGCATCCGCGACGGCGATTCGGTCGGCGTGCAAAGCCGCGCCGGCGAAACCGTGCTGCGCGCCAGGATAAGCGAGCGCATGCAGCCCGGCGTGGTCTACACCACCTTCCATTGGCCCGGCTCGGGCGCCAACGTGGTGACCACCGAGAACTCGGACTGGGCCACCAACTGCCCCGAGTACAAAGTGACCGCCGTGCAGGTTTCCCGCGTGGAGCATCCCTCTGTCTGGCAACAGCAGTTCGCCCGTTTCAGCGCGGAGCAGATGGCCCTGCTGGAGGCGGAATCGAAATCGAAGACGGCCCATGCGCCCGTGTGATCTGCCCGAGCCGGCCTTGATCCTGCCGCCCGCCCTGCTGGAAACGGCAGTCCATGGCAGCGGTGTGGCGTGCGTGGACACCGTGCCGGAGGAGGTTCCGGTGGCGTTGTCGTACAACGGCATTTCCCATGCGGTGATGCTGGCCAGCCCGGCCGATCTGGAGGACTTCGGTCTCGGCTTCAGCCTGAGCGAGGGGATCCTGGCGCATGCCGCCGAACTGTACGACCTGGAACTGGAAGTGGGCGAACGCGGCGTCGTCGTGCAGATGCGTATCGCCGAAGAGCGCCTGGCCGCGCTCAAGCACCGTCGCCGGGCGCTGGCCGGGCGCACCGGCTGCGGACTGTGCGGCGTGGAAAGCCTGGAACAGGTGGCGCGCGTGCTGGCGCCGTTGCCGGCGGAACCGGTCATTGCGGCCGCATCGCTGCAAAAAGCGCTGGCCCACCTGCAGCAAAACCAGCCGTTGCATGCCCGCACCGGCGGCGTGCACGCCGCCGCCTGGGCCGATCCGGCCGGCAACCTGCTGGCGGCGCGCGAGGACGTCGGCCGCCACAACGCGCTGGACAAACTGATAGGCGCGCTGGCGCGCGAGCGACGCGATCCGCGCACCGGCTTCGCCCTGATCACCAGCCGTGCCAGCTTCGAAATGGTGCAGAAGGCGGCCGGCGTCGGCATCCCGATGCTGGCGGCAGTATCCGCGCCGACCGGCTACGCCATCCGCCTGGCGCGCGAATGCGGCCTGACCCTGCCGGCTTCGTGCGCGACCGGCGCTATACGCTGTACGCGCATCCCGAACGCATCATCGAATAAACAAGGAACGAACGTTCATGAATATCGAACACCTGATCCGGATGGCCAACCAGATCGGCACCTATTTTGCGGCCGAACCCGACCGCGCCGTCGCACGCGATGGCGTGGCCGACCACCTGGCGCGCTTCTGGGAGAAACGCATGCGGCAAAATCTCTACGCCGGTTTCGACCAGGGCGCCGCGACAACGCTCGCGCCCCTGGTCAGCGAGGCGCTGACCGAGCATCGCGAACGCATTCTGGGTAAAGCCGCGTGAGCCTTGCCTTCGTCGCCCTGGGCGGCAATCTCGAGCG
Source organism: Thiobacillus sp. 65-1059 (assembly GCA_001897675.1). Classification (GTDB taxonomy): domain Bacteria; phylum Pseudomonadota; class Gammaproteobacteria; order Burkholderiales; family Thiobacillaceae; genus Thiobacillus. Next base: position 10,708 of record MKUE01000123.1, on the reverse strand, counting down.
TCCCGCCGCACGCCTGCTCAAGGCCATGGGCGAACTGGACAATCTGCAGCAGACCCGTCTGCTGCGCGTCTCTTCGCTGTATCGCACCGCTCCGGTGGGGTACGCCGGGCAACCCGACTTCGTCAACGCCGTGGCACTGGTCGACACGGCGCTGCCGCCGCGGGCGCTGATGGCCGCGCTGCTCGCCTGCGAGGCCCGCCATGGCCGCGTGCGCGGCCAGCACAACGGCCCGCGTACGCTGGACCTCGACCTGCTGCTCTACCAGGATCGGGTACTCGAAGACAGTTTCGTCACGCTACCGCATCCACGCATGCACGTGCGTCCGTTCGTGCTGGTACCGCTGCTGGAAATCGCGCCGGACTGCGTCATCCCCCGGCACGGAGAGGCGCGTGCGCTGCTCGCAGCCTGCCCGGATCGGGACGATGCGAGGCGCATCGAGCGCGTCGCTTTCGATTGGGGGTTGCACACCCTGCGCCGGTTGGGAAAAGGCCTGGTTGCGCCGGATGGCGCGTCCCCCCTGTAGCGGCCCGCAGCGGGGCGGGCGCGCGTCCAGTTCCGTCGGTCGCCGCGCGCCTGCCGCCGACGAGCCGGACCAGAGGCGGCCGATACGCCGGACTCGGCGCTGAAAATAAATTAGAATGCGGGTTTGTCGAATTTCAGGCCCGGAAGCCTTTTCCGCCGCCGCAACCCAGCGATCCACATATAGCAATGCCAAAACATGCCTACCACGGCAGGCTTTCCGTGGTTGTTCCCGTCAAGAACGAGCAGGACAACGTCGAGCCGCTGGTGCGCGAAATAGCGGCGGCATTGTCCGGCGACACTGCGTTCGAAATCATCTACGTCGACGATGGCAGCACCGATGCCACGCAGGCGCGGTTGCAGTCGCTGAAGACCGAATTCCCGATGCTGCGGGTGATCCGTCACCGCGAATCGTGCGGGCAAAGTCGGGCGGTGACGACCGGGGTCGGCGCGGCGCGCTACGAGTGGATCGCCACCCTGGACGGCGACGGCCAGAACGACCCGGCCGACATTCCGGCGCTGCTGGCCCAACTGGCCAACCCGGCGCAGCCGGCCAACCTGGAACTGCTGGCGGGCTGGCGCGCCCGGCGCAACGACACCTTCCTGCGCCGCCTGTCGTCCAAAATTGCCAATGGCGTGCGTTCGCGCATGCTCAAGGACAATACGCCGGATACCGGCTGCGGCCTCAAGCTGTTTGCCCGTGAAACGTTTCTGCAGTTGCCCAACTTCGACCACATGCACCGCTTCCTCCCGGCGCTGGTGATGCGCAACGGCGGCGCGGTGGTATCGGTTCCGGTCCGTCACCGTGCCCGCGAACGCGGCACTTCGAAATACGGCGTGCACAACAGGCTGTGGGTCGGCATCGTCGACCTGTTCGGCGTCGCCTGGCTGCAGCGGCGGGTGCGCCTGCCGGCGATCGAGCCCGACGCCGATCTTTAGACCGTGGCAAGCCTGATTTCACGCCTGCGCCGTTGGCGATTCGGAATGCAGTCGACGCAGCGGGGCGCGCCTGCGCGCCGGACCCTGCAGCCATCGCTTTTTCGCGGCAGCGCAGCGGCGAAATCGGGATTGTCGCGCCCCCAATGAAAGTACGCGTCATCGTCAAAGGCCTGGCGCTGATGTTGAGCCTGGCGCTGCTGGGCTATCTGTTCAACGCCAGCGATCTCGGCAACAGCGTCAACGAGGCCTGGATCGACGCCCGGGTGCGCGGTCACGGAATCAACGGCGCCTTGCTGTTTCTGCTGATGGGCGGCGTGTTCACCGCCATCGGCCTGCCGCGGCAGATCATCGCTTTTCTCGGCGGCTACGCCTTCAGCGTGGGCCTGGGCACGCTGCTGGGCGCGCTGGCGGCGCTCCTGGGCTGCATATTGAGCTTCGTTTACGCGCGTTTCTTCGGCAAAGGCCTGCTGCGTGCGCGGCTGGGCGAGCGCGCCGGCCGCTTCGACCGCTTCATCCACGATCACCCGTTTTCCATGACGGTATTGATCAGGTTGCTGCCGGTGGGCAGCAACCTGCTGACCAATCTGGCGGCCGGTATTTCGAGTATCCGCCCCGCGCATTTTTTCCTCGGCACCCTGCTTGGCTATCTGCCGCAGACGCTGGTGTTCGCGCTGGTCGGCAGCGGCGTTCACATCGCGCCCGCCCTGAAGCTTGCGCTCGCCATCGGCCTGTTCCTGATTTCGGGAGCGCTGGGGGCCTATCTTTATCGCCATTTCCGGCATGGCCAGAGCCTCGACGACAAGGTCGATGCCGCGCTGGACGAAACCGACACAGGAGTTGCGCGTGAATCCCTATCGAAATGACGGGCGCGGCCTGTTGCTGCTGAGCCTGCTGCTGCTGGCGGCGTTGACCGCGGCGGCGCTGCTGACGCGGCCGCTGATCCCGATCGACGAAACGCGCTACGTCAGCGCGGCGTGGGAAATGTGGCTGCGCGGCGACTTTCTGGTGCCGTTCAAGAATGGCGAACCCTATAGCCACAAGCCGCCTTTCATGTTCTGGATGTTCCATGCGGGCTGGGCGCTGTTCGGCGTCACCGACTGGTGGCCGCGGCTGGTGCTGCCGCTGTTTTCTGCCGGCGCGCTGCTGCTGACGTATCCGCTCGCCCGCCGCCTGTGGCCGCAGCGCGCCGGTCTCGGCGGGCAGGCCGCGCTGATTCTGGTGAGCGCGCTGCTGTGGATCGTCTTTTCCACCTCGGTCATGTTCGACGTGATGCTGGCGTTCTGGGTGCTGCTGGGAATGCACGGCGTACTCGCCGCCGCCGATGGCAAGCGGCGCGGCTTCGTCATGCTGGGGATCGCGATCGGCATGGGCGTGCTGACCAAGGGCCCGGTCATCCTGCTGAACCTGCTGCCGGTCGCCGTGCTGGCGCCGTGGTGGAACCCGGGTCTGCGGTGGCGCCGCTGGTTCGGCGGGGTCGTGCTGGCGGTGCTGCTGGGGGCGGCCATTGCGCTGGCGTGGGCGATCCCGGCCGGCATGGCCGGGGGCGAGGCCTATCGCAACGCGATTTTCTGGGGCCAGACCGCCGATCGCATGGTCGAGTCTTTCGCTCACCGGCGGCCGTTCTGGTGGTACCTGCCGTTGTTGCCGCTGCTGTTGTTTCCGTGGTTCGTCTGGCCGGGATTCTGGCAGGCGCTGGCGCATCACCGGCGGGCCGGGCTGGACCGCGGCACGCGCTTTTGCCTCGCCTGGATGCTGCCGGTGTTCATCGCATTCTGCTTCATCAGCGGCAAGCAGCCGCATTATCTGGTGCCGCTGTTTCCGGCGTTTGCGCTGCTGGCTGCGCGCATACTGGCCGACCGTCCGGCTTTCCGCGTGGGCGTGCCTGCCCTGTTGGCTATGGGGCTGGGCGTGGCGTTGATGCTGGCTGCCAGCGGGAAAATTGCGGCGTTCAACGAAGAGGCCGCCGCGTTACCGGCGCTATGGCCGGGCGCGCTGCTGGCGTTGCTGGCGCTGGCGGCCTGGGTGGCCGGGCGGCGCGGCTTTTCGCCGGTGCCGAATCTGGCGCTGCTGGGGGCAGCCGCGCTGGCGCTGCTGCAGCTGGCCGCCAAACCATCGATCGACCCCCTGTACGACATCAAGGCGCTGGCGCTGGCGATCGGCGAGGTGCAGGCGCAAGGCCTGCCGGTGGCGAATGCCGCGCGATACCACGCGCAATACCAGTTTCTGGGCCGCCTGCAGGCGCCGCTGCTCGAACTGCACGGTGCCGAGCTAAAGCGCTGGCTGGCTGAGCATCCCGAAGGCTATGCGGTGATCTATCTGAAGGACAGGCAGGGGTTGGACGCGATCCCGGCGCGCCACAAGCAGGCGTATCGTGGGGGGGCGGCCGTTCTGGTGGACGCGCGTACGGCGGCCGGGCTGCTGCCCGTTCACATTGAAAACTGAGGTTCAGGCCTCGGCGTCGCGCTGCGGCAGCACCACTTCGCGCGAGGGCGAAATGGTCGAGATGGCGTGCTTGAAGATCATCTGCGCGGCCTGGTCCTGGCCTTTCAGCAGCACCACGAACTGATCGAACGATTCGATCCGCCCCATCAGCTTGATCCCGTTGACAAGAAAGACCGACACCGGGATGCGCTCCTTGCGCAGGGTGTTGAGAAAAACGTCTTGCAGGTGGTTGTATTCTTTGCTGGCCATGCTTGGCTCCCTGTCAGGTAAAGGCGGGGGTGCCCCCGCTTAAGTCATTATTAGCGGATTACTCGATTTTTGCACTGGCACGAACCGCCGTGATGGCGTCGCGGATGCGCTGCTGCTGCAACTGCTTGACGATTTCGCCGCGCACGGCATCCAGCGGCGGCAGCTGCGGTTGGCGCGTGTCGTCGAGGCGGATGACGTGGTAGCCGAACTGCGTCTTCACCGGCGTCTTGGTGGTTTCGCCCTTTTTCAGGCCGGCCAGGGCGTCGGAGAATTCCGGCACGAACGCGCGGCGGTCGGACCAGTCGAGGGCGCCGCCGTTCTTGGCCGAACCGGTATCCTTCGATTGTTTTTTGGCGAGATCCTCGAACTTGGCCTTCTTGCCGAGGTCGGCAATGATCTTCTTCGCTTCGGCTTCGGTTTTCACCAGGATGTGGCGCGCGCGGTATTCCGGCTCGGCGGGCTCGGCCTTGGCCTTGTCGTAGGCGGCCTGGATTTCCGCGTCACTCACCGGATGGGCTTTGACGTAGTCTTCCAGATAGGCTTTGGCCAGCTGGTCCTTGCGGCGGATATCCAGTATCGCGGCAAGCGGCGGCTCCTTGTCGAGCCCCTTGTCCATGGCGGCGCGCGACAGCAGTTCCAGGTTGATCAGCGATTCGCGCACGCGTGCGTCGAGCTGCGGGGTATCGGGCTGGCCCTGGGCCATTTCGCGCTTGACCAGATCGCCGTACAAGGCGGGGATTTCCTTGCCGTTGACCACGGCCAGCGGCTTGCCGCCGTCGATTGCAGGGGCGGGCGCAGCCGGGGCGGGGGTTTGCGCCTGCGCCAGCGGGGCGAGGGCCAGCAGGATCAGGGCGGGGAGAAGAGCAACGCGCATGCGGATTCCTTTCAGAGTTCTTCCGGGGTCAAGGCAGTGATCGACAGCGCATGAATCTCACGCTGCATGAGCTCACCCATGGCTTCGTACACCAGCCGATGACGGGCAAGGGTGGAGAGGTTGCGGAATCTGGGCGACACCAGTGTGAGACGGAAATGTCCGCCACCGGAGGCGGCGCCGGCATGACCCTTGTGCTGGGCGCTTTCGTCTTCCAGGGTGTAGGTTTCGGGCTCCAGCGCGGCGAGGCGCTGGCGGATCAGGTCGGCCGTGCTCATGCGGGCAACACTTTCTTGAAGGGTTTGACGCTGACGTCTGCGTAGACCCCGGCGGCCACGTAGGGGTCGGCATCCGCCCACGCCTGCGCAGCGGCCAGCGAGTCGAATTCGGCGACGATCAGGCTGCCGGAAAAGCCGGCTGCGCCAGGATCGTCGCTGTCGATGGCGGGGAAGGGGCCGGCCAGCAGCAGCCGCCCCGCCTGCTGCAAGGCATGCAGGCGCTCAAGATGCGCGGGGCGGGCGGCCAGCCGCCGGTCGAGGCTGCCGGCTCCGTCCTGTCCGACGATGGCATAGAACATTATTTCTTTTCTTCCTTGTCCAGATATTTGGTCAGCATCATGCTTTGGCCGACGACGAACACCAGCATCAGCCCCAGGCTGCCGAACAGCTTGAAGTTGACCCAGGCATCGGTCGAGAAGTTGAAGGCGACCAACAGATTTGCAACCCCCATGAAGGCGAAAAATCCGCCCCAACTCGCGTTTAACCGACTCCAGGCAATGTCGGGAAGTTCCATTTGCGCGTTCATTAAACTTTTGATGACGTTGCGGCCCATTGCGGCGGCGCCAAAAATGATGGCGGCGAAAATCCAGTACAGCACGGTCGGCTTCCATTTGATGAAGCTCTCGTCGTGCAGCCACAGGGTGGCGCCGCCGAACAGCACGATGATGCCGAGGCTGACCCACAGCATGGTTTCCACCTTGTGGCCGCGCAGCTTGACCCAGCCGATTTGCCCGAAGCTGGCGACGATGGCCACCAGGGTGGCGAGGTAGATGCCGGGTTTTTCGCTGGCGCCCAGCGGCTGCGGCAGGCCGAGTCCCGCCAGGAAGGTGCGCGTGGCCTCGGCGTTGGCATCGCCTATTTTGTAGGCGATGAAGAAGACGATGACGGGGAAGAGGTCAAACAGTAATTTCTTCATTATGTTTGCGCTTGGCGACCGGCCGCAATTCGGGAGACTGCGTATTTTGCTATGATTCCCCCTCCCGACCAAGCGCTTTTGGCCCGCTCCGCCCGATCCGATCATCGATGCTCAATATCGATCTGCATTGCCATTCCAATATGTCCGACGGTGTGTTGTCGCCCGCCGAAGTCGTCGCGCGCGCCGCGGCGAATGGCGTGCACGCGCTCGCGCTGACCGATCACGACGACGTGGCGGGAATTGCCGCTGCCCAGGCGGTGGCGGCGACGGCAGGGCTGAGGCTGATCCCGGGCGTCGAAATCTCGGTGAGCTGGGGCGGCCAGACCGTGCACATCGTCGGTCTGCGCATCGATCCGCAGCATCCCGAACTGGCTGCCGGCCTGCACGGCATCCGCCGCGGGCGCGTCGAGCGCGCCCGGCGGATGGGAGACGATCTGGCGCAGTCCGGCTTCGCCGGCGCCTACGCGGGCGCCTGCGGCTACGCGGCCAACAAGCAGCTGGTGGGGCGCACCCATTTTGCGCGCTGGCTGGTGGCGCAGGGCCACGTCCCCGACATGCGCACTGCGTTCAGGCGCTTTCTCACGCGCGGCAATCCCGGCTACGTCGAACACGAATGGACCACGCTGGAAAACGCCGTCGGCTGGATCCACGCCAGCGGCGGCACGGCGGTGATCGCGCATCCCGGGCGCTATGCGTTCAGCGCGCGCGAACTGCACCTGCTGCTGGATGCTTTCCGCGCGCTGGGCGGCGAAGGCATCGAAGTCATCAGCGGCAGCCATCACCCCACCGAATACGGCAAGTTTGCCGACCTGGCGCGCGCGTTCAGCCTCAAGGCCTCGCGCGGAACGGATTTCCATGCGCCGGGCGAGGGCGCCGATATCGGCCGCCTGCCTGCGCTGCCGCATTATTGCCAGCCGGTGTGGCAGAGCTGGCCGGAGCTGGCACCCCATTTTTCTTCTTCCCTGGCCTGAGCATCAGCATCTATGGCGCAATTCTTCAATATTCATGCCGACAATCCGCAGCCCCGACTGATCCAGCAGGCGGTGGATATCCTCAAGCGCGGCGGCGTGATCGTCTATCCCACCGATTCGTGCTACGCGCTGGGTTGCAAGATCGGCGACAAGGAAGCGGCGATGCGGCTGTTGTCGGTGCGCGGACTCGATAGCGGACATGACCTCACGCTGATCTGCCGCGACCTGTCCGAACTCGGACGCTACGCCCAGGTGGACAACACCCAGTTCCGTTTCCTGAAGGCGCACACCCCCGGCGCCTACACTTTCATCCTGCGCGGCACGCGCGAAGTGCCGAAGCGGCTGCTGCACAAGAAGCACGACACGATCGGGTTGCGGGTTCCCGCGCATCCGATCGTGCAGGCGCTGCTGGCCGAGCTGGGCGAGCCCATCCTGTCGTCCACGCTGCTGTTGTACGGCGAAGACGTGCCGCTGACGGAGCCATGGGAAATTCGCGAGCGCCTGGAGCACCTGGTCGATCTGGTCATCGATGGCGGCGCCTGCGGCCTGACCCCGACCACCGTGGTCGACATGACATCGGATGTCCCGGCGGTGCTGCGGTTCGGCAAGGGCGACACCTCGGACTTCGAGGCCTGATCCTGCATGGAATTGACCCTGATCCAAAAAATTGCCGTGTTCGCGCTGCCGGTGATTTTCGCCATCACCCTGCACGAAGCCGCGCACGGTTACGTCGCGCGCTTCTTCGGCGACATGACCGCCGCCGCGGCGGGGCGCATCTCCGCGAATCCGCTCAAGCACATCGACCCGGTGGGCACCATCCTGGTGCCGCTGGTGATCCTGCTGACCAGCAAGCTGCTGGGCGGGGGCGCGATCCTGTTCGGCTGGGCCAAGCCGGTTCCGGTCAATTTTGCCCGCCTGCGCCGCCCCAAGCAGGACATGCTGTGGGTCGCCCTGGCCGGCCCCGGCATGAATTTCGTCATGGCGCTGTTCTGGGCGCTGATGATCCAGCTCGGCCATGCGCTCGGCAACGGTTTCGCCAGCGCGCCGCTGATGCTGATGGGCGCCGCCGGCGTGTTCATCAACGTCATCCTGATGGCGCTGAACCTGATTCCGCTGCCGCCGCTCGACGGCGGCCGCATCGCCGTCAGCCTCTTGCCGATGAAGCAGGCGATGCAGTTTTCCCGGCTCGAGCCCTATGGCCTGTTCATCCTGCTCGGCCTGTTGTTCACCGGCATACTCGGCATCATCCTGTGGCCGCTGATCAGCCTGTTCATCGGCCTCGTCGCGCTGGCCGCCGGACTCGAACCCCTGCAGCTGGCCCGCCTGATCCAGGTCGTGCTGGGCTGATTCCACATTACTCTCGACTCTTCGCTCTTAACTCTCGACTCCAAAAATGTATTCCGACCGCGTTCTCTCCGGCATGCGCCCCACCGGGCGCCTGCACCTGGGCCACTACCATGGCGTCCTGAAAAACTGGCTGCGCCTGCAGAACGAATACCAGTGCCTGTTTTTCGTCGCCGACTGGCACGCGCTGACCACGCATTACGACACGCCGCAGGTGATCGAGGATAACGCGCGCGACATGGTGGTCGACTGGCTCGCCGCGGGGATCGATCCGGCGCAGGCCACGCTGTTCGTGCAGTCGCGCGTGATCGAGCATGCCGAGTTGCATCTCTTGCTGTCGATGATGACGCCGCTCGGCTGGCTGGAACGCGTGCCCACCTACAAGGACCAGCAGGAAAAGCTGGCCAGCAAGGACCTCTCGACCTACGGCTTCCTCGGCTATCCGCTGCTGATGAGCTCCGACATCCTGATCTACCGTGCCAATCGGGTTCCGGTGGGCGAAGACCAGATTCCGCATATCGAATTCACCCGGGAACTGGCGCGCCGCTTCAACCACATGTATGGCCGCGAGCCGGGATTCGAGGACAAGGCGCGCGCCGCCGTCAAGAAGCTCGGCTCGAAAAAGGCCCGGCTGTACGAGGAATGTCGCACGGCCTACCAGGAAAAGGGCGACGACGAGGCGCTGGAATCTGCCAAGGCACTGTTGAACGACGCGCAGAACCTGTCGATGAACGACCGTGAGCGCCTGTTCGGTTACCTCGAAGGCTCCGGCAAGATGATCCTCGTCGAGCCCGATGCGCTCTTGACCGAGGCGTCGAAAATGCCGGGACTGGACGGGCAGAAGATGTCCAAGTCCTACGGCAATACCATTGCCCTGCGCGAAGATCCCGAGACCGTCACCAAGAAAATCCGCACCATGCCGACCGACCCCGCGCGCGTGCGCCGCACCGACCCGGGCAATCCGGCCAACTGCCCGGTGTGGCAGTTTCACCAGGTGTATTCCGACGACGCGACCCGCCAATGGGTGACCGCGGGGTGCACCAGCGCCGGCATCGGCTGCCTCGAATGCAAGCAGCCGGTGATCGACGCCGTGCTCGCCGAGCTCGCGCCGATCCGCGAGCGTGCGCAGTATTACGAGGACAACCCCGATCAGGTGCGTAACATCCTCGCCGACGGCTGCGAGAAGGCGCAGGAGCTGGCGCGGGATACGATGCGGGATGTGCGCGAGGCGATGGGGCTGACGTTCGGCTAGAAAAGGGCGCTGCGCCGGCTCAGCTGTTGTCCGTTCCCGGTTTCATGGTACGCAGTTTCTTGGTTTCGCCCCGCCGCTGCTTGCTATCCAGGCGCCGCTTTTTGGAAGCCAGCGTCGGCCGGGTGGGGCGGCGCGGCGTCTCCGCTTCGCAGGCTGCGCGGATCAGCGCGAGCAGCCGTTGCAGCGCATCGTCGCGGTTGCGCCGCTGGCTGCGGTAGCGCTCGGCCGAGAGGATCAGCACGCCGTCTTGGGTGAGGCGGCTGCCGGCCAGGGCGATCAGGCGCGCACGCACCGCGTCGGGCAGCGAAGGCGAGCGGGCGACGTCGAAGCGCAACTGCACCGCGCTCGACACCTTGTTGACGTTCTGCCCGCCGGGGCCCGAGGCGCGCACGAAGTCTTCCTGGATTTCGCGCTCGTCGAGTTCGATCCGGGCGTTGACCCGGATCATGCGCAGGACTGCGTGGCTACCACTTCACCACGTGGACGTTGTTGAGCGTGCGCCCGAGGAAACGCTCGCCGATGGTCTGGAAGCGCAGCGGCACGTCGGTGACGTAGAAGTCGTAGCGCGGCCGGGCCGGGCCGGGGTTGGCGAGCTTCTTGTCGGCCAGCACCGCGGCGACCTGCTCGGCCATGGCTTCGGCGGAATCGACCAGCGCGACCCCCTCGCCGACCACCTGGCGCAGCAGCGGCTTCAAGAGCGGGTAATGGGTGCAGCCGAGCACCAGGGTGTCGATCTGCTCGGTCAGCAGCGGCTTCATGTATTCCTGCGCGGTCAGCCGGGTCACTTCGTGGTCGAGCCAGCCTTCCTCCACCAGCGGCACGAACAGCGCGCAGGCCTGCGAATGGATGCGCGAGTCGGGCGCGTAGTCGTGGATGGCGCGCGCGTAGGCGTTGCTGTTGATGGTGGTGGGGGTGCCGATGACGCCG
>MKUE01000122.1 GCA_001897675.1 Thiobacillus sp. 65-1059 | reverse complement strand
CGACGACCTGGCCGACGACCTGGCCGCCCTTGACCGCAACGTCGGCGGTGGAGACGACGAGCTGGTTGGCCTGGCGCGCGTTCTCGGCGTTCTGCCTGACGGTGCTGGTCAGCTCTTCCATCGAGCTGGCGGTCTCTTCCAGGCTCGACGCCTGCTGTTCGGTGCGCGAGGAAAGGTCGAGGTTGCCGCTGGAAATCTGGCCCGACGCCGTGGCCACGCTGTCGGTGCCGCTGCGAACCTGGCCGACTATCCGGACCAGGCTCTCATTCATGTCCTTCAGCGCCTGCATCAGCTGGCCGGTCTCGTTCGTCGAGCGGGCTTCGATGCGCTGCGTCAGGTCGCCGCCAGCAATGGCGCGCGCAAGATTCACGGCGGTATTCAGCGGACCGGTGATGGAACGGGTGAGGCGCCAGGCGACCAGAGCGCCCAGAACCAGCGACAAACCCGCCATGGCAAGCACGAGCGCCCGCGCCCCGGCATAGGCGGCCTCGGCGTCTGCCAGCGCCTGGGCGCTCGCCTTTTCCTGGAACCTCGCCATGTCTTCCAGCGCCTTGATCCACAGGCTCTGCGCCGGATGAACCTCATCGATCAGCGTCTGCGTCGCGGCGATGGGGTTGCCGAGCGCGAAGCCCATCGCCTTGTCGAGCGAGGGGTCGGTCTGCGCGCGTGCCGCGGCGATCCTGGCGAACAGCGCCTTTTCCGCCTCGCCCGTCACCAGAGCGGCCAGCTTCCCGCTCGCCTCCGCATAGCGTTTGCGCTGTTCCTGAACCTGCTTCGCCGCAGACTCCATGGCCTCGTCATCCGTCAGCAGCACAAGATTGCGGGCCGAGATGGCGGCGGTTTGCAGGGCATCGCGCATTTCGCTGACCCGCTTGATCTTGACCATGTGGCTGCCGGCGACCCGGTCGAGATGGCCCTGGATCGTCGCCATGCGCAGCAGGCCGAGCCCTGCCGCCAGCAGCGCCAAGGCCAGAATCAGGCCGAACCCCAGGCCCATCCGGACCCTGATTTTCATGTTTTCGAACGACATCTTTTCCCCAGGCATTCCAGTCCTTGCATGGCTTATTGCTTGTCCTGCCGATCCCGGCAGATTCAAGCGCGAAAGGCGCGGACGTGCCGCGGCGCAGGGAAGGGAATTTAGCGGCGCTGCATGACGGCAGTGTTACCGTGCCCGCAAGGCCTCGCGGGGAGCCGGGGCATGTCAGCCGATAAGCACGGAAGGCAGCGCCTGTTCCTATAATGGATCGGCCAATCAAGGGGGAGGCTTGGTTGCCCCGGCCCCTGGATTGTCGCGTAGACGTTTCCACTTTCCCCTGAAGGAGTAGACATGAAAATCAGATCGCTGGCATACGCGATGGCCTTGAGCCTCGCCCCTCTGACCGCTGCCGCCGACAGCGTGGTGACGATGCATCTCGTGGATGAGAAAGGCGTCGGCGCCGCCATCGGCATGGTGACCATCAGCGAATCCGGCCATGGCCTTGTATTCACCCCTGCCCTCAGCGGTCTGACGCCTGGAATGCACGGCTTCCATGTGCATCAGAACCCGGACTGCCAGGCCAAGGAAAAGGACGGCAAGATGGTTCCGGCGCTGGCCGCGGGCGGCCACTACGATCCCGAAAAGACCAATCGCCACGGCACCCCGTGGGGCAACGGACACCTGGGCGATCTGCCGCCTCTGTTCGTCGACGCAAGCGGAAACGCGACCCAGCCCGTGCTGGCGCCGCGCCTGAAGATGGCCGACATGAAGGGGCGCTCGCTGATGATCCACGTCGGAGGGGACAACCATGCCGATCATCCGGCGCCGCTCGGCGGCGGCGGAGCGCGCATGGCTTGCGGCGTGGCGAACTAAAACAGCTCTCGTTCGAGGGCCGGGCCGCTCAAAACGGCGCCGGGCTCTCGAACGCAAGCGCGTCCCCCGTCAACGGATGCGCGAAACGCAGCGAGCAGGCGTGCAACAACAGGCGCCCGGCCCGGGCCTGCACCTCGGGCGGCGCATACAGCGCATCGCCCAGGATGGGGTGACCCAATTCACGCAGATGAACGCGCAACTGATGCGAACGGCCAGTGACCGGTTCGAGTTCCACGCGCGTGTCCCGGCCGGTCGCGCCGCATTCCAGCACGCGCCAGCGGGTGAGGCTGGGTTTGCCGTGAACCGGATCGACGATCCGCAACGGCCGCCTGGGCCAGTCGACGGCGATCGGCAGATCGATGATCCCCCAGCCCTCCGGCGGCGCCTCGAGCCGCCCGGCCACCACCGCGATGTAGCGCTTCGCCACCTCGCGCGCGGCGAACGCCTTGCTCAGCTCGCGCTGCGCCGCCGGGTTGCGCGCCATCACCATCAGCCCGGAAGTGGCCATGTCAAGCCGGTGCACGATCAGGGCACCGGGATAGCGGGCCTGCACCCGCGCACTCAGGCAATCCTGCTTGTCGGCGCCGCGCCCGGGAACCGCGAGCAGACCGCTCGGCTTGTCGAGTACCAGCAGGGCGTCATCGACATAAAGGCATTCGATGGCGTCGGACGGATCGGAACGATGCATGCCGGTCATTTTGACATCGGGAAACCCAGGGCCGAAGCCGGTTTATCCAAAAATGCCGGGCTCGGGCCCGGCTCAAGACAAGGTATCGGGATTTTTTACACTTCCGCCTGACGGTTCGCCCCAACGAACCGATCTGTCCCAAATTCTCTACATATTTCTTTGTCCGAAAGAAACCGGGAAGAAACAAAAGATTGTTTTAATTGGACAAATCCAAAAGGCATGGAGTTTGCTCGTGTCAACCGGGCCACTTCCAGCGCGACCCGATTGAAGCAGATTCAGGAGGAGTCTGAAATGCCTAACCGTAAAACGCTTTTCCACAGTCTGGCTGCCGCCGCCCTGTCGCTCTCTGCGTCGACGAGCCTGTATGCCGACACCTTCACAATTTCGCTTGCCGGCGTCGTTCTAATCGGGGATGAGCTCATCCCCAATGACTATGGCCTGACCGCGGGCGAACGGATCAGCGCGGCCGGTACGTTCACCGCACCCAGCGATTTTCTGACTGCAATACACAGCACGGGCACCTTCACCGACCTGACCATCGACCTCAATGGAACGCAGTTCACGCTTGCCGACGCCTCAGCCGCACCGACGGTGACATATATGGGTGGAAGATTTTTTGGTTTCGCTTACGCTTCAACAGCCGTGCCCGGCTTCAATTCGTCGTTCCAGTTTTTCGACAATAGGCTGGGCGTTTGGACCGCAGCTAGCGCCGCCGTCGTGCCCGAGGCCAAGACCTACGCCATGATGCTGGCCGGTCTGGGTTTGGTGGGCTGGATGGGTGCGGCCCGCAAGAAATCCCGGCAAGCCGCGGCCTGAGTCCGGCTCGCAGATTCAAAAAAACGGCTACAGAGGCAGCCGTTTTCCATTCCCTGCGTCAGAGCCGGCGCCTAGCCTTTCATTCCCTCCAGCAGCGCCATCCCCCACGCCACCCCGAAGCCGTTGGCGTCGCTCATCACCGCGCCCAGCCCGCCCTTGCAGCTGTGCCCCGACAGATCCATGTGCAGCCACGGCGCGTCGCCGACGAAGCGCGACAGGAAGCGGGTGGCGAGAATGTGGTCGGCTTCGCCTTCCATGCTGCACTGCTTGACGTCGGCAACCGCCGAATCGAGGCTCGCGTCGTAGTCCTCGGGATAGGGAAAGACGACGATGCGCTCGCCGCTTGAGGTGGCGGCGCGCGAAGCCTGGTGCGCAATCCCGCTGGAGCTGGCGAACACGCCGGACATGCGGCTGCCGAGCGCGTAGTGCATGGAACCGGTCAAGGTGGCGAAGTCGGCGATGAGATCGGGCTTGCCCTTCGCCGCCAAGGTCAGCGTATCGGCCAGCACCATGCGGCCCTCGGCGTCAGTGTGGACGACTTCGATGGTGGTGCCGTTGAGCGCCGTGACCACTTCGTTCTGCCGGTAGGCCTGCGGGCTGATGTGGTTCTCGGCGAGCGCGACCCAGCCGTCCAGCGCGACCGGCAGCTTCAGCTTCGACGCGGCGGCAAGGATGCCGAGCACCACCGCCGAGCCGTTCATGTCCTCGTGCATGCCCTGCATGTACTTGGCCGGCTTGAGATTGTGGCCGCCGGTGTCGAAGCAGATGCCCTTGCCGACGAAGGCCACCTTCTTCGCCCCCTTGCGCTTTGCCCTTCCCCCTTCCCAGCGAATCCGCACGATCGCCGCATCCTTCGCCGGCGAGCCCTGCGCCACCGCGCAGAAGGCGCCGGCACCCATCTTCTTCAGCTTGTCGAAGCCGTATTCCTCGATCGTCCAGCCATACTGCTTGGCCAGCGCCTTGATGCGCTTGCGGTAGACGCCGGGCGAGAGCTCGTCCGGTCCCTGCACGGTGAGGCTGCGGGTGAGCAGGTTGCCTTCGGCCAGCGCCTGGGCGCGGGCGAAGCCGTCGGCCGATTGGTGGCCGAACAGCTGCACGGTTTTCAGCACCGGATCGGGCTTGGATTTGCGCGACGGCAGCGGCACGGCATTGACCAGCGCGGTGTACACCGCCGCCTCCGCTGCACGCGCCCTGAATGCGTCCTCGCCGAATACGGCCAGCGCCAGCGCCTTGGGATGCTCGCCCAGCAGCAAGGCCAATGCCTTGCGCACCAGTTCGTGGGTTTCGAAGGTGCCGGCGTCGGCCTTGAGCATCGCGTAGACCGCGAGGGTGCCGCCGGGCAGCTGCACCGCCACCGGCGACTTGGCCAGCGCGTCGATCTTGAGATCGCGCCGTTTCATCGCAGCCTTCAGCTCGAGGCTGCCCGGCATCTCGGGCAGGGATTTCGACACCGGCAGCAGCAGCAATGCATGCGTCGCCGTTTCCAGCAATTTAGCGGTTATTTCCTGTTTGTTTTCAGTGAGTTTTGGCAGCATGGCGACTCCTTGCGGGTGGCGTTTTTCTTGATGGTTGGCGGGGTTTCCCGGATAATTGCGCGTTTGATTTTTTCCAGCGCGTTTTCCGCCCCATCCAACAAGGGTAACCGAATGAAGATTGAAGACAAGAAACGTGTGCTGCGCGAAATGGTGTTGCACCGCCGTTTTGAGGAGCGCTGCTACCAGGCCTACATCGAACGCAAGATCGGCGGCTTCCTCCACCTCTACCCCGGCCAGGAAGCCTGCTGCAACGGCGTGATGGAAGCCGCGCGTCCCGGCCACGACTACGTGATCACCGGCTACCGCGACCACGTCCACGCGATCAAGTGCGGCGCCGACCCGAAGGAAGTGATGGCCGAGCTGTACGGCAAGGAAACCGGATCAAGCAAGGGCCGCGGCGGCTCGATGCACATCTTCGATGCCGGCAAGCGCTTCATGGGCGGCTACGCCCTGGTGGGCGGCCCCTTCCCGCTCGCCGCCGGCATCGCCAAGGCGATCCAGATGAAGGGCGGCGACGAGATCGCCATCTGCTTCCTCGGCGACGCCGCCAACAACCAGGGTGTGTTCCACGAGACCATGAACATGGCCGCGCTGTGGAAGCTGCCGGTGCTGTTCGTGTGCGAGAACAACCTCTACGGCATCGGCACCTCGATCGAGCGCTCCACCGCGGTGGTGCACCAGCACAAGCGCGTCGCCGCCTACAACATCCCGGCCGACGAGTGCGACGGCCAGGACATCGAAATCGTCTACGAGCACGCGCGCCGCGCGGTCGACCACGTGCGCTCCGGCAACGGTCCCTTCTTCCTTGAACTGATGACCTACCGCTACCGCGGCCACTCGATGTCCGACTCGCGCGGCTACCGCTCGCGCGAGGAAGAGGAACTGTGGAAGCAGCGCGACCCCATCTTCATCCTGCGCGACCGCCTGATCAAGGAAGGTGCCCTCACCATGGCCGAGTTCGAGACCATCGAGAAGGAAACCGACGCCTACATCGAAAACGAAGTGATCAAGTTCTCCGAAGAGTCGCCCGAACCCCGCGTCGAGGATCTCGAGAAGTACGTTCTCGCCGAACGCGACACCCAGCTCCCGTGGCTCACCGGCAAGGCCGCTTAAGGTTTAAGGAAAAAACAGCATGGCAAACATCATGTACTGGGAAGCGATCCAGCGCGCCCACGACGAAGAAATGGCGCGCGACCCGCTCGAGATCATGTCGGTCAACTTCGCCTGGCTGGCGATGGACCAGATGTTCAACTCCGCCGCCAAGGTGCGCTACATGTCGGGCGGCCAGCTGACCGCGCCGTGCGTGTTCCGCTCCGCCGGCGGCGCCGCGCACCAGCTCGGCGCGCAGCACTCGGCGCGCATGGAAAAGGTGTTCATGGGCATCGCCGGCCTGCGCGTGGTGACGCCGTCCAACCCGAAGCAGGCCTACGGCCTGTTGAAGTCGGCGATCCGTTGCGACGACCCGGTGTTCATCAACGAGCACGAGTTGATGTACAACATGAAGGGCGAAGTGCCCGACAGCGAATACTTCCACCCGCTGGAAGGTTCGGAAGTCGCGCGCGCCGGCACCGACGTCACCCTGTTCGGCTACAACATCTCGGTGCACTGGTGCCTCAAGGCCGCCGAGATCCTCGACAAGCAATACGGCATCTCGGCCGAGGTCGTCGACCTCTACTCGCTGTCGCCGCTGGATCGCGCCGGCATCAAGGCATCGGTCAGCAAGACCCACCGCGCCGTCATCGCCGAGGAAGACGAAGCGCCGGTCGGCGTCGGCTCCGAAGTCATCGCCATCATCAACGAGGAATGCTTCTTCGAACTGGACGCCGCGCCGGTGCGCGTGCATTCGGCACTGGTGCCGCAGCCCTACAACCATACGCTGGAAAAGGCGGCGATCCCGGATCACGAGGATGTGGTGAAGGCCGTTCTCAAGCTTTTCGGTAAGGCGTGAGAGGTTAGGCATAGCAAGCCAACCCGCCTCACGCCTAACGCCTAACGCTTAACGGAATAAACGCATGTCAAATCACTACGCCATTACGATGCCGCAACTCTCGGACACCATGACCGAGGGCGTGGTCGTCACCTGGGAAAAGCAGCCCGGCGACCGCGTCGAGCGCGGCGATATCGTCGCCACGGTCGAGACCGACAAGGCCATCATGGACGTCGAGGTGTTCAAGGCCGGCTATCTGGCCGGTCCGCTGGCCGACGTCGGCGCCACCGTCGCGGTCGGCGCAGCGCTCGGCTACATCACCGACACCGCCGGCGACGTGGCGATTGCCGCCGACGAAGTGGTGGAAGAAAAAGCCCAGACCGAGATGATCCCGCACCATGCCGGCACGCCCATCGTGATGCCGCAGCTGTCGGACACCATGACCGAAGGCGTCGTCGTCACCTGGGAAAAGCAGCCGGGCGACCGCATCCGCCGCGGCGACATCGTCGCCACGGTCGAAACCGACAAGGCCATCATGGACGTCGAGGTGTTCCAGGAAGGCTTCCTCTCCGGCCCCATCGCCGACGTCGGCAGCGTGGTCGAGGTCGGCCACCCGATGGCCTTCATCGTCGACGACGCCGCCAAGGCCAACGACACCGGCGTGACGATTTCCGCCGACCACAAGGTCAAGGACACCCACAAGGTCGCGCCGCATCCGGCCGACAAGCCTGCCACGATTCCCGTGCCCAAGGCTGCGCCCGCGCAGGTGTCCGCCGCCGGCAACGTGCCGCCGGTGGCGCGCCCGCAGGGCCGCCAGGCCAGCCCTTACGCGCGCAAGGTCGCGGCGCAGCTCGGCGTGAACCTCACCGGGCTCGCCGGCAGCGGCCCCGCGGGCGTGATCGTCGCCGCCGACGTGGCGCGCGCGCGCCCCTCGATGCAGGAAGTCGCGCACTCGCTGCCGCAGGTCGACGTGCCCGGCCAGGGTCGCGCGATGACCTCGATGGAAAAGGCCGTCAGCCACGCGATGACCGCCTCGCTCACGCTGCCGACCTTCAACGTCACGGTGAACATCGACACCGCGAAGCTGACCGCCGCCGCCAAGGCGAACAAGGTTTCGGTGACGGTGGCGATCGCCAAGGCATGCTCGGTCGCGATGGCGAAGTTCCCGCGCATGAACTGGGCCTACCAGCCGGTCGACAAGCTGGTCGAGCGTGCCAACCACGACTTCGGCGTGGCGGTGATGTCGAACGACGGCGGCCTGGTGGTGCCGATCCTGCACGGCATCGAGAAGAAGCCGCTGCAAGCGCTGCAGAGCGACTGGACCGGCCTGGTCGAGCGCGCACGGGTGAGGAAGCTCGCGCCGGCCGAGTATTCCAACCCCACCTTCACCATCTCCAACATGGGCATGCTGGGGGTGTCGCACTTCACCGCGATCCCCACCCCCGGCATCTCGGCGATCCTGGCGATCGCCGCCAACGGCCCGCAGGGAACCCCCTTCACCATCACCGGCGACCACCGCGTGCTGAACGGCGCCGACGTCGCGCTGTATCTCGCCACGCTGAAGCAGACCATCGAGGCGCCGGACGCCTGGATGGCGGGCGGCGCGGCGGCTGAAACCGTCGCGGGCGCGACTGCCACCACCAGCGCACCGGCCGTCTCGCCGATTCCCGAGGGCAACTGGGACGTGCAGGTCGTCGTCGTCGGCGGCGGCCCCGGCGGCGAGGATTGCGCGCGCGACCTCGCCGACCACGGCGTCAAGGTGATGATGGTCAACAACGAACCCTTCCCCGGCGGCGAATGCCTGTGGCGCGGCTGCATTCCATCCAAGGCCTGGCGCGCCGCCGCGGACAACATCCGCAACCGCGCGCACGACGCCGAGATGGGCGTCGACGGCACCAACGCGCCGAAGCTCAACTGGGAACAGGTCGAGAAGCACCGCCGCTGGGTGCAGACCAGCCGCGGCGAAATGGCGCTCAAGGCCGACCGCGGCATGAAGATCGACGTGCGCGAAGGCTACGGCGAATTCGTCGACGCCCACACGCTGAAGATCACCCCGGTCGAGGGCGAGCCCTACACCGTCAGCTTCGGCGCCGCGGTCATCGCAACCGGCGCCCCCGCCTTCGTGCCGCCGATTCCCGGCGCGCGCGAGAACCTGGCAACGGGTGGCGTGGTGACTTCGGACACGATCTGGAACCTCGCCACCCCGCCGAAGAAGCTCGGCATCGTCGGCGGCGGCGTCATCGGCGTCGAGATGGCGCAGATCTTCCGCGACTTCGGCACCGAAGTGCTGATGCTGGAGCGCCACGAGCGCATCCTCGCCGAAATCGAGGACGAGATCGGCAAGACCCTGATCGCCGCGCTGGAGAAGGAAATCACCGTCGTCACCGGCGCCGCCATCAACGAAGTCTCCGGCAAGCCCGGCGCGATGAAGCTGCGCTATGCGAACAAGGAGGGCGTCGAGTCCACCTTCGACTGCGACATCGTCCTGATGGCCACCGGCAAGCGTCCCGACACCGGCAAGCTCAACCTCGACAAGGTCGGCGTCGAGCTCGACGGCGCCGCGATCAAGGTCGACGCCCGCTGCCGGACCAGCGCGCCGCACATCTACGCGGTCGGCGACGTCATCGGCGGCTACATGCTCGCCCACACCGCCGCGACGCAAGGCCGCGTCGCCGCCGACAACCTGCTCGGCCACGCGAGCGTTTACGACCAGGACAAGGACTGCGGCGTCACCTTCTCGCGCCCGCAGGCCGGCTTCGTCGGTCTGTCGGTGGCGCAGGCCAAGGCCAAGGGCATCGACGCGGTGGAAGCCAAGATGCCGATGAGCATCGACGCCAAGGCGATGATCACCGGCGAGACCGAGGGCATGATCAAGCTGGTGGCCGACAAGGCGACCGGCCGCATCATCGGCGTCCACTACCTCGCCGACCACACCGATACCCTGATCGGCACCGGCGTGATGATGGTCGCGGGCGAGATGACGCTGACCCAGGTCGCCAAGGCCATCTTCCCGCACCCGACCCAGACCGAGCTGTTCGGCGAACTGGCACGGCGGCTGCTGAATCGCCTGCGGCGGACGGCGAAGAAGTAAGCGTCCCGAAGCGCCAACGACAGGGGCCGCATTCGCGGCCCCTGTCGTTTTTCCCATGCGCTGGGCTGTCCCCACGGATTGAGCAACGCCTCGACTTGGCACTCGCGCAGCCCTAAAATGAGGAGTCTGTCGAAAGAACCGTCATGGCCGCAGCCATGAAAGGCTTTCATTCTTTAGCCTAGTGTGGTGAAGATGACCAAGCCTTTCATTTCCCTGTGTCCCGAGATCACTCGGGCAGACGCGCTCAAGCTCATGGACTGGTTGGAAGACGAGTGCGTCACCCGCTACCTGAGCGATTCGCGCCATGTCTCCCGGTTTATCGAACAGGTTATTGGACGGGTCCAATTGCCTATCCTGACCCATCTGTTCAACCAGAGCGGCCGGTTCTTCATGGCCTACGACCGGCATGACGTGCCTGTGGGGTTTGTGCGTCTCGTCAAGACAGGCCCGGACTGCGAAATGGTCCTGGTCATCGGCAACCGCGACAACTGGGGGCGCAAGCTCGGGGCCAGCACCATCCGCGAAGGCATGAAGCTCGCGTTCTTCGAAATGCGGGCCGACAAGCTCATCGCCAAGATCCACGTGGAAAACGCACGCTCGCTGAAGGCTTTCGAGCGCTGCGGCTTCCTGCTGGAAAGCCAGACGCCTACCCTGAAGTCTTTCGCCATGACCTTCGAGCATTATCTTCGGCTCTTGCGCGAAAGCTCTGCTGCGGATCGTGCCAGCGGCATCCACATCACCGAAATCGACAAGGCACGGCTCACGAGCCTGCTCGCGTTCGAGCATCCCTCGGCTGTTTTCGAACTCGAGCACGAGATCGAGCGAGCCATCGTCGTCGATTCGTGCCAAGTGGCGCAGGATGTCGTCACGATGAACTCCAGGGCCTTGGTGCAGTTGGACGACGAGGAAGTGGAAGTGGCGCTGGTCTACCCAGAGGAAGCGGATGACAGTGCCGGGAAGCTGTCGGTTTGCTCCGACATGGGTACCGCGATACTGGGCTCCAAGGAGGACGATGCCTTCGACTGGCGCATCACGAACCGGACCCGCCATATTCGGATTGAGAAAGTACTCTATCAGCCGGAGGCCGCAGGCGATTTTTACCTGTAGGTTCGCACGCTGCGCCACAGTTGCCGATCGCGGACGAACGCTCGGGCCGGCTGCGAGTCGGCGGTCAAGGCGACTTCGCCAGGCGCATAGATAAAGCCGTCATCAAGCGCAGAAAGGTGAATGACGCCTCTTGGCCGGAACCAGACCAAGGCCCGACGCCGAAAACAAAAAAAGCGACCGCTCGTCCGAGGGCCGCCTTGCTTGTTCGCGTTCGGGCCGTCAGCCGAACAGCCCCCTGAAGAACAGGCGGATGCCGTCCCACATGCGGCGGAAGAAGCCGCCCTCCTCGACCGCTTCGAGCGCGACCAGCGGCGCCTGCATGACGACCTTGCCGTCGCCGCCCACCAGTTCGACGCGACCCAGCGAGGCACCGGCAGCGACGGGCGCGACGATATCGCCTTCCTTCAGCACGACGCGCGTCTGGTATTCGCCGCTGGCGCGCTTGGGCAGCGCAGCGGAGAAATCGGCCGCCACTCCGGCCTTGACCGTGCGCGCGGCGCCTTTCCAGACGGCTGCGGTCTGTATCGTTTCGCCCTTCTTGAAGAAGGTCTTGCTGTCGAAGAAGTTGAAGCCGTAGGCGAGCAGCTTGGCGGTCTCGGTCGCCCGCGCGGCTTCGCTGTCGGTGCCGAATACCGCCGCGATCATGCGCTGGCCGTCGCGCTTGCTCGATGCCACCAGGCAGTAGCCGGCTTCCTCGGTGTGGCCGGTCTTGAGGCCGTCGACGGTGGGGTCGCGCCACAGCAGCAGGTTGCGGTTCGGCTGCTTGATGCCGTTCCAGACGAACTCCTTTTCGGCATACAGCGCGTAGTGCTCGGGATCCTCGATCACGATGGCCCGCGCCAGCTTGGCCATGTCGAGCGCGCTCGAATAATGGCCTTCGGCCGGCCAGCCGGTGGCGTTGACGAAATGGGTGTCGGCAAGGCCCAGTCGTTTCGCTTCCTGGTTCATCAGCGCGGCGAAGGTGTCCTCGCCGCCCGCGAGATGCTCGGCCAGCGCGATGCTGGCGTCGTTGCCCGATTGCACGATGATGCCGCGCAAGAGGTCGCTCACCGCAACCTGGTCGCCGACCTTGACGAACATTTTCGAGCCGCCCATGCGCCAGGCTTTTTCGCTGATGGTGACGAGATCGCCCGCCTTGATGCGGCCGCGCTGAAGTTCCAGCGCCGCGACGTGCGAAGTCATCAGCTTGGTCAGGCTGGCGGGCGGCAGGCGCTGACTGCCCTGGTGGTCGACCAGCACGTTGCCGCTGGCGGCGTCCATCAGCACCCAGGATTTGGCCGCCAGTTGCGGGGGCGGCGGGACGACGGCGGCGGCGCTCCACGCGGCCGGTGCGATCAGAAAACCGAAGAGCAATACGAGTCGTTGCAGGAAATACGGGGTAGTCATGGGCTTATCGATGAGTAGGAACGGAATGGGCATTGAAACAGGCGGATACGCGCAAGCGCGCACGCGTTCAGGATAACATCGCACGTCGCCCGGCGGCAGCCCGGCGGCAACGGCCTGTTAAAATCGCGCCATGTCGACGGCCGTACCGCGCCCGTATGGCCGCCCCCGAAACCCGCGTCCCCTTCCGCCACACCCGGCTGCCTGAACCATGCTCTATACGCTGATCCGCCCCGCCCTGTTCTCGCTCGACCCCGAGGATGCCCACCGCTTCACCCTCGCCGGCCTCGACCTCGCGCACCGGGCCGGCCTGCTGGGCCTGCTGCCGCGCGCAACGGGCAAACCCGTGCACGTGATGGGCATCGACTTCCCCAACGCGGTGGGCCTCGCCGCCGGCCTCGACAAGGACGGCGCGCATATCGGCGCGCTGGCGGCGCTGGGCTTCGGCTTCATCGAGATCGGCACGGTGACGCCGCGCCCGCAGCCCGGCAATCCGCAGCCGCGCATGTTCCGCCTGCCGGTGGCCGACGCCATCATCAATCGCATGGGCTTCAACAACCGCGGCGTCGACAATCTGGTGCAGAACGTCGCGGCCAGCGGCTTCACCGGCGTGCTCGGCATCAACATCGGCAAGAACAAGGACACGCCGAACGAGCATGCGGTCGACGACTATCTCGCCTGCCTCGACAAGGTCTACGCGCACGCCAGCTACGTGACGGTGAACATCTCCTCGCCCAACACGCAGAACCTGCGCGAACTGCAGAAGGACGAAGCGCTCGACGCGCTGCTCTCGGCGATCAAGCTGAGGCAGTCCGAACTCGCGCAACGGCACGGCAAATACGTGCCGGTCGCACTGAAGATCGCGCCCGACCTCGACGACGCGCAGATCGCCGCCATCGCCGCGCTGCTGATGATGCACCGCATCGACGCAGTGATCGCCACCAACACCACCATCGCCCGCGATGCCGTCGCCGGCCTGCCCAACGCCGACGAGGCCGGCGGGCTGTCGGGCAGACCGGTGCGCGCGGCGTCGACCCGGGTGATCCGCGAACTGGCGCGCCACCTGAAGAACGAGGTGCCGATCGTCGGCGTCGGCGGCATCCTGTCGGGCGACGACGCGCAGGAAAAAATTGCCGCCGGCGCCTCGCTGGTGCAGCTCTACTCCGGCTTGATCTACCGCGGCCCGGGACTGGTGCGCGAGTGCGTGCAGCGCCTCGCCTGACGGAAATGAAGCGAGTGCGCGCATCTGTCCTTGGCCTGCTGATGCTGGCCGCCGCCGCGCAGGCCGCGCCGCCCGAGCAAGCCGTCGTCACCCGCTTTGCGCAGCCGGGACTCGCGGCCGGACAACTGGGCGTGATCGTCAACGACGACGATCCCGACAGCGTGGCGATCGCCGCGTATTACCTCGAAAAGCGCGGCATCCCCGCCGCCAATCTGATCCACGTGCGCTTCAAGCCCGGGCGCAGCACGCTTTCCCGCGAGGAATTCGCCGCGCTCAAGCGCCGCGTCGACCGCACCGCCCCCGGGAATATCCAGGCCTACGCCCTGACCTGGGCGCAGCCGTACCGGGTCGACTGTATGTCGATCACCTCCGCCTTCGCCTTCGGCTTCGATCCCGCTTGGTGCGCCAGCGGCTGCAAGCCGACGCAGCCCAGCCCGTATTTCAACAGCAGCGCGGCACGACCTTTCGACGTCTACAGGATGCGTCCGGCCATGAGCCTGGCCGCCGCCAGCGTGGCCGAGGCGAAACAGCTCATCGATCGCGGCGTCGCCGCCGACGGCAGCAACCCGGCGGGCACCGCCTATCTGGTCAGCACCGGCGACCGCGCGCGCAACGTGCGCGCCGCCGGCTACGCGGCGCTGCGCACCCGGATGCAGCGCATCCTGCCCACCGAAATCGTCGCGGCCGACGCCCTCGAAAACAAGTCCGACGTGATGTTCTATTTCACCGGACTGACCCATGTGCCCTCGCTCGACAGCAACCGCTTCCTGCCCGGCGCCATCGCCGACCACCTCACCTCGGCCGGCGGCGAACTGTTCGGCGGCTCGCAGATGAGCAGCCTCGCCTGGCTGCAGGCGGGCGCCACCGGCAGCTACGGCGCGGTGGTCGAGCCCTGCAATTTCCCCTCCAAGTTCCCGGTGCCCGGCATCGTCATGGCGCGCTACCTGCAGGGCGAAACCCTGATCGAGGCCTACTGGAAAAGCGTGCAGATGCCGGGGCAGGGCCTCTTCATCGGCGAGCCGCTGGCGCGCCCGTTCGCCGGCGTCGCCCACCATGCGCACGACGGCGGCCTGACCCTCGCGGCGCGCCTGCTCGCCCCCGGCGATTACGAGATGCAGGCCGCGCCGTCGATGATGGGGCCCTACCGCAGCGTCGGCCGCGTCCGCATCGGCTGGGGCGCCAGCGAGCTCAAGCTCGACCGAGTTCCGCCGGCCTACTACCGCTTCGAGCGCCGCGCCGACGTCCGCTCGGACCGCTAGCGCTCGCCAGCGCAGGGCCGCTTTGGTTATGCTGCGCGGGTACCCATCCTGCGCGAGACCCGCCATGCACATCGGCATTCCCAAGGAAATCAAGAACCACGAATACCGCGTCGCCCTCACGCCCGACGGCGCGCGCGAGCTGGTCCAGGCGGGACACCGGGTCAGCGTCGAAACCGGCGCCGGCGCCAGCGTGGGGTTCGACGACGCCGCCTATCGCGCCAGCGGCGCCGACGTCGTCGCCAGCCCCGCCGAGGCCTGGGCCGCCGATCTGGTGGTCAAGGTGAAGGAACCGCAGCCGGACGAACTGGCCGCCCTGCGTGCCGGCCAACTGCTGTTCTGCTACCTGCACCTGGCCGCCGCGCCCGCGCTGGCGCACGAACTGATGGCGCGCGGGGTGACGGCGATCGCCTACGAAACCGTGACCCACCCGAGCGGCAGCCTGCCGCTGCTGCAGCCGATGTCCGACATTGCCGGGCGGCTGGCGCCGCAGATGGGCGCACTCGGGCTGCACACCTCCCACGGCGGCAACGGCAAGCTGATCAGCGGCATGCCCGGCGTGCCGCCTGCGCACGTGCTCATCATCGGCGCCGGCGCCGTCGGCATGAGCGCCGCACGCACGGCCACCGGCCTCGGCGCGCAGGTCACCCTGCTCGACCGGCAGGCCGACAAGCTCGCCCACGCCGAAGCGCTGTTCGGCCCGCGGGTGGCAACGCGGTTTTCCTCGCCGCAAGCGATTGCCGACGGCCTCGCGCAGGCCGACATCGTCATCGGCGCGGTGCAGGTTTCCGGCCGCCACACGCCGCGCCTGATCAGCCGCGCCCTGCTGCAGCGGATGCCGCCGGGTTCGGTGCTGGTGGACGTGGCCATCGACCAGGGCGGCATCGCCGAGACCTCCCGCCCCACCACCCACAGCGCCCCGTTCTTC
Organism: Thiobacillus sp. 65-1059; assembly: GCA_001897675.1. Taxonomy (GTDB): domain Bacteria; phylum Pseudomonadota; class Gammaproteobacteria; order Burkholderiales; family Thiobacillaceae; genus Thiobacillus. Next base: position 59,747 of record MKUE01000122.1, on the reverse strand, counting down.
ATCGTCGAAGGCATCGTCCACTACTGCGTAACCAACATGCCCGGCGCCGTCGCCCGCACCGCCACCGACGTGCTCACCCATGCCACCCTGCCCTATGTGCGGGCGCTGGCGGCCCAGGGCCTGGCCGCACTGGACGCGGACGCCGGACTGCACACGGGACTGCAGGTCCACGCAGGCAAGATCACCCACGCCGGGCTGGCGCAGGATCTGGGGATCGGCTAAAGCGGACCGCGGCGGGGAAAGTCGCGCGCGCCGCCATGCCTCACATTCAGGCGCGAAGAGAAAACCAGAGCCGGCTGCTGACCCAGCGGCCTGATTCCATATGCCCGACTTGCCGGGCATGCCTCATTGCACGACACTAACGCCCTAACGCAAGCAACACCGGACACGCGGAGAAAAAACCAACAAACGTCCCCGGCACCCGTGAGCAAATTCGACGAACTCTATCGCCTGCACCGCCTGCTGGACGGGCGGCGGACAGGCCTGCCGCGCAGCGTGCTCATTGGTGAGCACGGCTTTTCGCGTTCCACCCTCGCCCGCCTGATCGCCGACCTGCGCGACCGTCTCGGCGCCCCGCTCATCCACGACAGCGAACGCGGCGGCTATCGCTACGACACCGCCGACGGCAGTCACGCACTCCCCGGCCTGTGGTTCACCCCCGCGGAACTGCACGCCCTCGTCACGCTGAAGCACCTGCTCGCCAACTTGGAGCCCGGTCTGCTCGACGACCACCTGCGGCCGCTGCAAGCCCGCATCGACAAGCTGCTGGGCAGCAACCACCTGGGCGTCGGCGAGGCCGCCCAACGCATCCGCATCCTTGCCGCCGCCGCGCGCCAGAAAAACCTCCGCCACTTTCAAACCGTCGCCGGCGCCGTCCTGCAGCGTCGCCGAATCAAGATCGACTACTTCAACCGCGAACGAGACGAAACAAGCACCCGCGAAATCTCCCCGCAACGCCTCGCCCATTACCGCGACAACTGGTATCTGGACGCCTGGTGCCACGGCAAAAAAGGCCTGCGCATCTTTGCCGTCGAATCCATCCGTACCGCCACACCGCTCGGCAAAGCCGCCAAAGCCATCGCCGAATCCACACTCAACCGCGAACTCGCCAGCGCCTACGGCATCTTCGCCGGCCTGCCCGTCGCCACAGCAGTCCTGCGATTCACCCCCAAGCGCGCCCGCTGGGTCGCCGACGAAATCTGGCACCCCCGGCAACAAAGCCGCTGGCTGGAAGACGGCCGCTATGAACTCGCCGTGCCGTACTCGGACGACCGCGAACTCCTGATGGACATCCTCAAATATGGAGCGGAGGTCGAAGTCGTCGCGCCAGAAGTGTTGCGCGAGGCTGTCAGAAATCAGCTTGATGTGGCGGCAGGGCAGTATCGGCGGGGCGAAGCGCCAGGCTCGGAAATTGAGCCTGACGGTGAGTAGGATGAGAAACATGGCTCATCACCGTCCCATTGCCCACGCTGTCCAAAATACCGACGGAAGTTGGCGCGACCCGCATGATCTGGATGAACATCTCACCAGCGTCGCCGACCTTGCCGCCGAATTCGCGTGCGCCTTTGGCCCAGAGTGGGCGCGGCTGGCCGGACGCTGGCATGACCTTGGCAAATACCGGCAGCGTTTCCAGAATTACATTCGTCTCGCCAGCGGCTTTGAAGCGGACGCGCATATCCGTGGCGAAGTGGGAAAAGCACCGCATTCGACGGCTGGGGCAATACTAGCTTGCGACCGTTTTGGTGCTGCCGGACGAGTGCTGGCCTACCTGATCGCTGGCCACCACGCAGGTCTAGCAGACTGGTTCGGCGGGCTTGAGGGGCGACTTACCACCATCGACGGCCGCGCGGAACTCGACGAGGCGCGGGCCGAGAACCCACCCCCCCACATCCTTGATCACGGCGATTTCAAACCCAATTTGCGCGCCATTCCTGGTGGCCGAGATGGTTTCGCGCTGTGGGTACGCATGTTGTTCTCGGCACTGGTTGACGCGGATTTTCTCGACACCGAGCGCTACATGGACGCGGAGAAATTCGCACAACGCAATCAATGGCCAACACTGGATCGGCTTGTCCCCCGGTTCGACGCCCACATGGCCAAATTCGCCGCGCAGGCTGACCCCACGCCGGTCAACACGCTCCGCGCCGACATTTTGCGCCAGTGCCGTGAGAAGGCCGCATTCGCTCCTGGTCTGTTTTCGTTGACCGTTCCGACTGGCGGCGGTAAGACGCTCTCCGGCATGGCATTCGCACTGGAACACGCCCGCACGCACAGCAAGCGTCGTGTTATCCACGTCATTCCCTACACCAGCATCATCGAGCAGACGGCAGACATCTTCCGCAGCATCTTTGGTGAAGCCGTCATCGAGCATCACAGCAACGCCGAATCCGAGCCCAGCCAGGAAAATACCGCCTCACGCCTGGCTTGCGAAAACTGGGACGCACCCATCGTCGTCACCACCAACGTGCAGTTCTTCGAGTCGCTGTTCGCCGCGCGCACCTCGCGCTGCCGCAAGCTGCACAATCTGGTCGATTCGGTCGTCATCCTCGACGAAGCACAACTCCTGCCGCCGGAGTTCCTGCAACCCATCCTCGACGTACTGAGGCTCTTGACCCGCCACTATGGCGTATCCGTTGTGCTGTCCACCGCCACCCAGCCCGCCCTGTCCACGCGTGAATATTTCGATCCCAGTCAGAACCTGCGTGGCCTGGATGATGTGCGGGAAATCATCGACGACCCCGACGCACTCTACCAAGCGCTGGAGCGGGTGAATGTGCGTCTGCCCGCCGATTGGCAGCAGCCTTCCGAGTGGCCGCAAGTGGCGGATGAACTGGCCCGTCACGATTCGGTGCTCGCCATCGTCAACACCCGCAAAGACGCCCGCGCGCTGTGGGAACAACTGCCCGAAGGCACGCTACATCTCTCGGCGCTATTGTGCGGTGCGCACCGTTCGCAACGCATCGCCGAGATCAAGGCTCGGCTCAAATCCAGTGTTCCAACGCGGGTGGTCAGCACGCAACTGGTCGAAGCCGGGGTCGATGTGGATTTCCCTGTTGTCTACCGCGCACTCGCTGGACTGGACTCCATCGCCCAGGCGGCGGGCCGCTGCAACCGTGAAGGGAGACTTACTGAAAAAGGCGAAGTCATCGTCTTCATCCCACCCAAATCCGCGCCACCGGGACTATTGAGAAAAGGAGAAAACGCCTGCAAAAGCGTGCTCTACGGCGTCACCGAATCGCCTCTTTCACGTGCGCGCTTCGAGCAATATTTCCGGCAGCTCTTTGCCGCCTGCAAGCTCGACGAGCACGGCATCTGCGGCGACCTGTTCATGGCCAACGACAAGCTCGATGGCCGCGAACTGGCCGTCAATTTCCGCACTGCCGCCGATAACTTCAAGCTGATCCGTGACGAAGATAGCGCACCCATCATCGTGTTGTACCGGGGAACTGATGGACAGGACAACAGCATCGACAAATGGTTGGCAACACTGCGCCTCGAAGGCCCGCAACGCTGGCTGATGCGAAAACTCCAGCGCTACACGGTCAACATCCACCGGCGCGAAGCACAGGCCCTGCTGCAACAGGGAGACATCGTGGAACTGATGCCGGGTCTGTACATACAAGTGAGTGACTGGCTCTACCATCCTGAGCTTGGGCTGAACCCTGAAGGAATGCCGCCCAATTCAGCTAGCGCAATTGTTTGAAGGGAGAAAAATGAAGGTGTTTTGTTTGGAACTCTCCGGTCCTTGGGCCTGCTTCACCCGCCCAGAAATGAAGGTCGAGCGGGTCAGCTACGACGTGATGACGCCCTCCGCCGCGCGTGCCTGCTTCGAAGCCATTCTATGGAAACCCGCAATCCGCTGGCATGTACGCAAGATAGAAGTGCTCAAGCCGATCCGCTGGATCAACCTGCGGCGCAACGAAGTGGCCAGTGTGGTGTCCACCCGCAACGTCGAAACGGCCATGAAGAACGGGCGCGGCGATCTTGGCCTCAACATCGAAGACGACCGCCAGCAGCGCGCCGGCCTGTTCCTGCGCGATGTGGCCTACCGGGTGCATGCCGATCTGGAGTTCCTGCCCGCACGCGACCCGGATGCCAGTGCGACCAAGTACCTCGAAATGTTCGAGCGCCGCGCGGCCAAGGGGCAGTGCGTAAACCAGCCTTATCTCGGCTGCCGCGAGTTTGCAGCGAATTTCAGGCTGGTCGGCGATCCCACGGCCGAGCCGCCACCGCACGATGAAACCCGCGACTTGGGATTCATGCTGCACGACCTGGACTTTTCCAAACCATCTGACCCGCAGCCGCGCTTTTTCCGTGCCAGCCTAGAAAACGGCGTAGTGCAGATCCCTGCCTGGGATAGCGCGGAGGTGAGAAAATGATTCTGCAAGCACTGAATCGCTACTACGAACGTGCAGAACACATGCCGCGCGAAGGCTGGGTGCGTCGTGGTGTGGACTATGTGGTAGTACTTGATGAGCAAGGCGAGTGCGTCAACCTCGAAGCTATGGGAGAACAAAAGAAAGGCAAAACCATCCCGCGCGACATGCTGGTGACGGCAATCGGCAAACAAGCCATGAAGCACACCAACAGCGGCAAGGACGCCAACCTGCTGTGGGACAACGCCAGTTTCGTATTCGGCACAGGCAATAAAGGCGACATCAAACTGGCCAGCTTTATCGACACGCTCAAGCACTGGTTCGGCAAGCTCGATGATCCTGGCGTTGAAGCCGTTCACCGATTTTGCGTCGGCCTTCGAGCCAATCCTGCTGCCGTATCTGCCTTGATCGCACGTTTCCAAGTCAAGGACGATTTTGAAAAGCGCGATCCGGTTCTGAGCTTTCGCCTCGCACCCGATGTGGAAGGCATTCATCTGCGGCCTGCTGTTCGGAGCGCTTACGAGGAGGCTTTGAACGTCACCCAGTCAGGGAGCGAATTGCGCGGCAACTGCCTCGTAACGGGTGCGGAGGATGTACCACTCGCGCCAAACGAGTCCGTTATCAAGGGCGTTTGGGGTGGCCAACCTGCTGGTTGCAACATCGTTTCCTTTAACGCGCGAGCGTTCGAGTCTTATGGCAAGCGCGAACGCAACGGCGAAAACGCCCCTGTCAGCCTACGCGCCTCGTTCGCCTACACCACAGCGCTCAATCATCTGCTGGCCTCAAAACAGCGAATGCAAGTGGGCGACACCTCGACAATATTCTGGGCTAGCGAGCCGCACGAGCTGGAAAGCTCAGTCGTTGATCTGTTCGGCGACCCGCCCAAGGACGATCCCGACCGCAACACTGACGCGCTTAAGGCACTGTACGCCGCCGTGGACAAAGGCCGGTTCTCCCTGGGCGGAATCGATACGCGCTTTCACGTGCTCGGACTTGCGCCGAACGCGGCGCGGATCAGTATCCGTTTCTGGGAAACCACCACTGCGTTGGAACTTGCCCGCCGCATCAAACAACACTTTGACGACATCACGCTGGTTCACGCGCCACACGAGGCCGAGCATTTGTCGCTGTTTCGCCTGCTCACTGGCGTGGCGCAGCTCAATAAGGCCGACAACATTCCGCCCAATCTCGGTGGCGAGGTTATGCGCGCCATTCTCGAAGGCCTGCCTTACCCATCTACTCTGCTCAACCTGGCTGTGCAGCGTTGCCGGGCTGAGCAAAAACCCAGTTACGCCCGCGCCGCCGTCATCAAGGCCTGTCTCAACCGCTGGATTCGCTCCCGCAAAACTCAAGAAATGGAGTTCCTGCCCATGCTCGACCCTGCCAACATCAACGCCGCATACCGATTAGGGCGACTGTTCGCCGTGCTGGAAAAAATCCAGGAAGAAGCCAGTCCTGGCCTCAATGCCACTATCCGTGACCGCTACTACGGTGCAGCGTCCAGTATCCCGGTTACGGTTTTTCCTACTTTGCTACGTTTGAAAAACCACCACATGGGCAAGCTCTCACGTGGCCGCGCGACACAAATAGAAAAAATGCTGGGGGAAATCATGGAAGGCCTGGCTGATTTTCCTCGCCAACTCCCACTACAAGATCAAGGCCGATTTGCTCTCGGCTACTACCACCAGCGCCAAACCTTCTTCACCAAATCCACCCCGGAGGAATCCAAATGAGCCTGACCAACCGCTACGACTTCGTGCTGCTGTTTGATGTAAAGGACGGCAACCCCAACGGCGACCCGGACGCCGGCAATCTGCCGCGTCTGGATGCGGAAACAGGCCACGGTTTGGTAACCGACGTGTCCCTCAAGCGCAAGGTGCGTAACTTCGTTGGACTGGTCAAAGGTGAGCAACCGCCTTATGAGATTTACGTGAAAGAAAAAGCCATCCTCAACAAGACGCATGAGCGCGCCTACGAAGGCATCGGAAAATCGGATTTACTTAAGGGCGACGACAAGAAACGTAAGGGAGGCGACGCTGTTGGCGAAGCACGTGACTGGATGTGCAAGAATTTTTTCGACGTGCGCACCTTCGGCGCGGTCATGTCTACTGGCGTCAACTGTGGCCAAGTGCGTGGACCGGTGCAGCTGACGTTCGCGCGTTCGGTCGATCCGATCATCGCACAGGAGCATTCGATCACCCGCATGGCGGTGGCAACCGAAGCTGAAGCGGAAAAACAAGACGGCGACAACCGCACCATGGGCCGCAAGCACACCGTGCCTTACGGGCTTTACGCTGCGCACGGCTTCGTTTCCAGTTTCCTCGCCAAGCAGACCGGCTTTTCGGAAGACGATCTTGAACTACTGTGGCAGGCGCTCGCGCAAATGTTTGAACATGACCGCTCCGCCGCGCGCGGCGAAATGGCAACACGCGGGCTGTATGTCTTCAAGCACGACTCAGAACTGGGCAATGCCCCGGCCCATGTGCTATTCGAGCGCGTCAAGGCCGAGCGTAAGGTCGATGTACCACGCAGCTTCGCAGACTACGACGTGACGGTAGACGAAGCTGCCATGCCTGCTGGTGTATCGCTGCTGCGCAAAGCTTGAGATGCTACCGCCGCCCCGCCCAATACCCCGGACGGCGGCTGTGGTGCGCGACGGCAACGATGATGATCGTCTCGGGCATCACGCGGTAGACCAGGGTGTAAGGGTAATCGTGCAGAACAAACCGTCTTGCTCCGTGGCCCGTTTGGGCGCCCATCTCGGGATAGTCGAGCAGGCGCTGCGCGGCTTGCATGGTGGCTTGGTTGAAATCACGCGCAATGTCGAGCCCGGCCTGATCGCGGTAATACTTCAGCGCCTCTACAAATTCGACCTTGGCCTGGCTTTGCCAAGCGAGCCTCAATTGCCGGACTTTCTCAGCATTTCATCAATTTCCGCCATGACTTGCTCGTGCGGAATCAACACCGCAGTGCCGGCATCGATTTCCGCTACACGCCGGACGATTTCTTCGTCCCAGGCCTGGGCAATGGCTTCGGGAGTGTCTTCCGCAGGTCCTTCCAGGCTAACGATCAGGCGATGGATGAGTTCGCCGCGCTCTTGCGGCGAAAGCTGCAAGGCCTGGCTTTCAATCTCTTTCAATAACGCTGCCATGGCGCGCTCCAAAAATTATTTCCTGTTGGAATGGTAGCACTCGCATCATGGCCGAGACAGACGCGATCCCCCTTTCCGCGCTCCAGCACTGGGCCTATTGCCCGCGCCAATGCGGGCTGATTCATCTGGAGCAGGCCTTTGCCGACAACATCCACACGGCGCGGGGCCAGGCAGTGCACCATCTGGTCGACACGCCGGGCTACGAGATCAAGTCCGGCGTGCGGGTGGAACGCGCGCTGCCGCTGTGGAGCGATCGCCTCAATCTTGTCGGCAAGGCCGACCTGGTCGAATTCCACCCGGATGGCAGGGTGTACCCGGTCGAGTTCAAACACGGGGCGAAACGGCAAAAGCTGCACGACGACCTTCAACTCGCCGCACAGGCGATGTGCCTGGAAGACATGCTCGGACGCCCGGTACCCAAAGGCGCGATTTTCCACGCCAGCAGTCACCGGCGGCGGGAGGTCGTCATCACGCCGGAGTTGAGGGCACGGGTAATCGATACCGCAAATGCAATCCGCGCGATGCTTGTCTCGGGTGTGCTGCCGCCGCCGGTCAACGATTCCCGATGCAGGGAATGTTCCCTGAAAGAGATTTGCCAGCCTGAAGCCGTCGCCGACCGAACCTGGCAGAGACAACAACAGCACAGTCTGTTCGACCCGGAGGCATGAGTTGCATACCATCCAAAACACACTCTACGTCATGACCCCTCAGGCATACGCCCATCTTGAAAACGCCACCGTGCGTATCGACGTCGAGCGCGAGAAGAAGCTCCAAGTGCCGCTGCACCATGTCGGCGGACTGGTCTGCTTCGGCAACATCATGGTCTCGCCCGCGCTGATGCATCGCCTGGCCGACGAGGGGAAGTCCCTGGTGCTGCTGGATGACCACGGTCGTTTCAAGGCCCGACTCGAAGGCCCGGTGTCCGGAAACATTCTTTTGCGCCAGGCCCAGCACCGACAGGCAGACGACGCGGCCTTCAGCATCGAACTCGCCCGTGCCATCGTTGCCGGCAAACTCAAGAACAGCCGCAGCGTGTTGCAGCGCGGTGCGCGTGAGGCGACTGACGAACAAGAAGCGGCACATATCACCCGCGCCACCGACAACCTGGCCGCCTCGCTGCGCGCCGCCGCTGCCGCGACCACTCTGGACGAACTGCGCGGCGTCGAGGGCGAGGCCGCGCGCGGCTACTTTGCCGCGGTCAACCTCATCGTAAAACCCGCTGCACGCGAACATTTCCAGCTTAACGGCCGCACCCGCCGGCCGCCGCTCGACCGCTTCAACGCGTTGATTTCCTTTCTCTACGCCATGCTCATGAACGACTGCCGTTCAGCGCTGGAAGCCGCCGGCCTTGACCCGCAACTCGGCTTTCTGCATGCCGTGCGTCCCGGCCGCGCCGCACTTGCGCTTGATCTCCAGGAAGAATTCCGCGCCGTTCTGTGCGACCGTCTCGCCCTCACCCTCATCAATCGCGGCCAAATCAGTGCCGGCGATTTTGATCTGCGCGAAGGCGGCGCAGTCATGCTCAACGACCGTGGCCGCCGTACTGTCGTTACCGCCTGGCAGGAACGCAAGCAGGAAGAACTCACCCACCCGCTCACCGAAACCAAACTGCCGCTTGCGCTCTTGCCCTTCGTTCAGGCGCGATTTATTGCGCGCACTCTGCGCGGCGAAATGGAAAGCTACCTGCCCTATCTGGCGAAATAGGCCATGCTCATCATCATTACCTACGACGTCTCCACAGAAACCGCCGCCGGCCGAAAACGCCTGCGACGCGTCGCCAAGGCCTGCGAACGCGTCGGCCAGCGAGTGCAAAAATCCGTCTTCGAATGTACCGTCAACGAAATGCAGTTCGAGCAACTTGAGCGCGAACTACTGGATGAAATAGATCCGAAACAAGACAATCTGCGCTTCTACCGCATCACCGAGCCGGTCGAACTCCGCGTCAAACAACACGGCTGTTTCCGGTCCGTCGATTTTGAAGGCCCCTTGGTGATATGACGCGCGAACCCCCATCAACGGCACAAACCCGTCGAGTTCGCGAATGCGGTAACTCTTTGTTCTTTAACAATCTGAAGAAATCAACCATCACAAAACATGGCCACCAGATTGCGGCGCAAAGCGGGTTCGCGGAAACTTGTAACGCTGCGCAGAACAATCAACAGGTTGCATGTGTGGAGCATCGCCCGACCGTGAGGCCGGGCGCGGATTGAAACATGCTCAGCCAGTAGTCGATGCGGTTGTTGTGCGGCATCGCCCGACCGTGAGGCCGGGCGCGGATTGAAACGACAGCACATCGCCGACCAGCACCCAGCCGTCGGCCGCATCGCCCGACCGTGAGGCCGGGCGCGGATTGAAACGACACCCAGCCCGGCGCGGCGCTGGCCGGCGTGCCGGCATCGCCCGACCGTGAGGCCGGGCGCGGATTGAAACAGGTCCCACGCCTCGCGGGTGGCGGTGACCTCGGGCATCGCCCGACCGTGAGGCCGGGCGCGGATTGAAACAGCGTGGTGGGTAGCGTGTCCGGCGCAATGGCCGCGCATCGCCCGACCGTGAGGCCGGGCGCGGATTGAAACATGCGTCGACCTTGTCCTTGCAATCACAATTGCGGCATCGCCCGACCGTGAGGCCGGGCGCGGATTGAAACCAGCCAGACGTCAACCACGGCCGCGCCGAGCGCGGGCATCGCCCGACCGTGAGGCCGGGCGCGGATTGAAACGCCTTGACGCTGGCGTGGTCGCGGATGGCGGCGTAGCATCGCCCGACCGTGAGGCCGGGCGCGGATTGAAACACCATCCCGGTCACCCGGAGCGCGGCGACCACCGCGCATCGCCCGACCGTGAGGCCGGGCGCGGATTGAAACAGCGCCACGCTTGTGGCGAACGGGATCTGCTTGCGGCATCGCCCGACCGTGAGGCCGGGCGCGGATTGAAACATCAAGAGCCTAGCCGGCGATCTTGTCACATACGGGCATCGCCCGACCGTGAGGCCGGGCGCGGATTGAAACATGCTCAGCCAGTAGTCGATGCGGTTGTTGTGCGCGCATCGCCCGACCGTGAGGCCGGGCGCGGATTGAAACCAGAACAGGGAGAGGCCCAGCCCTTCCGCGTACAGGCATCGCCCGACCGTGAGGCCGGGCGCGGATTGAAACCTGCTGCTGGTCGAGCAGGTGATCGCGTGGGTGGGCATCGCCCGACCGTGAGGCCGGGCGCGGATTGAAACACGATCAACGACGGCACGGTGGATTTCACCGTCGGCGCATCGCCCGACCGTGAGGCCGGGCGCGGATTGAAACCGGCAAGCAGGCCGTCAAGCTCAACCGCGACGGCGCATCGCCCGACCGTGAGGCCGGGCGCGGATTGAAACTCTACGTGTTCGTAAGCGCCGTGGTCGGTGCCTACATCGCATCGCCCGACCGTGAGGCCGGGCGCGGATTGAAACATGCCGCAGGCGATGCGCTGGCCGTTCATGCTCAGGCATCGCCCGACCGTGAGGCCGGGCGCGGATTGAAACTTGCCGCGGATGATCTGCAGGCCGTGAACCTTGGCATCGCCCGACCGTGAGGCCGGGCGCGGATTGAAACACGACTTGCGTGGCAATGCCAAGCCTGCGAGCCAGCGCATCGCCCGACCGTGAGGCCGGGCGCGGATTGAAACAGCGATCCCGCCGAGGCGATGAAGGCCATCGCCGAGCATCGCCCGACCGTGAGGCCGGGCGCGGATTGAAACCACTCGACCCCGACGAACTCTGCCGCCGCTGGCACCAGGCATCGCCCGACCGTGAGGCCGGGCGCGGATTGAAACATTGCGCGGATGGCGAAGCATCGGTCGTGCTGCCGCATCGCCCGACCGTGAGGCCGGGCGCGGATTGAAACCGGTCTTGTCAGCCATGATGCCCCCCTTGCGCCAGCATCGCCCGACCGTGAGGCCGGGCGCGGATTGAAACCGATTTGAACCGGCGTCCACTCGGCAACCTCAGCGCATCGCCCGACCGTGAGGCCGGGCGCGGATTGAAACTGTTACTCGGTCGGCGGGCTGCCGCTTAACCGGCGCATCGCCCGACCGTGAGGCCGGGCGCGGATTGAAACAGATCGCGGCCCGGATGCTCAAGGACGGCATTTTCGCATCGCCCGACCGTGAGGCCGGGCGCGGATTGAAACATCTTGGCCACGGCGTTTTCGTGTCGGGTGCCCGCCGCATCGCCCGACCGTGAGGCCGGGCGCGGATTGAAACAGCTTGTCGCCGTCGCGGTGGCAGACGACCATTCCGCATCGCCCGACCGTGAGGCCGGGCGCGGATTGAAACATGCCTAACTCAACAGCGTTAGCCGCCAACCTGTGGCATCGCCCGACCGTGAGGCCGGGCGCGGATTGAAACCGTGGACGATCTTGTCGAGGTTGTTAGACTTCTGGCATCGCCCGACCGTGAGGCCGGGCGCGGATTGAAACAGCCCCATCAGGCCGAACAGGAACGCGCGGCGCTCGCATCGCCCGACCGTGAGGCCGGGCGCGGATTGAAACTTCTGAAAGGAAAAACCATGTCTGACATTTCCCAAGGCATCGCCCGACCGTGAGGCCGGGCGCGGATTGAAACAAGAAGGAAGCGCAGTCGCCGTGGGGCGCGCACTTGCATCGCCCGACCGTGAGGCCGGGCGCGGATTGAAACAAACAGTGGGGTGAGTGGGCTCCAAGACGGCCAGGCATCGCCCGACCGTGAGGCCGGGCGCGGATTGAAACGAAGTCACAGGCAAGCTCTCGCGCAGCGCGTTCGAGGCATCGCCCGACCGTGAGGCCGGGCGCGGATTGAAACTGGTCGGTGCTCGGGCAGGGGTACAGATCCCGGAGCATCGCCCGACCGTGAGGCCGGGCGCGGATTGAAACCTCAAGCAACGCCGGAGCCCGCGTGCCCACCGATAGCATCGCCCGACCGTGAGGCCGGGCGCGGATTGAAACTGAGCATGAGCGCAACCGTCGTCGTTCCCGTGTTGCATCGCCCGACCGTGAGGCCGGGCGCGGATTGAAACATGGCCTCGCGGAACACTTCGGCGGCGCGCGCCCAGCGCATCGCCCGACCGTGAGGCCGGGCGCGGATTGAAACATGAGTTTAGTCGGCATGGGTTCTGCTCCTCGTGATGCATCGCCCGACCGTGAGGCCGGGCGCGGATTGAAACTGCAGCGTCACGTCGACCTTGCGGATCGCGGCGAAGCATCGCCCGACCGTGAGGCCGGGCGCGGATTGAAACCCGTTGATCGATGCGACCTTGCTGTCGGTCAACTCGGCATCGCCCGACCGTGAGGCCGGGCGCGGATTGAAACCCCACTTCAGGCCCGGGAGAGATGGGAAGACGACGGCATCGCCCGACCGTGAGGCCGGGCGCGGATTGAAACATCTCACCAAAGCCCGCCACGCGCGGGCTTTTTTGGCATCGCCCGACCGTGAGGCCGGGCGCGGATTGAAACGTCAAGGAGATCGCCGCGCTCGACGTGTCCGCGCTCGCATCGCCCGACCGTGAGGCCGGGCGCGGATTGAAACCGCTGTAGGCGTCGGTCGTCGGGCACTGGACGTTCGCATCGCCCGACCGTGAGGCCGGGCGCGGATTGAAACAACAACCGCCAGGCTGGTGAACACGTTGTCGAAGTGCATCGCCCGACCGTGAGGCCGGGCGCGGATTGAAACCGCATGGACGGCCAGCCCGCGCTGTCGGCAGCGGTGCATCGCCCGACCGTGAGGCCGGGCGCGGATTGAAACGACATCGGCGATGTATTGATGACATCCGGCCAGAACGCATCGCCCGACCGTGAGGCCGGGCGCGGATTGAAACACCATCAACGGCGGCACCTACCAGGCGCGCGAGAAGCATCGCCCGACCGTGAGGCCGGGCGCGGATTGAAACACGGGGATGCTGCGCTGCTCGTGCGGTGCCGCGATGCATCGCCCGACCGTGAGGCCGGGCGCGGATTGAAACCACGCGACATTGATCGTGTCGAGCGGCGCGCGGGTGCATCGCCCGACCGTGAGGCCGGGCGCGGATTGAAACAAGCTGATGCAGGAGCGCAACGAGCGCGGCGACTTGCATCGCCCGACCGTGAGGCCGGGCGCGGATTGAAACCAAGAAGAGCGCTGCCAAGACCAAGACCAGCGACGCATCGCCCGACCGTGAGGCCGGGCGCGGATTGAAACAATTGCTGGTTGCGTTTGAGCGCGGCCACGAACGAAGCATCGCCCGACCGTGAGGCCGGGCGCGGATTGAAACACCTCGCCACAGGCTCCATGCTGATAGGGGCCGGGCATCGCCCGACCGTGAGGCCGGGCGCGGATTGAAACCCGATGCTGCAGGCGACGTCGACGAGGCGGATCGCGCATCGCCCGACCGTGAGGCCGGGCGCGGATTGAAACTTGATGTCGTCGGCCATTACTTCACCACGCGCACGCATCGCCCGACCGTGAGGCCGGGCGCGGATTGAAACCACAGCACGCTGATGTTCTTGGTCAGGCCGGCGTGCATCGCCCGACCGTGAGGCCGGGCGCGGATTGAAACCCATTGGCTCGCGCCGACCACCAGCACCGCGCCGCATCGCCCGACCGTGAGGCCGGGCGCGGATTGAAACGAATCCGAGCTGCATGTATTCGGCCTGCTCGCCCTTGCATCGCCCGACCGTGAGGCCGGGCGCGGATTGAAACTGATTGCTCATGCGTGGTCCTTTTCTGCCGTTTTGCATCGCCCGACCGTGAGGCCGGGCGCGGATTGAAACCAGTCGTCCCGGCTCACGATCATGTCGGCCTCGCGCATCGCCCGACCGTGAGGCCGGGCGCGGATTGAAACAAGGTGTCGAGCGCGGCCGGAGACGAATTGATCAGGCATCGCCCGACCGTGAGGCCGGGCGCGGATTGAAACAAGACTCTTGACGCTGCCGTGGCCGCTCTCCGCGAGGCATCGCCCGACCGTGAGGCCGGGCGCGGATTGAAACCCCATCGCCGCCACCAACAAGCTGATCGATCTGCGCATCGCCCGACCGTGAGGCCGGGCGCGGATTGAAACTGCCGTGCCGTCGCCGCTCACGCCGCCGCGCGCCGGCATCGCCCGACCGTGAGGCCGGGCGCGGATTGAAACATCCCGTTACCGATACAGGGTTTTTGCCGACCAAGCATCGCCCGACCGTGAGGCCGGGCGCGGATTGAAACGACCTTGCCCAGCGTCTCCTCGTGCGAGGCCAGCGCATCGCCCGACCGTGAGGCCGGGCGCGGATTGAAACATGGCGATAATGACCTTGTCACAAGGAAGCTATGGCATCGCCCGACCGTGAGGCCGGGCGCGGATTGAAACAAATACGCGTATGAGGCGACCGACATCGGCAAGACGGCATCGCCCGACCGTGAGGCCGGGGAGTCGCACATAGTGCCGCTGTATTCCCCGCTCGCGCGGGGATGAGCCGACGCGGCCGGTGCGCTGCGCCATCGGCCCGGCAACATGATGCATATCAATCGCGCTCGAACTGGGCTATACCAAATCCAAATCCGACATCGAGCAGGGATGGCATTTTCCCAAGCAAACAACACTTGGCCTCATCGTTCGCACACGCCTGAACGCGCTTTCTTGACACATTCAATCTTAAATGGATATATTTATCCACATATGCAGATATCATCGTATCTGCATGTGCTAATCCAGTTATCAATCACGGGAGACGTGTATGGAAGCGACAACCTACAACTATAAGGTCGTCCGCCAGTTCGCCATCATGACGGTGGTGTGGGGGATTGTCGGGATGCTGGTCGGGGTGACCCTGGCGACGCAACTGATCTGGCCGGAATTAACCTATGGGATCGAATGGCTGTCGTATGGCCGCCTGCGTCCGCTGCACACCAATGCCGTCATCTTCGCCTTCGGCGGCTCGGGGCTGTTCGCGGTGTCTTACTACATCGTGCAGCGCACCTGCCAGGTAAGGCTGTGGGCAGAAAAGCTGGCGGCCTTCACCTTCTGGGGCTGGATGGCGGTGATCGTGCTCGCCGCCGTCACCCTGCCGCTGGGCTACACCAGCACCAAGGAATACGCCGAGCTGGAATGGCCGATCGACATCCTGATCACGCTGGTGTGGGTGGCTTATGCGCTGGTGTTCTTCGGCACCATCGCCAAGCGCAAGACCAAGCACATCTACGTCTCGAACTGGTTCTTCGGCGCCTACATCCTGACCATCGCGATCCTGCATATCGTCAACAACCTGGAACTGCCGGTGACCCTGACCAAGTCCTACTCGCTGTATGCCGGGGTGCAGGACGCGATGGTGCAGTGGTGGTACGGCCACAACGCGGTGGGCTTCTTCCTCACCACCGCCTTCCTCGGCATGATGTATTACTTCATCCCCAAGCAGGCCGGCCGGCCGATCTATTCCTACCGCCTGTCGGTCGTGCACTTCTGGTCACTCAACTTCATCTACATGTGGGCCGGTCCGCACCACCTGCAATACACCGCGCTGCCGGACTGGGCGCAGTCGCTCGGCATGGTGTTCTCGCTGATGCTGCTGGCGCCCTCCTGGGGCGGCATGATGAACGGCATCATGACGCTGTCGGGCGCCTGGCACAAACTGCGCACCGACCCGATCCTGAAGTTCCTCGTCACCGCGCTGTCGTTCTACGGCATGTCGACCTTCGAAGGCCCGATGATGGCGATCAAGACGGTGAACGCGCTGTCGCATTACACCGAATGGACTGTCGGCCACGTGCATTCCGGCGCGCTCGGCTGGGTGGCGATGATCACGATCGGCTCGATGTACTACCTGATTCCGCGCCTGTACGGCCGCGAATCGATGTACAGCACCAAGATGATCGAATGGCATTTCTGGCTCTCCACCATCGGCGTGGTGCTGTATATCGCCTCGATGTGGATCGCCGGGGTGGCGCAGGGTCTGATGTGGCGCGCGGCCAACGCCGACGGCACGCTGACCTACAGCTTCGCCCAGGTGCTCAACACCATGTATCCGTTCTACGGCATTCGTCTGCTGGGCGGCGTGCTGTTCTTCAGCGGCATGCTGATGATGGCCTGGAACGTCTGGAAGACCGTGCGCATCGGACGGGTCGTCAATGATGCCGCCATTCCGCAAGCCGTCCACGCCTAAGGAGACCGAACATGATTTCGCATGAAACTATCGAAAAGAACCTCGGCCTGCTGATCGTGCTGACCATCCTCATCGTCAGCGTCGGCGGCCTGGTGCAGATCGTGCCGCTGTTCTTCCAGACCTCCACCACCACCCCGGTGGCGGGCCTGAAGCCCTACACCGCGCTGCAGCTGTCGGGGCGCGACATCTACATCCGCGAAGGCTGCGTCGGCTGCCATTCGCAGATGATCCGTCCGTTCCGCGCCGAAACCGAACGCTACGGCCACTATTCGGTGGCGGGCGAATTCGTCTACGACCGTCCCTTCCTGTGGGGCTCCAAGCGCACCGGCCCCGACCTGCATCGCGTCGGCGGGCGCTATTCCGACGCCTGGCATACAGCTCACCTGATGAATCCGCGCGACGTGGTGCCGGAATCCAACATGCCCGCCTATCCCTGGCTCGACCGTCCGCTGAAGGACGCCGCCATCCAGGCCAAGATGCGCACGCTGAACATCGTCGGCCACGGCTATACCGAGCAGGAAATCGCCGCCGCGCCGGCCGCGCTGGAAGGCAAGACCGAGCTCGAGGCGCTGATCGCCTACCTGCAGGTGCTGGGCACCCACGCCCCCAGGATCTGAGGCAGCCATGGACAGTGGAACGATCAGCGGCATCGTCACAGTCGTCTTCATCCTGGTGTTCATCGGCATCGTCTGGTGGGCATACAGCAAAGGCAACAAGCAGCGTTTCGAAGACGCCGGCAAGCTGCCTTTCGGCGAAGACGACGCTCCCACCAAGCAAGGAGACAAGCAATGAGCGATTTCACACACGGCTTCTGGCCGATTTACATCAGCGTCATCACCGTGGCGAGCATCGTCGGCACCTGGGCGTTTCTCCGCTCGCAGACCACCCGCAAGCTGGCGCCCGGCGAAAAGCCCGAGTTGATGGAGCACACCTGGGACGGCGACCTGCAGGATCTGAACAACCCGCTGCCGCGCTGGTGGCTGGGGCTGTTCTACGGCACCCTGGTGTTCGCGGCGGCCTATCTGCTGTTGTGGCCTGGGCTGGGCAACTTCGCCGGCGTGCTGGGCTGGACCTCCAGCGGCGCGTACGAGGCCGAGGTGAAGGCCGCCGAAGCCAAATTCCAGCCGGTGTACGCCAGGTTCATGAAGCAGGACATCGCCAGCGTGGCCGCCGATCCGGAGGCGCGCGCCATCGGCAGGAACCTGTTCCTGACCTACTGCTCGCAGTGCCACGGTTCCGATGCGACCGGCGCCAGGGGCTTCCCCAACCTGACCGACCATGACTGGCTGTATGGCGGCGACCCCGACACCATCGTGGCCACCCTCACCGGCGGCCGCAACGGGATCATGCCCGCGCTGGGCGAAGTGCTCGGCCCGCAAGGGACGAAGGAAGTGGCCAACCATGTGCTGTCGCTGTCGGGCCGCAAGCACGACGCCGCGCTGGCAGCCGCAGGCAAGGTGAAATTCGCCGAAAACTGCGCCGCCTGCCACATGCCCGACGGCACCGGCATGCAGGCCCTGGGCGCGCCCAACCTCACCGACAAGGTGTGGCTGTACGGCGGCAGCGAGGCCACGATCATCGAGACCATTACCAAAGGCCGCAACGGCGTGATGCCGGCCATGACGCAAACCCTCGGCACCACCTCGAACAAGGAAGCCAAGCTGCACCTGCTGGCGGCCTACGTGTACGGCCTGTCGCAGAAGCAGTAAGCAACGGGCGCTCGCCGGAATGCTTCCGGCGAGCCGCTTGAGCGCATTGCCCCAGTACGCTCAAGCGGCTCAGCCTCAACGGATGAAAGCAGTGACAGACGACAAGCAGCCCGCCCCCGCCGACGCGCCGATCGAGCAGCAGCTCTACGCGATCCGGCAAAAAATCCAGCCGCGCTCGGTGCATGGCGTGTTCGCCAGCTGGCGCATCGCGCTGGTGCTGCTGACCCAGGCGCTGTATTACGGCCTGCCCTGGCTGCAATGGGACAGCCGCCAGGCGGTGCTGTTCGACCTCGCCGCGCGCAAGTTCTACATCTTCGGCCTGGTGTTCTGGCCGCAGGATTTCGTTTATCTCACCGGCCTTTTGATCCTCTCGGCGCTGGCGCTGTTCCTGTTCACCGCCGTCGCCGGGCGGCTGTGGTGCGGCTACGCCTGTCCGCAGACGGTGTACACGGAAATCTTCATGTGGGTGGAAAACTGGCTGGAAGGCGACCACCTCGCGCGCAGGAAGCTCGACCAGTCGCCGTGGAACGCCAACAAGCTGCGCCGGCGCGGCCTCAAGCACCTGGTCTGGATGCTGATCGCGCTGTGGACCGGCTTCACCTTCGTCGGCTATTTCACCCCGATCCAGACGCTGGCCGCCGAAGTGGCGAGCGCCAGCCTCGGCCCGTGGGAAAGCTTCTGGATCCTCTTCTACGGCTTCGCCACCTGGGGCAACGCCGGCTTCATGCGCGAGCAGGTGTGCAAGTACATGTGCCCCTACGCGCGCTTCCAGAGCGTGATGTTCGACTCCGACACGCTGACCGTGACCTACGACAGCTCGATCGGCGAACCGCGCGGGCCGCGCAGCAAAAAGACCGACTACAAGGCGGCCGGGCTGGGCACCTGCGTCGACTGCGAAGTCTGCGTGCAGGTCTGTCCCACCGGCATCGACATCCGCAACGGCCTGCAGTACGAATGCATCGGCTGCGCCGCCTGCATCGACGGCTGCGACCAGATCATGGACAAGATGGGCTACCCGCGCGGCCTGATCCGCTACACCACCGAGAACGTGGTGAAAGGCAACTACCCGGATAGCAGCATCCTCAAACACGTGCTGCGCCCGCGCACCGTCATCTACAGCGTGCTGCTGGCGCTGATCTCCGGCGCCTTCGTCTGGAGTCTCGCCACCCGGGTGCCGCTGCGCGTCGATGTGGTGCGCGACCGCGTGGCGCTGTCGAAGGAAACCGACGAGGGCATGATCGAGAACGTCTACCGCCTGCAACTCATCAACAAGGACGGCCGGCCGCATCGCTACACGATCAGCGCGCAGGGCATCGCCGGCCTGCAGGTGACGGCCGCCGCGCGCGAAATCGCCGCCGCGCCCCTGCAGACGGTGGACATCCCGGTCAGCCTGATTGCCGATCCCGCCGAACTGAAAGGCCGCTCGATCGAGGTGAGCTTCACGGTGCAGGCCATCGACGACCCGCGCATCAGGCAGGCCGTCGCAACCAAATTCTTCAACCGGTGAACGCCATGACGAACCCTGCCCTGCAGTCCAAACCCTGGTATCGCGAACCCTGGCCCTGGTTCCTCATCAGCCTGCCCGCCAGCGCGGTCGCCGCCGGACTCGTCACCGTGTGGATCGCGGCCACCAGCGCCGACGGCCTGGTGGTCGGCGACTACTACAAGGCCGGGCTGGCCATCAACCAGACGCTGGCGCGCGACGACGCCGCCCGCGCGCTGGCGCTGACCGCCACCGTGAAGAGCGAAAACGGCGTCCTGGCGCTGGCATTGGGCGGACGCATGCAGGCGTATCCGGAGCAATTGACGCTCACCCTGGCGCACCCCACCCGCCAGGGCATGGATCAAATCCTCACCCTCGATCACACCGGCGGCGGACACTATCGCGCGGCGCTGCCCCTGCTGCACGCCGGCAAATGGCAGGTCCAGCTGGCCGACCGGGACGCCGCCTGGCGCCTGGGCGGCGTGCTGCATATCCCGCTAGACCGGGCCGTCACGCTGGCGGCTTCCGGACCCATCGTTCATCAACCAGAGGGAGACTGAAATGGACGTCGTACTCGATTTGTTGTTCACCAGCCCGATCGGCCTGCTGAGCCTGTTCACCATCCTCTTCATCATCGGCATGGCGATCACCCTGCTGAGCTGGTACAAGCGCAAGATGAACAGCCCGGAAGAATGACCGCCGCCGCCACGAGGAGCACGCCATGCCGAAGCGCCTGATCCACATACTGTGGCCGTCCTTTCTCGTTGCCGGAGTGGCCGGCATCGTCTTCTCCGCCCTGTTCGACCCGCTGGAAATCAGCTATCGCGGCGAGGCGCTGTTCGATCAGCGCATCGCCGCCTACACCGTCGGGTTCTTTGTCTTCTGGCTGCTCGGTATCGCTTCCAGCGCCATGACCTGCTACTTCCAGCGCAGCGCCGACGAGATCAACCGCTGCCCGCTGCCGCCGCGCAGCCGGCCCGAGGGCTGCCCCAAGCGCGACGACGGCAGCGGCTGCTGCTGACGGCTCAGGCCGTCCGCGAATAGCGCGGCTTTTCGCCGGTGGCTTCCTTCAGGTAGCGGTCGAAGCACATGCCGATGTTGCGCAGGAACAGGCGGCCGCTGGGAGTGACGCTGATCCTGTCGGCGGCGATCGTCACCAGCCCGTCGTCGGCCAGCGGGCGCAGTTCGGCCAGCGCGTCGGCGAAATAGTCGCTGAACCCGATGCCCCATTCGCTGCCGAAGGCGGCGAAGTCGAGTTCCAGATCGCACATCACGCGGGTGATGGCATCGCGCCGGATCTGGTCGTCGCGGCTGAGCTTCAGGCCGCGTTCGACCGCAAACCCGGTCGCCGCGATGCGTTCCTCGTAGCGCTTGAGGTTCTTTTCGTTCTGCATGTACACGTCCGCCGTCTGGCTGATGCCGGACACGCCGAAGGCGAGGATGTCGCAGTCCTTGTGCGTGGTGTAGCCCTGGAAATTGCGCCATAGCGTCTTGTTCCGCTGCGCACGCACCAGTTCGTCCTCGGGGCGGGCAAAGTGATCGAAGCCGATGTTGACGTAGCCCGCCGCCCCCAGCGCCTCGTTCACCGCCTGATGCAGGCCCAGGCGCATCGCGGAATCCGGCAGATCGGCCTGCTGAATCAGGTTCTGGTGCTTTTTCAGCCATGGCACGTGGGCATAGGAAAACACCGCAAGGCGGTCGGGCGCCCACGCCACCACCTGTTCCAGGGTGCGGGAAAAACTCGCCACGGTCTGCTTCGGCAGCCCTACGATCAGATCCAGGTTGATGCTGGAGAAGCCCAGTTCGCGCGACCAGTCGAGCACTTGCTGGATCAGGGCCGCGGACTGGATGCGGTTGACCGCCTGCTGCACCGCCGGGTCCATGTCCTGCACGCCGAACGACAGGCGGTTGAAGCCGGATTCGCGCAGCGCCTCGAGGTGCGCGCGGGTCAGTTCGCGCGGATCGACCTCGCAGCTGATTTCAGCATCCGGGGCGAGGGTGAAATGCTGGCGCATCATCGCCATCAGGCGGCGGATGTCGCCAGGATTGAGATAGGTGGGCGTGCCGCCGCCCCAGTGCAACTGGCGCGCCACCCGCGTCGGGTCGACCCGTTGCGCAGTGCGCGCCATTTCCTGATCGAGATAGGCCAGATAGGGCTGGGTTTTGCTGTAGTCGCGCGTCGCCACCATATTGCAGCCGCAGTAGTAGCAGAGCGAATCGCAGAACGGGATATGGGCATACAGCGACAGGCCGCGATCCACCGCCGATGCCGTCAGCGCCGCGTCCCAGTCCGCCTCGCCAAAATCGGTGCGGAAATAGGGCGCGGTCGGATACGACGTGTAGCGCGGGCCAGGCACGCTGTATTTCTGTAGCAGTTCCAGTGTCGTCGACGTCATCTTGGCATCCTTAATAGGGGACTTTGTTGTCTTTTTATCATAGGCCCCCCCTGAAATCCAGCACAGCGCCGGAGCCCGGCGCCTGTGCCAACGCGGTCGGTGCCGGCCCGGTTTTGCGGTAAAGTTCGGGGCTGGCAACCCGTCGCTCATTAAGGTACCACGCGCGCGTAAAACCCAATGGCACCTCCAAACCCCCTGCTGAACTTCATCCGTTCCCTGATGCTGGCGCTGCTGCTCGGCGCGGCCACCGCGCAGGCGGACGAGGCCGCGGACCTCGCGCAGAAAGTCCACGACCGCCCCAACGGGCGCGACCTCACCACGCTCGGCCGCATGGTGCTCACCGAGAAAGGCCGCGCGCCGCGCATCCGCGAACTCGTCACCTACCGTCTCGACAAGTCGGGCGGTGAAACCGCCAACCTGATCCGCTTTCTCGATCCCGAAGACATCGCGGGAACCGGTCTTCTCAGCATCGACAAGACCGACGGCAGCAGCGACCAGTGGCTGTACCTGCCGGCGCTCGACCGGGTGCGGCGCATCTCCAGCGACCGCAAGGGCGGGCGCTTTGTCGGCTCCGACCTGTATTTCGAGGATCTGCAGGAACGCAAGCCGTCCAGGGACCGCCACCGCCTGCTCGGCAAGCAGACCGAAAACGGCCTCCTGTGCGAGGTGCTCGAAAGCGTGCCGCTGGAGGCCGGCGATTCGGTGTACCGGAAGCGCATCAGCTGGATCGACCCCGCCACCGCGATCCCGCAACGGGTGGATTATTTCGAAAAGGACGCCAGCACCCCCGGCAAGCGCTGGCTGCTGCGCAGCAAGAAACGCAACCAGGGCTACTGGACGATCACCGACAGCCGCATGATCGATTTGGCCAGCGGCCACGAAACCCGCCTGGTGGTCGACAGCGCGCTGTACGACCAGAAACTGCCCGCCAAACTCTTCACCTCGCAAGCCCTCGCCGACGAAAGCCTGGAATCGGAATATCGCCCATGAAAAAGCTGCTGCTGACCTTGAGCCTGTCGCTCGCCGCTCTGCCCGTTTGCGGCGCCGACGAGCTGCCGCCGCCGCGCGCCAACTCTGCCCAGGACGCGGCGGACGACCTGCCGCCGCCGCGCGCCGCCACGCGCAAACCGCGCGCGCCATTCGCAGCCGCTCCCACCGAGGCCACGCCGCAGTCCAGCGCCGAAGACGATCTGCCGCCGCCCGCTGCGCGCAGCCGCAAGCCCGCCGCCCGCGGTTTCCAGCCCACGCTCAAGGCTGGCGTCGACGATCTGCTGCTGGAGGCGGGCGGCCTGCCCGACGCCGCCGAGGCCGACACCTATTCCACCCTGCGCACCAGCGCCTACGTGCTGTGGCAGCCCAGCCGCAACTGGGAATTCCGCGCCGGCGCCCGGCTCGACGGCATGGCGCAGGCCGGCGGCCGCGCCGATCACCGCGAACTGCTGGCCGACTACGGCGACACCTATGTGCGCTACCGCAACGGCGACACCCGCCTGACCTTCGGCGCGCAAACCATCATCTGGGGCCGCGCCGACGAAATCCCGCTGGCCGACCGCGTCAGCCGCGCCGACCTGACGCGCTTCGTGCTGGACGACCTGCCCGACCGCCGCCGCGCGCAGCTGGCCGCGCGCTGGGAGCAGACTTTCGGCGAGTACAAGCTGGACGCGGTCTGGCTGCCGCTGTTCCGCGCCGCGCAATTGCCGGACACCGCCAGCATCTGGAGTCCGGTCAACCGCACCAGCCGCCAGATCATCGGCATCGATCCCGCGCTCACCCCCTGGCTGAATACCGCGCGCATCGACGAGGACGAACACGGCAGCGGCGGCGGCGCCCTGCGCCTGACCCGGAGCGGCAGCGCGCTCGACTTCGGCGTGACGCTGGCGCGCACCCGGCAGTCGCTGCCGTACTACCGGCTCGACCTGCCCGCCTCCACGCTCACCGCAGTGCATCCGTTCAACACCTTCGTCGGCGCCGATGTCGAGCTGGTGCGCGGCGGCCTCACCTGGCGCATGGAAGCCGGCTACACCGACAACGTGCCGGTGACCCTCGCCACCACCGCGCTCGACACGACGCATTCGCTCGACTGGATCGGCGCGCTGGAATTCTTCCCCGGCGGGGCGGACACCCGCGTCAACCTGCAACTGGTGGCGCACGCGCTGCAGACCGACCGCAGCATCCTCGAACTGAAGGAGTATTACGGCGCCAACGGCGAAATCGAAACCCGCTTCGGCCAGGGCCGCTGGAAAGCCGGGATGCGCTTTGCCGCCGGCTTCAACGTGAACGATGTCTACCTCAGCCCCAGGCTCAGCTACGTCGGCTGGGAGCCGCACGAGATCTACGTCGCCGCCCACTACTTCGACGGCGAAGCACGCACCCTGGGCGGCTTCCACCAGGACCATTCGCTGATCACGCTGGGGCTGCGCAGCAAATTCTGATCGCCCCGACGCCCCCATGCTGAAATCCTGGCTCAACGGCAGCCGCATGCTGCCACCCTGGCTGGCGCTGGCAATCCTGCTCGGTATCCAGCTGGCGGCGCTGCCGTTTCTGCTGAAGCTGCATTTCAACAACGCGCCGGATATCTATTCGCCGCCGGATTCGTCCACCATCCAGCTGCGCGAATCGCTGTTCAGGGAATTCCCCAACGACGAAGCCATCATCGCCCTGTTCGAGGGCGACGCGCTCTACGCTCCGGCGTTTCTCGCCGCGCTCGACCGCGCCGCGCAAAAAATGGCGGCGCATCCGGCGGTCGACCGGGTGCTGACGCTGACCACGGTGGAGCACATCGACGCCACCGACGACGGTTTTGCCGTATCGCCGCTGATCGACCCCGGCAATCTGGACGCACGCACGCCGGCGCAATGGCAGGCCCGCGTGCTGGGCGACAGCTTTGCGCCGGGACTGCTCGCCTCGCGCGACGGCCGCGCGGTCGCCCTGGTGGTGCGCCCCACAATCCTGAAGGAAAGCCTGGCCCGCCGCGATATCCAGATCGCGCTCGACGCCGCCATTGCCGCCGAGAAACTCGCGCCCTATCACACCGCCACCGCCGGCACGGTGGCGCAGACGGTCGAGGAACTGCGTTCGCTGTGGCGCGACAGCGCCATCTTCATCCCGCTGACCTTCGTCATCGGCATGGCATTGCTATGGTGGGTGGTGGGGCGGGCGCGCCCGATGGTGGTGGGCGGCCTGGCCATGGGCACGGTCGTGTCGGCCAGCGTCGCCGGGCTGGTGCTGTCCGGCCAGCCCTACACCCCGATCACCGCGATGATTCCCACCCTGATGGCGGCCTACACCACGGCCACGCTGCTGCATTTGTATGCCGCCATCCAGCGTGCCCGCATCGCGCTGCTGCCGCGGCCGCAGCGCATCGCGCGCGCGCTGAAGGAAACCTTCACCCCCGGCCTGTTCAACGTGCTGACCACCGGCGCGGGCATGCTGAGCCTGCTGTGGGTGGAGATTCCTCCGGTGCAGGCCTTCGGCCTGGCGGGCGCGGTCGGCACCCTCATCGTGTTTCTGGTGGTGTTCATCCTGGTGCCGCCGATCCTGCTGAAATGGGATACGCCGCGCTGGCCGCGCCGCCGCTCCGGTCTGGCGCACGCGCGTCGCATCGCGGCAGCCGTGGCGGTGTTCAGCCTGCGGCATGCAAAAGCCGTGCTGACGGCCACCGCCCTGCTGGTGCTGGCGGCCATCCCGCTGGTGATGCAGGTCAAGGTCGAATCCAACATCATCGAGTTTTTCGCGCCCGACCACAGCATCAGCCGCAGCACCGCCAGGGTGGAAAGCACGCTTTCCGGCGTCACCGGGCTGGAAATCGTCCTCACCGGCGCGGCCCGCGACAGCCTGAAGGATCCGGCGACGCTGGCGCAGATCAAGGCGCTGCAAACCTGGCTCGAACAGCAGCCGGAAGTCGACCGCAGCTTCTCCCTGATCGACGTGCTGGAGGAAATGAACCGCGCCCTCAGCGGCGAGGATCTGGGGGCGGATGCGCTGCCGGCCAGCCGCAAGCTGGTCGAACAGCTGCTGCTGATCTACGACGGCAAGGATTTGTACGAGCTTGTCAACCGCGAATTCCAGCGCGCCCGCATCCCGATGAGCCTCAACGTGCACGGCGCCAACGAAATCGGCCGGGTGATCGACAGGGTGCGCGCGCACGTCGCCGCGCAGCCGATCGCGGGCGTGGAAATCGACCTCGCGGGGTACGGGCGGCTGTTCTCGGACCAGGAAGACCGCATCGTCGACGGCCAGGTCAAGAGCTTCGCCTCGGCCTTCCTGCAGATTCTGCTGCTGATGGCGCTGCTGTTCCGCTCGTTGCGCGGCGCGCTGATCTGCCTGGTGCCCAACCTGGCGCCGCTGTTCTTCATTTTCGTGGTGATGGGGACGGCGGGGATTTCGCTCGACGTCGCCACCGTCCTGATCGCCGGCGTCATCCTCGGCATCACGGTGGACGACACCATCCATCTGTATCACGGCTACCTGCACCGCATCCGCCGCGGCGTCAGCCCGGTGTTCGCCATCATCCGCAGCGTGGAGGCCTCGGGCCGCGCGGTGATCGCCATTTCGATGGTGCTGATCGCGCAGTTCAGCCTGCTGGGGCTGTCCGACTTCCGCCCCACCGCCCACTTCGGCATGCTGTGCGCGGTCGGCCTGTTCGCCGGCCAGGTGTTCGAATTGCTGCTGATGCCCGCGCTGCTCGGCCTGAAATTGCCGAGGCCGCGACCCGCCGTTACGGCACGGTGAGCTTGAGCGCGCCGAATTCGTCGTTGAACAATCCCACTTCGTCCCCCGAGGCGAACTGCCAGCCTTCCATGTGGCCGAAGTCGGTGCTGGACCTGGGTTCCAGCTTGAGCTCGAAGCGCCGCGCCAGGGACAGGGTCGGATTGCGCACGGCGAGGATCACGGTCAGATAGCGGTCGCTGGTGTTTTCGATCACCGCCACCAGTCCCTTGCCCAGCATCGACGAACGAAAGCCGATCACCACCGGCAGCGCGGGCTTGGCCGCCACCGCCGCCTGGATGTCGGTTTCCTTGTAGGCCAGCTGCGCCTTGAGCTGTTCGATTTCGCGCAGGCTGTCGGTCAACTGGTTGCGCGTTTCGATCAGGTAGCGCTCGGCTTGCTGGCGGGTTTCGATTTCCTTCGACAGCCGCCGCTTCACATCGCCCAGATCGACATTCAGCATGAAGGCATACAGCGCCAGGCCGCATGCCAGCAGCACCAGCACGACGTTGAGGCCGATGGCAACGGCGAGCCCGCGCCGCTTCGGCTGGGTGGGAGAGGCTACGTCCCTATCCTTATCCATGCTCAACCGGTGTTGCGCATCCCGGAGGCGATCGCATTGATCGAGCGCATCAGCGGCGTCAGCCAGCTATCCTGTTCGGACTCCCACACGCTCTCCGAGCGATAGCGTTTCAGCAGGCGCACCTGGATGTGGTTGATGGGATCGATGTAGGGGCGGCGGCGCGAAAGCGACAACGCCAGAGTCGGGTTGTCTTCCAGCAGGGTTTCGATCTGCGCGACTTGCTTGACCCACTCCACCGTAAGCGCGAACTCGTCGGCAATGGCGCGGTAGATCGCCATGGTGTCGGGGTGGTCGCACAGGCGCGCGTATTCCTCGGAAATTTCCATGTCGGCCTTGGTCAGCGCCATCTGCACGTTGGACAGCAGGCCGCGGAAGAACGGCCATTCGCGGTACATGATCCGCAATTGATCGAGCCCCGCCGGAGCGGACCCGATGAAATCCCTCAGCGCAGTTCCGATTCCATACCAGGCAGGCAGGGTATGGCGCGACTGCGCCCAGCCGAACACCCACGGAATGGCGCGAATCGACCCCAGCGAACGGTCGGCCTTCTTGCGGTGCGACGGCCGGCTGCCCATGTTGAGCAGGCCGATTTCGGTGACCGGCGTGGTCTCGTAGAAATAGTCGATGAAGCCCGGCATGCCGATCAGCGCACGATAGCTTTTCTCGCCGTCGGCGGCGATCCGGCCCATCCCGTCGAGGTATTCCTGCGGGTAGCGCACGTCGATCTGCGCAAGCGCAGTCGTACTGGCCTTGAGCAGTCCGGTGACACCCATGCCGATCTCGTAGTTGGCGGTTTCCGGGTTGCTGTATTTGTAATACAGCATCTCGCCCTGCTCGGTGAACTTGATCTCGCCGTTGACCGTGCCCGGCGGCTGCGACAGGATCGCCTCGTGAGTCGGCCCGCCGCCGCGGCCCACCGTGCCGCCGCGGCCATGAAACAGCCGGCATTCGACGCCATAGCGCCGGGTCAGCGCGATGATCGACAGTTGCGCCTGATACAGATTCCAGTTCGACGCCAGAATGCCGCCATCCTTGCACGAATCCGAATAGCCCAGCATGACTTCCTGGTGGTTGCCGTTGGCGGTAACCAGCGCACGGTAGACCTTGTTCGACAGCAGCTGGTCGAGGATGGACTGGCTGCGCTGCAGGTCGTCCACCGTCTCGAACAGGGGGGCGACCTGGATGCGGCAGAACCAGTCGCGGCCATTGTGGCCGCACAGGCCCACCAGCCGCGCCAGCAGCATCACTTCCATCACGTGGGACGCGCTGTGCGTCATCGAAATCACGTAGGTGCCGAAGACCTCGTCGCCCACTTCGGCCTGCAGCTTGACCATGCGCCGGAACACCGCGAGCGCTTCGCGCGCCTCGTCGTCCAGCACGCCGTCGTCCACCTCGACCGGGTCGATGTGGCCGATCCAGGCAGCCAGGCGCTGCAGCCGCTCGGTCTCGTTCGCAGCCAGGTAATCGAAATCGGGGTCGATCTGCCGCAGTAGCGCCGCCACCGTGCGCGTATGCACGGTCGACTCCTGGCGGATGTCGAGCTGCAGCAGGTGAAAACCGAAGCTTTCGACCAGCCGGATCAGCGCCTGCAGGTCCTGCATGGCGACGATGCGGTCGCCATGGCTGATCAGCGAATCGCGCACCAGGCAGAGGTCGGCGAGGAAGGCGGCGGCGTTCTCGTACGCCAGGTGCGAAGTGAAGCTCGGCACGTCGGCCAGGCACTGGTGGACGTAGGACAGGTTGGCGTCCAGCCGCGCCAGCATCATCGCCGCCATGCGGCGGTAGGGCTCGCGGCTGTAGATCTGCACCGCGGTGCCACGGAACACCTGCTCGCCGAACTCGGCCTCGTATTCCGACAGGCGTTCCAGGAACCGGGCGGAGGGCGTGCACCAGTCGCTGCTGTGGGTCAGTGTCTGGCGCAGTTCCAGCACCCGCGAACGGTATTCTTCGAGTGCGGCCTGCATCTGCTTATGCACCGTCCATTCGGTGACGTCCGCGGTCACGAACGGGTTGCCGTCACGGTCGCCACCGATCCACGAGCCGAAACGGATGAAACTCGGCACGCGGACGGTGGCGGTGCCGTCGGCATTCACGCCGTAATGCTTGCGCAGCGCCTTCTCGAAGAAGGAATACGCCTTCGGCACCGCCTCGAACAGGCTTTCCCGCACGTAGTAGAGGCCGTTGCGCACTTCGTCGCGCACCTCGAGCTTGGCGCTGCGCAGCTCGTCGGTACGCCACCCCACCTGGATCTCGGCGGCCAGCTGCGCTTCCAGTTCGCGGCGGTCGTTCACCCCCAGGGTGGGGCTGTACAGCTCGTCGCAAATCAGGAATATCCGCCGCATGCCTTCCATCACCGCACGACGGCGCGCTTCGGTGGGATGCGCGGTGAATACCGGCGCATAGTGCAGACGGTTGACCATCTCCTGCAGCGTGGCGACCGGCATGTCCTGCGCCTTGAGATCCGCCACAGTGCGGTCGAACGAGCCTTCCCACAGCGCCATGCCGTGCGACAGCATGCGGCGGCGGTTGCGGTGGGCAAAGCTTTCCTCCGCCACGTTGACCAGCTTGAAATAGCTGGAGAAGGCACGCACCACCAGTTCCACCTTGGCGGCGGGCATGGCGTCGATCATCGCCATCAGCTCGGTGCGGCGCTGCTGGTCTTCCTGCTGGTGCAATTCGGCGAAACCGCGGCGCAGGGTTTCCACCGCCTCGAACACGTCTTCGCCGGCAAACTGCAGCAACACTTGGCCGAGCAAGGTGCCCAGCAGCTTGACCTGCGCGCGCAGGTGGTCATCCGTCAGGAGGTTTTCGGGTGCATTCATGGCTGGAAAATTGAGCCCGGCACAGCGGGATTCATGCGACAAAGCCCATTATTTTCGCATAGTCGGCGCGCATCACCCAACCGCGCGCCGCGCGTTGCGGAACAGCCGCAGCCACGGGGCGGCATCGCGCATGCCGTCCGGTTTCCACGACAGCTGCGCGGCGCGGAACACGCGTTCCGGGTGCGGCATCAGAATGCTGAAGCGGCCGTCCGCTGTGGTGAAGCCGGTCAGCCCGCCGGCCGAACCGTTGGGGTTCAGCGGATAAGTCTCGGCCGGCGCCCCGCGGTGATCGACGTAGCGCAGCGTGGGACGTGCCTGCGCGGCGTGCGCAGGGTCGCGGAACTGCACCCGGCCTTCGCCGTGCGACACCACGATCGGCATCACCGAACCCGCCATGTCGGCAAAGAACAGCGACGGCGACGCCAGCACCTCGACCAGCGCAAAGCGCGCCTCGAACTGTTCCGACAGGTTGCGTTCGAAACGCGGCCAGGCGTCCGCGCCCGGGATCAGGTCGTGCAGCTGGCTCATCATCTGGCAGCCGTTGCATACGCCGAGGGCAAAGGTGTCGGCACGCCCGAAAAACGCCGCGAACTGGTCGCGCGCGCGCGGATTGAACAGGATCGATTTGGCCCAGCCGCCGCCCGCGCCCAGCACATCGCCGTAGCTGAAACCGCCGCACGCGGCCAGTCCGGTGAAGTCGCCGAGGCTGACCCGGCCGGAGAGGATGTCGCTCATGTGCACATCCACTGCGGCGAAGCCCGCGGCATCGAACGCGGCGGCCATCTCGACCTGGCCGTTGACGCCCTGTTCGCGCAGCACCGCCACCCGCGGGCGCTTGCCGGCGGCGATGAAGGGCGCGGCGACGTCGGCGTCGATGTCGAAGCTCGGCGCATAACGCAGGCCCGGATCGGCGGCATCGGCATGGCGCGCGAACTCCTCTTCGGCGCACGCCGGGTTGTCGCGCAGCTTCGCCATTTCGTAGCTGGTGCGCGCCCAGGCGCATTGCAGATCGGTGCGCGCCTCGTCCAGGATCACCCTGTCCTCGCGCAGCACCCGCACGCGATCGAGCGCATTGGGCTGGCCGATGACATAAAACTCGCCGCGCAGGCCGGCGTCGATGAAGGCCTGCATCACCGCCTGCGTATCGGTGCGGCGGATCTGCAGCACGGCGCCGGCTTCCTCGTTGAACAGCACGTTGAAAATGCGCGCCGAATAGCCCGGCTCGCCCAGCTTTTCCGGTTCCGGCCGCCCTTCGTCCTCGACTTCGTGGCGGATCTGGTCGAGGCACAGCTCGTCGATGTCGAGGTCCACGCCGCAATGGCCGGCAAACGCCATTTCGCACAGCGCGACGAACAGGCCGCCGTCGGAGCGGTCGTGATAGGCCAGCAGCCTGCCTGCCGCATTCAGCGCCTGCAGCGTATCGAAGAATGCGGCGAGCGACGCCGCCTGCGGCGCATCCGGGCAACAGTCGCCCACCTGCTTGTAGGCCTGCGCAAAGCTCGACGCGCCGAGGCGGTTCTTGCCCAGCCCCAGGTCGATCAGGACGAGGTCGGACTCGCCGGCATCGCTGCGCAGTTGCGGCGTGAGATGCGCGCCTGCATCGGAGGTATTGGCGAACGCCGAGATCACCAGCGAAATCGGCGAGGTCACCGCCTTCTTCTCGCCGTCGGCCTGCCACACGGTTTTCATGCTCATCGAATCCTTGCCGACCGGGATGGAGATCCCCAGCGCCTGGCAATAATCCGAAACCGCCGCCACCGTGTCGAACAGCGCGGCATCCTCGCCCGGGTGGCCGGCGGGGGCCATCCAGTTGGCCGACAGTTTCACCTCGCCCAGCCCGGCGACGCGCGCAGCGGCCAGGTTGGTGATCGCCTCGGCGACCGCCATGCGCCCCGACGCTGGCGCATCGATCAGCGCCAGCGGCGCTTTCTCGCCGATGGAAAACGCCTCGCCCAGCGTGGTCCGGTAGCCCGCCAGCGTGATCGCGCAATCGGCGACGGGAACCTGCCACGGCCCCACGCACTGGTCGCGCGCGGTGAGGCCGCCGACGCTGCGGTCGCCGATGGAAATCAGGAACATCTTCGACGCCACCCCGGGCATCGCCAGCACCCGGTAGACCGCGTCCTTCAGATCGATGCCGTCGAGCACCAGCGGCGCCGGTGCGGCAGCCTGGTGCGCGACGTCGCGCGTCATCTTCGGCGGCTTGCCAAGGATCACATCCAGGCTCACGTCCACCGGCGCATTCTGGAAATGGCTGTCGGTCACCAGCAGGTGGTGGTCTTCGGTGGCTTCGCCCAGCACTGCAAACGGGCAGCGCTCGCGCTCGCACATCGCGCGGAATTCGTCGAGGCGATCAGGCGGAATCGCCAGCACGTAGCGTTCCTGCGCCTCGTTGCACCAGATCTCGCGCGGCGACATGCCGGATTCCTCCGACGGCGCGGCGCGCAGTTCGAAGCGGCCGCCGCGGCCGCCGCCGTGCACCAGTTCGGGCAGCGCGTTGGAGAGGCCGCCGGCGCCGACGTCGTGGATCGACAGGATCGGGTTCCTGTCGCCGAGCTGCCAGCAGCGGTCGATCACTTCCTGCGCGCGCCGTTCCATCTCGGGGTTGCCGCGCTGCACCGAGTCGAAGTCGAGGTCGGCGGCGTTGGCGCCGGTGTCCATCGACGAGGCGGCGCCGCCGCCGAGGCCGATCAGCATGCCGGGGCCGCCCAGTTGGATCAGCAGCGTGCCGACCGGCAGCATTTTCTTCTCGACGTGGTCGGCGCGGATGCTGCCGACGCCGCCCGCCAGCATGATGGGCTTGTGGTAGCCGCGCCGCTGCCTGGCCACGGTCTCTTCGAAGGTGCGGAAATAGCCCGCCAGGTTGGGGCGGCCGAATTCGTTGTTGAACGCCGCCGCGCCGATCGGGCCTTCGAGCATGATCGCGAGCGGGGTGACGATGCGCTCGGGCTTGCCGTAGGCGCCGGCTTCCCACGGCTGCTCGAAGCCGGGAATGTTGAGGTTGGAAACCGAAAATCCGCACAGGCCGGCCTTGGGCTTGGAGCCGATGCCGGTCGCGCCCTCGTCGCGGATCTCGCCGCCGCTGCCGGTGGCCGCGCCGGGGAAGGGCGAGATCGCGGTCGGATGGTTGTGCGTTTCCACCTTCATCAGCACGTGGGTGAGTTCGCTGCTGTAGGCGTAGCTGCCGTCGGCGCGCGGGTAGAAGCGATCGATCTGCGCCCCCTCGATCACCGACGAGTTGTCGGAATACGCCACCACCGTGCCCGCGGGATGCGCTGCGTGGGTGTCGCGGATCATGCCGAACAGCGACTTCGCCTGCGCCGCGCCGTCGATCACCCACGCGGCGTTGAAGATCTTGTGGCGGCAGTGCTCGGAGTTGGCCTGCGCGAACATCATCAGCTCGACGTCGGTGGGGTTGCGCCCGATGCGGGTGAAGTTGTCGACCAGGTATTCGACTTCGTCTTCCGACAGCGCCAGGCCGAGATCGCGGTTGGCGGCCTCCAGCGCGGCACGGCCGCCCGCCATCACATCGATGGCGGTCAGTTCGCGCGGCGGCACGTGCTGGAACAGCACCTGCGCGGCTTCCAGCGAATCCATCACGGCTTCCGTCATGCGGTCGTGCAGCAGCGGCAGTAGCGCCGTCAGCGCCTGCCCCGAAAGCGCACCGCCCTGCGGATCGCACAGGCGGTAGGCCACCCCGCGCTCGATGCGGCGCAGCTGGGCCAGGCCGCTGTTCCTGAGGATATCCGTCGCCTTCGACGACCACGGCGAAATCGTGCCCGGACGCGGCGTGACCAGCAACTGCACGTCGTTCGCCGTCGGGCTGTCGGCGGGGGTGCCGTAATCCAGCGTTTTGTCGAGCTGCCGCGCGGCAGCCGCGTCCAGTTCGGCGTCCAGCTCCAGGAAATGCCAATGGCGCGCCGCCAACTCGCCTAGCGCGATGCCTAGCCGGGCAGCCTCCTGGCGGATTTTATCGATGCGGAAAGACGACAGCGCAGCACTGCCGGGGAGCGATACGATGGAAGACATGAGCGCCTTTGCAAACAGGGCAAAGGCGCTATTTTAGCCGATTGGAGCGCTTGACCGGACGGGCCTAGCGGCGAATCCGGCTCTGCTTCTGCCAGGCTTCGAGGCAGTCGAGCCCGCAAAAATGGTGGACGTAGTCCTGCGCATCCGTCAGTTTGGCCGCATCGGCGGGGACTTCCTTCAAACAGACTTCGCAGTTGAAAACCGTACAACTGTTTTCATCGGGGCATTGCGCCACCAAAGCGCCGGCAGGGGTGCGATGACGAGTATCCATGCGCATTCCAGAAAGTTTTGCAACACCTTGCAGTATAAGCCGTTGCGGGCATCCCGCAAGCCGGCCGGACGGGTCCGCGCGGGTCAGTAGCCGGCCTCGCGGATTGCCTGCTTGATCAGCTGGTAATCCGCCTGCTTGTCGATCACGAATCCCGTCACCTTGCTGTGGATGGTTTTTTGCAGGGACTGGATGACTTCCGGACTGAGCGCGGCGGCAGCGCTCCCCAGCTTGTCCTGCTCGGCCGCGGAGAAGCGATTGCTCGCCATCAGGGTGAAATCCGGGGTTGCGGGCAAGGCATACCAGGTCTCGAACTCGCCCCTGGCGACCAGTTCGTCGGCCAGCTTGCTGCGCAGGCTGCCGGCCTGGGCAAAATCACGCTGCATCGCCAGCACCACCTCCTCCTGGGTTTTCAGGTTGAGGATCTGGGCTGCATCCTGCCTGTTGCGCCTGAGCGTGTGGCGCGCCATCACGTCGAGCCAGGATTCCTTTTCGGTGAGCGCCACCGTCGTCACCGCGGCACCCTTGCGGCGCACCAGAACGCCCGTGGCCTGGTCGCGCACCCGCGCCACCGGCGAGTAGCGGTGGTCCAGCGCGGCCACCGCCACCGACGGCGGCACAAGATACATGTCCAGCCGGCCGCCCTCCATGGAGCGCGCAATGCTTTTGATGCTGCGGAACAGGGTAAGCCCCGGTTTCGCGCCCATGGCCGCGCCGAGAGCCTGGGCAAAAGGCATCGCCCAGGCGCGGAAATCCCCCATGAGCACGTCCGCCTTGCCGGTGCCCGGGTATATGCCCAGGTTCAGCTCCGTCCTGGCTGCATGCGCCGCCAGCGGCAGCACGGGAAGCAGCGCCAGAGCGGCCAGAAAGTGTCGTCGTTGCATCTTCATTCTCCATTTTCCGGGCTGGGCGCGCGGCAAACCATCAACGGCATTGCGGAAGCTTCGCTGGATACCAGGCGACGTAGTCATTTTCGACCAGTCCGGCGTGCCGCCAGGGGAACGCTGCACGCAATCGCGCCGCCGCCGGGATTAAGATGTCCGCTGCGTCCCGACTTGATTCCCCTGTCCGCCCATGCCGACCGCTCCCGCTTCCCTCGTTTCTCCGCCGCTGTTCACCGCCGCCGACATCCGCATCGTCGACCGGCGCTGGGCGGACAGCCGCCCCGAAACCTCGTTGATGGAAAGGGCCGGCGCCGCGGCCGCCGAACTGGCGGGCGCACTGGCCCGCGAATCGGGCGAGCCGATACTGCTGCTGGCCGGCCCCGGCAACAACGGCGGCGACGCCCTGGTCGCCGCGCGGCACCTGATGGCGCAGGGTTTCCGCGTGCTCGTCGCCAGCCGCGCCGACCCCGCGCGCCTGCCGCCGGATGCTGCGCGCGCCTGGGCCGCCTGGCGCGAAAGCGGCGGTGCGATCCTGGCGGGCATCCCGCCGTCGCAGCGCTTCAGCCTGGTCGTCGACGGCCTGTACGGCGTCGGCCTGCAGCGCGAGGTCGCGGGCGAGGACGCGCGCTGGATCGCGCAGGCGAACCGGCTCGACAGCCCGCGCCTGGCGCTCGACGTGCCGAGCGGGCTGGACAGCGACCGCGGCTGCGTGCGCGGCTGCGCGTTCGCCGCCGACCACACGCTGACCTTCCTCGGCCTCAAGCCGGGCCTCCTCACCGCGGACGGCCCCGACCACGCCGGCGAATTGCATCTCGACATGCTCGGCGTCGAACCGGCCGTCCTGCCCGCCGTGCCGGGGACCGCGCTGACGCAGCTGGAAGCGCGCCACCGCCTGCCGCCACGCAGGCGCAACAGCCACAAGGGCGCCTACGGCCATGTCGGCATCGTCGGCGGCGCCCGCGGCATGGTCGGCGCGTGTCTCATCGCCGGGCGCGCGGCGCTCGCGCAGGGCACCGGCAGCGTCACCCTGGGGGTGCTGGACGAGCGCATCGTGGTCGATTACGGCGAGCCGCGGCTGATGTTCGCCGCCCCGGAGAATCTGCTGGAGGCGAGCCCGAGCGTGCTGGCGATCGGTCCCGGGCTGGGTCAGGGCACGCGTGCGCATGCGCTGCTGGAAGTCGCGCTGGGGGCGCCCTGCCCGCTGGTGCTGGATGCCGATGCGCTGAACCTGCTGGCCGACGATGCGGCCTTGGCGGACCGGGCGGCACAGCGCACCGCGCCCACCCTGCTCACCCCGCATCCCGGCGAAGCCGCGCGCCTGCTCAGCGTATCCAGCGGCGACATCCAGGCGGACCGGGTCGGGGCGGCGCAACGGCTGTGCGCGCAATTCCACGCGCACGTCGTGCTAAAAGGGGCGGGCAGCGTGATCGCCCACCCCGGCGGCCGTTATGCCATCAACACCAGCGGCGGGCCGTGGCTGGCGCAGGCGGGCTCGGGCGACCGCCTGACCGGGATGGTCGCCGCGCTGCTGGGCCAGGGAATGGATGCAGGGGATGCGCTGGAAGCCGCCGCCTGGCTGCACGGCGGCGTTGCGGCGCGCTGATCAGCAGACGCGGTTTTTCAGATAGGCGGCGAAGTCCTCGCTGACTTCGCTGTGGCGCAGCGCGTATTCCACCGTCGCCTGCAGGTAGCCGAGCTTGCTGCCGCAGTCGTAGCGCACGCCGTCGTAGGCGTAGGCCAGCACCTGCTGTTCCTTCAAAAGCGCGGCAATGGCGTCGGTGAGCTGCAGTTCGCCGCCGGCGCCCGGCTTGAGATGCTGGATGTGGTGAAAGATGCGCGGGGTCAGGATGTAGCGGCCGACCACGCCGAGGGTCGACGGCGCCTCTTCGGGCCTGGGCTTCTCGACGATGGCGTTGACGCGCGACACGCGCTCGGCCATCGGGCTGGCATCGACGATGCCATAGGACGCGGTGTCCTCCGGCGCCACCTGCTGCACGCCGAGCACCGAGCACTGGTAGTAGTTGTACTGGTCGACCATCTGCCGCATCACCGGCGGCGTGCCGTCGAGCAGGTCGTCGGCGAGGATGACGGCGAAGGGCTCGTTGCCGACCACCGGCTGCGCGCACAGCACGGCGTGGCCGAGGCCGAGCGCCTCGGCCTGGCGGATGTAGATGAAGTTGACGCCGGCCGGGCGGATCGACTGCACCAGTTCCAGCACGCGCTTCTTG
Organism: Thiobacillus sp. 65-1059; assembly: GCA_001897675.1. GTDB lineage: Bacteria > Pseudomonadota > Gammaproteobacteria > Burkholderiales > Thiobacillaceae > Thiobacillus. Next base: position 22,002 of record MKUE01000122.1, on the reverse strand, counting down.
CCGCGCGCCTCCAGCTCGGTCTCCAGTTCGTAGGCCTTGTCGAAGTGGTCCTCGACGGTGCGCTTGGTGCGGCTGCTGATGAAGATGATGTCGGTGATGCCGGCGTCCATCGCCTCCTCGACCGCATACTGGATCAGCGGCTTGTCGACGATGGGCAGCATTTCCTTGGGGCTGGCCTTGGTGGCGGGCAGAAAACGGGTGCCCAGGCCGGCCACCGGAAATACGGCTTTTTTTACTTTTTGCATGTCGCTTCCCTGTCTGTCCTTTGGTTCAAAAGTCTAAAACGTGCTGCTCGTTATTGTTGTCCGCTGCCAGCAAGGCCAGCAGCCCGGCCTCGTCGAGAATGGCCACGCCGAGTTCCTGCGCCTTCGCCAGCTTGCTGCCGGCCTCAAGGCCTGCCACCACGTAGTCGGTTTTCTTCGACACCGCCCCCGCCACCTTGCCGCCTGCCGCCTCGATCTTTTCCTTGGCGGCATCGCGCGTCAGCGTCGGCAGCGTGCCGGTCAGCACCAGCGTCTTGCCGGCAAGCTTGCCTGTCGATTGTTGCATGCCCGTGGACTCCGGCCAGTGCACGCCTGCGGCGCGCAATTGGCTGACCACATCCAGGTTATGCGGTTCGGCAAAAAACTGGATGATCGACTGCGCCACGATCGGCCCGATGTCGCGCACCATCAGCAAATCGGCCTCGCTCGCGGCAATCAGCCGGTCCAGCGAGCCGAAATGCCGCGCCAGATCCTTGGCGGTGGTTTCCCCGACATTACGGATGCCCAGCGCGAAAATGAAGCGCGCCAGCGTGGTGGCCTTGCTGGCCTCGATCGCCGCGACGAGGTTGGCCGCCGATTTCTCGGCCATGCGGTCGAGCCCGGCGAGCGTGCCCAGCGTCAGGCCGTAGACGTCGGCAGGCGTACGCACCAGGCCGCGCTCGACCAGTTGGTCGACCAGCTTGTCGCCCAGCCCGTCGACATCCATCGCGCGGCGGCCGGCAAAATGCAGCAGCGCCTGCTTGCGCTGCGCCGGACAATACAGACCGCCGGTGCAGCGTACCGCCGCCTCGCCTTCCAGCCGCACCGCGTGCGAGCCGCATTCGGGACAGACGGGGTAGCTTTGCAGAATGCTGAAACGCGGCGGTTCGGGCTGGGGCCGCCGCTCGACCACCGTCGCGACGACTTCGGGAATGACGTCGCCGGCACGCCGCACGATCACGGTATCGCCGACGCGCACATCCTTGCGGTCGATTTCATCCTGGTTGTGCAGGGTGGCGTTGGTCACCGTCACGCCGCCGACGAACACCGGGGCGAGCCGCGCCACCGGCGTCAGCGCGCCGGTGCGGCCGACCTGCACCTCGATGCCGAGCACCGTGGTCAACTGTTCCTGCGCCGGGAATTTGTGCGCCACCGCCCAGCGCGGCTCGCGCGTGACAAAACCCAGCTCGCGTTGCAGGTCCAGGCGGTTGACCTTGTACACCACGCCGTCGATGTCGAACGGCAGGCTGTCGCGGCGGGCGGCGACGTCGTCGTGGAAGGCGATCAGTGCCGCCGCGCCCAGTCCGGCGATGCGCTCGCCGCACACCGGCACGCCCAGTTCAGCCAGTGCGTCGAGCGTGGCGCTGTGGGTGGGCGGCAGCGGCCAGCCCTGCACCTCGCCCAATCCATAGGCAAAAAACGACAGCGGCCGCTGCGCGGCCATTGCCGGATCGAGCTGGCGAATGCTGCCCGCCGCGCCATTGCGCGGATTGACCAGAGTAGGCTTGCCGGCCTCCCGCTGCTTCGCGTTGTAGCGCTCGAAGTCGTCGCGCCGCATGAACGCCTCGCCGCGCACTTCCAGCACGGCGGGCGGCGCGGCGGCATTCAGGCGCAGCGGGATGGCATGCACCGTGAGGATGTTCTGGGTGACGTCCTCGCCGGTTTCGCCGTCGCCGCGGGTGGCGGCCTGCACCAGCACGCCGCTCTCGTAGCGCAGGTTGATGGCGAGGCCGTCGAACTTCAGTTCGGCCGCGTATTCGACCGGCGGATCGTTTTCGTCCAGCCCCAGTTCGCGCCGCACCCGCGCGTCGAAAGCCTGCGCGCCGCTCGCTTCGGTATCGGTCTCGGTGCGGATCGACAGCATCGCCACGGCATGGCGCACCGGCGCGAAGCCATCCAGCGGCTTGCCGCCTACGCGCCGGGTCGGCGAATCGGGGGTGGCGAGTTCGGGGTGTTCGGCTTCGAGCGCCTGCAGTTCGCGGAACAGCCGGTCGTACTCCGCATCGGGAATGATGGGGGCGTCGAGGACGTAATAGGCGTAATCATGGCGCTCGATCTCCTGGCGCAACGCCGCCGCGCGCGCCGGCACATCGGGTGCAGGCATCAGGAAAACAGACGCAGCGCCCGCCGTGAGCCGGATGGCACGCCGCGCGCTTCCATGCGCTCGTAGATTTGCGTGAGCTGAGTGCGGATTTTTTCGATGCCGCTGTCGGTCAGCGGGCGCAGGTTGTCATCCACCAGGATGCCGCCGACTTCGCTGGCAAGCTTGCGGCCAAACGCCACCATGCCGTCGAATACCCTGAGGCCATCCGGTACGCGCGGCACGTCGAACTGCAACGTCACCCCCTGCGAGGCTTGCCCTTCCATCACCGCGGCATTGAAAGGCTCGGCATCGTGGTTGCACAGCGCATAGAGCGGCTCGCCGCGGCTGTCGAGCAACTGGAATACGCCGTCCATGCCCAGCACCATGCCGCAAGCTTCGGCCTCGTGCACGATGCGCGCCAGGTTCACCGCGCCCTCGCCGCGCGCCACCACATTCAGACCGATGAGGACGTCGACATCGACGCAGAAACGATCGATGGCCTGCGCGCGCTCCATCGCATCGGCCACGTCGTCGCAGGCGACGCGCAGGCCATGACTCTGCCCCACGTTCTGCAGCAAGGCGCACAGGGCCGAGAGTTGCTCTTCCTGCGCCGCACCATTGCGGTCGGCCAGCTGCATGGTGACCGCCACCTGCTGATAGTGCACGTCGCGCCAGGGCTGGACTTCTTCCCATTCCGCAGCGCCGGCCGGCAATCCGGCCCAGCGCACCGCCTTGCCCAGGGTGCGCGCATGATTGAAGGTGTCGGCAAACACATTCGCCAGGACGCCATCGCCGCCGACGCGGATGCGGTATTCGATCAGCTCGTCGTAGGGCGCCGGAAGCGCCGCCGCCGGGGCAGAGGACGGGCGTGCCTGAGCGGAAGGCTGCGGGACAGGCGCAGCAGGCGCCGCGCGCCTGGGCAGGTCGTCTTCCAGGGCGGCGTCCGCCCGCGGCAGGTCGGCATCGATCCGCACATGGGGCTCGTTGAACTCGGCGACGTCGCGTACGCCGTCGCCGTCATCGAAGACCGGTTCGCGCAGCGCCGGCTCAAGCCGTTCAGGCCGGCTGTGCGTTTCGCGCGACACCGTCCCCGGCTGCATCAGCGCATCGCCCGCCGGCGTCTGAAAAGCCGCGTCGGCCTGTTTTCGGAAGCGACGCTCCTGAATCCAGTTGAATAGCAGCACCACCGCCACGATGGCCACGCCAATCACCAACAAGCCGATTTGCAAGTCACTCATTCGTTTTTCCCGACTGAACGGTGTGGGCAGACACCACCCGGACGAACCATTCGTCCGGCGCAATCATGCCCAGTTCATTGCGCGCGCGCTCTTCGATGGCGTCGCGTCCCTGCTTGAGGTCGCCCAGCTCGGCCAGCAGGCCGGCATTGCGGGTCTGCAGGCGCTGGTTCAGCGCCTGCTGGGTGTCGATTCTGTGCGCACTTTCACGCACTTTCAACCACCCGCCTTCGCCCAGCCACAGCGGGTATTGCAACAGCACAATCGCAGCGGCCAGCACCCAGGTCAAGCCCTGGCTGCGGATATGCGCGACCAGCCTAGCCGCGTTGTGGTCAGCCGCGCTGGCGGAACGCATCGCGTCCGGGGTAGTTCGCCGTGTCGCCGAGTTCTTCCTCGATGCGCAGCAGCTGGTTGTATTTCGCCATGCGGTCGGAGCGCGACAGCGAGCCGGTCTTGATCTGGCGCGCGTTGGTGGCCACCGCCAGATCGGCGATCGTGGTGTCCTCGGTCTCGCCCGAACGGTGCGAGATCACCGACGTGTAGCCCGCCTGCTTGGCCATCTCGATCGCCTGGAAGGTTTCCGACAGCGTGCCGATCTGGTTGACCTTGATGAGAATGGAATTCGCGATGTCCTTGTCGATGCCTTCCTTGAGGATCTTGGCGTTGGTGACGAAGAGGTCGTCGCCCACCAGCTGGACACGCTTGCCGAGCTTGTCGGTGAGGGTTTTCCAGCCGTCCCAGTCGCCTTCGGCCATGCCGTCCTCGATGCTGATGATGGGGTACTTGTCGCACCAGGCCGCCAGGTAATTGGCGAGCTCGGCGGAAGTCAGCTTCAACCCTTCGGATTCGAGATGGTAGAGACCGTCCTTGTAGAACTCGGACGCGGCGCAGTCGACCCCGATGGCGACGTCGATGCCGGGCTGCAGTCCCGCCTTCTCGATCGCCTGCACGATCAGCTTGAGTGCCGCCTCGTGCGATTCCAGGTTGGGGGCGAAGCCGCCCTCGTCGCCGACGGTGGTCGCCATGCCGGCGTCGTCGAGCAGTTTCTTCAGCGCGTGGAACACTTCGGCGCCGTAGCGCAGCGCCTCGCGGAAACTCGGCGCGCCGACCGGAATCACCATGAATTCCTGCATGTCGATGTTGTTGTTGGCATGCGCGCCGCCGTTGATAATGTTCATCATCGGCACCGGCAAAGCCATCGGCGCGGCGCCGCCGAGATAGCGGTAGAGCGGCAGCCCGGCCTGTTCGGCGGCGGCGCGCGCGCACGCCATCGACACCGCCAGCAGGGCATTGGCGCCGAGGCGCGACTTGTTCTCGGTGCCGTCGAGCTCGATCATGGTGCGGTCGATGAAGGCCTGGTCTTCGACGTCGAGGCCGATGATGGCTTCGCAGATTTCGGTGTTGACGTGCTCGACCGCCTTCAGCACGCCCTTGCCGAGATAGCGCGACTTGTCGCCGTCGCGCAGCTCGATCGCCTCGCGGCTGCCGGTGGACGCGCCCGACGGCACGGCGGCGCGGCCCAGTACGCCGGATTCCAGCAGCACGTCGGCTTCGACGGTGGGATTGCCGCGGGAGTCGAGGATTTCCCGGGCGATGACATCAATAATGGCGCTCAATTGCTTTCCTTCGTTTCTCAGTTTTATCCGCGAAGTACGCGAATCAGGTTTTCATCAACTTGTGTTCAATAAACCCGCGCTGCTTCACCAGCGCGTCGATTTCCTTCAGGGTTTCCAGCAGTTCCTTCAGCATGCCGAGCGGCCACGCGTTGGGGCCGTCCGACAGCGCGCACTCCGGATTCGGATGGGTCTCGGCGAACACCCCCGCCACCCCGCTGGCCACCGCGGCGCGCGCCAGCACCGGCACGAACTCGCGCTGGCCGCCGCTGGTCGCGCCCTGCCCGCCCGGCTGCTGCACCGAATGGGTGGCGTCGAACACCACCGGACAGCCGGTGGAACGCATGATCGCCAGCCCGCGCATGTCGGACACCAGCGTGTTGTAGCCGAAGCTGACGCCGCGCTCGCACACCATGATCTGCTCGTTGCCCACCGCGCGCGCCTTGTCGACCACGTTCTGCATGTCCCACGGCGCCAGGAACTGACCCTTCTTGATGTTGACCGGGCGCCCCTGGCGCGCGACGTTCTGGATGAAGTTGGTCTGCCGGCACAGGAAGGCCGGCGTCTGCAGCACGTCGACCACCGAGGCGACCTCTTCGAGCGGCGTGTCTTCGTGCACGTCGGTCAGCACCGGCACGCCGATCTGTTTCTTGACCTCGGACAGGATGCGCAGTCCCTCGTCCAGCCCGAGTCCGCGGAAGGACTGGGTCGACGAACGGTTGGCCTTGTCGAACGAGGATTTGTAGATGAAGGGAATGTTCAGTTCGGCGCACATTTCCTTCAGTGTGCCGGCAGTGTCCATCGCCAGTTGCTCGGACTCGATCACGCAGGGACCGGAGATCAGGAACAGCGGCTGGTCGAGGCCGGCCTCGAAATGACACAGTTTCATTTGCTGCCCTCCTGCTGGTGCGCCAGCGCCGCCTGCACGAAGGCGATGAACAGCGGATGGCCGTTGCGCGGGTTGCTGGTGAATTCGGGATGGAACTGGCAGCCGACGAACCAGGGATGCACCGCAGCCGGCAGCTCGACCATTTCGCACAGATCGGTACCCGGCGCGCGCCCGGCCACCACCAGGCCCTTGGCCTCGAGTTCCGCCAAGAGGGTGTTGTTGACTTCGTAGCGGTGGCGGTGGCGTTCGACGACGCTGTCCGCGCCGTAAATCTCCCGCGCCAGGGTGCCGTCCTTGAGCTCGCACGGCTGGCCGCCGAGGCGCATGGTGCCGCCGAGGTCCGATTGCTCGCTGCGCTTTTCCACCTGGCCGTCGCGGTCCAGCCATTCGGTGATGAGACCGATCACCGGATGCGTGGTGGCCGGCTCGAACTCGGTCGAATGGGCATCCGCCATGCCGGCGACGTCGCGGGCGAATTCGACCACCGCGAGCTGCATGCCGAGGCAGATGCCAAGATACGGCACCTTGTTCTCGCGCGCATAGCGGATGGCGGCGATCTTGCCCTCGACCCCGCGCTTGCCGAAGCCGCCCGGCACCAGGACCGCGTCCATGCCCTGCAGGCAATCGGTGCCGCTCTTTTCGATCTGCTCGGAGTCGATGTAATGGATTTTCACCCGGCTCTTCGTGTGCATGCCGGCGTGGATCATCGCTTCCGACAGCGACTTGTAGGACTCGGTAAGGTCGACGTACTTGCCGACGAAAGCGATGTTGACCGTGTGCTGCGGGTGTTCCAGCGCATGCACCAGGTTTTTCCATACGCTCAAATCGGCCGCGCGCGCCAGGATGTTCAGCTTGTGGCAGACGATCTCGTCGAGCATCTGCTCGTGCAGCATCGCCGGAATCTTGTAGATCGAGTCGGCGTCCAGCACCTCGATCACCGCCTCGGGCCGCACATTGGTGAACAGCGCGATCTTGCGCCGCTCGTCCAGCGGAATCTCGCGGTCGGCGCGGCACAAGAGGATGTCGGGCTGGATGCCGATCTCGCGCAGCTCTTTCACGCTGTGCTGGGTCGGCTTGGTCTTCAGTTCGCCGGCGGTCGCGATGTAGGGCAGCAGCGTCAGGTGGATGAAGCAGGTGTTTTCGGGACCGTCCTCGAAGCCCATCTGGCGGATCGCTTCGAGAAAGGGCAGCGATTCGATGTCGCCGACGGTGCCGCCGATCTCGACCAGCGCGACGTCGGCGCCGCTCGCGCCCTCGCGGATCGAGCGCTTGATCTCGTCGGTGATGTGCGGGATCACCTGCACCGTGCCGCCGAGGTAGTCGCCGCGGCGCTCCTTGTCGATCACCGACTTGTAGATCTGGCCGGTGGTGAAGTTGTTGCGCCGGCTCATGCGCGCGCTGGAGAAGCGCTCGTAATGGCCGAGATCGAGGTCGGTCTCCGCGCCGTCGTCGGTGACGAACACCTCGCCGTGCTGGAACGGGCTCATGGTGCCTGGATCGACGTTGATGTACGGATCGAGCTTTAACAGGGTGACACGGATGCCGCGCGATTCGAGCAGCGCAGCAAGTGAAGCGGAGGCGATCCCTTTCCCGAGGGAAGAAACCACCCCGCCGGTGACAAACACATACTTCGTCATTTTGTAAGCGGGGGCGGGTGATGGCGGATTCTACTCCATCCCACCCTACTGCTCAAACCGTGACGGCTTTTCCGCACCCGGCCCCTCAGCGGCGCGGTGCCACCGGTGCACCCAGGAACGGCGCGTGTTCATCGATCGCCTGAACCCGGCTGACGAAGTGGCTGGTGTCGCCGTAGCAGTGGGTGGGGATGCCGCGATGCTCCTCGTAGTGCAGTACCACGTGCCTGCCGAGCAGCGTGTTGAGCTGCGCCGCGACCGCCTCGTCGCGCACCGTGAAATTCCACAGCACTGGCGCGACACCCGGCACGGTGGTCATCGCCAACTCGCCTTCCCAGGTCTTGCAGATCCAGCCCTTGCTCGAGAACTTCTGCAGGTAACCGGCGCGCTCGCCGGAAGAATACGACCAGTTGAGCACGAAGGCGAGGTACAGGGCGAAGGCCAGCGGCGGCAGCAGTGCCACGCCGACCAGCCATTTGCGCCCGCTTCTGCGCCGCGGTGTTGTTGTCTGCATTGCGTTCCCCTGCGTTCGAAGATCTATTGTGCACAGGCCAGCCGCCGCCAGGTCGCCACCACCGTATCCGGATTCAGCGATATCGAGCCGATGCCCTGCTCGACCAGCCAGTCGGCCAGATCGGGATGGTCGCTCGGCCCCTGGCCGCAGATGCCGATGTACTTGCCATGCCGGTTGCACGCGGCGATCGCCTCGACGAGCAGTTTCTTCACCGCCGGATTGCGCTCATCGAAGCTCTCCGCCACCAGCCCCGAATCACGGTCGATACCGAGCGTGAGCTGGGTGAGGTCGTTACTGCCGATGGAAAAGCCGTCGACGTACTGCAGAAAATCGTCGGCCAGCAGGACGTTGGAGGGAATCTCGCACATCATGATCAGGCGCAGGCCGTTGTCGCCACGCTTGAGGCCGTTTTCCTCCAGCAGCTTCACCACCGCCGCGCATTCCTCGACGGTACGCACGAAGGGCATCATGACCTCGACGTTGGTGAGCCCGATGACGTCGCGCACCTTCTTCAGCGCACGGCACTCCAGCTCGAACGCCGGGCGGAACAACGCCGACACGTAGCGCGCCGCGCCGCGCAGCCCCAGCATGGGGTTCTCCTCCTTCGGCTCGTAGCGCTCGCCGCCGAGCAGGTTGGCGTATTCGTTGGACTTGAAGTCGGACAGCCGCACGATCGCCGGCTGCGGCCAGAACGCGGCCGCCAGCGTGGCGACGCCCTCGGCCAGCTTGTCGACATAGAAGGACACCGGATCGACATAGCCCGCGGTGCGCAGGTCGATTTCATCGCGCAGGGCCTGCGTCTGGCCGGCATGGTCGAGCAGCGCCAGCGGATGCACGCCGATCATGCGCGCGATGATGAATTCGAGGCGCGCCAGGCCGATGCCGTGGTTCGGGATCTGCGCGAACTCGAAGGCGCGCTCCGGGTTGCCGACGTTCATCATCAGCTTCACCGGGGGCTCGGGCAGGGTTTCGCTCGCCAGTGTTTCCACCGTGAACGCCAGCTTGCCCGCATAGACCTTGCCGGTGTCGCCCTCGGCGCACGACACCGTCACCGTCTCGCCGTCCTTCAACACCGTGGTCGCCTCACCGGTGCCCACCACGGCGGGGATGCCCAGTTCGCGCGCCACGATGGCGGCGTGGCAGGTGCGGCCGCCGCGGTTGGTGACGATCGCCGCCGCGCGCTTCATCACCGGCTCCCAGTCGGGGTCGGTCATGTCGCTCACCAGCACGTCGCCCGGCTGCACGCGATTCATTTCCGCCGGGCTGGCGATCACCCGCACCACGCCGGTGCCGATTTTCTGGCCGATGGCGCGGCCGCTGATGCGCACCTCGCCGGCGGCCTCCAGCACATAGCGCTCGCCGCCGCTTTTCTCGCGCGCCTTCACCGTTTCCGGCCGCGCCTGCACGATGAAGAGCTCGCCGGTCTCGCCATCCTTGGCCCATTCGACGTCCATCGGCCGGGCATAGTGGCGTTCGATCTGCACCGCCTGGCGCGCCAGTTCCAGCACTTCGGCGTCGGTCAGCGCAAACTGCCGGCGCAGTCCCGGCGGGGTCTCCTCGACCGCGGTGGCGCCGTCGCGCCACACCATGCGGATGGCTTTTTCGCCCAGTTCGCGCCGCACCACGGCGGGGAAGCCTTGCGCCAGCATCGGCTTGTGCACGTAGAACTCGTCCGGGTTGACCGAACCCTGCACCACGGTTTCGCCGAGGCCGTAGGCCGCGGTGATGAACACCACGTCGCGAAAGCCGGATTCGGTGTCCAGCGTGAACAGCACCCCGGCCGCGGCGAGGTCCGAACGCACCATGCGCTGCACGCCGGCCGACAGCGCCACCTCGGCGTGGTCGAAGCCGTGGTGCACGCGGTAGGCGATGGCACGGTCGTTGTAGAGCGAGGCGAACACCTTTTTCACGTGCGCCAGCAGCGCGTCTTCGCCGCGCACGTGCAGATAGGTTTCCTGCTGGCCGGCGAACGAGGCATCGGGCAGGTCCTCGGCGGTGGCCGACGAGCGCACCGCCACCGATACCGCATCGCCGAGTGCCGCATAGGCGGCGCGCAGGCCGCTTTCCAGCGCGGGCTGCAGGCTGGCCGCTTCCACCCAGGCGCGGATCTCCGCGCCGGCCGCGGCCAGCGCCATCACGTCCGCCACGTCGAGCGCCGCCAGCCGCGCATGGATGCGCGCGCGCAAATCGTTATGATCGAGAAAATCCCAGAACGCCTGGGCCGTGCTGGCAAAACCGCCCGGCACCTTGACCCCCGCTCCCGCCAGATGGCGGATCATTTCGCCGAGCGAGGCATTCTTGCCGCCCACGCGCGGCACATCCGCGATCGACAAGGCATCCAGCGGCACAATATAGTCAGCAGACATAGGTGGGCTCCATGAATGATTGCAGCGTATTTTGCGTGTCCGACCACACCGGCGTGACGGTCGAAGCCGTCGCCAAGAGCGTGCTGGCGCAGTTCCCGCGTCTTGAGTTTAGCCTGATTACGCTGCCCTTCGTCGACAGCGCCGGGAAAGCCCAGGCCGCCGCCGCGCGCATTGCCGCCGCGCCCCGCGCCCTGGTGTTTTCCACGCTGACCGACCCCGTGCTGCGCGGCGTCTTGCGCAGCGCGGGTGCGGGGCTGTTCGACGTATTCGAACTGCTCGCTCCCGCCGTCGAGGCCGCGCTCGGCCAGACCGCCATCCCCAGCGGCGGCCGCACCCACGGCATGGCGCCCGACTACGAGGCGCGCATGGACGCCGTCAACTTTGCGCTCAACCTGGACGACGGCCTCAGCCCCGAACGCCTCGGCCAGGCCGACCTCATCCTGGTCGGCGTCTCGCGCGTCGGCAAGACCCCCAGCGCGCTCTACCTCGCCCTGCAATACGGCCTGCGCGTCGCCAACTATCCGCTCACCCCGGACGACCTTGCCCATCCCACGCTGCCTGGCGTCCTGCTCGCCCATCTGCCGCGGCTGCGCGCCCTGACCCTGTCGGCCGAGCGCCTCACCGCCATCCGCCAAGTGCGCTACCCCGACAGCCGCTACGCCAGCCCGCAACAATGCCGCGCAGAGCTGGCCGCCGCCGAGGCGCTCTTCAAACGCCATGCCCTGCCCGTCCTCGATACCACCCGCATGTCGGTGGAGGAAATCGCGGCGCGCCTGCGGTACCCCTGAACGGCGCCGGCCGGCTGCCAGTCCGCCTGCTCTCAAGTTTTCCGCCGACCGGCCGTTTGAACAGTCGTCTTGGCGTCGATGCAGCCTGCGGTGCGCATCCCTGCCCTCGTTCAAACACCAGGAGTTTGCAGATGTCCGGCCATTTATCGAACCCCCGTTCACGCGCCGCCGCAGCAGGTTTGCGGACGGCTTGACGATCGCAAGCACCGGGAATTTCGCCCGAGAAATCGCAGTTTGAACCCTATGCACACCGAGATCGCCGCCCCTGCGAAGGCCGGGCGGCGTCCGGCTCGTCCCTCAGCCTGGCAGCGCGCGCTGTTCGCGGGCTTTGTCAGCCAGTTGCTGCTGATTCTGTTCGTTACCGCCATCGGCTTGCAGCAGCTCAGGATGACCGCCGACAACCTCGGCACGGTTGTCGATGTCCACATGCGCAAGCTGAGCCTCACCAAGACCATGATGACCGCCGCCCGCGAACGCACGCTCAACATGCTCAGGCTGGCGCAGAGCGACGACCCGTTCGAGCGGGACGGGTTTTTCATGCAGTTCAACGCCGGCGGCTCGGACTTTGCCAATGCGCGGACAGCGCTGCTGAGCATGCCCCTGAGCAGCCGGGAACGCGAGCTGATTGCCCTGCAGGGACGGTTGACCGGCATTGCCATGCAGATTCACAACCGGATTGTCGACACCTTCCGCAACGACGCCGGCCGGAATGCCGAAGAACGGATCCTCGCCGATGCCATCCCGGCGCAGAACAATGTTCTGGACGTGCTCGCGCAACTCGATGCGGAAACCCAGAAAATCGCGCTGGCGGCCAGCCGCGAGGCGCACCAGGCGCACGAAGTGGCGCGCTTCTGGATGTATCTGTTGTCCGGCATTGCCCTGCTGCTGGGGATCTTCGTCGCTGCGGCCGTCATTTATTACACCAATCGCGCCAGCCGCGAACGCGAGCATCTCGCCACCCACGACACCTTGACCGGCCTGCCCAACCGCATGCTGTTCATGGATCGCCTGGAGCAGGCGCTGGTGCGTGCGCAGCGGCGCAAAACGCTGGTGGGCGTCATGTTCATCGATCTGGACCGCTTCAAGCGCGTCAACGACACCCTCGGCCATGCCATGGGCGACACGCTCATCAGCGAGGTGGCCAGGCGCCTGCGGACAGCCACGCGCGCCGAGGACATCGTGGCGCGGCTGGGCGGCGACGAGTTCGTCGTGGTCATCGATGCCGCCAAGGTCAACCCTATCCTGCAGGTCGTGGAAAAAATCCTTGCCGTGGTAGGCAAGCCCTACCAGATCGCCGGGCGCGAGATTTTTGGCAGCTGCAGCATCGGCGTCAGCGTCTATCCGAACGACGGCGCCGACTCCGGCAGTCTGCTGAAGAACGCCGACACGGCGATGTACACCGCCAAGAGCGGCGGCAGAAACCGCTTCCAGCTTTACGACATGGCGATGAACGCCATGGCGGAAGAAAGACTGCAACTGGAAACCGAACTGCACTATGCGCTGCAGCGCAACGAGTTCGTTTTTCATTACCAGCCCCAGCTCAACCTGGAAACCGGGCGCATCCACGGCGTCGAGGCGCTGATCCGCTGGAACAGCCCGGACAAGGGTCTGCTCGGCCCGGCTGTTTTTCTGGAGCTGCTGGAAGAGTCCGGCGGGATCGTCGACATCGGGCGATCGCTTTTGAGGGCAGCCTGCCGTCAGACCGCAAGCTGGCACGCCGCCGGGTTCGCCGATCTGGGCGTTGCCGTCAACGTCTCCAGCAAGGAGTTCTGGCACGAATCGCTGCTCGCGAACGTACGCGACGCGCTGGAGCAGTCCGGCCTGCCTGCGCAATCGCTGCAGCTCGAACTGACCGAAGGCATTTTCATGGAAAACGTCGATGCGGCCGTAGAGAGAATCCTCGCCTTGAAGGCGCTGGGAATCGCCGTGGCCGTCGACGATTTCGGTACCGGCTATTCGTCATTGGCCCACTTGAAGCGCTTCCCGCTCGACGTCCTGAAAATCGACCGCTATTTCGTCAAGGACATTCAGCACGCCCCGGTCAACGAAGCGCTCATCGGCTCGATTCTCGCCCTCTGCAAGGGGCTGGGCCTCGGCACCGTCGCCGAGGGGGTGGAGAACAGGGACCAGCTCGAATCGCTGCGCAAACTCGGCTGCCACATCGTGCAGGGGTATTTCATCAGCCGGCCGGTTCCGGCGGAGCAGGTCATCGCGCTGCTGGGCCGCGACTGGCTGCGGGAGTTCGGCCAGGCTTGAGGCGCGCGCCCGGGCAGCGCAGGCCGCCTAGCGCCTGCGCTGCCGCGCGGCCTCGAATAGCGCCACCGCCAGCGCGGCCGACGCATTCAACGATTCGATCCTGCCCGCCATCGGAATCTGCGCGCTCAACTGCGCCGCGCCACGCACCGCGGCGGACAGCCCCGCGCCTTCGTTGCCGACGACGAGGGCAAGTGGCCCGCCGAGGTCGAGCGCATAGAAATCGCTGTCCTCGGCCGGGGCCAGCGCGACGCTCTGGCCGGCAAAGCCTTGCAGCCACGCCACCAGATCCGCCCCCAGCCGCATCGGCAGCACGAACTGCGCGCCCTGCCCGCCGCGCAGCGCCTTGGGCGACCAGGGATCGTGGCAGCCCTTCGACAGCACCGCCAGCGTCGCCCCCGCCGCTGCGCCAGTACGCAGCATGGCGCCGAGATTGCCGGGATCCTGGATGTCGTCCAGCACGATGACGAGCGGAATGCCACCCGACGGCGCCGGCGCGAGCCAGGCCGCTTCGGCGAGCAAGCCGGTCGGCGTGGCAACCGGCGCGAGCTCGGCAAACAGCGCGTCGGGCAAGACGATGGCCTTGGCGCGGGAACAGCGCGCAGCCAGCTGCGCGCATCGCTCCCGGCCGAACGAGGCGGCGCGTGCCAGCGTGTGCGGCTGGCCGCCGGCGTCGAGGTAAGCCGCCAGCAGGTGCTCGCCGTCGAGCAGCGTCATCTGCGCCTCGCGCCGCGCGCGGGCCGACTCGGCGAGCTTCTTCAGCCGCTTGAAGATGGGATTGTCGCGCGAAGTAATGGGCATTTCGGTCATGCGCCGATTATCCGCGATTCATCCGGCAAGCTACACTCACACGATGCGCATCGCCCTCATCACGCCGTATGGCCGCGAACACCGCAACGGCAACTGGCATACCGCCGCACGCTGGGCGCATTTCCTGCGCGAGGCGGGCCACACGGTGCGGGTGCAGGTGGAATGGGATAGACGCGCGGCCGACCTGATGCTGGCGCTGCATGCACGGCGCAGCTTCGCTTCGATCCACGCCTTTGCCGAGCGCTTTCCGAGCCGTCCCCTGTTGCTGGCGCTGACCGGCACCGACCTGTATCGCGACATCCACGAAGACAGCGACGCCCGGCAGGCGCTGGAACTCGCGCACCGGCTGATCGTGCTGCAGGATCGCGGGGTCGACGAGCTGGCGCCGCATCTGGCTGCCAAGACGCGGGTGATTTACCAGTCGTCGCCCGACATTGCCCGCCAGCCCGCGCCTGCCCGCACCTTCGAGGTGCTGGTGATCGGCCACCTGCGCGCGGAAAAAGACCCGTTCCGGGTGGCGCTGGCGACGGCCTATCTACCCGAACACTCGCGTATCCGGGTGACGCATCTGGGCAGCGCCCTGAGCAAGGAGATGGCCGACACCGCGGCGCTGGCGCAAAGCAAGCTGCCGCGCTGGCACTGGCTCGGCGAGGTGCCGCACAAGACGGTGCTGAAGCGACTGTCGCGCGCGCAGCTCATGGTCATCCCATCGGTGATGGAAGGCGGCGCCAACGTAATCTGCGAAGCCCTGGCGGCGGAGGTGCCGGTGCTGGCATCGCACATGCCCGGCAACGTCGGCATGCTGGGCGAGGATTACCCCGGGTATTTCCCGGTGGGCGACGCAAGGCGGCTGGCCCGGCTGATGGCCATGGCCGAGACCGACCCCGATTTCTATGCCGATTTGCTCGGCCACGCGCGTGCCCGGCGCAGCCTGATGCGGCCGGAACAGGAAGCCAGCCGCTTGCGGCAGGCGGTGGCGGAGTTCGAGCAGAGCACGGGGTGACGGTCAGCCGTCGGCAAACAGGATGCCGAACAGGCGCGCGCGTTCGGCTGCGCTCAGGCCGCGCAGCACCCGCACCGCTTCGTGCGCCACCCGTGCGTCGCGCGTGACCGAATATTCGACCGCCAGCGCGCGCCAGACCTCGGCCAGCGCCGGGTCGGCGGCCTGCAGCTTGTGCAGCGCCTGCGCCACCCCCGCCTGCCCTTTGACGAGATAAAACGTCAGCCCCAGGTTGTGCCAGGCCTGGACATAGCCGGGGTCGATCTCCAGTGCCGCGCGATACGCCTGCATCGCCTCGCGCGGGCGCCCGCTGTCGCGCCAGGCATTGCCCAGATTGTTGCGCGCATGCACATCGCCGGGGTCGAGACGCAGATTCCGCCGATACGCCGCGATCGCTTCGGCGAACCGCCCCAGCTCGCCCAGTGCGCGCCCCTGAACGAACCAGGCCAGCGCATTTCCCGCATCGACCTGCGCCCAGGCCTGCCCCCACGCCAGCAGGCCCGGCCAGTCGGCGTGTTTTTCCAGCGTCTGCGCCTGCCGCACCCACTCGGCCTGCGGACGGGCAGCCAGCGCTGCCTGGCCGCCGTCCAGGCCGAAGGTCTGGGCGGCCGCCGCCGGGCCTGCAAACGCAAGGCCGGGCAACAACAGCAAGCAGGAAAGGCGCTGAGACATGGGCAAGAGACAGCCGGCAAGGTTACGGATCGTCGGCATTCATTTTACGCCGCACTTGACGCATCGCTTATGCTGTTCGCTGTTCAGAAAAAAGCCATCTCATGCACGCCACCGAGCACTTCATTCCCGGCAAGGACGCCTCGCTCGAAGCGTCGATCGCCACCCTGCAATCCAGGCTCGAAGCGACCGGCTTCCACATCGAGGAACGCTCCTGGCTCAATCCGGTGGAAGGCGTCTGGTCGGTGCACATCCGCGACCGCGACTGCCCGCTGCTGTTCACCAACGGCAAGGGCGCCTCGGAGCTGGCCGCGCGGGCGAGCGCGCTGGGCGAATATTTCGAGCGGCTGTCGAGCAACTATTTCTGGACCCATTTCTACCTGGGGGACGCCATCGCCAACCGCTCCTACGTCCACAATCCCGCCGAGCGCTGGTTCGCGCTCGACGACGGCGACGATGCCTGGCCAAGCGGCCTGCTGACGCCCGCGCTGCACGGCCTCTACAACCCGGAAGCAAGCGTGCGCGCCGACCAGTTGATCGACCTCAATTCCGGCAACATCGAACGCGGCATCTGCGCCATCCCCTACCAGCGGCTTTCCGACGGCGAAACCGTGTACTTCCCGGTCAACCTGATCGGCAACCTCTACGTCAGCAACGGCATGTCGGCCGGCAACACGCCGATGGAGGCGCGCACCCAGGCGCTGTCGGAAATCTTCGAACGTCACACCAAGTTCCGCATCATCGAGGAAGGCCTGTGCCTGCCCGACGTGCCGGAAGACGTGATCGACCGCTACCCGCGCATCGCCGCCGGCATCCGCGCGTTGCGCTGCGCCGGCTTCGGCATCCTGGTGAAGGACGCCTCGCTCGGCGGCCGCTATCCGGTGATGAACGTCACCCTGCTGCATCCCAAGGACCAGGGCTGCTTCGCCAGTTTCGGCGCGCATCCGCGCTTCGAAGTGGCGCTGGAGCGCGCATTGACTGAATTATTGCAGGGCCGCGCGCTCGATTCGCTGGCTGGCTTCCCCGCCCCCGGCTTCGACCAGACCGAAATCGCCGACCCGCAGAACCTGGAAATCCACTTCGTCGATTCCAGCGGCGTGATTTCCTGGCAATTCCTGCGCGACACCCCCGACTTCGACTTCGTCGACTGGAACTTCGGCACCAGCACCGAAGAAGACTACGCGTGGTCGTGCGGCGCCCTGCACGCCGACGGGCACGAGATCTACATCGCCGACTTCGAACATCTGGGCGTCTACGCCTGCCGCATCCTGGTACCCGGCGTGTCCGAGATCTACCCGTTCGAGGAACTCGAATTCGAGAACAACAGCGTCGGCAACCTGATCCGCCCGGCGCTCGCGCGCCTGCCCGAACTCAGCGACGACGAATGTGCCGATCTGCTCGACCTCATCGGCGAACTCGAACTCGCCGACGACCGCCTGGTGCCGGTGCTGATCGGCCTGGCGCCAGATGCCGATTCGCCGTGGACCGATCTGCGCGTCGGCGAACTCAAGCTGCTGCTCGCGCTGGCCCTCGGCGACGACGACGCCATCCTCGAAGGCTGCACCTGGATCGCCCAGTACGGCCAGCGCAGCGAAGCGCGCCTCAAGGTCTACCGCTGCATCGCCGACCTCGTCCGGCTCGGCGACCCCAATCCCTTCGAATCCGCGCTGGCCCTGCTGTACGGCCGCGAGACGCTGGAACTGGCGTTCGCGCTGTTCAACCAGGACGAACGCTTTTTCGGCTTGAGCAAACTGGGCAGTGACTTCGAAGGCAGCGCGATGCACCGGAACCTGCTGGAGGCGTACCGCAAGGTGCGCGGCTAGATCGATACCCGATGAAAATCCCCAAACGCCTCGAACCCCTGCTCGAGGACGGCCTGATCGACGGCGTCGTGCGCCAGCTCATGAGCGGCAAGGAAGCCATGGTCTTCGTGGTGCGCTGCGGCGACGACATCCGCTGCGCCAAGGTCTACAAGGAAGCCAAGCAGCGCAGCTTCCGCCAGGCCGTCGACTACACCGAAAACCGCAAGACCAAGAACAGCCGCCAGGCGCGCGCCATGGCCAAGGGCAGCAAGTACGGCCGCCAGATGCAGGAAGCCGCCTGGCAGAGCGCCGAGGTCGATGCACTGTACCGCTTGGCCGCCGCCGGCGTGCGCGTGCCCACGCCATACAACTTCCATGAAGGCGTGCTGCTGATGGAACTGGTGGCCGATGCCGACGGCAACGCCGCGCCCCGGCTCAACGACGTGTCGTTCACTGAAGACGAAGCCCTCGCCCACCACCAGACGCTCATCCGCGAAGTCGTGCGCATGCTGTGCGCCGGCGTCGTCCACGGCGACCTGTCCGAGTTCAACATCCTCGTCGGCGCCGACGGCCCGGTGATCATCGACCTGCCGCAGGCGGTCGACGCCGCCGGCAACAACCACGCGCAGGCGATGCTGGCGCGCGACGTCAACAACCTGCGAACCTACTTCGGCCAGTTCGCGCCGGCGCTGCTGGCGACGCAGTACGCCGAGGAAATCTGGACGCTGTACGAGCACGGCAATCTGCATCCTGAGGCCGAACTCACGGGGCTGTATGAATGCGAGATGCCGCCGGTCGATCTGGAGGGGGTGATGCGGGAGATCGATGACGCGCGCGAGGAAGAGGCTGCGCGCCTGTTGCGATTGCAGGAACTGGCGTGACCCCCATCCGGTTAATGCCCATGCGGGTTGTCCGCCTATGTGCGTGGGCATTGGACCGCCTCATTCGGCCCAAGCTACGCGGACTTGAATGAAAACGCCCCGATTTGCCGGGGCGTGAGCAGCGGGGTTCGACATGGCTTATTTGGCGGGGGACATCGGCCCGCTCCTACCCTGATGCTGCATCATCTGGTCCATCATCATCTGCATCATGTCCATCCGCTGTTCCATACGGCGCTGACGCTGCTCCATCATCTCCGGCGACATCGGCCCCATGCCAGGGCCAGGACCCGCGCCCATTCTGCCGCCCGGCCCCATCCCCATGCCCCCGCCGCCGGGGCCCATCGTTCCCATTCCACCCATCATCATGCCGCGCCCCATGCCGCCGCGGCCCATCATCGTATCCATGCCTTCATGCATGGTCTTCCAGTGTTCCTCGAGAATTTTCTGGCGCTCTTTCGGGTCGGTGGTTTTGCTCAAACGCGCCATCTGATCCTGCATTTTCTTGTAGCGCTCCTGCATCGCCGCGTAGTACTTGTCCATCTCGGCATCGCTCGCCGCTGGCGGCGCGGCTTTGCCGGTTTTGGCGGGGGTTTGTGCAAAAGCCAGCGGTGCGCTCAGTGCCGCCGCCAGCATCGCTGCAATCATCAATGGAGTACGCATCATCCTTCTCCTTTAAGTTGAATCGCCCAGCGGGCAGTGGCTTGATCCGTGGTTTATCCCAATGCGAAATCAAGCAAGCTATTCAACATAGTTCATTTTGGCTTTGCGGCGAGGGGGCGTGAGTCGCTGCCCCGCGCTCCGTTCGCCCTGAGCTTGTCGAGGGGGCTGGTCGTTATAGTTGGGTGCTTTGCAGGACTGCTGATCGTTGGCCGGGGGTAGCCCGGCAGCTAGTCACTTTTCTTGTCTCGCCAAGAAAAGTGACCAAAAGAAGGCGACCCCGACATCCCCGAAACCCCGGAAATCGAGCCTGCCGGACGGGCGGCGAAGAACTCGCCCCGCCCTGCTGTTTTTAATTTGATTTTTTGTGGGCGGGACTCAGACACCTTCGCCGCTGATCCGCCCGCCAGGCTCGATTTCCGGCGGGGCTGTGAGGGGAGGAAAGTCAAAACCAGGATGGTGATGATTGGACGATTCAGCTCATGTAGGTTGGGCTGCCTAGCCCAAATTTTAGCGGTTGCCCACCTATGTGCGTAGATACGTTGGGCTTCCTCATTCAGCCCAACCTACGCGGGCTCGGGAGATATTCGAAGCTGACCCTTTTGGTTCTTACGCACGGAAGGAAGAGGAAGCGCGCCGGTTACGGTTGCAGGAACTCGAATGATTCCCGGTTTGGGAGCGAGCACGACCAGGGCCGCCTCGCCCCTTGGGATCAAGGCGTCTTCGTCAGCACCATGGCCTGAACCGGGGGCGTGCCCGATATTGCGGCCATCGCCTTGTTGACGCCGTCTTCAATGGCCTTGCTCGCCGAGTTCGAGGGGTTGGTGCTGAAGTCAAACCCGGGACTGCCCGCGGTGTCGCCGACACCATTCACGATAGGCACCGCACTCAAGGTATCGCCCTGGTAGACATTGATCTTGTAGGTGATCGTTGCCGGGTAGACCTGGAACTTGATCAACGGAATGTCAAAGCTATAGCCCTGGATCTCCGGGGCGACCATGAAGTCTAGTGCCTTGGCATCGGATTCAACCTTGCTCGGTTTGCCATTGAGCTTCACCACGGTGACGTAGTTTTTCTCCAGTGCGTCGCGAAACTGGCTCGCGCTGGCCTGCCCCAGATTGGTGAAGTTCCAGCCGTCCCCCCATTTCGATTCCGAATGCTGGAATCCCAGAAAGGCATCCGAAAAGTACACGCCCACGGCCAAAGGCGCCTTGTGGGCCGGTACCTTGATTGCGGCCTGACTCGGCGTGGCCGGAACCTGGTGGGCACAGCCCGCGAGAAAACCGATGGCGATACCTGCGATGCCCATCCTGATCATTGTTGCTTTCATTGCTTAATCCCCCTGTTGGTTAAGTTACTGCTCCTTGAAACACCCCGCCGATCCAAACTTCTTGTGGTTCGATTCGTGAGGACTCCGCAAAATCAACCCGAAACGCGCCTTATCTTTAGCGCGTGGAACGCTGCCGCACCGTCTCATACAAGCACAACGCCGCCGACACCGAGACATTGAGGCTTTCCACCGTGCCGCCGATGGGGATGCGCGCGACCTGGTCGCAGCTCTGCTTGACCAGGCGGCGGATGCCCGCGCCCTCGGCGCCGAGCACCCAGGCGATGCCGGTCTTGGCGTCGATGCCGGACAGCGGCTGCTCGCCGTCCATGTCGGCGGCGATGACCCAGATGTTGTGTTCCTTCAGATCCTCGATGGTGCGCGCGAGGTTGGTGACCATGATGTAGGGCACGGTTTCGGCCGCACCCGAGGCGACCTTTTCCACCGTGGCGTTGATGCCGACGGCGTTGTCCTTCGGCGCGATGACGGCGTGGGCGCCGAAGGCGTCGGCCGAGCGCAGGATGGCGCCGAGGTTGTGCGGGTCGGTGACGCCGTCGAGGACGACCAGCAGCGGCGGGCCCTGGATGTTTTCCAGCACCTCGTCGAGCGAGTGCGTCAGCGCGACCGGCTTGACGCGGGCGACCACGCCCTGGTGCTTGGCGGTCTTGCCGACCAGGCGGGTCAGCCGGTCGGCCTCGACCTGCGCCAGTTTGACCCCGTTGTCCCTGGCCTGATGCACCAGGTCGCGCGCGCGCGCGTCGCGGCGGGTCAGGTCGAGGTAGATTTCGAAGATGCCCGCGGGGTCCTGGCGCAGGCGCGCCAGCACGGGATGGAAGCCGTAGATGAGTTTTTCCGCAGCGTGCCTGTCGGCGGATTTGTCGTTCATTTCTGCTTGCTATCCTTGGCCTTGGCCGTTCTCTTTTTCGGCGCGGCGATCTCTTCCGCCGTCTCGACTACTTCGACCAGGGCGAAGTCGATCTTGCTGGTCTCGATGTCGGCGCGCATCACCTTGATGCGCACGCGGTCGCCCAGGCGATATTTCTTGCCGGTGCGCTCGCCGAGCATCATGTGCTTGGCCTGGTCGTAGTGGAAGTAGTCCTGGCCGAGCTCGGAGACGTGGACCAGGCCCTCGATGAAGATGTCGTCGATCGCGACGAACATGCCGAAGCTGGTCACCGCGCTCACGGTGCCGTTGTACTCGTCGCCGATGCGGTCGCGCATGAAATAGGTTTTCAGCCA
>MKUE01000121.1 GCA_001897675.1 Thiobacillus sp. 65-1059 | reverse complement strand
CGGCGTGGCGGCCCCTTGGGGTTTGCTGCTGACCCCGGCAGTGGGGGCCGTGCTGATGTCGGCGAGCACCGTGATCGTGGCGATCAATGCCAAGCTGTTGGGGCGGGGCGGGATGCCCGCCGCGGCCCATGCAGAAGGCCGCTCATAAATGGCAATCCATCATTGTGCGATGGCAATCGGCAGCACCGATTTTGTATTGAGCGGCGAGAGCGGGGAGGGTTGATTTTTGAGCATCAAGCATATAGCGGTTGCTGGAGACGCCGTCGTCATCACATATGACTTGTTGCAGACGGCCGCCGTACAGATTGAAGCACGCATTAGGTTCGGAAAAGGCTAGCCACGCACGAAGGTCACTTCATGAAAACGTGACGATCGAAATCAAAGGGCTGTTGTCGGGCGCTGAGTGCGCACGGCATCGAGAAGCAGCTCCTGAGGCTCACAAGCGTATGGTTTGACTGTAGCGTGTGCGATCCGGTCAAGCAAGCCGGAGCCTGCCCGGAATCAAGCAGAAGGCGCTGCACACCAGTTGGCGCAAGCAGCCATTCGACAACCAAGCACCCACGCGCTCTGCCTCCAGATCGCTGTAACAATTCCTCTTGACCATGGTCCCGACTCCAAGGTTTAGACTACCGGTCAATGAAGGAGTCAGTCATGCGCACCATCGGAAAACTCGCACGCGAAACCGACGTCACGGCCGACACGGTTCGTTATTACGAGAAGGAGGGTCTGCTCGCGCCTGCCACCAAGACCGGGGCCGGCTATCGTCTCTATGACGAGGATGCCGTGCGGCGCCTGCGTTTCATCAGGCAGGCGCAGCAGTGCGGCTTCAGCCTGTCGGAAATCCGGGAACTGCTGACCCTGAAAAACAGCGACGCGGCCTGCTGCAAGGACGTCAAGAGCGTGGCCATCGCCAAGAAACTGCAACTGGAACACAAGATCCGCGCGCTGCAGGCCATGTCCGGCGCGCTTTCCGGGCTGATCGCCATCTGCGATGACGAGACCCGTCCGCTGGACGAGTGCCCCATCCTCGCGGCACTGGAAAACAGCATGGCCAAACAAGGCAAAGGAGAAAAACGATGATCAAGATCGAAGTGTTTTCCTCGCCGGGCTGCGGCAAATGCGGCCAGGCCAGGACCATGCTCAAGGCGGTCGCGGAAGAGTTGGGCGCGGACAAGGTGCAGTGGCGCGACGTGAACATCCTGGAGGAAATGGATTACGCCGTGGACCTCGGCGTGATGGTGTCGCCCTCCATCGCCATCGACGGAAAACTCGTGTTCGCGTCGCTGCCCAGTGCCGGCAAACTGCGGGCGGAACTCGAAAAGCGGCTCCAACAGGGACATGCAGCATGAGCACCTTGTTGCTCGTGACGGCGGCGGGGCTGGGTCTGCTGGCCTTTTTCGAACCCTGCACCATCGCCACGCATACCCTGTTCGCCGCCCGCAGCAGCCATGACGTGGCGCGCCAGCGTCGCGCGGCGCTCGCCCAACTGGTCCTTTCGCGAAGCGCCTTGCTGGCAGGCCTCTTCGGCGCCGCTGCCGCCATCGGTCTCGACGGGCTCTCCGCGCCACAGGCGGCGCTTATGCTCGGCATCATCGGCGCGGTCTATCTGGTGACCCGCCGGGTTTATCTGCCGGTTCCCCATCTCGAATTCTTTCGCCTCATCCCGGGTGGGCGCCGCCTGCCGCAGGCGCTCAGGCTGGGCCTGACGCTGCCCGCCTGCACCCTGCCGCTGGTGGCCGTGGTCGGCGTCATCGCCGCCCTGAGCCAGCGCATCGACCTCGCGCTCGGGGCGGGGCTGGCCTTCGCCGGGATGTTTTCGCTGCCCACGGTATGGGACAGCCTGCATGGCTTGAATGCGGCGCATCTGGCATTCCTGGGCAAGGCCGCCGGAGCGAGCCCCTACGTGACGGCCCTGTTGCTGTGGGGCGGCGCTTTTCTGATCTGGCAGACAGGCATCTGAAACATGGACATGACCGCATTGCAAACGACACTGGAGCAGGCAAGCCTCGCATCGCTGGGGGTCGGTTTTGCCGCAGGCTTTATCTTCAGTTTCAACCCGGTGGCGCTGGCCGCCATTCCGGTTTCGCTCGCCTATGTGACCAAGGCCCATGAGACGAAGCGCGCCGTGCGCTTCGGCGCCATGTTCATCGCCGGCATGGTCCTGATGCATGTGTTCCTGGGTGCGGCGGCCGGCCTGGGCGGGATGTGGGTGCAAACACTCCTGGGCCGGGAATGGGGGCTGGTGCTGGGGCCGCTCCTGATCCTGCTGGGCCTGATGTGGCCGGGATGGATCAGGCTGCCGCTTCCCGTCATCCGGTTTCGCGCCAGGCGCGCCGAGAACGGCTGGGGCGCGTTCGCTCTGGGCATTCCGTTTTCAGTGGCGATATGTCCATTCTGCGCGCCAGCCTTGGTGATCCTGCTGGGCGTGGCCACCGGCATCGGCTCGCCGCTGTTCGGCGCGACGCTGCTGCTGGCGTTCGCCCTTGGGCGCGCGGTGCCGATCATCCTGGGCGCGTGGGCGGTGGGCTGGCTGGAAAGCCTGAAGCCGCTGCGGCATGCGCAGAAAATCTTCGAGGTTATCGGCGCGCTGCTCCTGATTCTCTCCGGGCTTTACATGCTGAATGCCTATTTCCTTTTCATCCCCGGTCTTGTCGCGTAGGAGGCTTCATGAGGTTTGCATTGCGTGCATGGCTGTTGTCCTGCGTTTTGTCTGGATTGTTCGGCATCAATGCCCAGGCGGCCGGGCCGAAGCCGGTTCCGTTCGTCATGCAAATGACCATCGGCGATTCCGATGCGCAGCGGCGCGCATTCATGCAAATCGCCAAGGTGCTGGAGGATATCGGTCCGCACAAGGTGAGAATCGAGGTGGTGGCCTACGAGGGTGGCATTGCCTCGCTGCTGGCCGACAACAACGATACTGCGACGCTGCTCGCCGCGCTGGCGCGGGAAGGCGTTCGCTTCAAGGCTTGCCGCATCAGTATGCGTGGGCAAGGGTACACCGATGCCGATTTCCCGCTGGAGGTAGAGTT
Organism: Thiobacillus sp. 65-1059; assembly: GCA_001897675.1. Lineage (GTDB taxonomy): Bacteria > Pseudomonadota > Gammaproteobacteria > Burkholderiales > Thiobacillaceae > Thiobacillus. The sequence goes on along the minus strand of MKUE01000121.1, from coordinate 3,399 downwards.
CGTCCCCGCCGGCGCGCCGGAGATGATTCGCCTGCAGATGGAAAATTACCGCTACTGGCGTCCCTGAGCGCCAGAGCGAGTCACCCAGCGCAGCAGGACAACTGCTTCACGTCCTTGGTGAAGGTCTGGGCGCAGAGCTTCAGCCCCTCTACCATGGTGAGGTAAGGGAACAGTTGCCCGGCCAGATCGGCGACCGTCATACGGTTGCGAATAGCCAGCGCGGCAGTCTGGATGATCTCGCCGCCTTCTCCCGCCAACACCTGTGCACCCAGCAGGTGCCCGGTATTTTTGTCCGCCACCAGTTTGATGAAGCCACGCGTGTCGAAATTCGCCAGTGCGCGCGGCACATTGTCGAGCGTAAGGGTGCGGCTGTCGGTTTCCATTCCAAGCGTATTTGCCTGCGCTTCGGTGAGGCCCACCGTGGCCACTTGCGGGTCGGTGAACACCACCGCCGGCACCACCGAGAGATCAAGCACGGCATCGCCGCCGGTCATGTTAATGGCCGCGCGGGTGCCGGCCGCCGCCGCCACGTACACGAACTGCGGCGCAGTGGTGCAGTCGCCGACCGCATAGATGTGGGGTACGGAAGTGCGCAGATGGTCGTCTACGACGATGGCGCCGCTGGCATCCATGGTTACGCCCGCGCGCGCGAGATCGAGCCCCGCTGTGTTGGGTTTGCGTCCGGTGGCGATGAGTAGGCGGTCACCGCTGAGCGCACCTATGCTTGTTTCAAGCTCAAATGCCTTGCCGTCGAAGCGTACGGATTTCACGGCGGCGTTCGTGAGAACCCGCATGCCCTCTTCTTCCAGTGCCGCTTTGAGCCCGTCGCCAATGGCCGGGTCTTCCTTCGACAACAGCGTGCCGCGTGCCACGAGGGTGACGCGACTGCCCAAGCGCAGATACGCCTGCGCGAGTTCCAGCGCGACCACCGAGCCGCCGTATACGATCAGATGGGTCGGCGTTTCCTCGGCGATCAATGCCTCGGTCGAAGTCCAGAACGGCGTTCCGGCGAGACCTGGCACGTCCGGAATCTGCGGCGAGCGGCCAGTGGCGATCAGGATGTGGTCGGGCGTGCGGCGCTGTTCGCTGCCGTCGACTTGGCGCACGACGAGGGTCCTGGCATCCTCGAAGCGCGCGAAGCCGCGCAGCAGTTTAATGCCGGGATTGCTTTCCAGAATGCTTTCGTATTTGGCGTGGCGCAGTTCTTCCACCCGCGCCTGCTGCTGCGCGACCAGTGCCTTGCGATCCAGCACGGGCGCATGCTTGGCCAGACCAGGAAACGGGTGTTTGGCTTGCAGATGCGCCACGTGGGCTGCGCGAATCAGAATTTTCGACGGCACGCAGCCGACATTGACGCAGGTGCCGCCGACGATACCCGCTTCGATCACGGTCACTTCAGCGCCTTCTTCCACTGCGCGGATGGCGGCCGCGAAGGCGCCCGAGCCGGTGCCGATGATGGCGACGCTGAGTTTGGCTTCGGTCTTGGGCGAGGCGCTGCGCGCGACTTCCGCGCCGAAGCCCTTGGCGCGCACGGCATCGAGCAGAGCTGATGCTGGAACGTCGCTTGCGGCTTCAACCTGGACGGTGCCTGCGGCGTAGGACACGTCGGCACGGCTTACGCCTGCGACCGACAACAGTGCTTGTTTCACGGATGCGGCGCAATGGTCGCAGGTCATGCCCGTTAGGTGGAGGATCTGCTCGCTCATTTGGTTTTTTCACCTTTCACGGTGGATTCATAGCCCGCCTCGAAGGTGGCGTCTTCCAGCGCCTTGACGCTGGTTTTGGCATCGTCGAAGGTCACGACGGCTTCTTTTTTCTCGAAGGAAACGACCGCCTTCGACACACCCGGCACCTTGACCAGCGCCTTCTTCACGGTGATCGGGCAGACCGCGCAGTACATGCCGGGCACGGACAGCGTGACGGTGCGCACGGCGGCGAATGCGGCATCGGCGAAAGCGAAAGCGAAAGCCAGGATTGAGGCGAGAATCAGTTTTTTGGCTTGCGCCGAAACGAGCGTTTTCATGACGAGACTCCTTTAGTAAAACAGCGGGGCGAGGTAGGGAAAGATCAGGGCGAGAACGACAAGCACGGCCACCATCCAAAACAGAACCTTATAGATGCGGTTGGTCTGGGGCATGGCGCACAGCGAACCTGGCGTGCAGGCCGCCGCTGGAGCGCGGTAGATTTTTTTCCAGGCGAAGAACAGGGCAATGACGGCCGCCCCGAGGAAGTAGGGCCGAAACTGCTCCAGCACGGCGAGATTGGCCACCCAGGCGCCGCCGACGCCGAGCATGACCAGCACCAGCGGGCCGATACAACACAGGGAAGCGGCGATAGCGGCGATGACGCCGCCGATGAGCGGCAAGCGCCCGGCTTTCTCTTGCAACATGTTTTTCTCCCTTCCGGATCTTGGATGAATAGCGTAACGTTACTTCCGTAGTCATGTACGGAGTCAAGCGGTATGGGGATCAATCTGGAAAATCTGACCATCGGCGCCTTCGCCAAGGCGGCCGGGGTCAATGTGGAAACCATCCGCTTCTATCAGCGCAAGGGCTTGCTGCCGGAGCCGGACAAGCCCTACGGCAGTATTCGCCGATATGGTGAGGCGGATGTGACGCGCGTGCGGTTCGTGAAATCGGCCCAACGGTTGGGTTTCAGCCTGGACGAAATCGCAGAGTTGCTGCGGCTGGAGGACGGCACCCACTGCGAGGAAGCCAGCCACTTAGCCGAGCACAAGCTCAAAGACGTGCGAGAGAAGTTGGCTGATCTGGCGAGCATGGAGTCTGTGCTGTCCGAGCTTGTGTGCGCCTGCCACGCGCGGAAGGGGAACGTGTCTTGCCCGCTGATTGCGTCGCTACAAGGGGAGAAAGCCCTTTCCTACGCTGGCGCGGAGTAGTCGAGGATCACCAGTAACGGCGATCGAGGGGTCGATTCCATGGTTGCAACCAACAGGGAAAGACAGGCCGCGTTCAAGAGGAATATACGGGATGCCGGGCTCGAAGCGCGCTGGAACGAGCTGGATGCACTGGTTGAAGAAATCAATCTGCTCAAAGACAATCTGAAAAAGCGTGAACTTGAGCTTTTCCGGAAGCCCAAAATGGCCAGCACGGTCGCTCAGGAAGCGATATGCTATCTGCGAATAGCATATGCTCCTGGAACGGATTGGCGATCTTCATGATCACGGCCTGGATCCTTGGGTAAACGGTAGTACCCGGGCGGAGATCATCCCCGCCCGGTTGAGAAACTGAGACCATGAGACTTGATGATGTCCGACATGGACAATAAGGAAGCCACGACGCTTTCCCGACAGCATGTTGCGGCCTACCTCCAACACCTCGCGGCCGAGAGGCGGCTTTCTCCGAACACGCTTGAAAGTTACCAGCGGGACCTTCTTTTTTT
>MKUE01000120.1 GCA_001897675.1 Thiobacillus sp. 65-1059 | reverse complement strand
GGGGCAGAGCGGCGCCGGCATGGTCAAGGTGACGATGACCTGCAAATACGACGTGCGCCGCGTCACCATCGATCCCAGCCTGATGGGCGACGACCGCGAAATGCTGGAAGACCTGGTGGCCGCCGCGGTCAACGATGCGGTGCGCAAGGTCGAATCGACGGTGCAGGAAAAAATGGGCAGCGTCACCGCCGGCCTGCCGATTCCGCCGGGAATGAAGCTGCCGTTCTGAGGCGCTGTCTGTGCAGCCCGCCGCACTGGAGCACCTGATCGCCGCCCTGCGCGTGCTGCCGGGCGTCGGCCCCAAGTCGGCGGCGCGCATGGCCTATCACCTGCTGCAGCGCGACCGGCGCGGCGCCGAGCAGCTTGCCGGGGCGCTCCACCATGCGTTGACGCATCTGCATCATTGCCGCCTGTGCAACAATTTTTCCGAGGCGGAGGTGTGCGAAGTCTGCACCAGCGCGCGCCGTGACAAACGGCAACTGGCGGTGGTCGAAATGCCGGCCGACTTCAACATGATGGAAGTCACGCAAAGCTACGACGGCCTGTATTTCGTGCTGATGGGACGCCTCTCCCCGCTCGACGGCATCGGCCCGCGCGAGATCCACCTCGAACGGCTGATCAATCGTGCGCTCGACGGCGTGGTCGAGGAGGTGATCCTGGCGACCAACTTCACGCCGGAAGGCGAAGCCACCGCGCACACGATCGGCGAGCTGCTGAAAGCGCGCGGCCTCAAGGTCAGCCGGCTGGCGCGCGGGGTGCCGGCCGGCGGCGAACTGGAATATGTGGACAGCGGCACGCTGGCGCAGGCCGTCCGCGACAGGCGCACCGTTTAATGCGGCGCGACAGGCGCACCGTTTGGCATGGCGCGCCGCATGGACCAATCACTGAATAACGGATAACACGGGATGACACGATGGAACTCAATGCACTGACCGCTCTTTCTCCGCTGGATGGCCGCTACGGCGGCAAGACCGCGCCGCTGCGCGATTTCTTCAGCGAGTATGCCCTGATCAAATACCGCGTCATCGTCGAGATCGAATGGCTGAAGGCGCTGGCCGCCGAGCCTGCCATCGCCGAGGTGCCGGTGTTTTCCGCCGCGGCCATCGCCTTGCTCGACGGCATTGCCGACACGTTTTCGGTGGCCGATGCCGAGCGCGTCAAAACCATCGAGGCCACCACCAACCACGACGTGAAAGCGGTGGAATATTTCCTCAAGGAAAAAACCGCGGCCAGCGCGGAAGTCGCCGCGGTAGCCGAGTTCATCCATTTCGCCTGCACCTCGGAAGACATCAATAACCTGTCGCATGCCCTGATGCTGAAAGGCGCGCGCGACGGCGTGCTGCTGCCGGCGCTGGAAAAGCTGATTGCGCGCCTGACCGATCTGGCGCACGAACTGGCCGACCTGCCGATGCTGTCGCGCACCCACGGCCAGCCCGCCTCGCCCACCACCGTCGGCAAGGAACTGGCGAATGTCGTCTACCGCCTGCGGCGGGCGTGGGATGCCATCGGCTCGGTCGAGCTGCTGGGCAAGATCAACGGCGCGGTCGGCAACTACAACGCGCACCTGTCGGCCTATCCCGATCTCGACTGGGAAGGCTTCGCCCGCAGCTTCGTCATGGAGCTGGGACTGAGCTTCAATCCCTACACCATCCAGATCGAGCCGCACGACGCCATGGCCGAGCTGTACGACGCGATCGCGCGCGCCAACACCATCCTCGTCGACCTCAACCGTGACGTCTGGGGCTACATCTCGGTGGGCTACTTCAAGCAGAAGCTCAAGGCAGGCGAGGTCGGCTCTTCGACCATGCCGCACAAGGTCAACCCGATCGACTTCGAGAACAGCGAAGGCAACCTGGGGCTGGCCAACGCGGTGCTGCGGCATCTGGCGGAAAAGCTGCCGGTTTCGCGCTGGCAGCGCGATCTCACCGATTCCACCGTGCTGCGCAACATGGGCGTCGGCTTCGGCTACAGCCTGCTCGCCTACGAATCCTGCCTGCGCGGTCTCGGCAAGCTCGAAGCCAGCCCGGCTGCGCTGGCGGCCGATCTCGACGCCAACTGGGAAGTGCTGGCCGAGCCGATCCAGACCGTGATGCGGCGTTACGGCGTCGCCCATCCCTACGAGCAGTTGAAGGAGCTGACGCGCGGCAAGGCCGGCATCACGCGCGACACGCTGCACGGCTTCATCGACGGCCTGACGATTCCGGATGCCGAGAAGGCGCGCCTGAAAACGTTGACGCCGGCGTCCTATACCGGAATGGCGGCCGAACTGGCCAGGCAGATTTAAGGCAGTCTGATTTAAGCCGGATCGATGCGACCCGGCGATTGAAGCGGAGTCACCATGTCCGAACACGCACTCGACGTCGGCCTTGCCGACTTCCAGCAACACGTCCTCGAAGAATCGAGGCAGCGCCCGGTGGTGGTCGATTTCTGGGCGCCCTGGTGCGGCCCGTGCAAATCGCTGAAACCCATCCTGGAAAAACTCGCTGCGGAATACGGCGGCAAGTTCCTGCTCGCCAAGATCAACTCCGACGACAACCAGGAACTCGCCGCGCGTTACGCGGTGCGCGGCATTCCCAGCGTCAAGGCCTTCATCGACGGCGAGCCGGTCGACGAGTTTTCCGGCGCGCTGCCGGAAGGCGAGGTGCGCGCCTTTCTCGACCGCCTCATTCCGAGCCCGGCGGACGAACTGCGTGCGCAGGCCGCCGAACTGCGTCTTGCGGGCGATACCTCGGCCGCGCTGCAGCGGCTGGCCGATGCGTCAAGACTCGCCCCCGCCCATGTCGGCATACGACTCGATGCCGCTGAAATCATGCTCGATCTGGGCGAAGCCGACGAAGCCAGCCGCCTGCTCGCGAGCGTGCCGGACGACGCCGACCCGCGTGCGCCGCAACTCAAGGCCCGGCTACAGTTCGTCGGCACGGCGGACGCGGACGAGGCTGAGCTGAGCGCGCGGGTGGCGGCGGATGAAAACGATCTGGAGGCGCGGCTGAAGCTCGCCAACCTGCATGTGGCGGCCGGCCGGTTCGAGCCCGGCATGGTGCAGCTGCTGGAAATCGTCCGCCGTGACCGCGGCTTCGAGGACGACATCGGCCGCAAAACCCTGCTCTCGGTTTTCACCCTGCTGGGCAGCGGCGAACTGGTGAGCCGCTACCGGCGCCTGCTGGCGAGCGCGTTGAACTGAGGCGATTGCCCCGGCGTTGCCGCATTCCGCTCAATCGATGGCCTGATAGCGCACCGCGACGATGTCAACCTCGCGCCGCCCATCCGGGGTCTGCACGCTGACGCGGTCGCCCTCGCGCGCCTTCAGCAGTGCGCGTGCCATCGGTGAAATCCACGCAATGCGGCCGCGTCCGGCGTCGGCCTCGTCGATGCCGACGATGGCATAGGTGGATTCGCTGCCGTCCTGGTCGGCGACGGTGACGGTGGCGCCGAAAAATACCTGATCGGTGTCCTCGCGGCTGGCGGGATCGACAACCTCGGCGTGCTCCAGCCGCTTGGACAAGAAACGGATGCGGCGGTCGACTTCGCGCAGCCGCTTCTTGCCGTAGATGTAGTCGCCGTTTTCCGATCGGTCGCCGTTGCTTGCCGCCCAGGAGATGGTTTCCACCAGCCTGGGTCGCTCGACCTTCCACAGCTGGTTGAATTCGGCGTCCAGCCGCGCGTAACCTGCGGGCGTCATGTAGTTCTTCGACCCGGCAGGCAGCGCCGGCGCGACGATGTCGTCTTCATCGGCATCCGGGCCATCGGTTTCTTTCACGAATGCTTTGTTCATTTCGGGGGAGGCAACAGGGGGCGGGCCGGGTTCAGCGGCCCAGCAGATAGGCCAGCAGGGAGAGCGCCAGCGACATGAGAATGACACTGGTAAAGGGGAAGTAGAATACGCCCCGCTTGCGCTTGACCTGAACGTCGCCGGGCAGCCGCCCCAGCCCCAGACGGTTGAGCCAGGGGGTGAGCAGTCCCAATACCAATAGTGCCAGAACGAGTGTGACCAGCCATTTAACCATGAGGGAATTTTAGCCGATGGACGCAGTCTTGCCGCCGCAGTTTGAACGTACCCGGATTCTGCTCGATGCCGGCGAGCAGGCGCGGCTAGCCAATGCACACGTGCTGGTGGCCGGTTTGGGCGGCGTCGGCTCGTATTGCGCCGAGGCGCTGGCGCGTGCGGGGGTGGGACGGCTTACCCTGATCGATCACGACGTCGTCGCGGCATCGAACATCAATCGCCAGCTGCCAGCGCTGCTGTCCACGGTCGGGCAGCCGAAAGCCGAGTTGATGGCGGCGCGCATCCGCGACATCAACCCGGACTGCCAGCTCACCGTGATCCGTGAGTTCCTGATTCCGGAAACCGTGGCCGACAGCGTGCCGGCCGATGTCGATTTCGTCGTCGATTGCATCGATTCGCTCAACTGCAAGGTCGCGCTGGTCGTCAGCAGCGTCGAGCGGGGGTTGCGCGTGGCGTCCAGCATGGGTGCTGGCAACAAGCTCGACCCTACCCGCATCCGGATCGCCGATATTTCGAAAACCAGCATGTGTTCGCTCGCCTCGGTGATGCGCAAGCGCCTGCGCAAGCGCGGCATTGCCAAGGGCGTGCTCACCGTGTTTTCCGACGAAGCCGGGCGTGCCCCGTTGCCGCCGCAGCCGGTCGAGGGGCGCGGCCGCGCCCGCGCGGTCAACGGCACCATCAGCTACATGCCGCCGCTGTTCGGCCTGATGCTGGCGGGGGCGGTGGTGCAGCGGCTGCTGGCCGCGTGACGCCTGCCTACGGCGGCGGCGCGCCTTCCGCCTGCGCGCGCTGCGCCTCCGCCGCTTCCAGCAGCCGGGCTTCCACCGCGCGCGCTTTTTCCATCGCCTGAGTCTGCGTTGCGAATGCCGGGCTCTGGGCGCGTTCGGTTTCCGGATGTGGCGGCGGAGTGGGATCGCAGCCGGCCAGGATCAATGCAAGCGGAATCAGGGTCGTTTTCATCACGCATCCTCCAGTAATCCGGTGGGCAGGCCGTCGATGCTGAAGCGGTTTTTTTCGCGCCAGTAATCAACGAGGCCGAGCGGGCCTTTCTTGTCGACCCAGCGTGCCAGCGTGTCGCGTTCGCCTGCGTAGGTGTACCTCGGCACGGCATAGCCGCACGAGGTCTGTACCGATTCGATGTCGAGGACGATGAGCTGGCGCTCGCCGGGAAGGGCGGGGAAGTGGCGGCGCAATTCGCCCCACTCGGAATCCTGCCGGCGCACGGCGCGGCCGTGCCCGTATAGCCGCAGGATCAGCGGGTCGGCGTCGAAGCTGCAGAACATCAGCGTCATGCGGCCATCGTGCAGCAGGTGGGCGGCGGTTTCGTTGCCGCTGCCGGTGAGGTCGAGATAGGCGACGCGGGAATCGGAAAGCACGCGCAGGCTGTCCATCCCCTTGGGCGACAAATTGATGCGGCCGGCGGCGGTGCCGCTGGCGGTGAAGAACAGCTTCTGTGCGGAGATGAAGGCACGGTGTCTGGCTTCGAGAGCGGGATAGAAGCGTGCCATCAGTTGATCTGCTTCCTGAGGAATTCGGTGAGGATGCGCAGGCGGGTCACGCTGTCGTTCATTTCCAGCAGACTCTGTTTGATGGAAAGCGTGAGCGGCAGCACTTCGGACAGCCGGTAGCCCACCCATACGGCGTTGCCGAATTCGTGCGGTGCGGGGAAACGCGCGTCGCCGTATTCGTCGATGATGTGGCGCAGGATCTCGACGGCAAGTTCCAGTTCTTCCGGGACCGCGGTGGCGGCCTCGCTGCTGAGGGCTTCCACCGCGCCGACGAGCAGGCCGCCGGACTCGGTATGGGTGCTGCGGATGACGAAACGCGCCTCCGCCCGGGTGCCGATATGCAGGATGCCGGTTTGCGGCATGTCCCAGTCGGTGACGCGGACCAGCGTGCCGACGGAGTAGGGAATGGCAGGGGCGCCGCTCCCGGCGTCCTCGCGGATGGCGCAGATGCCGAACGGCGTGTTTTCGGCGATGGCCTGTTTGACCATGTCGAGATAGCGCTGCTCGAAAATCCGCAGCGGCAACTGCCCGCCGGGGAAGATCACGGTATTGAGCGGGAATAGCGGCAAGCTGGCCTGTCCGGGCATGGCGCTCAACGGTCGTCGCCCCACCGCGCCATCAGCGCGTGCTGGATGCCCAGTTGGTCGAGGATGCGCGCGACGATGAAGTCGACGATGTCCTCGACGCTTTGCGGCCGGTGATAGAAGCCGGGGTTGGCGGGCAGGATGACGGCGTTCATCCTCGACAGCGCCAGCATGTTTTCCAGGTGCAGGGTGGAAAACGGCGCTTCGCGCGGAACGAGGATCAGCTTCTTCTGTTCCTTCAGCATGACGTCGGCGGCGCGCTCGATCAGGTTGTCGGAGAGGCCGTGCGCGATCGCGGCGAGCGTGCCCATCGAGCATGGGCATACCACCATCGCGTCGGCCGGGTTGGAGCCCGACGCGAGCGGCGCATTCCAGTCTTCGCGGCCGAATACGCGCAGCTGGCCGTCGCCTGCACCGAGGCCGGCGGACAACTGTTTTTCGAGATCGCCGGCGCGCGCGGGCAGCGTCACGCCAAGCTCCTGCTTGGCGACGAGGTGGGCGGCCTGCGATACCAGCAGGTAAACATTCAGATCGGCAGCCAGCAGGCATTCAAGCAGACGCAGGCCATAGGCCATGCCGGACGCGCCGGAAAGCGCGAGGGTGACGGTATTGAGGGGCGGATGCATGGCGCGAATTGTCGCTTGGATGCCGCCAATAATCTACTGCGCCGCCATTGCGCCGCGCGGATCGCATCTGGCGCTTGCGGGCAGCCGGCTGCGGTTCATGGCGGCGTCCGTCTGTCCGCTTCCGGGACGGCAAGCAGACGCGCCACGATGACGCCGTTGACGGCGCCGAAAACCAGGGCGGCGGCGGCAAACACGGGCAGCAGTTTGATCAGCGCTGCGCCCGGCAGCAGCCATGCGCCGGCCAGCGCAAGCTGTCCGCCGATGTGCCCCCAGGCCGCCAGCACCGACAGGCTGACCGGGCCGAATGCGCGCGCGGGCAGGTGGCGTGCCAGTGCCAGCACCGCCAGGCTGGCGAGGGCGCCGGCCGCCGACAGCCAGAAGCCCGGCGCAAACAGGCTGCCCAGCAGCAGGCTGCCGGCCAGCACGCGCAAACCCGATACCCAGACCGCCGCGCGCCAGCCGTGCTGCAGCAGCACCAGCAGGACGACGATGTTGGCGAGCCCGGGTTTCACCCCGGGGATGGGGCTGGGGATCGCCGCTTCGGCCAGCGTCAGGCCGATCGCCATTGCCGCCAGCCGCGCGATGCGGCGGTCGTCCGCGGTAACGGGCAGATCAATAGCCGAGTGTGTCATAGGCCGAGGCATGCCCGCGGATTTCGAGGCTGACCTGATTCGGCAGGCACAGGGCTGCCTGCCCCGATTGCGTGAGCCAGCCCTGCTTCACGCACAGCTGGCGCGGCGAGGGGTCGGCCGCCACGCGGGCGCGGCCGGGTTCGATTTCGATCCGCGTGGTGCCGAGCGGGCCGTCAACGGCAAAGCGCTGCGGGTGGGTGAGCGCCGCGGTCTCCACCACCTGCCCGGCGGCGCGGATGACGACGGTGTCGCCGCGTCCGCCGCCCCAGGCAAACACCGCCAGCGCGACGACGATGCCTCCGCCCGCCAGCAGCACGCCGATATCGCCGGCACGCAGCAGCATCAGCTCAGTTCGCGGTGCCGTACCAGCACCTGCTCGCGTTCGCGGAAGGCGGCAGCCAGCGTTTCGGCGAAGTAGACGCTGCGGTGCTGGCCGCCGGTGCAGCCGATGGCCACGCTCAGGTAGGCGCGGTGGTCGCGAATGAAGCACGGCAGCCAGTTTTCGACGAAGCCGCGGATGTCGGCCAGCAGCGCCATGGCGTTGGGGCTGGCTTCGAGAAAATCCTGCACCGGCCGGTCGCGCCCGGTGAGCGGACGCAACTCGGCGACGTAATGCGGATTGGGCAGGCAGCGCACGTCGAACACCAGATCGGCGTCGAGCGGAATGCCGTGCTTGAAGCCGAAGGATTCGAACAGCAGGGTGATGCGCGAACGATCCTGGCCGATCAGATCCTTGATCCATAGCCGCAGCGCCGAGGCGGAGAGGTCGCTGGTATCGATGCGGTGCGCCAGCGGCGCGATCTCGGCGAGCATCTCGCGTTCGAGCTGGATGGCCTCCTGCAGCGAAACGCTGTCGCTGGACAGCGGGTGCCGCCGCCGCGTTTCGGAAAAGCGTTTGACCAGCGACAGGGTTTTCGCTTCGAGAAAGATCACCCGCAGGTCGGCGCCCTGGTTGCGCAGCGCTTCGGCGATCAGCGGCAGCTGCGTGAAACTTGCGCCGCTGCGCGCATCGATGGCGATGGCGATGCGGTCGTGGCCTTCGCGCTTCAGGTAGTCGACCAGCGGCTGCAGCATGGCGAGAGGCAGGTTGTCGACGCAGTAGTAGCCGACGTCTTCCAATACCGCGATGGCGATGCTTTTACCCGAGCCCGACAAGCCTGAAACCAGCACGATCTGCATCTCAGCCGCCCCCGTCGATGGCTGCCTGCTGGCGCTTGATGAACTGCTCGACCGGATTGATGCCGCGGCTTTTCAGAATGTGATTGCGCACCGCCACTTCGACCAGCACCGCCAGGTTGCGGCCAGCCGCGACCGGGATGCGCACCTTGGGAATGGCGACGTCGAGGATGGTTTCGGTGGAGGCCACCATGTCGAGCCGGTTGAGGCCGACTTCGCCGATCTCCTGCGGATGCACCAGCTCGACGACGAGCTTGAGGTTCTTCTGCAGCTTGACCGCCGTTTCGCCGAACAGGTAGCGGATGTTGAGGATGCCGAGCCCACGCACTTCCAGAAAGTCGCGGATCAGCGGCGGGCAATTGCCTTCCAGCGTTTCCGGCGCGACATGCCTCAATTCGACCACGTCGTCGGCGACCAGCCGATGACCGCGCGTGACGAGTTCCAGCGCCAGTTCGCTTTTGCCGACCCCGGCGTCGCCCTTGATGAGCACGCCGGTGCCGAGGACTTCGAGAAACACGCCGTGGATCGAAGTGGATTCGGCCAGGTGCTGCGTCAGGTAATGCCCCAGATAGGACACCAGGACCGGACTGGCGAGGGTCGAGGTGAACAACGGTGTTTCGGTGCGCTCTGCGCCATCGCTTAAAAAGACCGGCACGGTTTCGCCGTTGGAGACGACGATGGCGGCGAGTTCGCTCGAAAACAGCTGCCCGATGGCTTCCTGCAGGCCGGATTCGGACAGGCCGCGCAGGTAGTCCATTTCGGCGGGTCCGAGTACCTGCACCCGGTTCGGGTGCACGAAATTCAGGTGGCCGATGAGGGCCAGGGCCGGTTTCTGGATGGTTTCGGAAGACAGGATGCGCTGGCCGCCGTCGCGTCCGGCCACCCATTGCAGGCCAAGCTGTCCCGCCATGTCGCGGAACAGGGTTGCAACCGAAACGCGGCTTAGCTCGTCCATGCGCCGAGCAGCGCAATGAGGTCGTGCGGCGCGGCGGCGGCCAGCATTTTCGCGCGCATGGCGTCGTCGCCGAACAGCTGCGCCAGCTCGCCGAGAATTTGCAGATGGCGTTCGTTGGCGTCCTGGGGAACCAGCAGGATGAAACACAGGGAAACCGGCTGGTTGTCGGGGGCGTCGAATTCCAGCGGGGTTTTCAGCCGGTAAAACGCACCGCTGGCATCCTTCAGGCCTTTGATGCGGCCGTGCGGAATGGCGATTCCGTGGCCGAGCGCGGTCGACCCGAGGCGTTCGCGCTCGAACAGGCTGGTGAAAATATCCGGGGCCTTGAGCGCGTGGGTTCTGGCGAACAGTTCGGCTGCGTGTTCGAACAGCTTTTTCTTGCTGGTAAAGCTCACATCCAGCAAGGTGGTGTCAGGGGTGATGAGGGGGGTGATTAGGTTCATGCCTGTTGCAAAGCCGGTTGGAAAAACCGGCGCCTGCAGATTATACGCCCGGAGGCGGCAAACTGCCCCCGGTGTGCGTGGCTTCGATTCAAGCGGTTTGGCGTCAGGCGGCGCTTTCCGTCGGTTGATGCTTCAAACTGCCGCCGTCCTGATGGAAATCCGAGATTTTTTCCTTGTGCTTGACGATCTGACGGTCCAGCTTGTCGGCCAGCAGGTCGATCGCCGCGTACATGTTGCCGTCTTCGCTGCTGGCATGGAAATCATGGCCCTTGACGTGCAGGGTGGCCTCCACTTTGTGCACCAGCTTTTCCACCTGCATGATGACGTTCAGGTTGATGACGTGGTCGAAATGGCGCTTGACGCGGTTGAGCTTCTCGGAAACATAGTCGCGGATGGCTGGGGTCACTTCCAGGTGATGACCGGAAATCTTCAAATTCATAGCGCCTCCTAGAGTCTGCTGAAAAATGCTGAGAGCCGGTTTCTGTTCCGGCTTCAGGAGCGATTCGTCACGCTCGATTTCATTGTGGAGCGAAAGCAGGACACATTCAAGCGCGCGGCCTTTTTTCGGACGGATGCTGCCCGGAAAGCCTTTGCGATCAAAGCGCGCGGCGCATGTTGGCGGGAGGGATCTGCAGCGATTCGCGGTATTTGGCGACGGTGCGGCGGGCCACCACGATGCCCTGCTGGCCGAGCACCTCGGCCAGCTGGCCGTCGGACAGCGGTTTCTTGCCGCTTTCGGCGGCGATCAGCTGTTTGATGAGTGCGCGAATGGCGGTCGACGAGCAGGCGCCGCCGCTATCGGTGGCGACGTGGCTGCCGAAGAAATATTTCAACTCGTACAGCCCGCGCGGCGTCATCATGAATTTTTGCGTGGTGACGCGCGAAATGGTCGATTCGTGCAGTTCCACCACGTCGGCGATTTCGCGCAGCACCAGCGGCCGCATCGCCACCTCGCCGTGCTCGAAGAAGTGCTTCTGGCGGTCGACGATGGCCTGCGAAACGCGCAGGATGGTGTCGAAGCGCTGCTGCACGTTCTTGATCAGCCAGCGCGCCTCCTGCAACTGGCTGGCCAGCTGGCTGCCTCCGGACTCGCGGTGGCGCGCCAGGATGTCGGCATAGACGCGGTTGACGCGCAGCTTCGGCATGGCGTCGGCGTTGAGGCTGGCGATCCACATGCCCTTGACCTTGCGCACATACACGTCGGGGATGACGTAGTGCGTTTCGTCGGCGCCGAAGGCCGCGCCCGGCCGCGGGTTGAGCGAAAGAATCAGGGAGCGGGCGGCGCGCAGCGCGAGGTCGTCGATGCCGAGCATCTTTTTCAGCTTGCCGACATCGCGCGCGGCCAGCAGATCGAGGTAATGCGTGGTCAGCCGCATGGCCGCATCGCGCGCCGGGGTGTCGGGCGGCAGGGCGCGCAGTTGCAGGGTCAGGCATTCGGCCAGATTGCGCGCGCCGACTCCGGTCGGGTCCATGTTTTGCAGATGCTTGAGCGCGGTCTCGACTTCTTCGGGTTCGAGTTCTTCGATTTCGGCCTGCAGGCTGGCGACGATGTCCGCCAGCGGCTGGGTGAGGAAACCGGCTTCGTCGAGGTCGTCGATCAGCGCGGCGACCAGGGTGCGGTCGCGCAGGGTGAGCGGACTGACGATGAGCTGGTTGAGCAGATGCTCGCGCAGCGTCGCGCCCGAAACCGAGCCCTGCGCATAGTCGTTGTCTTCGTCATCGCCGCTGGCGGCGCTGTAGTCGTTCCAGTCGGCATCGTCCAGCGCGGCGGCCGGTTCGGATTCGGCGTTTTCCGGCGCTGGCGTTTCCGTGCCTTGCGCTTCGGCTTCGGCGGTATGCGCCGGTGCGTCGGCAACGGCGTAAGCGGCTTCGTCTTCTTCCTCGCGTTCCAGCAGCGGGTTGTCCTGCAGCATCTGCTCCAGCTCCTGATTCAATTCCAGCGTCGACAACTGCAGCAGCCGGATCGACTGCTGCAATTGTGGCGTCAGGGCAAGGTGCTGGCCGAGCTTGAGTTGAAGGCTGTGTTTCATGAATCTTGACTACGGCAAAAATCGTGCCGACTTGAGTCAAGTGTACCGCGATTCAGCTGCGCAGGCCGCGCCTACAGGCGGAAATTTTCACCCAGGTAGACCTTGCGCGCGTTGTCGTCCTGGATGAGGAGGTCGGGCGTGCCGGCTATCAGCACGCGGCCTTCGTTGATGATGTAGGCGCGGTCGCAGATGCCGAGGGTTTCGCGCACGTTGTGGTCGGTGATGAGGACGCCGATGTTGCGTTCGATCAGGAAGTGCACCAGCTTCTGGATATCGATCACGGCGATGGGGTCGACCCCGGCGAAAGGCTCGTCGAGGAGAATGAAGCGCGGGTTGATCGCCAGTGCGCGGGCGATTTCGACGCGGCGGCGCTCGCCGCCGGACAGGCTGACCGCGGCGGCATCGCGCAGATGTTCGATGTGCAGATCCTCGAGCAGGTTGTTGAGATGCTCGTCGCGCTCGTCCTTGCCGTAAGGCTTGAGTTCCAGGATGGCGCGGATGTTTTCCTCCACCGTCATCTTGCGGAATATCGACGGCTCCTGCGGCAGGTAGGACAAGCCCAGCCGCGCGCGCTGGTGGATCGCCATGTGGGTGAGGTCGTGGGTGTCCATCTGCACGCTGCCGCCATCGGCCGCGACCAGTCCGACCACCATGTAGAAGCAGGTGGTCTTGCCGGCGCCGTTGGGGCCGAGCAGGCCGACCACTTCGCCGCTTTCGACCTCGAAGGAGACGTCGTGCACCACGGTGCGTTTGCCATACGTCTTGCGCAGGCCCTGGGCGGAAATCCGGCTCATGGCTTGACGGCGGGCTGCCCGGAGCGCGGTTTCGGGCGGATCACGGCGCGCACGCGGCCGCTCGGGGTCTGGGCGCCGGGCTGGCCGACGACCTTGTAGAACTCGGTGTCGGCGTTGTAGGAGATCTGCGCGCCGCGCAGTTCGTCGCCGTCGCGCCGCAGGCGGGCCTGGCCGATCAGTTCGAGCTGGCTGCTGGCGCTGTCGAACTCGATGCGGTCGGAAAATCCCTCGATGAATTCATCGCGACCATCGAGCTTCTGGCGGAACGCCACCGGACGGCCGACGGCGCTGATCTTGTCGAGCCCGCCGGCATTCTGCGTCACCTGCACGCGGTCGGCGCGCAGCATCAGCGTGCCCTGGCTCAGGATCACATTGCCCTGGTAGACGCTGATTTTCTTGATGTCGTCGAGGGTGACCGTGTCGGCCTCGAGGTTGACCGGCTTGTCGCGGTCGGCCTTCTCGGCGTGGGCGGGCGAGATCAGCAGGGCGGCGCACAGAATCGCATAAACCCCTGTTTTCAATGTTTGCATGGCGTCAACTAAGCCCTTAGCTTTTTCCGGAAATATAACGGGCCTGCACCCGTCCTGTCAGTTTGATGACGCGTTGCCTGGCGTCGTATTCCATGGCGCTTGCGCGCAAATTCGAGGTGGCGTCGCGAATGTTCACCGCGCCCGGCGCGCGCAGCTGGTCGCGTTCGGGAAAAACCAGCAGCCGCTCGGTGCGCAGCAGCATGGCGGATTGTCCCGGGCGGGCGGCGCGTTCCACGACGACGCTGCCGCGCAGATCCACCTCGCGACCGTCGGGCGAAACTGTGGCCTCGCGCGCCTCCGCGCTCACTTCGCCGGCCTGCACGCCCAACTGGAGGAAGCGCGGCGATTCCAGTTCGGTACGCTTGCTGCCGGAATAATGTTTGAGCTTCCTGGCGGACAAGCGATAGTGGGGGTTGCCTGCCGGGTCGGTGCGCAGCGCATCGAAGTTTTCCATAATGCCTTCGGGATCGGTCCGGGCGGACGGGCTGTCGCTGGCCGGCAGTTCCACCGAACGTTCGATCCAGAAACTGAGCGCAGCCAGCAGCAGCAGAATGGCCAGCGGAAGCCACAGCGACCCGCGCGCGATCATGCCGCCCTCGAACCGGTGGCGCGCGATGCGGCCCGTGCACGGTGTGTCATTTCAGATACGGTGCCAGCGCCGCGTCCAGCGTGCCCTGCGCGCGCATCAGGAATTCGCAGGCTTCGCGCACTGCGCCGTGCCCGGCTTCGCGGGTGGTGACCAGGTGGCTGTGCGCCTTAACCAGATCGGGCGCCGCGGGCACGGTGATCGCCAGGCCGGCGCGCCGCATTACCGGCAGATCGACGACGTCGTCGCCCATGTAGGCGGTGGTTTCGCTGGCGATGCCGAGTTCGCGGCAGAGTGCTTCATAGACCGCCAGCTTGTCGTGCGCGCCCTGGTGGACGATCTCGATGCCGAGATTCCTGGCGCGGTGTTCCACCACCCGCGAACTGCGTCCGGTGATGATGGCAAGCTCGACGCCGCTGCTCTTGAGCATTTTCAGGCCGTGGCCGTCGAGCGAATTGAAGCCTTTGTATTCCTGTCCGTCGTCGGCCAGGAACAAGGTTCCGTCGGTCATCACGCCATCGACGTCGAATGCGATCAGACGGATTTTCTGGGCGCGGGCGATGAGGTCCGCAGCCATCAAACCACCCCCGCTTTCAGCAGGTCGTGCATGTTGAGCGCACCCAGCAGGGTGTTGTCGGCGTCGACCACCAGCAGGCCGTTGATTTTCAGCGTTTCCATTTTTTCTACCGCCGCCACGGCGAGTTCGTCCGCGCGGATTGTTTTGGGGTTTTTGGTCATCAGGTCGACCACCTGCGCCTGCTGCAGGTCGAGCGCGTGCTCCAGGGCCCGCCGCAGGTCGCCATCGGTGAATACCCCCGCCACCTTGCCGGTGGCGTCGACCACGGCGGTCATGCCGAGCCCTTTTTGCGTCATTTCGAGCAGGGCGAGCTTGAGCGAGGCGGTGCTGTCGATTTTCGGCAGCGCGTCCCCCGTGTGCATGACGTCGTGCACATGGATGAGCAGCCGCCGCCCCAGGCTTCCGCCGGGATGGGTGCGCGCAAAATCGTCGGCCGAGAAGCCGCGCGCGTCGAGCAATGCCACCGCCAGTGCGTCGCCCAGCGCCAGCGCCGCGGTGGTGCTGGCGGTGGGCGCCAGGTTGAGCGGGCAGGCTTCCTTGTCGACGCCGGCATTGAGGTGCACGTCGGCTTCGCGCGCCATGGTCGAGCCGGGGTTGCCGGTCATCGCAATGAGTTTGGCGCCACGCCGCTTGATGAGCGGCACGATGCTGACGATTTCGCTGCTCTCGCCCGAGTTCGACAGCGCCAGCACCACGTCGTTGGGCGCGATCATGCCGAGGTCGCCGTGGCTGGCTTCGCCCGGGTGCATGAAGAAGGCGGGGGTGCCGGTGGACGCCAGGGTGGCGGCGATCTTGCTGCCGATGTGCCCCGACTTGCCCATCCCCGACACCACCACGCGGCCGCTGCACGCCAGGATCAGCTGCACGGCGTCGGCAAAGCCGGCGTCGAGACGCGCGGACACGGCGCGCAGGGCATCGGCTTCGATGTCGAGCACCTGGCGCGCCAGCACCAGCAAATGTTCGGGGGAGGTGGATTGGGGCCGCATGGTCGGCAAGTATACTAAAGCCTGTCTTTCCCTCCCCGTTTTCCTTGATGCATTCCAGCCTCCAGCTCGTGCTGATCCTGCTTGCGGCCGCCGTGCTGGTGGTGGCTGCGGCGCGCGCGCTGCGGCTGCCGACCATGCTCGGCTATCTGGTGACAGGAATTGTCATCGGCCCGTTCGCGCTGGGATGGATTCCTGACAGCGAAGAAGAGCGTTACCTGGCCGAATTCGGCGTGGTGTTCCTGATGTTTTCCATCGGCCTGGAGTTCAGCCTGCCGCGCCTGATGACCATGCGCACGACGGTGTTCGGCTTCGGCGGCGCGCAGGTGGTGCTGACCATCGCATGTGCCGCGCTCATCGCCTGGCTGCTCGATTTGCCGCTGCTGGCCGCGGTTGCGCTGGGCGGCATCATGTCGATGTCGTCGACCGCCATCGTGTCGAAGCTGCTGGCCGAACGGCTGGAAATCCAGACGCCGCACGGGCGGCAGATTTTCGGCGCGCTGCTGTTCCAGGATCTGGCGGTGGTGCCGCTGCTGATCCTGATCCCGGCGTTTGCCAAGGATGCCGACGACATGGGGATGGTGCTGGGGCTGGCGGTGTTGAAGGCGGTGGCGGTGCTGGGGTTTCTGCTGTTCGTCGGCCAGCGCGTGATGCGTCCGTGGTTCCAGTGGGTGGCGGGGCGCAAGTCGCCCGAACTGTTCACGCTGAACCTGCTGCTGTTCACCCTGGGGCTGGCCTTCCTGACCGAGAAGGCGGGACTGTCGCTGGCGCTCGGCGCCTTCCTTGCCGGCATGCTGGTGTCGGAAACCGAATACCGCTACCAGGTGGAGGACGACATCAAGCCTTTCCGCGATGTCCTGCTGGGACTGTTCTTCGTCACCATCGGGATGCGGCTCGACCTGATGCAGGTGATGCTGAACTGGAACAGCGTGCTGCTGCTGGTGGCGGCCATCGTCATCGGCAAAGGCGTGCTGGTCGTCGGGCTGGCCACGGCCTTCGGCAGCAGCCGTCCCACCGCCGTGCGAACCGCGCTGGGACTGGCGCAGGCGGGCGAATTCGGCTTCGTGCTGCTGGCGCAGGCGGCAGACCTCAAGCTGCTGGGCGCCGGCATCACCCAGCCGGTGCTGGCGGCAATGGTGGTATCGATGCTGATCGCGCCGTTGCTGATCAATCGCATGGACACGCTCACCCGCCTGCTTGCCGGCAGCGAATGGGCCGGACGGGCGAAGGAAGTGCACGACATCGCGGTCAAGACCTTCGGCAAGACCCGGCATGTGATCGTCTGCGGCTACGGCCGCAGTGGACAGAACCTGGCGCGCCTGCTGGAGGCCGAAGGCATCGGCTTCGTCGCGCTCGATGCCGACCCCGAGCGCATCCGCGCGGTGGCGGCGTCCGGCGTGTCGGTCGTGTACGGCGACGCCAGCCGCCGCGAAGTGCTGGTCGCCGCCGGCCTTTCCCGTGCGCAGGCGGTGGTGGTGACCTATTCCGACGTGCATTCGAGCATGGCGATCCTGCGCCACGTGCGCGAACTCAAGCCGGAGTTGCCGGTGGTGGTGCGCACCATCGATGACACCCACATCGACGCGCTGAAGGCGGCGGGGGCGGCCGAGGTGGTATCCGAGGTGATGGAGGGCTCGCTGATGCTCGCCTCGCACGCGCTGATGCTGGTGGGGGTGCCGTTGTCCAGGGTGCTGAAACGCGTTCGCGATGTGCGCGAAACGCGTTACGCCATGATGCGCGGTTTTTTCCGCGGCGCCAGCGACGCCGACGACGAGCTGGACCAGCAGACCCAGCCGCGCCTCAATACCGTCCTGCTCACGCAGGGCGCCGCCGCGGTAGGGCGCAGCCTGGAAGAGCTGGCGCTGGAGGAGTTAATGGTGGAGGTGGTGGCGATCCGCCGCCAGGGTATCAAGGGAATCGATCCCCAGCCCGACACCCGTATCCAGGCTGGCGACGTGCTGGTGCTGCGCGGCGCCGCCGACGGACTGGCGGCGGCGGAGTTCAGAGTGCTGCAGGGTTAAGGCGCTTTGCAGACTACGTAGAAATTGGCCCCGTCATCAACGTAATTGAGTGTTGGGGCGGTGGTGCCTGCAGCAGTGCCAGTCGCACCACGCACTGTGCCGGTTGTGGCGATACCATCATCAAACTGCGTATCAATTGCCTGCGCAATCTTGGCGGACAGGTTGTTTGAGCAAATAACCAAGCCTGGAATCCCGAACGCGCCATTTTGCACGCCTGTTACGCCCGAGGCGGCGTTGGGTGGATTGGCGGTGCCGATTGCGCCGGTGGTGGTTGCGCCGCCAACGAGACCTGCGAGACGCAGGTGTTGCCAGAATAGACGGGATTCCTCGGTGTCGGTGTTGGAATTATAAGTAGGTGTCCCTGCTGTGCCGGAGCCAATAGTGCCGTCGCCGTTGCCGCTGGTTGTTGTACTGCCGGTCGCAGTCCAGCGGGCAGCGGCGCCCAGATCGTCCCCCGGCAGAGCCCGATAGCGATCCTGATACAGGTTGATCGCCGCGGTTACCGACTGGAAGTCGTTGGCGACGTTGCGGATGCGGGCCTGGGTGATCAGTTCCTGGCCTTTTAGAATGCCGCCGAGCAGCAGGCCGATGATGACCAGCACGATGGCGATCTCGATCAGGGTGAAACCCGACTGGCGCTGCGGGAAGGGGTGGGGCATGGTGGAAGGCTCCGTTGTGTTATTGCCTGGCGTGCAATTGTGCAAAATGCATGCCACCGGGTTAGTGTTTGTAATTCTCTGATTTACAATAAAAAAATGAGAATAAATACGCATTGCCCGGGGCCGGGTTGATGAAAATACGACGCGCCCGCCGGAATCCCGTCATGTTTGTTGCTGCGCGCAGCCGCAGTCGGACTGCATTTCCCCGATGGATTGCCGATAGCAGTGTCATGCTGAATTTCCCGCGCGCCGTGACCTGGTATGACCGAGTCTGCTGAGAACAGGCCGCGGCAGGCCGGGCTGGCCTCGCTGGTCGGGTTTTTCACGCGGGTGGCGCCCGGACGCTGGCTGGCGCTGATGCTGCTGGCGCTGCACGCCGCCGTGGTGTTCGACGCCGAGGCGGCGGTGACGCGTGCCTTCCTGCTGGCGCATTACGGGCTGTTCCTGCTGTGGCAGCCGCTGGTGCGCAGCGAGGCGCGCATCGAGCCGCGCCTCGCGTTGCCGGTGTTCGCCATGGCGGCGCTGCTGGTGCTGGTCGACGGCACCTGGGTGATGGCGCTGTGGCTGGCGATTCTGGCGGGGCTGGTGGGTGCGGTGGCGGCTTCGCAGAACGCGCGCAGCCAGCGGCTGGCCTACCTGTTCGCGCTGGCCTATTTGCTGGCGCTGCTGCTGGCCTGGGTGCTGCCGCAAAGCCTGGGCGGCGCCGGGCTGCCCGATGCGCTGCAGGCCGCAGTGCGCTACGGCTTGCCGCTGCTGCCGCTGGTGATCCTGTTCCTGCCGGTCAGCCGCCAGCGCGGCGCCTCGTCGACGCTCGATTTCATCTACGGCCTGATGCTGTCGCTGCTCATCATGGTGATGGCGCTGGGCGTATTCGCCGTGGTGGCGGTGGCCGGGGTGAGTTATGCGTGGGCGCTGGTGCAGACCTTGCTGGGGATGGCGGCGCTGCTGCTGACCCTGTCGTGGCTGTGGAATCCGCGTGCCGGGTTTGCCGGACTGGGGCAACTCACCTCGCGTTACCTGCTGTCGGTGGGACTGCCGTTCGAGGGCTGGGCGCAGCGCCTGGCGACGCTGGCCGAGCGCGAGCGCGATCCGGAATCCTTCGTGCGCGATGCGCTGGCCGACCTGCACGAACTGACCTGGATCCGCGGCGGAAGCTGGCAGGCGGCCCGCGGCGAAGGCAGTTTCGGCGAACCCGCCGAACACGCCATCACCCATGCGTTTCATGGCTTGAGCCTCACCTGGCAATCCGCGCGCCCGCTCACCCCGGCGCTGGCGCTGCATGTGCGGTTGCTGTCGCAGCTGCTGGGCTATTTCTACGCTGCCAAGGTGCGCGAACAAACCCTGCGCGAGCAGGCCTACAGCCAGGCGATCCATGACACCGGCGCGCGGCTGACGCACGACGTGAAGAATATCCTGCAGTCGCTGAAAACCCTGCTCGCCGCCGCCGACATGTCCACGCCCGAGGACAGCGAGCGTCTGCTGGAACTGATGAAGCGGCAGTTGCCGCAGCTGGCGACGCGGCTGGCGCAG
The DNA here is from genome assembly GCA_001897675.1 of Thiobacillus sp. 65-1059. GTDB lineage: Bacteria > Pseudomonadota > Gammaproteobacteria > Burkholderiales > Thiobacillaceae > Thiobacillus. Next base: position 36,416 of record MKUE01000120.1, on the reverse strand, counting down.
ACGGTCGACAAGCTGAAGCAGCCGGCCGAAATGGATGTCGCGCACATCCCGGCGCAGGCGTGGTGGGCGGAGCTGCAGACGCGCTACGAACACGACGACGTGCAATTCTTTGCCGAGGCGCTCGACGACACGCCGTTGCCGCAGGATCTGTTCGACAGCGTCGCCGACAACCTGCTCACCAACGCGCTGCGCAAGCGCCAGGCCGAGCCCGGCGTGGCGGTGGCGGTGCGCCTGGAACTGCGGCCGCTGGTGAGCCTGGCGGTGACCGACAGCGGCGCGCCGGCACCCGAGCACGTGGCGCGCAACCTGTTCCTCAGCCCGGTGGCCTCGGATTTCGGCCTCGGAGTGGGGCTGTATCAGGCCGCGCGGCAGGCCGCGCGCACCGGATTCCGGCTGGAACTGCCGGACAACCAGGCGGGGCGGGTGGCGTTCCGCCTGCAGGCTACGGACAACCGCCCGCCGGGCATACCCGGTTGATCAGCACGCTGAACGGCAGCCAGACGACGAGATCGTCGAACTCGCCCGCTGCGTCGCCCGGCTTGGAGGGGGGACGGCTGACGTAGCGGTGGTCGGCGTCGAGGTTTTCGATTTCCTTGGCGCTGGTTCCGGGGGGCAGCGCAGGGGTGGGACTGCCAAAGGGAAGGTTGACATTGCGGGCTCCCCGGCCGTTTGCGCCGTACGATACCAGCACGACCGGCACATCGGCGGCGACGTCGACGACCGGGCAGTTTTCTTCTGAACAAACTTGATTCCACGCGCCGGGGGGGGGCGCACTGTCATTATGGAATCCATTGGTTTTGCTGCTCAGGTCGGCATGGACGGTATAGCGCAGGCGATTGCCCCACGCATCCTGCGCAGCGGCGCCGAGGGTGACCCAGGGAAACCAGCCGGATTGCTTGGTGCACTCATTGCCGGGGCGGTCTTCTCGCCCGTCGCCATCCGTGTCAGGGCAGGGGAGATAGGGCCTGGGCGGCGAGCCTGAGGTCTGATGGGTCAGCGCATAGCCGAGGATCGCCTCCCGCGCCTCCTCCAGCGTCTTCTTGGTTTCGGCAATCCGCCTCGCCTGAATCTGCGCCGACAGCGGCATCGCCAGCCCGCCGATCAGGATGGTGATGATGACCAGCACGATGGCCAGTTCGATCAGGGTGAAGCCGCGTTGGGAGTTCATGGTGGGGATTCCTTCTCGCCGGGGGCGGCCGGCGCGGGCGGGCGCGGGCGCAATACCTGATAGGGTTCGTACACGTGGCCGTCGGCGCGGATCTGTCCCGGCTTCAGCCCCGATACGGCCGCGCCGTCGAGTTGCGGCCTGCCGTCGACCCAGCGGGTTGTCTTGCCGTCGGAACGGATCAGCACGCCGTCGAAACGTAGCGCTGCGGGGGCGGCGGTTTTATTCGGGCCGCGCGGCTGGGTGAGGCTGCGGCTGCGCGCGGCTTCGAGCTGGGCGCGCTGCTCGGGCGTGTAGAACAGGCGCCCGGGGTCGGCGGTTGCTGCAAAGCCTGGACCACAGAGGCACAGGGAGATGGAGAAAACCCAGGCTGAACGGTGACGGCCCGTTCCGCGCCGAACGGGTCTGCTGTTCTCCGTGCCCCAAGGGATACCGTCCCTGCGGGACATACCTCCGTGCCTCCGCGGTGAACGGATTTTCATTGCGAAGTCCTTGATTCTGCCGCCACGGTGAACCACAGCAGTTCGCATTCGGCCAGCAGGCGCGGCTGGTTGACCGGCTCGAACGGCGCATCGCCGGGATGGGACAGCCGGCAGCCCTGCACCCGGTAGACCCCGGGTGCGCGCGCCTTGAGCGCGTTCAGGAAGCGCATGAGGTCGGTTTCCACCAGCAGCGGCAGGGCGAGGCTCATGGTCGTCTGTCCCAGCGGCAAGCCCTGGGCGAGCGCGGGAAGCGAAGCGGCGCGCGGCGTCAGCCGGTAATCCAGGCTGTAAAGCCCGGCATCGCGGTTGGCCAGTTGCGCCGCTTCGATCCAGGCCAGCCGGTCTTCTGCGCCGATAAAGCCGCGTGCGGCGAGTGCCTGATAATCGGCCAGGTGAGTGGCGATGAGCTGCTGCTGCTGGCGGCTGCGGTCGAGCTGCTGACGCGCGCCGTTGAGCGCGCTGCGTTGCTGCTGCAGGGCAAGCCCGGCGTCGTGCGCCTGGCCGCGGCTCCACAATATGCCGCCCCCGGCCAGCAGCAGTGCCGCCAGTACCAGCAGCAGCGACAGCTTGAGTGCGGCGAGCGGCGGGTGCCTCATGGCCGGGCCTCGCGGTAACGCAGGCCGAGGCTGAAACGCGCGGCGGGGGATTCGCCCGCGCCGGCATCGAGCGTTCGCCCCGACAGGGTGCTGGCGGAATCGGCGTTCACCGGGCTGCTGCGCAAGCGCACGTCATGCAGGGCGGGCACGGCTTGCAGGGTATGCATGAACCGCTCGATGCGCTGCATGGCCGCGCGGTAATTGCCGTCGAACGGAACCAGCGAGGCGTCGAGGCTGATCCGCGTTCCGCCGCCGGCCGTGAGCGTGTCGTCGGCCCATTCCAGCCTGTCGAGCGTGATGCCGGGCACCGCATCGATGGCCTGGCCGATGGCGGCAAGCAGCGCGCCGGCATCGGGCTGGCCGCCGCCGAGTTGGCGCGCCAGCGCCACCGTCTGGGCCAATTGTTCGGGCGCCGCCGACTGGATGGGAAACGTGCGCGCGATGGCCCGATAGCGGGCGTCGAACTGCTGCTGTTGCTGCAGCATCCGGCTGGCCTGGTCGGTCAGGTCTTGTGCGTGCAGCCAGTAGGCGGCCGTGATGCCGATTCCGAGCAGCGCAATGATGCCCGCTGCCGCGTGCAGGCCACGCCGCCAGCGGAATTCGGTATGGCGCTGCAGCAGTTCGGGAGGGGCCAGGTTCAGCTGCATGGCCTCGCCCGCAATCGCGGCCAGCGGCGCGATTTCCGGCGTGGCGGCGAGAAAGTCGCCCGGGATGCGCAGGGCGCGCGCGAGGCTGGCCATGTCGATCAGCCGCGTGCTGAACGCAGGGTCGGCGTTGAGCGGCGCCTGCGCGCTGTCCAGCTGGCCGCCGGGGTCGAGCAGCAGCACATGCAGGCGGGCTTCGCGCGGCAGGATGCGCTGACCGGTCAGGTAAAGCTGCGTCTTGGCGATTTCGTCGGCCGCGCTGTCCGGCAGCTGGGTCGGGGCGTCGCCCCCGATCAGGCGCGAAAAACGCAATAAGCCGTGATGGTAGTAAGACAGCCGCAAACTGTTGTTGAGGCGGCAGGCCAGCAGCACGTGAGGCTCCTGTACCCGCAGCTTGTCCAGCAGGTGCTGGCACGCCAGCGCCAGCGGGGTGATGCCGGTCAGCGGCACGCGTTCGCGGTGCAGCACGCCGAGCCACGGCGTCAGCCAGTCGGCGTCGGGCAGGGCGGCCAGCAGATAACGGTCGTCGCGGCGGCCGGTCGTCTCGCGTGCCTGCCGCCACGCGCCGGTAAAGCGCGCATTGCGGAACACCTGTTTCAGCTTGCGCGCCAGCAGTTCGTCGCGCGCGCGTCCCTGCACGTGCGGCAGGATTTCGCTGCGGTAATCCTCGTCCACCGTGTCGACCACCAGCAGCACCGGCAGCTGCGCATGCTTGACCACGATCCGGTGGAATGCGGCCAGCCCTTCGGCGCCGGCGGCAAAATCGCCCAGCCAGTGCATGTGCCCGGGGCGCCAGTCGAGCACGCCGATCTGGCGCGGCGTGGCAAGCAGGATGAGGCGGTGGTCGAGCATCACAGCGGCAGGTTCCCGATCAGGTCGTAAATCGGCAGCAGCACCGATACCAGGATGCCGCCGAGCAGCAGACCGAGGATGGCGGTGAGCAGCGGTTCGAGCACCCGGAGGCCGTTTTCGATCGAGTCGAGCACTTCGCGGTTATAAAAATACGTCACGTTGTCGAGCGCTTCGTCGAGCGCACCGGTAGTCTCGCCCACGCGCAGCATGCGGATCACCAGCGGCGGGAACAGCGCCAGCGACTGGAAGCTCTCCGACAGGCCGCGGCCATCGGCAATCTGCTGCGCGGCGCGGCGGATGCCGCCGGCGATCACCCGGTTGCCGGCGACCATTTCGCCCGCGCGCAATGCGTCGAGCACCGTCACCCCCGAGCGGTACATCATCGCCAGGGTGTTGGTGAAGCGCGACAGCACGATCTTTTGCACGATCGGCCCGAGGATCGGCAGCCGCAACTGGGTGCGGTCCCACCAGTCGCGCCCCGCCTCGCTCTTGCTTGCCCATAGCGGCAGCCCGACCCCCAGCGCCAGCGCCGGCAGCAGCCCGATCAGCCAGTACGAACGCAGTGCGTTCGATACCGCCATCAGGATCAGCGTCGGCAGCGGCAGGGCCACGCCCATGGTCTCGACCAGGGTGAGCACCTGCGGCACCAGATAGACCAGCAGGAACAGGATGGCCGCGCCGACCACGGCGAGCACCAGCGCCGGATAGATCATCAGCCGCTTGGCCTTGGCGGCGACTTCTTCCTGCCATTTCAGCGATTCGGCCAGGCGCTCGAACACCGCATCCAGCAGGCCGGTCTGCTCGCCCGCGCGCACGCTGTGGACGAACACCGCGCCGAACACCGCCGGGTGGGCCGCCAGCGCCTGCGACAGCACCTTGCCGCCCTCCAGGTCCTCCAGCAATGCGGTCAGCACATCGCGAAAACCGCGTTTGTCCATGGTGTCGCGCAGGTCGCGCAGGCCTTCGAGCAGCGGAATCCCGGCGCGGGTGATGTAGCGCATGTGGATGCAGAAGGTGACCAGATCGCGGCGGGTGACGCGCTCGCGGCCGCTGGGGGCGTATTGGCGCGACAGCTCGGAAAGCGTGATGAGGTCGAGCCCCATGCGCTTCAGACGCAGTTCGAGGTCGACGTCGTTGACCGCCGACAGCGTGCCCCGGGTGGTGCGGCCGGTCTGGTCGATGGCGCGGTAGTCGAAGAAGGGCATGGTTATGCGGGCCTCGCGAGGGCTTCGCTTTTCGCCTGCGGGCGAGTCACTTTCTTTTGCGTGGCCAAAAGAAAGTAACCAAAGAAAAAGCCACCCCTGGCGTGTCGGCCTTCGGCTCCCCTGCGATGCTCGCCGGCCGGGGCGGTGCGGGAACTCGCCCTGGCGGGCTCAGACACCCCGCACCTTTCCCCCCCGTCCGGCTGCGCTTCTCGGCGACACACGAGGGGCTCCAAAGCATGCGCCAGTGCTTGGTGGTGAGATGGCATTACGTGACGGCGGTAGCGGGGGGTGTTCCCCTTCAGCGCTGCCGATTTGGCGTGCGCGGGCGGGCGCTCCACCAACTCGCCCTGGCAAGGCACACAAAACGTGCCTTGCTGCGGAGCTCGGACACGGTTCCGCTCTTGTCCCGCCCGCCCACGCCAAATCGGGAACCCGCAGGGCAGCGATGTGGGGTCGCCTTTTCTTTGGTTACTTTCTTTTGGCCATGCAAAAGAAAGTGACTCGCCCAAAGGCGAAAAGCGGAGCCGTAGCGCAGCCGCAGACGGTAAAAGTAACGCGAGCCCCATTCTCACACCCGCCCCGTCAAATCCACCACCCGCGCCACTTCCGCCAGCGAGGTGACGCCGTCCAGCACCCGCTTGATTCCATCCTCAGCCAGCGGGTGGTAGCCGTGCTCGAATGCCGCGCGGCGGATTTCGTGCAGCGGCGCATGGTTGGCCACCCGTTCGTCCAGCTCGGGGTCCATCCGCAACAGCTCGATCAGGGCCAGCCGCCCGCGGTAGCCCTTGTGGCTGCAGGCCGGGCAGCCGGCGGCGCGATAGATCTGCGGCGGCTGGGCGGGGTCGGCGCCGAGGATGCGCGCCTCGTCCTCGTCCGGCGTGTAGGCTTCCTTGCAGTGCGGGCACAGCTTGCGCACCAGGCGCTGGGCGATGACGCCGATGATGTTGCCGGCGAGGATGCCGGGCTGGATGCCGATGTCCATCAGGCGCGGGAACACCCCCAGCGCGGAATTGGTGTGCAGGGTGGTGAACACCTGGTGGCCGGTCATGGCGGCGCGGAAGGCCATCTCAGCGGTGTCCTTGTCGCGGATTTCGCCGACCAGGATGATGTCCGGGTCCTGCCGCATGATCGAGCGGATGCCGTTGGCGAAATCGAGCTTCAGCGTCTCGTTGACCGAACTCTGGCGCATCAGCGTGACCGGGTATTCGACCGGGTCTTCCAGGGTCATGATGTTCACGGTCTCGTTGTTGAGATGCGACAGCATCGAGTACAGCGTGGTGGTTTTTCCTGAACCCGTTGGCCCGGTGACGACGAGGATGCCTTCCGGGCGTGCCATCATCAGTTGCAATTCGCGCAGCGCGTCGGCGGTGAAGCCCATCTGCTCCAGCGGCATGATGGATTTCTCGCGGTCGAGGATGCGCAGCACCAGGTTTTCGCCGTGGATGCCCGGCTGCGACGACACGCGAAAATCGATCGGGCGGCCGTTCAGCGTGAGCGACATGCGGCCGTCCTGCGGCGCGCGCGTCTCGGCGATGTTCATCCCCGACAGCACCTTCAGGCGCACCAGGATGCCTGGCCAGTAGGTCTTGTGCAGGCTGCGGATCTGCTCCAGCACGCCGTCGACGCGGTAGCGGATGCGCAGGAAGGCGTGCTCGGGCTCGAAGTGGATGTCGGAGGACTCGCGCTTGACCGCGTCGGTCAGCAGCGCGCCGACCAGCCGCACCACCGGCTGGGTGTATTCCTCGGTGTCGGGGTTGAGGCTGGCGTAGTCGACCTCGCCGGTCTCGATCTCGCGCAGGATGCCGTCGAGCGAGAGGTCGAAGCCGTAGAACTTGTCGATGCATTCGAGCAGCTGCGCCTCGCCCGCCAGCAGCGTGTCGATTTCGAGCTGGCCGCCGAGCGCGGCTTTCAGCTGGTCGAGCGCGACCACGTTGAACATGTCGGTGGTCGCCAGCGTCAGCACGTTCCTCGCCGCATCGTGGGCGATCGGCAGCAGGTGGTGACGGCGTGCGAATTCCTCGGGCACCAGCTGCAGCGCTTCGGGGTCGGCCACCACCTGGGTGAGGTCGATGCCCTGGCTGCCGAGCGCGTTGGCGAGCTGGTCGCGCAGCACCGCCTCGGTGATGAAGCCCAAGGCGACCAGCTGGCGGCCGATCGGCAGGCCGGTCGCCTTCTGCTCCTTGAGCCCGATGCGCAGCTGGTCGACGGTAATGAGTCCCTGGGTGACCAGGGTTTCGCCCATGCGGAGTTTCTTGCGTCTTTCCATGGCGGGAAAACTCAGCGGACCGGCTTCAGTTGCTGCACGCGCGCTTCGGCCTGGGCGCGGTCGAAGCGGTGCGCGCCGCCGCCCGCGAGCGCTTTTTCGTAATAGTTGAGGGCCGCCGCAAACTGCTGCAGCTGGTCGAGGCTGACCGCCAGGTTGTAGGCATAATCGGCGTTGCCGGGTGCGCCGCGGTACGCCTCGAAGTAGGCGGCCTGCGCGTCGTTCCAGCGTGCCTGCCCGGCGTAGAGGTTGCCGAGGGTCTGGTGGAGGTGCGGGCTGGGGTCGCGTTCGATCAGCATTTTCAGGCGGCTTTCGGCGGCACTGCCGTCGGTGTTGCCGAGCAGGTCGAGCAGGGCGCCCTGGGCGGCGGCGTTGCGCGGGTCGAGATCGAGCACCTCGCGATACAGGCGTTGCGCATCGGCGTCGCGGTCCTGGACGCTGGCGATTGCCGCCAGCCCCAGCAAGGCGTCCACGCTGCGTCGGTGGGCGGCGGCCTGAGCATAGAGTTGTTGCGCCTCGGCCAGTGCGCCGCGCTGGTAGGCCGCGTAGGCCTGGCCGAGCAGAGTCGCTTGCGTGTCGGGCTGGAACAGCAGCGGGGCCGCTGCCGACGGGGCCAGGGCGCGTACCGGATTGGCGGCGGGGTGCGCGGGTGCGCGGGCGGCGGCGGGCCGGGCCGCGGCGGCAGCGGGCATTGTGGCAGGCACGGGGGCGGACGGCGCCGGCGGCGCGCCGGGCAGCGCGGCGGATGCGGGTTCCGATTCGAGTTCGAGCGGGGCGGGGTCGACCGGCGCGGCGGCGGGCGCGGTGTCGTTTGCCGGCGCAAGGCTGGGCGCGGCCGGCGGCTGCAGGGCGAAGTAGAGATACAAGCCGTAGCCGAATGCGATCAGCGCGGCCAGCAGGGCGGTGAGCGGCACCAGCGAGAGTTGCGGCCAGCGAAAATCGCGCACACGGCGCGGCTTGGGCGCGCCTGCGCCGCTGCCGAACAGCAGGCCGGGCGGTTCCACCCATTCGCGCGCTTGGGCTGTGCCGGGCGGGGTCAGGGGCTCCAGTTCGAGGTCGCCCTCGATCCGGTTGCCGGAATCGGGCTTGACCCCGTTGGCAACCTCGGCCTGTTTCAGCGCTTTGAGCAGAAGGCTCAAGGGCTGCTCCGCGCGCTGCTGGGGAGCAGGCGTTGAAATTGACGCAGTTCATCGCTTTCCAGCGTGGGGTTGGATACCACGATGGGACGCAGGAAGATCACCAGCTCGGTCTGGCTGTTGCTCCGCTCGTGCTGGCCGAATGCGGCACCGATGCCTTCCGGGCGCGACAGGCCGGGGATGCCGTCGCGGGCGTTGTTGCTGTCGTCCTGGATCAGGCCGCCCAGAATGACGGTCTGGCCGCTCCTTACCTGCAGCAGCGATTCCATTTCGCGCACCTGGATGACCGGGATCTTGTTGCTGATCTGGGCGTTTTTCAGGTCCGGGTTGGGGTCGTCCACATCCCCCACCTTGCGCGTGATGGTCGGACGCACGGTGAGCGACACCAGACCGTTTTCATTGATTTGCGGCAGCACCGACATGACTACGCCGACCGGTACGGTCTGCGGGGTGGTGGTGAAGGTGGTGGTCGCCCCCACGTTGGCGGTTGAAACCGTGTCCGCCTTGACGATGAAATACACCAGGTTGTTCACGACTTTCAGCAGTGCCGTCTGGTTGTTCAATGCCATCAGCTTGGGGCTGGAAAGCACCTTGGTGTTGCCGTAGGACTCCAGCAGGTCGATGGCCGCCTTGAATCCGTTGCCGCCGTTGTAGGTCGCTTGAATGAAAGGCGCCAGCGAACCTGCGAGCGCATTGGAACTGCTGCCGCCGACCGCGCCGATGGTATCGATTTTCCACCCGACCGATCCTTGCAAGGCGCGCGACCAGTCGATTCCCGCGCGGTACTGATCCTTGAGCGTGACCTCGACGATGGTGGCCTCGATCAGCACCTGGCGCTGCGCCGACTGCATCACGCGGTCGAGGTATTGCTGCACTAGTTCCTGCTGCTTGGCGGTGCCCAGCACGCTGACGGTGCCGGCCACCGGGTTGACCGCGACATCGTTTTTGCCGTCGCTTGCCGGCTGGTTGGCAAACGCGGCGGTGAACAGGCCGGCGGCACCGGCGCCGGCCTTGCTGGCCGCCTCGGCCTGCGACACCCGTTCGGCGCGCTCGGCTTTTTCGGCATCCAGCCGGGCGGCGCGTTCCTCGCTGCTTTGCGTGACCGCGCGGGTGCCGGCGAGCATGGTGCGGATGTTGTCGGCCAGCACCGTCCACAGGTCGTTGTTGGACTGGCTGGCCACCGTGGTGGTGGAGGAGTTGCCGCTGGCAGTGCTGGTCGTGCCGCCTGTTGCCGTGCCGATGCCACCGCCTGTGCTGGCGATCTGCGCCGCCACCCCGACGCTGGAGGCGGTGTTGCGGGCGACGTTCACATAATTGACGCTATAGGTCTTGACGTAGGGGGTGTCGGGCATGATCGACACGGTGCGGCCGTTCATCTCGTAGCGCAGGCCGGCCTGCCGCGCGATGCGGTCGAGGATGGCCGGCAGCGGTTCCTGTACCGCATTGAGCGAGACGTTGCCGGCGATGCCCGGATGCAGGTCGATGTTGTACTGGGTATCGCGGGCGATGGAAAACAGCAGGTCCTTCACCGGCACGTCGTTGACCACCACGGTGTAGGTCGGCAGCGGCGCGACCGGCTTGGGCGGGGACAGCGCCGGCGCGGCCCTGACCGGGGCGGGCGGCGGGGTGCCCGGCACGGCAGGCTGGCTGGGCTGGCTGATGTGGCCGGGCGAGGTGTCGAACGCCTTGGGCGGCATGCAGCCGCCCAAGAACACGAGGCTGGACAGAGCCAGTCTCGTCAATGCGGAGCGTTTCGACACAGCGTTCATCATCATTCCAAGACTGCGCTGCGCATTTTGCCGACCGTGCGCAGAAACGGCGCGCCGGTCGGCGAGGCGGGCAGCGCGCGCAGCGCCGCCATGGCGGCGTCGCGGTTGGCAAATTCGCCTGCCAGGATCATCCAGGCGGGCGCACCCTGGCTCAAGCCGTGCAGCACCCGCACCGGCTGCGGGGTGGCGGCGTCCAAACTCTCCAGTAATACGGCTGCCTCGCCGGCTTCTTTAGCCGTGGCGATCTGGATGACATGGGTGCCGGCTGCGGCGGCAGCGAGCCAGAGCCTGGTTTGCCGTGCCCGTTCGGCGATTTCGGCGGCGGGTGCGGCGGCGGCAGGCTGGCGGGAGGTCTGGGGGAGGGCGGTGACGGGAGCCGGGGCGGGCGCCAGCGCCTGCCACGCAACCCATGCCAGCAAGCCCAGCGCGGCGGCAAGTCCGATACTCAGCCATGCCCAGCGGCGCATCCCGGCGTGCCGATGCGGGGGCGGCTGCATGTCGGCGTCGCCCGCCGCGGCATCCAGGTGGGCCGGGGTGAGCGTATGGGTCTGCCCGGCATAGGCCGCCAGCAGGGTTTTGTCGGCCAGCACGTTGATACGGCGCGACAGGCCGCCCGATAGCGCCGTCATGCGCGCGATCAGCGCAGGCGAAAACAGGTCGGGGCCGCGGTAGCCCGCCACCGTGAGACGCGCGCGCAGGTAATCGGCCACCTCTGCCTCGACCAGCGGCGACAGGCTCAAACTCAGGGTGATGCGGTCCTTCAGCTGGCGGATGCGCGGGTCGGCCAGCTGCACGTCGAGTTCGGGCTGGCCGAACAGCACGATCTGCAGCAGCTTGTCGGTGGCGGTTTCCAGATTGGTCAGCAGCCGCAGGAACTCCAGGTTGTCGAGCGCGATGCCTTGCGCCTCCTCGACGAACACCACCACGCGGCGTCCCGCCGCATGGCGCGCCAGCAGCGCGGCATTCAGCTGTGCCAGGCGGGCCTGGCGGCCGTTTTCGGGAGGCTCGATCCCCAGATCGGCCAGAATCGCCGCCAGCATGTCGTCCGGCGCAAGCGTAGGGTTACCGAGATAGACGCTGTCGACGCTGTCGGGCAGCTGCGCTGCCAGCTTGCGGCACAGCATGGTCTTGCCGCTGCCGACTTCGCCCACCACCTTGATGATGCCTTCGCCCTGACCGATGGCGTAGAGCAAGGCGGCGAGCATTTCCCCGCGCTGGCCGCCGGCATGCCAGTACTCGGTATTCGGCGTGATGCGGAAGGGGGCTTCTTTCAGGCCGAAATAGTCGAGATACACAGGGGCTTATTCGCTGCCGTACGTCTGCATGCGGCTGTACAGCGTGGTGCGGTTGATGCCGAGCAGCTTGGCGGCCTGCGACAGATTGCCGTGGGTCATGTTGAGCGCGGCCTCGACATAGGCTTTTTCCCACTGGCGCAGGGTGACGTCCAGGTTGAAATTGGCCAGCGTCTGCAGTTGCTTGCGCGCCAGTTCGATCAGCGCCTTGCTGTCGTTGGCGAGCGGGATTTCCTGCGGGAAGGCCTGGTCGGTGTCGAGCTCGGCTTCCAGTTGCTGGGCGTTGACCGCCATGCCGGGGTATTTGGTGGTGAGCCGGATGGCAATGTTGCGCAGTTCGCGCACGTTGCCGGGGAAATGGTAATCCTCCCACATCTGCTGCGCGCGCGGGTCGAGATGGAATGGCGGGGTCTTGGCCTCGCGGGCGTAGAAATCGCGGAAGTAGTCGAGCAGGGTGAGCTTGTCCTGCCCCATGTCGCGCAGCGGCGGCACCGCGATCGAGAACACCGACAGCCGGTGATAGAGGTCGGCACGGAAGCGCCCGGCCTTGATTTCGGCGCGCAGGTCGCGGTTGGTGGCGGTGACCACGCGGGCGTTGGAAAAGCGCGGCTGGGTCTCGCCGACGCGCTGGTATTCGCCGTTTTCCAGTACGCGCAGGAGCTTGGCCTGCAGTTCCAGCGGCAATTCGCCGATCTCGTCGAGGAACAGGGTGCCGTTCTCGGCTTCCTCGAAGTAGCCGGCGCGTGCGCTGTTGGCGCCGGTGAAAGCGCCCTTGGCGTAGCCGAACAGGGTGGGCTCGACCAGCGTCGGCGAGATCGCTGCGCAGTTGAGCGCCAGATAGGGTTTGTGCGAGCGCGGCGACAACTGGTGCAGGCTGGAGGCGACGCGCTCCTTGCCGCTGCCGGACTCGCCCTCGATCAGCACCGGGAAGGGCGCTGCCGCGTACTGCTTGATCTGCTGGCGCAGCTTGTCCATCGCCGGGCTGCTGCCGACGATGCCGGAATCCTTGGCCGGCGCGGGCGCCTTGTCGGCGCTGCGCTCGGCGTCCTGCACCAGCAGGGCATTGAAGAGCAGGGATTTGAGCCGCTCGGGTTCGCAAGGCTTGGCGACGAAATCGATCGCCCCGAGGGCGCGCGCGTGGCGCGCGTTGGCCTCGTCGCTCTGGCCGGACAGCACCAGGATCTTGATGCTGGGCGAGATGCCGAGGAGATCGGCGATCAGGGCAAAGCCTTCGTCGGGTTTGTGCGGTTGCGGCGGCAGGCCCAGATCCACCAAAGCCAGCTGCGGCGGCTCGTCCAGCTGCATCAGCAGGCTTTTCACCTGGGCGCGCGACTCGGCGGCCGAGATGTCGAAATCCTTGCTCAGTACATAGGTCAGCGTATCGGAAATCAGTGGATCGTCGTCGACGATCAGCAAGCTAGGTTTGTTGGTTCGGGACACATATCCTCCAGGTCCAATGGTGCCGCGACCGCGTCTGCTCCTGGTGGAGAGAGGGATTGTTGTGCGCGTGTCGGATTTTCGACGATTGTGCCAGAGAGCCGGTGAAAGTTAAACCGCGGCAGACCGGCGGGACTGCGCATGCCGCAAGCGGGGCGATGCGTTTGCGGTACGGCAGGGACGGGTCAGGGGATCAGCCGTTTGCCGGCTCGACGGCAACGCGCATCCAGCCTTCGCTGCGCTCGATCGGGTTGCCCAGCGCAACGAGCTTGCGTTCCGGCACGCCATGGATCTGCACTACCTTGCCGGGCGTGAAATGGACGGGATCGATAATCACGCTGTCGACGCCGGCGCTGCTTGTCAGCCACAGGCTGGAATACGGCAGGCTGGCGCCGCTGTTGTCGAGTCCGTTCACCGTGTAGCCGGCGGGTGCGGTGCCGTTCAACATGGCCAGCACGGGCGTTTCGGCCAGGGTTTCGATGCCGACCGAACTGGTGTCGTCGTTGAGGCGTGCCAGGCGGCGCACGATGCCCAGCTGCCATGTGGCGGCGTCGTGCGATTTGATGCCGATCAATGCGCCTACGCGCAGCCAGTCCTTGTCGCGGGACTCGACCGTGGCGCCATAGCCGCACTTGCTTTCGTCCTGCATCACCCAGCGTTCGACGTCGGGCGCGTTCGGGCTGGCGGGGGGGCTGGATGTGCGAGATGCGTTCGCGTGTGCGATCGGTGATGAAACCGTATACCTGCACGTCGTCGGCTTCGCTGTAGCTGAAACCCGTGCCGTACGGCGACACGCTGGCGGGCGCTTCGGATGCCTTGACCTGGTTGACGATGGCGCCGAGCCCGTGCGCGACATCGACCAGGCGCTTGATCGATTCGCGCGGCGCACGCCGCTGCTCGCGGGCGGCCAGCGAAGACCACTGGCGCTGCAGGTGGTCGAGCAGTTCGAGGCTTTCGCCGGTGCGGGTGTTTTCCGTCAAGCCCAGTTGTGCAGGCGCGCGGCCTTCGCGCAGGGCAAGGTGGATTTCCTGCAGTCTTCGCAGCAGATCGGCTGTCGACCAGAAACGCAGCGGTTTGTCGGTATCGGGCTTGCGCACGCGGCGGGGGCCTTGATCGGACGACAGGTCGATCACGAAATTGTGGACATGGGTATCCAGACGGTTGTCCAGCCGCATCATCCCGTGCCAGCCGCACAGCCAGCGGTCGAGCAGATCCAGCTGTCTGGGGTAGAGCGTGCCGGAGTCGGCCAGCTTCAGCATCAGGATATGCAGATACGCCGTTTCGCAGCTGCAGTCGGACGCGTCTTCAGCGTAGGCCCGCAGCGGCTGCCGATGAAACCCTTCGGTTTCGGCGACAAGATACAGATTGTGCAGGCGCTGCCAGAGTTTTTCGCCTGCGGGCTGGTAGCGTATCGTGCGCCATTTCAGCAGCTGGCCGAAGGCGAGGATGGCGCGCAGCGCGATCAGCGGAATCCGGCTTTCGTGCGGGCTCCGCCCCGCCTCGCGCGCGAAGTACAGCACGAAGGCATGGTAGCCGCGCGCAATTTCCCAGTACAGGCCGTACACGGCATGCCAAAGCTGGCTTTCCACCGGGCGCGACATGCGCGGATTGCGCAGGTATTGGCGCACCAGCGTGTCCTGCAGGTCGCGCGACTTCTCGTCCAGCAGCATCAGCACGGCCAGACGGTCTTTCGTGTATTGCGTCGAGTTTTCGTTGAAGCGCTTGAGCTCGCCGAGAATGGCCTGCTGGCATTTGAACGCGTCGCCGATTGGCAGGCTCTCGACCCAGCGCGCGGCCACCTTGATGTTGGTCAACGGATCATCGATCCGTTTGCCAAAAGAGGGCGAAAAGCGAGCGAATTGCGAGGCGAGTTTATTTGCCAGCGAGTTCATGGTGTGCGGTCTATCCCGTGATGACGAGTCGTGTTTTCAGGCACTATTACGGTTAGTTGAGCAAATTCTGTACCCGCGGGTCAGGCCAGCCTGGCTTGCGCCCAGGCCCGCACCGCGGCCAGCGCCGCCGGCAACTGGGCCGGCTCGCTGCCGCCCGCCATCGCCATATCCGGCTTGCCGCCGCCCCTGCCGCCGACCTGGCTGGCGACGAAGCTCACCAGTTCGCCGGCCTTGATTTTCGCGGTGACGTCGGGCGTCACCGCGGCGATCAGGCTGACCTTGCCGTCGGCGACCGTGCCCAGCACCAGCGCGCAGGACTTCAGCTTGTCGCGCAGCTTGTCGGCGGTTTCGCGCAGGCTCTTGGCGTCGACGCCGTCGAGCTGCGCCGCCAGCACGCGTACGCCGCCGATGTCGACGGCCTGCTGCACCAGTTCGTCGCCGGCGTTCGCGGCGAGCTTCGATTTCAGGCGGTCGAGCTCCTTTTCCAGCGTGCGCACGGTATCGAGCACCTGGGCCAGCTTGGCGCCCAGTTCGGCCGGCTGCGCTTTCAGAGCCGCTGCCGCGCGGCGGATTTCCTGCTCGCGCGTCTGCACGTAATTCAAGGCGTTGTCGCCGGTGACCGCCTCGACCCGGCGCACCCCGGCGGCGACGCCGGATTCGGAAACGATCTTGAACAGGCCGATGTCGCCGGTGCGGGCGACGTGGGTGCCGCCGCACAGCTCGCGCGAACTGCCGATGTCGAGCACCCGCACCTCGTCGCCGTATTTCTCGCCGAACAGCATCATCGCGCCGGTCTTCTGCGCCTCGTCGATCGCCATCACGCGCGCCTGGGTGGCGGAGTTGGCGAGGATCTCGGTGTTGACGCGCGCCTCGACCTCGCGGATCTGCGCATCGGTCAGCGGGGTGGGCTGCACGAAGTCGAAGCGGGTCTTGTCGGCATCCACCAGCGAGCCCTTCTGCTGCACATGCTCGCCGAGCACTTCGCGCAGCGCCTTGTGCATCAGGTGGGTGACCGAGTGGTTGCGCATGGTGTGCGCGCGCGCGACCTCGTCGACGCGGGCGAGCACGGCGTCGCCGACCGCCAGCGAGCCGGTCTTGACCACGCCGTGATGGCCGAACACCTGCGCCTGGATCTTCTGCGTGTCCTCGACCTCGAACGCGCCCTGCGTGCTCTGCAACGCGCCGCGGTCGCCGGCCTGGCCGCCGGATTCGGCGTAGAAGGGGGTGTGGTCGAGCACGACCACGCCGAACTCGCCTTCCCTGAGTTCGCCGACGGCGCTGCCGTCCCTGTACAGCGCGAGCACGGTGGCGTCGTGGGTCAGCGTGTCGTAGCCATGGAAGGTGGTCGCCGCGCCGGCATAGTCCAGTCCGGCGCCGAGCTTGAACTTGCCGGCGGCGCGCGCCTGCGCCTTCTGCCGCGCCATGGCGGCGTCGAAGGCCGCGGTGTCGACGGCGACGTTCGCCTCGCGGCAGATGTCGGCGGTGAGATCGAGCGGAAAACCGTAGGTGTCGTGCAGCTTGAATGCCAGCTCGCCGTCGAAGGTGCCGCCGGCGGGCAGCGCTTTCAGCGCGGATTCGAGGATGCCCATGCCGTGCTCGATGGTCTCGAAGAAGCGCTCCTCCTCCTGGCGCAGGATGTCCGTCACGCGGGTTTGCGCCGCCAGCAGTTCGGGATAGGCCTCGCCCATCGCCGCGGCGAGGTCCGGCACGATGCGGTGGAAGAAGGCGGCGCGCGCACCGAGCTTGTAGCCGTGGCGGATGGCGCGGCGGATGATGCGGCGCAGCACGTAGCCGCGTCCTTCGTTGCCGGGGATGACGCCGTCGACGATGAGGAAGGCGCAGGCGCGGATGTGGTCGGCGATGACCTTGAGCGAGTTGTTTGCCAGATCTTCAGTGTGCGTCTCGCGCGCGGCGGCGGCGATCAGCGCCTGGAACAGGTCGATCTCGTAGTTGGAATGCACGTGCTGCATCACCGCGGAGATGCGCTCCAGCCCCATGCCGGTGTCGACCGAGGGCTTGGGCAGCGGGTGCATGACGCCCGCTTCGTCGCGGTTGAACTGCATGAACACGTTGTTCCAGATCTCGATGTAGCGGTCGCCGTCCTCGTCGGGCGAGCCGGGCGGGCCGCCCGCGACCTCGGGTCCGTGGTCGTAGAAGATCTCGGTGCAGGGGCCGCAGGGGCCGGTGTCGCCCATCGCCCAGAAGTTGTCGGAGGCGTAGCGCTCGCCCTTGTTGTCGCCGATGCGGACGATGCGCGCCTTCGGCACGCCGATGTCGTTGTGCCAGATATCGTAGGCCTCGTCGTCATCAAAGTAGACCGTGACCCACAGCTTGTCGGCCGGCAACTGCAGCACCTCGGTGAGGAATTCCCAGGCGTACTTGATCGCGTCCTGCTTGAAATAATCGCCGAAGCTGAAGTTGCCCAGCATCTCGAAGAAAGTATGGTGGCGCGCGGTGTAGCCGACGTTTTCCAGGTCGTTGTGCTTGCCGCCGGCGCGCACGCAGCGCTGCGACGACACCGCGCGGGTGTAGGCGCGCTTGTCGTGGCCGGTGAACACGTCCTTGAACTGCACCATGCCGGCGTTGGTGAACAGCAGGGTGGGGTCGTTGCCCGGCACCAGCGGACTGGAGGGAACGACGGTGTGGCCCTTGGAGGCGAAGAAATCGAGGAAATTCTGGCGGATGGCGCTGCTTTTCATGGTGTTGTGGTGTCGTCGAGCGTGAACGTCGGGCAATAAAGCATTGTATCCGGTAAAGTTCAGCCCTTACAGGCGGCATGGGCGGGGAAGATGGATAGCGAGGCGGTGATCGCGGCAACGCGGGAATGGGTCGAAAAGGCGGTGATCGGGCTCAATCTGTGCCCGTTCGCCAAGGCGGTGTACGTGAAGAACCAGGTGCGTTTCGCGGTGAGCACGGCCAGGCATCTGGATGGCCTGCTGGAAGACCTGGACCGCGAGCTGGATTTCCTGGCAGCGGCCGATCCCGAGGCCGTCGACACCACGCTGCTGATTCATCCGACGCTGCTGCCGGATTTTCTCGATTTCAACGATTTCATGCAGTTGGCGGAGGCGGCCGTGGGCGAGCACGGGCTGGAAGGCGTGATCCAGATCGCCAGCTTTCATCCGGCGTTCCAGTTTGCCGATACGGCCCCCGACGATATCGGCAATTACACCAATCGCGCGCCGTATCCCATCCTGCACCTGCTGCGCGAGGCGAGCATCGCGCGGGCGGTGGCGGCTTTCCCGGAAGCGGAAACGATTTATGAACGCAACATCGAAACGCTGAAGGCGCTGGGGCACGCCGGCTGGGATGCCCTGTGGGCGCCGCCGCCCAGGTAGCAGGCTGTCCCGCTGGGGGCCGTGAGCGGGTCGTGCTTCGCGGGGAAAGCCGGAACCTAGCTGCCGCAGCCGCCGCAGCAACCGCCGCTCGCGTGGGCGCGGCGTTCCGCTTCGACCTGCACGCCGACCCCGGCCAGCTCCGCCACCAGTTCCGCCCGCGTCGGCGCATCGTGGCCGAGGCGGGCGTGCAGGCTCGCCGGGGTGTCGAAAAACGACACCTCGTGCACGCCGGGCATCGTCTTCAGGATCGCGCCGGCGCGTTCTGCCATCGCGGCATCGATGGGGCTGACGATATTGAGAATTTCGATTTTCATGTTTGCTCCTCGCGTGAAAAAATCAGACGTTTTCGGTCAGTCTTGCGTACAGGTCCGGCAGCACCCGCGGCAGCATCGCCGCATCGCGCACCACCACATAGCCTGCCGCGCCGAACAGGTGCGGCAGGTAATCCCCGGCTGTTTCGTCGATGGTCACGCAAAACGGCGTGAGCCCCAGACGACGCGCTTCGATGATCGCCATGCGGGTGTCCTCGATTCCGTAACGGCCTTCGTACCGGTCGAGATCGTTCGGCTTGCCGTCGGTCAGGATCAGCAGCAGGCGGCGTGCCGTCTTTCGCGTCGAGAGGATCGCTGCCGCATGGCGGATCGCCGCGCCCATGCGCGTGTAGAAGCCGGGCTTCAAGGCCGCCAGGCGGCCGCGAATCCGGTCGTCGTAGCGCTCGTCGAACCCCTTGAGCAGGTGAAAGCGCACATTGTCGCGGCGCACCGACGAAAATCCATACAGCGCAAAGCGATCGCCGGTGGCCGCCAGCGCCTCGCCGAACAGCAGCAGGCTGTCGCGGATCACCTCGATCACGCGCGCCGTATTGTTGACCCAGGCGTCGGTCGACAGCGACAGGTCGGCCAGCAGCAGGCAGGACAGGTCGCGCTGCTGCCGGCGGCTGTCGAGATACAGCCCGGGCTCGCTTGTGCGCATGCCGCCTGCCTTGTCGACGGCAAAGCGCACGCAGGCGTCGATGTCGAGGTCGTTGCCGGTCAGCTGACCGCGCAGGCGCGCGCGCTGCGTGGTCAGCGCCTGAAACTGCTGGCGCAGCCGCTTGGCCGGTGCGCGCAGGGCCTGCGGCAGCGCGCACGGTTCGGCATCGCGCGCGAGCAGCATCTGCAGCCGGCAATGCGCGGGCTGCAGGCGCTGCTTGCGGCAATCCCATTCCGGCAGCAGGATGCCGTCGGCCAGCATCAGGTCGTCGTCGGCCTCGGCCGGCAGGTCGAGGTCGAAGCGCACCCGGCTGGCGGTGCTGTTGTCGTCGTCGGCAATGCTGAGGATGTCGAGGTCGTTGGCCGCTTTGGTCGCATGCTCGTTTTCGTCCTCGTCGAGCGGGCGGTCGACCTTGATGAATTCGGCCCAGGAAAACAGGCTTTCGGCGCGAAACAGCAGCATGAACGGGTTCTTCGCCTGCGGCATGTCGACCCGCTCGGCGCGCCGCTTGCGGCCTTCCTGGTCGGCCGTAGATTTGGCGCCCGGCTGCGGCGATTTCGCGCTGCCGGCCTGGCGCTGCTGCCCCGGGTTGTGCGGCGGCTGCGGGTGCAGCCACAGCGGCACCGGCAGCGGCGCCTGCCTGCCGGGCTCGAATTGCCCGACCGAGCCCGGCTCGGCCAGCGCCGCGCGAATCGCGGCTTCGGCCGCGCGTTCCTGGCCGCTCAAGCTATCCGGATGCGGGCGCAATGCGAACAAGGCCTCGACCAGCTTGCGATAACGCTGCGCCAGACCGGGCAGCGCATCCAGGGTGGCGCGCGTCGCCTGCTGGTTGCGCACGATCCACGGCGCATCCGGCGCGACATCGTGTGCGGCGAGCGCGAGCAGCCACAGGTACAGTTCGCGGTTCTGCGCGCGCTCCGGAAAGACGTCGAGCGCGGCCGGCAGGTGCAGGGTGGTGTCGTCGCTCCAGGTCAGCTCCACCTTGTCGCCGATGCCTGCCACGCGTTCCATCCAGCTGCGGCGCGCGCCATGCGCGGTCGCGGTGCCGGCGCGCAGCGTCAGGCCGGCATCGCCGCCCAGCGCGCGGAAGAAGACCGGCGCAATGCGCTCGATCTGCTTGAGTTCCACGCGCGCCCTGGGAAAGCCGCGGTACGCGCTACGGGTGATCAGCCTGTCCCACAAGCCGCCGACGAATTCTTCCATGGCTAGCTCCTGTCCTGGGCCGGGGGGCTGGCGACCGGCATGATCGGTATGGCGCGGGCGGCCCTGACATTGAAGGCGGCTTCGGACTCGGCGTGCAGGTCGTGCACCCAGTTCAGCAATGGGCCATCCGGGTTGCC
Source organism: Thiobacillus sp. 65-1059 (assembly GCA_001897675.1). GTDB lineage: Bacteria > Pseudomonadota > Gammaproteobacteria > Burkholderiales > Thiobacillaceae > Thiobacillus. The sequence continues at coordinate 16,033 of MKUE01000120.1, read as the reverse complement.
GGCCTGCGTCTGGTCGCAGGCGTCCACGCACTGGCCGCACTGCACGCAGGCGAACATCATGCGCTTGACGTTGCGCGGGTTCAGGCGCATCGGGCAGACATGGTCGCAGGCCGAATAGCAGGTTGAACAATCCTTGGCGCGCGAGCGCGCGAAGCCGACCACCATCGCCTTGTCGTTGCTCATCCAGGCCAGGCTCTGGAACAGGCCGACCGCGCAGGCATAGCGGCAGAACAGGTGGCGCGCGAACATGAACTCGACGAAGAACGCGATGCTGGCGGCGCTGAGGAAAATCGTCTGGTTGCGCGTCAGGGTGCCGTGCCAGAGATTGCCGTACACCTCGGCCGGCGGCAGCAGGTAGGTCAGCAGCACCACCGCCCACAAGACCGCGCAGGCGACCACCAGCGGAACCACGGCGAACCACCAGAGCGCGTCGTGGCGGGTCTCGCTGCCGTCGGGATTGCGCGCCGGCAGCGGCTTCCTGTCCCACAGGCTTTGCTTGCCGATCGCGCGCCGCAGCGTCTGGTTGATGGTTTCGACGATCGAGAAATGCGGACAGAGCCAGCCGCAATACAGCCGCCCCCATTTCAGGCTGACATAGATCAGCGTGCCGCCGACCGCCAGCAGCGGCAGAAAACCGCGCAATACGATGTTCAGCGAAGCCTCGCCGGCGGAAGCGCGGCCGGCCAGGAAATCGTCCATCCCCAGCGTCCAGTCGAAGCCGAACAGGATCAAGTGCTTGAGATTCAGGTCGAGCCGGAAGATGTCGAAGACCGGTGCGAAAACGAACAGCAGGAAAAACCCCGCCTGGGTCAGCTGGCGCCAGCGCTGTACCGGCAGCCCAAGCCAGCCGCGCGTGCTGCGCGCGATGCCGGCGCGGATTGCGGACGTTGCCTGGGTGCCTACCACGTGCGGCTCCCGAGCAGGGGGTAGACGAAGGTCTGCCCGGCGATCGCACGCGACAGGCCGAGCACGCCCAGCAGCACCAGCGTTGCATGGCAGCACAGGACATACAGCAGCAGCAGTATCCAGGCTGCCGGCTGGTCGAGGTCGACGGTCAGCACGACGAGGGCAGGCACGGCGATCAGCAGCAGGCCCGCCCGCAGGCTCACCGTGACCGCCTGGCGCAGATGGCAGCGCGTGAGCGGATTGGCGCTTGCGCGATGCCGGCGGGCGAGCCACAGCAGCAGCAGGAAGGCCAGGCCGGGCGCCAGCAGCAGATTGACCAGGTAGAGCGCTTCGGCCTGCACGGCCTGCACCCGCGGGTCGGAGGGGGCATCCATTCGATTATTGGCCGAAGCTTGCCTTGATCACTTCCAGCAAGGCCTCGGCGGTGTCGGCGTCGTCGGTCAGCGACTGGACCAGCGCGGCTTCGCAGGCGGCGACCGGATCGCAGCCTGCGCCGATGAGGCTGGCCGCGTAGACCAGCAGGCGTGTCGAAACCGCTTCCTCCAGATCGTGGTCCTTGAGCTGGCGGAAGTGGCCGGCCAGCGCGACCAGTTGCGTCGCCAGCAGCGGCGCGACGCCGGTTTCGGCGATCACGATTTTCTCCTCCAGCGCGGCCGGCGGAAAATCGAAGTTGATCGCGATGAAGCGCTGGCGCGTCGACGGTTTCAGGCTTTTCAGCAGGTTCTGGTAGCCGGGATTGTAGGAGACCACCAGCATGAAGTCGTCCGGCGCCTGCAGTTCCTCGCCGGTGCGCTCGATCGGCAGGATGCGCCGGTCGTCGGTCAGCGGATGCAGCACCACGGTGGTGTCCTTGCGCGCTTCCACCACTTCGTCCAGGTAGCAGATGCCGCCTTGCCGCACCGCGCGCGTCAGAGGGCCGTCCGACCACACGGTCTGGCCGTCGCCGATCAGATGGCGGCCGACCAGGTCGGCGGCGGTCAGGTCGTCGTGGCAGGCCACCGTGATCAGCGGCCGCGCCAGGCGCGCCGCCATGTGCGCGACGAAGCGCGTCTTGCCGCAGCCGGTCGGCCCCTTGATCAGCAGCGGCAGGCGCTTGCGGAAGGCGTACTCGAACAATTCGCATTCGTTGCCGACCGGCTGGTAGAACGGAACATTCAGGGTGGCCTCCAGGCCGGGAGCGGTCAGGTCGTTCATGGGGTTCTCCGGTTAAGTCTGCGCCATGTGGAAGGCATAGCCGATCAGGCCTACCACCACTACCAGCCAGCCCAGCACGACCCAGCGCCAGGGCGCGATCGCGCCTTGCAGGGCCATGAAGCGGTCGATCACGATGCGTCCCTTGACCAGCGTCGTCAGCAGCACCGGGGCCAGGATGGCATTGTCGGAGAGGGAGGCTTGCGACAGGCCGACCGCCACCGCCGTCATGGCAAGCAGGATCAGCCATTGGAAAGTCGCCGCTTTCATCATGATCAGTGCAACACGTAAATCAAGGGAAACAGAATGATCCACACCAGATCGACCATGTGCCAGTAGGCGGCGCCGGTTTCGACGCCGCCGTAGCTGGTCGCGCTGTAGCCGCCTTTCCACGCCTTGAGCGTCACGGCGCCGAGGATGACCATGCCGAGCACGACATGCATGAAGTGGAAAAAACCGAGGCCGAGATAGAACATGAAGAAGGTATTGGTCGACATGGTGATGCCGGCCTCGAGCTTGGCGCCGAACTCGACCAGCTTGAGCGCCAGGAACGTGCCGCCGCAGGTCATCGCGGCGATCAGCCAGTATGCGCAGGAGCGGGATCGGTCATGCCGGATTTGATCGACGGCACGCACCACGAAATAACTGCTGGAGATCAGCAGGACGGTATTGATGGCGCCGCTGAGCTGGTCCAGCTCCAGTTGCGACGCATTGAACAATTCGACATTGCGCGTGCGGGCGAATGCATACGCCAGAAAAAAGACGCCGAATACCAGCAATTCGGCAAGAATGAAAAACCACATGGCAAGATCGCCCGGTAGCTCGCGGCGATCGCCATGTGGTGCAGAGGAAATGATTGCTTGGCTCAAGTCGGTATCCCCGTCCGCCCGGGACAAGCCGGGCGGATCGTCAAGCTCAGGCCGTAGCGGCTTCGCTCTTGCCCTTGATGAAGAAGCTGCCGATGTACAGCAGGACGCCGATCAGGAAGACCAGGCCGGCAACTTCGCGCATCCAGTAGAACAGTGCGACCTGTTCCTGCGCCGCCATGAACGACATCGGCTCTGCCGCGACGCGCTGCAGCCATATCTGCAGGATGCCGGCGGCGGTCAGGAACAGCGTGATGAAGACCATCGCCACCGTCATCAGCCAGAACGACCACATTTCGACCACTTGCGCGCTCCTGCTGTTGGCGGCACGGCCGCGCATCAGCGGCATGGTGTAGCTGATCATGGTCATCACGACCATCGCATAGGCGCCATAGAACGCCATGTGACCGTGCGCCGCCGTGATCTGGCTGCCATGGGTATAGAAGTTCACCGGTGCGAGGGTGTGCAGGAAGCCCCAGACGCCGGCCCCCAGGAAAGCCATCACGCCGGTGCCGAGCGCCCACAGCACGGCCGCCTTATTCGGGTGCTCACGCCGTCTGCGGTTGACCATGTTGAAGGCGAACACCGTCATCATGAAGAACGGAATCGGCTCCAGGGCGGAGAACACGCTGCCCCACCATTGCCAGTATTCCGGCGCGCCGATCCAGTAATAGTGGTGGCCGGTGCCGATGAGTCCGGTAATCAGCGCCATCGCAATGATCACGTACAGCCATTTCTCGATCACCTCGCGGTCCACGCCGGTCACCTTGATCAGCACGAACGCCAGCATCGCACCCATGATCAGTTCCCACACGCCTTCCACCCACAGGTGCACGACCCACCACCAGTAGTACTTGTCCTTGACGAGGTTGCCGGGGTTGTAGAACGAGAACAGGAAGAAAATCGCGAGTCCCCACAGGCCGATCAGCATCACCAGGTTGATCGTGGTCTTGCGGCCGCGCAGCACCGTCATCGACAGGTTGTACAGCATCGCCAGCGCCACGACCACGATGCCGATCTTGGTCGGCAGCGGCTGTTCGAGGAACTCCCGCCCCATCGTGGCCAGCAGGTCGTTGCCGGTCCATTTGGCCAGCGATGCATAGGGCACCAGCAGGTAGCCGAGGATGGTCGCCGCTCCGGCGACGAGGAATATCCAGAACATCGCCAGGGCGAGCTTGGGACTATGCAGTTCGCGTTCCGACTCTTCCGGAATCAGGTAGTAGGCCGCGCCCATGAAGCCGAACAGCAGCCACACGATCAGCAGGTTGGTGTGCACCATGCGCGCCACGTTGAACGGGATGGCCGGGAACAGGAAATCCCCGACCACATACTGCAAGCCCATGATCAGACCGAATACGATCTGGCCGAGAAAGAGGCCGATTGCCGCGATGAAATAGGGCTTCGCGACCGCCTGTGATTTGTATTTCATAAAGTTCCCCGTTTGTTGCATTGCGTTTGATGACGTGTCTAGCCCTCAATGTTGGGCGGCCATTTGGATGTGTTGATCTCCGAGGCGTACTTGAGGAAGCTCACCAGGTCGTCAAGCTGCTGCTCGTCCAGGTGAAACTGCGGCATCTGGCGCCGCCCGGGGGCGCCGCTGGGCTGGATCTTCATCCAGGTCTTGATGAAATCCGGCCCGCGCCGGGTGTAGACGTTGACCAGTTCCGGCGCGAAATAGGCGCCTTCGCCCATCATGGTGTGGCAGCCGATGCAGTTGCGCGTCTCCCAGATGTGCTTGCCGCGCAAGGCAGACTCGCTCAGGTTTGCGCGGTTGTCGCGCTTGGGAAGCGTGTTCATGGTGTCGAACGTAAGGCCGAGTAACAGCAGGAAGAAGAACACCGCGCCGCCGTAAAAGATGTTGCGGGCTGCGGATTTTGTGAATGCCGAGCTCATTTGGTTGGGTCCCTTTCGTTTGCTGGGTTGGATACGAATCGCGTGCTGAGGCGCGTCCTCCACTTGCCTGCGCCAAGCTCGGTTATCGAGGTCTTAATATATATTTAAAATACATCTTAGGTAAAGAGGAAAATTCGCCTGTTGCTTTATTGAGACAGTTCGGCGGGCGGCGAGCGGCGCTCACGCAGCGCCGCCTTGCGGGCCGGGCCGCAAGCTGACGCCTGCCTGCGCGTGCTTTGAGGTGGGAGGGGAGGTTGCCGGACTGGCGTGGTGCGCATGCTTGCTCGCGCACCCGGTTGCGCTGTCGGCGTGGCGTCCGCAGGCGTTACGTGGACGTAAAAAAAGGGGCTTGCGCCCCTTTTCAGGTTTTTGCGAACGCCGGGCTCAGGACAGGCCGCCGCGGTAGTCTGCGATGCCGGGGTTGGATTTGCCGACGCCGACGATTTTGGGCTCGTTCAGCTTTAGCCCCTTGATGACTTTCTTGTCGCGCAGGTAGGCCGCGACGACATCCCATACCGGCTCGCCCTCTGCGCCTTCGCCCACCGGCGCCCAGCCGGCGACCTTGTAGACCGCGTTGGCATCGACCGGCTTGCCCTTCAGCATCATGTTGCTGATGCGCTGGCCGATTTTCTTGGTCGGGTTGATGGTGTATTCGATGCCGCCGACGCGCACCATGTCGCCGCCCTGCTGATAGTAGGGGTCGGTATTGAACAGGTTGTCGGCGACGTCCTCCATGATGCTCTTGATGGTCTCGCCGGTCATCTCGGTCAGCGTGGTCTGCGGATAGGTGATCGCGGTCTGGTCCATCAGGCGTTCCATGGTGATGGCGTCGCCCGGCAGCAGCGTGGTGCCCCAGCGGAAGCCGGGCGAGAAGGCGGCATCCGCGCCTTTGACTTCCATCAGCGCATCGACCAGCAATTGGTCCCAGGTGCCGTTGAAGTTGCCGCGGCGGTAGAGGAAGTCGTCGGTGACGGCGAGTTTCTCGCTGAGCTTGTCTTCGTAGGGCGCACGCACTTTCTTGATCAGCGCGTCCATCGCCGGGTCGGCCGGCAGCAGGTTAGAGAACACCGGCAGCAGGCGGTATTGGTAGCTTTGAATCTTGCCGCCGCGAACATCGAAGTCCATGACGCCGAGGAACTTGCCGTTGGAGCCTGCATTGGTCACCAGCGTGATGCCCTTGGCGTTCTTGACCTTGATCGGCTGCGGCACGCCGTCGTGGGTGTGGCCGCCGAAGATGGCATCGATGCCGGTGACGCGGCCGGCCATTTTAAGGTCGACGTCCATGCCGTTGTGCGAGAGCACGATCACGACCTTGGCGCCGTTGGCGCGCGCATCGTCCACCCATTTCTGCATGCCGTCGTCGCGGATGCCGAAACTCCAGTCCGGCACCATCCAGCGCGGGTTGGCGATCGGCGTGTAGGGGAAGGCCTGGCCGATGACGGCGATTTTCACGCCGTTCATTTCCTTCATGACGTAGGGCTTGAATACCTGGTCGCCGAAGTCGTTGGTGACGACGTTCTGCGCGACGAAATCGACGCCGGCTTTCTTGAAGTCGTTGTTGACGATTTCCATCACCCGTTCGGCGCCAAAAGTCGATTCCCAGTGCGGCGTCATGACGTTGACACCGAGCGCGATGCAGGCGTCGACCATATCCTGTGCATCGGTCCACAGCGAAGTGGCCGAACCCTGCCAGGTGTCGCCGCCATCGAGCAGCAGCGCGCCGGGGCGCTGCGCGCGGATTTTGTCTACCAGGGTTTTCAGGTGGGCGAAGCCGCCGACCTTGCCATAGACTTTGGCCGCTTCGGTGAAATCGAGGTAAGTGAAGGCGTGGGCTTCGGCGCTGCCGGGCTTGATGCCGAATTTTTTCAGCAGATGCCGGCCGACCAAGTGAGGGGCCTTGCCGTTGGCCGAGCCGATTCCCAGGTTGACGTTGGGCTCGCGGAACCACACCGGCATCAGCTGGGCATGGCAGTCGGTAAAGTGCATGAACGAGACGTTGCCGTGGCGCGGCACATCGTAGAAATTGGCAGGCGCCTTGCCGGCCAGTGCGGACTTGCTGTCCAGTGCCATGCCGGACGCTGCAGCGACGGCGAGCAATTGCAGAAACTCACGGCGGTTCATGTGCATGGAACGCTCCTCGAAAATAATGTGATGATGTTTTTGGTATTGTCAGTTGATAAGGCGCAGCCGGTAAATGGTAGCTCCGGCCCATGCGCAACCGCACCGGCCCTGCAAATGAAAAAGCCCGGCTGCCCGGGCTTTTTCACATGACGCGGCCGCTTATTTGCGGAATACGGAAGCCTTCATCGGCAGGCCGTTCGACAGCGAGGAATGGAAATACTCCAGGTTGTTCATGGTGGCGCTGCCTTGTGCCGCCGGTACCCCGCGCACCATCCTGAAACAACCGCTATAGCGCTGTTGCAGGGTGGTCAGGTTGTCGCCGCCGCGGAACACCGGCCAGTGCACGGTATGGCCGATCGCGGGGGAGATCAGTTCGGAGCGCAGACGGACGCCGGCGTTCTGCACGTGGCAGCTGGCGCAGGCGAAGTTGAGCTGCCCCCTGCGGCCGAAGAAGGTCGTCTTGCCATCCTGGTAGGCGGCCGTGGCCTTGGGGCCTTCGACCTTGATGTTCACCAGCATGCCGTCGGACAGGGTGCGCATGTAGGACGTCAGGACACCCATGGTCTTCATGTCGTCGACCTTGTAGGCAGCTTCGCCATTGGCGGTGCGGCAGTCGTTGATCGCATCGTGCAGGGTTACGACCTTGCCCTTGGCATCGTCAAACATGGGGTAGTTGCCGGCAATCTGCTTGCCGCCGTTGGGCAGGCAGTCGGCATAGGTTTTGCCGTTCTTGAACGGGGTTTCCCACATCTTTCGGCCGGCTTCGATGGTGGCTTCGTAGGGCGGGAATTCCATGATGGCGTCGTATTGCGCCTTGCTGTCGGCATCGAATGCCAGCGCGCCGTAGACGTAATCTTCAATCTTGACGTTGGGATTCTTGGATGTGTAGTACTTGATGAGTTCCTGCCGGTCCTGTTCGGGCGAAGCGTATACCGTGGCGGCGCCCAGGGCGATACCCAAGCCGGTCATGCCTGCCAGCAGTTTCAAGATGTTTTTTTGTTTCATGCCGTCCTCCTCAAACCTGATGATAAAACGCGAGCGGGGCATGCTGCCCCGCTCGGGTGTTGCCTGATTTAGCCGATGGTGGCTTCGGCGGAGTTCTTGTCGCCTTTGTTGTCGACCCAGTTGACGACGACCTTGTCGCCTTTCTTGGGCCCCTTGACCTTGAAGCCCAGGTAGGGGTTCTTGGAGATGCCGGTGCCGAAGTCGGCGTTCAGCACTGTGGCGCCGTTGATGGTGGCCGTCACGTCCTGAATGAAGTGGGCGGGCACCAGCTGGCCGGTTTTGGCGTCTTTGCGCAGGCCGGTTTCCATCGGGTGGTTCATCAACACTTTGACGTCGGCGACGTCGCCTGCCATGGTGGCACGGATACGCATGGGTTCAGCCATTTGGCTTTCCTTTCTAAAAAGAATTCAGTTCAACGAATGATGTCTGGCCAGGCCGGGGGTCAACCGCCGCAGCCGCCGATGGTGACCTTGACTTCCTTGGCCGCGGTGTAGGACTTGCCGCCGGCGTTGACCACCGCGCGAACCAGCGAAGTCTGGCCCATCTTGATGCGGGTGGAAATGTAGCCCTCGGCGCCGCCCGACAGGTTGTAGGTGCCGACCAGGGGGGTGCCGTTCTTTTCGGCGAGGATGGCGATGCTGGTCGTGCCGGCGATGCTGCTGGTGACTTCCACCGGCACAACCGAACCGTTCTCGGCGATGTCCGGCGCCTTGATGGCGATCTCTTTGCTGTCGGCCGGGCCGGCAACGCCGAGACCCTTCATCGCGTCGCCGACGTTCTTGGCCTCGAAGGCGGCCTTGTTCCAGGCAGCCATCGCCTGGGTGGGCTTCAGCAGGCCGGCGGCCACGGCGATGGCCACGGTGCCTGCGCCTGCGGCGCCTTTCAGTACGTTTCTACGAAGTGCATTCATTTTGCATATCTCCTTGTTGAAAAATCTGCGGGTAGTTACAGACCGTAAACGAAATCGGTCACTTTATCGATTTCGGCTTCCGTCAGCACGCCGTGCTTGCCGAACGGAATCATGGTGGTGGAGGGATTGGCGACGGTCGCATCCCAGATCTGGGCACGCAGCTTGGCTTTGTCGGGATAGCGTGCGCTCATGGCGATCAGGGGCGGGCCATACATTCCGGTGGATTCCGCATCGGGCACGGTCGGCATGCCGTGGCAGGCCAGGCAGTTGCCCTTGGCACGGTTGAACGCGATGTCCTTGCCGGTTTCCTCCTTGGGGGCGGTCGCCTGTGCCAGCACCGTACCCGACAACATGATGGCGCTGATCGCGCAGGCCGTTGCTATTTGATGCAACTTACGCATAGTCATCCTCCTAAGTTTATTGACATGGTTATGAAAGCGCTTGCCGCTTGGGGATGCCCTGCAGTGAACGCTATCCAGTTATGGATGGAACCAAGCATAGTGGAATTTGTTTTTGGCATGCAAGGCCGGACATGAATCTTTACGTGCAAATCGCAGGGTAATTTCCTACCAGCCCCGCCCGGTGCGGAGCTGCGCGCGCGCCGCTAGTTTTTTCGCTGTGATTTTTCGATCTCCTGCCATTCGCGCCGCCGCGCCTCGGCCGCCGACATTTCGTGGAAACTGCCGTCGCCAGCCTTGAGGCCGAGGGCGATCTGCTCGATGGCGGCGACCAGGTTGCCGCTCAATGCCGCCGCTTCGGCCTGCGCGCGATGACTGAGCAGGCGGTGCCCCTGCTGGGCGTGGGCCTGGGCGGCCAGCCGCCACAGGCGGCGGTCGAGTGGATACAGCGCCAGTTGCCTGTCGACCTGGGCCTGCGCATCGCTGCTGCGGCCTGCCGCCAGCAGTGCGCCGATGTGGCCGTACTGCAAGGGGCGATAGCCGGGGTAGGCCTGGCTGCCGGCCTGGTAGCGCTGCAAGGCAAGCGCCTGGTTGCCTGCGGCCAGCGCGGTGCGGGCAATCAATAACTGGATCATCGGGCTGCCGGTTTTGCCGGACGGCAGCTTCTGCGCTTCGGTCTCGGCCTCCTTGAATTGCCGCGCGCGGATCAGCGCGGTAACCAGGCCATAACGGGCGGCGGTTTCGCTGTTGTAGCGTTTTTCGTCGAGCGCCTTGCGCGCAGCCAGCACGGCATCCTGTGCGCTGTCTTCCTGCGCACGCAGGCGGGCGCGCACCAGCTGGAAATCGAGGCTGTCCTCAACCTGCTGGTAGGGCGCGGTTTCGCTGCGCGATTCCATGTCGGCGATGCGGTCGGTGGTGAGCGGATGGGTGCGCAGATAGGCCGGGGCGCTGGTGTCGTAAAACCGGTTGGCGCGCTGCAGGCGGCTGAAAAAACCGCTCATGCCGCGCACGTCGTAGCCGCTGCGGTTCAGCATGTCGTAACCCAGGCGGTCCGCCTCGCGTTCGTAATCGCGGCTGTAGTTGAGCTGATTCTGGATGGAATAGGCCTGGGTGGTGGCGATGGCCGCGCCCGCCACGTTGGGATTGGAGCGCGACGCCAGCAGCGCCAGCGCCAGCGCGGCCATGGTCGGCCAGTAGCTCTGGCTTTGCGAGGCGACCATGCGTGCGATATGGTCCTGGGTGACGTGGGCGATTTCGTGCGCAACCACGCCCGCCAGTTCGGATTCGCTTTGCGCGGCGAGCAGCAGGCCCGTATGCACGCCGATGTTGCCGCCAGGCATGGCAAAGGCGTTGATGGAGGGGTCGTTGACGACGAAGAAAGTGAATTCGCGTTGGTTACGGGTGCTGACGGAGACCAGCTTGTAGCCAAGCTGGTTGAGATAGCTTTCGATCTCAGGGTCGTCGAGATAGCGCGGGTCGGCGTAGACGTCGCGCATGATGGCGCGTCCCAGCGTCTGCTCTTCCTGGTCGGAAAAATACTGCCGCGACACTTCGCCCAGATCGGGCAGGTCGGCGGCAATGGCCGGCTGGACGGCCAGGGCGATCGCGAGCAGGGTGCGCAGCATCAGCAGGCAAGAAGGATGAGAGCTGGGAATGGCATTTCGTTTACGATGCGCGGATTGTCAACAAGGTTCCTGTGTTATGAGCGAATTCACCCATTTTGATGAACGCGGCCGCGCCGTCATGGTTGACGTGGCGGGCAAGGACGACACGCGGCGCGTCGCCGTGGCGGGCGGCCGGATCCACATGTTACCCGATACCCTGGCGCGTATTCTGGACGGCCAGGCGGCCAAGGGCGACGTGCTCGGCATTGCGCGCATCGCGGCGATCCAGGCGACCAAGCGCACTGCCGAGCTGATCCCGCTGTGCCATCCGATCGCACTGACCCGGGTGAGCGTGGAATTCAGCCACGACCAGGCGGAATCATGGGTCGCCTGCACGGTGACCGCGGAAACCGTCGGCAAGACCGGGGTGGAAATGGAGGCGCTGACCGGCGTCAGCGTCGCGCTGTTGACCATCTACGACATGTGCAAGGCGGTGGATCGCGGCATGGCGATGTCGGACATCAGGCTGCTGGAAAAGCAGGGCGGACGTTCCGGCCATTGGCGTTCGTCCCCTTCGGCGGGCGTCTGGTCATAACGTCATCTTGCGCCCGCCTCGCACCGCGGCATGATGTCGGGGTGGAGAAATCGAACCGTCACATGCGCTTTTTCGGATTCCTGCTGTTGGGGGTGTGGGCATGCTCGTCCGCTGCGCGGGCGGATATGCCGGACCACCTGAGGTTCCCGGCCACGGGAACGCAGTTGCTGCTGTGGGTGGCGTCCGAGCGCGGGCGCGCCGAGCCCGAGCTGCTGGCCGCGAAGCAACTGGCCGCGCAGGGCGTGGAGGCCTGGTCGCTCGACCCCACCAGCGCCTATTTCCTGCCGCAGTTGCCGAGCAGCATGGACGACGTGCCGGTGCGCGATATGGCCGACTGGCTGCGCGCCGCACAGGCCAGCGGCAAGCGGGTGGCGGCCGTTGCCGTGGCGCGCGCTGCGGTTCCGTTGCTGCGTGCCGCGGCCTCGCTTGAGCCGGTCGAGCGGCAGCGACTCTGCGTGGTGCTGCTGTATCCGAATCTCTACATGACGGCGGAGCCGCTGGCCGCGCCGGATTATCTCGATCTGGGAACCTTGGCCGGTTTGCAGGTGCGCGTGCTGCAGCCGCGCCGTTCCGCTGCGACCCCCTGGTTGCCGGGACTGCTGGATCATCTGGCGCTGCACGGCGCGACGGTCAGCGCGGCCGTTCTGGAAAGCCTGCGCGAAGGCTACTGGGCGCGCGAAACGCCGACTGAATTCGAAGTGGCCGAGAGCCGCCGCATGGACGCCATGCTGCTGCGTGAATTGAATGCCTGGGGGTGCAAATGAAACGATTGCTGATGACGTGCGCGATGAGTCTGCTGCTGGTTGCCGGCGCGCAAGCTGCCGGATTCGAGGCGCGCGCCAGCCAGCCGGCGCCGGAACTGAAGGCGCGTGACCTGAGCGGGGCGCCGAGAACGCTGGCCGACTATCGCGGCAAGGTGGTACTGCTCAATTTCTGGGCGTCGTGGTGCCCGCCCTGTCTGCGCGAAATGCCGTCAATGGAGCGGCTGCGGGTGAAAATGGCCGGGCGGCCGCTGACGATCGTCGCGCTGGACAGCGCCGAGACGCCCGAAGAAGTGAAGGCCTATTTGTCCAGAATGAAACTGGGCTTCCCGATTCTGCTCGATCCCGATGGCAGCAACACCCGGCGCTGGAAGGTGTTTGCGCTGCCCACCACATTCCTGCTGGATGCCGAGGGCCGCATACGTTATGTCCTGACCGGCCCGACCGAATGGGACGAGGGCGAGGCGCTGCGGGTGATCGAGTCGCTGTTGGCAGAGTTGCCGGCGCGCGCGAGATAAGCGAAATCAGGATGCTTAAGTCCGTAATAAATAAGGGTTTTTCATCAGATGGTCTTATAAGACCATCAGCCTTTTTGCTTGCCATGCCGGGGGCTTGAAGTGCAAAATAACGGCATATTCGGAATGTTTAATATATAGCCGTCCCCGCAGCATCCAGTGCCGATGCGCTGGCGCTGCTTCCAGCAGTCACCTAGTGTGTATATCCGGGCAGGAAAAGACGCGGTTCCAGCGTGGAACCGTGGGGACGATTTTGAACTTAGAGACCGCATGAACGCCAAGATAAAACTCGAAAATCACGACGCGCAGGAAATCAAGTACACCACCTGCTACATGTGCGCCTGCCGCTGCGGCATCAAGGTGACGCTGGAGGACAACAAGGTCCGTTTCATCCAGGGCAACCGCAACCACCCCACCAACCAGGGCGTGCTGTGCGCCAAGGGCTCGGCCGGGATCATGAAGCAGTATTCCACCGCCAAGCTGACGCAGCCCTTGATGCGCAAACCGGGCACCGAGCGTGGCGAGGGAATTTACGAGGCGATTTCCTGGGATCAGGCGCTCGACGTGCTGGCCAATCGCCTGGAAGAGATCCGCGCCACCGATCCGTCCAAGCTGGGCTACTTCACCGGGCGCGACCAGATGCAGGCGCTGACCGGCCTGTGGGCGCAGCAGTTCGGCACCCCCAACTGGTCGGCGCACGGCGGCTTCTGCTCGGTCAACATGGCGGCGGCCGGTCTCTATTCGATCGGCTTCTCGTTCTGGGAGTTCGGCGCGCCCGACTGGGACTACGCCAAGTACTTCCTGATGTGGGGCGTGGCGGAAGACCACTCGTCCAACCCGATCAAGATCGGCCTGGAAAAGCTCAAGCGCAAGGGCGGCAAGTTCGTCACCGTCAACCCGGTGCGCACCGGTTATTCGGCGATCGCCGACGAATGGCTGCCGATCAAGCCCGGCATGGACGGCCTGCTGGCGATGTCGATGGTGCATGTGCTCTTGAAGCACGAGAAGTTCGACTACGAATTCCTGGTGCGCTACACCAACGCCTCCTGGCTGGTGGTGCAGGCTCCGGGCCAGAAGGGCGACGGCCTGTTCCTGCGCGACGAGAACGACCAGCCGCTGATCTGGGATATCGACAAGGAGGCGTTCAGGAATGGCCTCGACGGCGACATCGCCCCTGCGCTGTTCGGCGAATACGTGGCGCCGGACGGTCGCCGCGTCAAGACCGTGATGTCGCTGATGGCCGAGCGCTATCTCGATGCGCGCTACGCGCCGGAAAACGTCGCGCTGGAGTGCGGCCTGCCGGCGGAAACCATCGAGCGCATCGCGCTCGAGATGGCGCATGTCGCGTTCCAGGAAACGGTCGAGCTGCCGATCGAATGGACCGACGTGTGGGGCCGTAAACACGACAAGGTGGTCGGTCGCCCGGTGGCGATGTACGCGATGCGCGGCATCGCGGCGCACTCCAACGGCTTCCATTCCTGCCGCGCCATCCACATGATCCAGATGCTGCTGGGCGCACTCGATGCGCCGGGCAACTTCCGCGCCCGCGCGCCGTATCCGAAGCCGATCCCGCCGCACCAGCTGCCGGAAAACAACATCGACGTCATCAACGCGCCGAACACCCCGCTGTCGCGTCCGCCGCTCGGCTTCCCGACGCGTCCGGAAGACCTGGTTATCGATGAATTCGGCAACCCGCTGCGCATCGACAAGGCCTATTCGTGGGAAGTGCCGATCGCTTCGCACGGCCTGATGCACATGGTCATCACCAACGCCACCAACCACGATCCCTACGCGCTCGACACGCTGATCCTGTTCATGGCCAACATGGCGTGGAACTCGACCATGAACACGGCCAACATCCAGGACATGCTGCGCGCCAAGGATCCGGAAGAGCCGGGCGAATACAAGATTCCGTTCCTGGTGGTGATCGACGCCTTCCATTCGGAAATGACCAACTTCGCCGACCTGATCCTGCCGGACACCACTTACCTCGAACGCTACGATTCGATCTCGCTGCTCGACCGCCCGATTTCCGAGCCGGACGCGGCAGCCGACGCGATCCGTCATCCCTTGGTCAAGCCCGACCGCGACGTGCGGCCGTGGCAGGAAGTCATGGTCGAACTGGCGGGGCGCCTGAAATTCCCGGCCTTCACCAAACCCGACGGCACCCCCAAGTTCAGCGGCTACAAGGACTTCATCGTCAACTACGAGCGTTCGCCCGGCATCGGCTTCCTCGCCGGCTGGCGCGGCAAGGACGGCACCAAGTCGCTGAAGGGCGAGCCCAACCCCAACCAGTGGGAAAAGTACATCGAGAACCAGAGCTTCTACGCGCACCATTGGCCCGACAACCAGAAGTACATGCGCTACGCCAACAAGGACTACCTCGACGTGGCGGCGGACGTCGGCTTCGTCGGCAAGGCCGAGCCCATCATCATGCAGTTCTATTCCGAGCCGCTGCAGAAATTCCGTCTCGCCGGGCAGGGCCTGTACGACGGTCCGCAGCCCAACAACCAGGTCGACCGCGAGCGCCTGGTGAAGTACTTCGACCCGCTGCCGATGTGGTACGAGCCGCTCGAACAGCAGCGCGTGGACAAGGACGAATATCCCTTCTTCGCGCTGACCCAGCGCCCGATGTTCATGTACCACTCGTGGGATTCGCAGAACGTGTGGCTGCGTCAGATCATGGCGCAGAACTACATGTACATGAACGCGCGCAAGGCCGCGGAAATGGGCATCAAGGACTTCGACTGGATCTGGGTCGAGTCGCACAACGGCAAGATCCGTTGCCAGGTGAAAACCATGGAAGGCACCCAGGAGAACACCATCTGGACCTGGAATGCCATCGGCAAGCAGAAGGGCGCCTGGGGCCTGAAGGAAAACGCGTCCGAGGCGACCAAGGGCTTCCTGCTCAACCACCTGATCTCGGAATTGCTGCCGGAAAAAGCCGGCGAGCGGCGCGTCACCAACTCCGACCCGGTGACCGGCCAGGCGGCATGGTTCGACCTGCGCGTGAAGATATGGAAGGCCGCGCCGGGCGAGACCGGCTCGTGGCCGCAATTCGACACGCTGAAGCCGCTGCCGGGCGACGAGCGCTACGAGCGCCCCGACGTGCTGCGTTACGACGCCCGCAGCCATGAGAAGAACTGAGAGCAGCAGAACTAAGCAGCATCCGTAAATATAAAGCGAGCACAACATGAGACTTGGATTGGTCATCGACCTCGACGTGTGCGTGGGCTGCCATGCCTGCGCCATCGCCTGCAAGGAATGG
>MKUE01000119.1 GCA_001897675.1 Thiobacillus sp. 65-1059 | reverse complement strand
CCGTGCACCGCGATGGTGTTCGTGTGGAGCCGACTGACCGGCGGCGACCCCTACTTCACCCTGTCGCAGGTGGCGTTGAACGACGCCATCATGATCGTCGCCTTCGCGCCCATCGTCGGCCTGCTGCTCGGGCTGTCGGCGATCGTGGTGCCGTGGGACACGCTGTTCGCCTCGGTGCTGCTGTACATCGTCATCCCGGTAATCCTCGCGCAACTCTGGCGCAAGGCTTTGCTCAGGCGCGGCCAGGCGGCGTTCGACGCGGTGATGGCCCGGCTCGGCCACGCCTCGATTCTTGCGCTCTTGGCGACGCTGGTGCTGCTGTTCGCGTTCCAGGGCGAGGCGATCATCGCGCAGCCGCTGATCATTGCGCTCTTGGCGGTGCCGATCCTGATCCAGGTGTTCTTCAATTCCGGACTCGCCTACTGGCTCAATCGCAAGGTCGGCGAGAAGCATAGCGTCGCCTGCCCGTCGGCGCTGATCGGCGCATCCAACTTCTTCGAGCTGGCGGTGGCGGCGGCGATCGCACTGTTCGGCTTCCAGTCGGGGGCGGCGCTCGCGACCGTGGTCGGCGTGCTGATCGAGGTGCCGGTGATGCTGCTGGTGGTGAAGCTCGTCAACCGCAGCAAGGGCTGGTACGAAGCCGGTCTGGTTGCCGGTAAAGATAAACAGCATGTTTGACGCCCTCGCCACCCTGCTGGTTTTCGAGCTCGCCGGTTTCGCGCCGGCTACCCCACTGGGCGCGGCGCTGCATTTCTTCGTCATGGACGTGGCGAAGATCCTGGTGCTGCTCACCCTGGTGATCTACGCCATGGGCCTCTTGCGCGCGCTGCTCAAGCCCGAAAGGGTGCGCGAATTCATCCGCCACCGCGGTAACCTGCAGAGCCGCTTCATGGCGGTGGGGCTGGGCGCGGTGACGCCGTTTTGCTCATGCTCGTCGATCCCGCTCTTCATCGGCTTTGTCGAGGCCGGCATCCCGCTCGGGGTGACGTTTTCGTTTCTGATCGCCAGCCCGATGATCAACGAAGTCGCCATCGTGGTGCTGGCGTCGGTCATCGGCTGGAAATTCACCGTGCTGTATGTCGCCGCCGGACTCGGCGTCGCCTTGATCGGCGGCTTTGTGCTGGAGCGTTTCAAGCCCGAGCGCTGGATCGAGGACTACGTGTGGAAAATCCGCATGGGCGAAACCGCCGCGATCGAGGAGGACACCTCGCTGCGCGCCCGCCATGACTATGCGGTCGCCCAAGTGAAGGAAATCGTCGGCCGCATCTGGAAATTCATCCTCATCGGGGTGGGGGTCGGCGCGTTCATCCATGGCTACGTGCCGGCCGATTTCGTCGCGAAGATCGCGGGTGACGGCGGGCTGCTGTCGGTGGCCGGGGCCGTGCTGATCGGCGTGCCGCTGTATTCCGACGCGGTCGGCATCATCCCCATCGCCGAGGTCCTGCTGCATAAAGGGGTGCCCATCGGCACCGTGCTGGCGTTCATGATGGCGGTGACTGCGCTGTCGCTGCCGGAACTGATCATCCTGAAAAAAGTCGTGAAGGTACCGTTGCTGGCGCTGTTCACGGCCTACCTCAGCATCGCGTTCATCATCGTGGGCTTGCTGTTCAATGCCTTGAAAGGGGTTTTATGAGTACCGACCTGCATCCTTCCATCGTCGCCCTGATTTCGCTGGCTGCCAACGTCGCGGCCAACCATCCCGGCCAGGGTCTGTGCCAGCTCGAGCGCCTGAAGGACTACGGCGTGTCGCGCGAGCAGATCGACACGGTGATCGAGATCGCGCGCCATATCCGCGACGAATCCGCGCAAAAGCTCGACGCCAAGTTCGATGCGGCCTACGCCGGTCATTTTCCGCAGGCGGCTGGCCGGCTCGCCGCAATCGCGGTGGCGGAAAACGGTGCCTGCTGCACGCCCACGCCTTCCGGCAAATCGTGCTGCTGAGGCACGGGCGCGAACAAGGAGTCCTCATGACTAACGAACACGACCAGATCCGCCAGCAGGTGCGCGCCGCCTACGGCGCCGTGGCGCGGATCGAATCCAGCGGCTGCTGCGCGCCGAGCACGGGCTGCTGCGCGCCCTCCGATCAAGCCGTCGCCGAGCTGCTGTCGCGCGGCATCGGCTACAGCGCCGAGGAAGCGGCGGCGGTGCCGGAAGGCGCCAACCTCGGGCTCGGCTGCGGCAACCCGCAGGCCATCGCGGCGCTCAAGCCCGGCGAGACGGTGCTCGACCTCGGCAGCGGCGCCGGCTTCGACGCCTTCCTGGCCGCGCGCCAGGTCGGCGCGAGCGGGGGCGTCATCGGCGTCGACATGACTCCCGACATGGTGTCCAAGGCTCGCGCCAACGCGGTCAAGGGCGGCTACGCCAACGTGGAATTCCGCCTCGGCGAGATCGAGCATCTGCCGGTCGCCGACGTGACGGTGGACGTGATTATTTCCAACTGCGTCGTCAACCTGTCGCCGGACAAGGCCCAGGTCTTCCGCGAGGCCTGGCGGGTGCTGAAGCCCAGCGGCCGTCTCGCCATTTCCGACATCGTCACCACCGTGCCGCTGCCGGAGGCCATGCGGCAGGATGTCGCCCTCTACACCGCTTGCGTGGCCGGCGCGGCGAGCGTCGACGAACTCGCGGTGATGCTCGCGGCGGCAGGCTTCGTCGACATCCGCATCGCCCCCAAGGACGCCAGCCGCGAGTTCATCCGCCACTGGGCGCCCGGCCGCGGGGTCGAGGATTTCATCGCCTCGGCCAGCATCGAGGCAGTCAAGCCGGCAAACTGAAGGAGAACGCAAATGAAAGATATCAAAGTACTCGGCAGCGGCTGCGCCAACTGCAAGACCACCCTGAAGCTGATCGAGGAAGTCGCGCAGGCGCGCGGCGTGCAGGTCAATCTTGAAAAGGTCGACGACATGGCGGCCATCCTCGGCTACGGCGTCATGTCCACCCCCGGCGTGGTGATCGACGGCAGGGTGGTGCATGCCGGCGGGGTGCCGGATCGCAAGAAGATCGAAAGCTGGCTCTGAGGGCTCAAGCGCCCGAATGGCAGGACGGGAAAGCGGGTGGGCGTGATGCCTGCAGTCCCGATCCACGCAGGATGTCTATTATGAGCGGTGTTGTTCGTAAATTTCCCGGGAACCCGTCATGCTCAGCCTCCGATACATCGTTGCCGCCACCGATTTTTCAGACTTTTCCGAACGGGTGGTGCAGCGCGCCGCGTACCTGGCCAAACAGCACCAAGCCGAGTTGCATCTGCTGCACGTGGTACGCCCACTCGACCTTTATCCCGGCCTGACGCTGGCCCCGGATGAATTCAGGCATACCGACCAGGATTTGTTGCAGGCGGAGCAGACCCGGCTCGACGCCATGGCTGAGAGCCTGGTCAGCCGGCTGGGCATTCGCGTCCGCACGGCTACCCGACTGGGCCGGGCGCATACCGAAATCGCCGCCTATGCGCAGGAGGTGTCAGCCGATCTGGTGGCGGCCGGCGTGCGCGGCGAAAATACGCTCATGGATCTGTTCCTGGGATCGACCGTGTCGCGTCTGCTGCGGGTGGCCACCTGCCCGGTGCTCATCGTCAGGAATCCTGCGGACGGACCCTACCGCCAGGTGCTGGCGGCGGTCGATTTCTCCCCCGTGTCGGCGGCGGTGGTCGCCCATGCGCTGACGCTCGCCGGCAGCGCGCCGGTGCACACGCTGCACGTTCTGGGCAGCGAGGTCGAGCAGCGCTTGCGCAGGGCGAAGTCGGACCAGGTGGACATCACGGGCTGGCTCGCCAAGCTGCGCAG
The DNA here is from genome assembly GCA_001897675.1 of Thiobacillus sp. 65-1059. Classification (GTDB taxonomy): domain Bacteria; phylum Pseudomonadota; class Gammaproteobacteria; order Burkholderiales; family Thiobacillaceae; genus Thiobacillus. Next base: position 1,882 of record MKUE01000119.1, on the reverse strand, counting down.
CGAGGCCGAGAAACAGCTGGATGCCCTGCTGGTACCGATCGAGAGCAGTCCGGCTGTCGTGCGCCTGATCCAGTCGGGTTTTCCCCCTGCTGCAATCTGCCAGTGCATCGAGGACAAGCATGCCGACCTGGTTGTCCTCGGTCGCCATGGCTACGGCGGCGGCTTGCAGGACTGGCTGCTGGGCAGCGTGAGCAAGGACGTGGCCCTTGCTGCGACGTGCGACGTTCTGCTCATCAGCCCGGGCAGACAATAGGGCATCTCGCCATGGCCAGCCGGCTTGGCATTATCAACCTGCCGTGCCGTGCCGTGCCGTGCCGTTCCGCCCTTCGCCTTGCCTGGCTCATGGACGTGAGCTGGCAGGAGGCTGTGGCCAGGACACAAACAAAAACGCCGCTCGGAGAGCGGCGTTTTCTTACAACTGGTGCCGGCGATCGGAATCGAACTGACGACCTTCGCATTACGAATGCGCTGCTCTACCAACTGAGCTACGCCGGCGAAAAACAGCGCGCATTATAGCGGAATCGATCAGGCTTGTGCGGCCTGCAGCCCGGCTTTCAGACGGGCCACGACCTTGTCCTGGCCGATCAGTTCGAGCGTGGCGTCGATCGCCGGCGTCTGCGGTTCGCCGGTGACCAGCACGCGCACCGGCATCGCCAGCTTGGGCATCTTGAGGCCGTGCGCGGCGAGCGTTTCCTTGAATGCCGCGCTGATCGCGCTGCGTTCCCAGTTCAGCGCTTCGAGGCGGGCGGCGAGTTCGCTCAGAGCGGGCAGCACCTCGGGGGTGACGTGCTGCGCCAGCAGTTCGGGCGTGGGATGCAGGGTGCGATAGAACAGCGTGGCGGCGTCGGCCAGTTCCACGATCGTCGCGGCGCGTTCTTTGACCAGCGCGCACACCGCGGCAAGGGCGGGGCCTTCGTCCGGATCGGCGCCGTTGCGCAGCAGGAAAGGGCGCATCAGCTCGGCCAGCCGCGCGTCGTCGGCTGCCTTGATGTACTGCTGGTTGAGCCAGCGCAGCTTCTCGGTGTTGAACTGCGCGGCCGACGGCGTGATGCGGTCGAGGTCGAACCATTGCACGAACTGTTCGCGGCTGAAAATCTCGGCGTCGCCGTGCGACCAGCCGAGCCGCGCGAGGTAGTTGATCACCGCCTCCGGCAGATAGCCTTCCTCGAAATATTGCATCACCGACACCGCACCGTGGCGCTTCGACAGCTTGGTGCCGTCGTCGCCGAGGATCATCGACAGGTGGGCGTATTGCGGCACCGTCGCGCCGAGCGCCCTGAGGATGTTGATCTGGCGCGGCGTGTTGTTGACGTGGTCGTCGCCGCGGATGACGTGGCTGATCCGCATGTCCCAGTCGTCGACCACCACGCAGAAGTTGTAGGTCGGGGTACCGTCGGCGCGCGCGATGATGAGGTCGTCGAGTTCGGCGTTGGCGAATTCGATGCTGCCCTTGACCAGGTCCTTCCACGCCACCGTGCCATCAAGCGGGTTCCTGAAGCGCACCACCGGCTGCACGCCGGATGGCGGCACCGGCAGTTCCTTGCCGGGCTCGGGGCGCCAGCGGCCGTCGTAGCGCGGCTTTTCGCCGCGCGCGCGCTGCGCCTCGCGCATGGCGTCGAGTTCCTCGGTGCTGCAATAGCAGTGATAGGCCTGGCCTTTTTCCAGCATTTGCGCGATCACTTCCTTGTAGCGATACATCCGCTCCAGCTGGTAGAACGGGCCTTCGTCGTGGGCAAGATCCAGCCAGGCCATGCCGTCGAGAATCGCCTGCACCGCCTCGGGGGTGGAGCGCTCGATGTCGGTGTCCTCGATGCGCAGGATGAACTGGCCGCCGTGATGGCGCGCGAACGCCCAGGAAAACAGCGCGGTGCGCGCGCCGCCG
>MKUE01000118.1 GCA_001897675.1 Thiobacillus sp. 65-1059 | reverse complement strand
GTTTTCAGTAGCACTCGGCTTTAGAGTCCGGGGGTTAATGTAGCCGATTTGCCGGCCAGTTGCCTGGCGTAGGCCGAAGGCGTCAGCCCACCCAGCGATTTCTTAGGTCGCTCCTCGTTGTATTCGCGCCGCCACGCCTCGATCACCGTCCTGGCATGCGCCAGGCTGACGAACCAGTGCTCGTTCAGGCACTCGTCCCGCAAGCGACCGTTGAACGATTCGATGTAGGCGTTCTGGTTGGGCTTGCCAGGCTGGATCAGAAACAGCCTCACGCCACGCGCATGTGCCCAGGTCAGCATCGCCCGGCCGCAGAACTCCTTGCCGTTGTCGGTGCGGATCGCCTGCGGCAAGCCTCGCTCCAGGGCGAGTCGGTCGAGGATGCGCGTCAGCGCGTGGCCGCCGATGGCGCGTTCGGGCACGATGGCAACCGACTCGTGCGTGGCGTCGTCCACCACCGTCAGGCACTTGATGACACGCCCTTCGGCCGTCCGGTCGAACACGAAGTCCATCGACCAGACCTGGTTGGCGGACAGAGGCCGCCCCAACGGCTGCCGATCTGCCACCGGCACCTTCTTGCGCCGGCGACGCCGCACCTGCAGGCCCGCCTCGGCGTACAGACGATCCACGCGCTTGTGATTGACCCGCTGCCCGGTTTGCCTGAGTTTCAGATAGATCATGCCGGCGCCATAGCGGCGGTGCCGGTGCGCCAGCGCAAGGATCTGCTCCCGCAGGGACTGGTTGCGGTCTGGGGCGGGCTCGTAGCGGTAGGCACTGGCGCTCATGCCGACGACGCGCAGGGCATGTCGCTCGCTCAACCCTCGGCCTGCCAGGTGACGCACCAGTTCCCGGCGGGCTGGCGCTTTCACCACTTTTTTCTCAGCGCCTCGCGCGTGACCTCGTTCTCCAGCATCGCTTCGGCGAGCAGTTTCTTCAGGCGAGAGTTCTCGGATTCGAGCTCTTTCAGACGCTTGGCGTCCGATACGCTCATGCCGCCAAACTTGGATCTCCAGAGGTAGTAACTGGCTTCCGAGAAGCCGTGCCGGCGGCACAGTTCCTTGACCGGAAGCCCGGCTTCCGCCTCCCGCAGGAAGCCAATGATCTGTTCTTCGGTGAAACGCTTCTTCATGTCCAACTCCTTGAATGATGGAATTGGACTCCAAAGCTATGTGCTACTCAAATCGGGGGGACGTCGGATCAGCCATAAAACAGCAAGCTGTCTCTGAACAAATAATTCAACCCTCATCATGCAAATTTTAAAATTTCTTATTGGGGCTTTGCTGATGAGTGGGTGCGGTGTCACCATCTCTGAACTGCTGCCACCAACAGAGGTCTTGCCGCCCAAAGAAAGGCTAGGAGAAGCACTGTTCTTCGATCCCAAGCTATCGTCGCCCGCCGGCCAGTCCTGCGCAAGCTGTCACGATTCGAGCCGCGCTTTCAGCACCTCCAATCAAACCTTCCCCTCTTCTGAAGGCGCGATCAAAGGCCGTTTTTCCGCGCGAAACACCCCTACCGCGATGTACGCAGCGTTCAGCCCTCACTTCCATTTTGATCAAACAGAAGGCTTGTATCTTGGTGGGCAGTTTGTGGATGGCCGTGCGGCGACGCTCGAAGAGCAGGCCAAAGGGCCTTTCCTCAATCCGCTTGAAATGAACAATCCGAATGCGGCTGCCGTGGTAGAAAAGGTTCGTGCGTCGGCCTACGCGGATATGTTCCGCCAAGTTTATGGCCCAGCCGCGCTGGACGATGTGGATAGCGCTTTCGACAAGATCGCTGAAGCCATTGCCGCATTTGAGCGCCGCCCGCTGTTCAATCGTTTCACCTCCAAATATGACGCCTATCTGGCCGGCAATGCGCGGCTGACCAGCCAGGAGTTGCGTGGCATGCGCGCTTTCGAAGACGAGAAAAAGGGCAACTGTGCCGCCTGCCACCCCAGCCGGCCCGCCGCAGACGGCACGCCACCACTGTTCACCGACTTCAGCTATGACAACCTCGGAGTGGGGCGAAATCCGCACAACCGTTTTTATCAGCAAGCCGCGCAATTCAATCCAGACGGGCGCACCTTTGTTGACCGCGGCTTGGGCGCATTCACCAAACTGGCATCGGAAGACGGAAAATTCAAAGTTCCCACGCTACGAAACGTCACGCGCACTGCACCCTATTTGCACAACGGTTACTTTAATAGCCTGCGCAACGTGGTGGATTTCTACAACACGCGCGACGTGAAACCAGCGTGCAAAAACCCATTCACCGATGAAGCCAGCGCGCTGATGCAACGCTGCTGGCCTGTGCCCGAGGTGGGCGAGAACGTCAATACTGACGAACTGGGCAATCTCAAACTCAGCGACCAAGAAGTGGATGACATCGTCGCATTCATGCATACGCTGACAGATGGCTGGAAGCCGCATTCTCGCGGGCACTAAATCACACCTCGCTCCACACTTAAATCGTTTAGCCACCGAAATCTAACTAGGATTCCTGCCTCGACCAGTCTAGTGGGGGTGGTTCCTACGCGAGGAAATAACAACTGGTCAGCATGCAGTTCCGATAGCGCTTACGCTATTGTCACCCTAACCACATCTCGACTCTATTTCGACCATTTTTCTTTGCCTTATACAGTGCGACATCCGCACGCTTTTAGCGTGCCTAGGTTGTCGCCGTCAAGAAGGCGGGGCGCGCCAAAACTGGCTGTTACTTTACCAACTGTTGGAAAATCACAAGCTTCGATCTCCATTCGAAGCTTTTCTGCCATTACTCCTGCAATTTCTGGTGTCGTGTTGACGAGCAGTAGCACAAACTCTTCGCCTCCCCATCTGGCAACTATTAGGGTGCTGTCCTAAATGGTTATCGGTTGTTTAAAGCGCTTTCTTGACCATGGCTTTGGGGGGGAGCTTTGGGCCTTTGCTCAGGATAAATCGTGGAATGTATGAGGAAATTCATTTGCGTTATTGCATAGATGCGTTATTGTGCAACTATGCATATCATTCAAGTCGAACCGCAGGTAGTCTTTCAGGCTCTCTCCGACCCTATTAGGATTCGAATCATCCGGCTGTTGGCCGAGACTGGCGAGGAAGCGTGTCTTTGCGAACTGGTGGACAGCCTGCTGGAACCCCAGTACAAGCTGTCGCGCCACGTCAAGGTGCTGCGGCAAGCCGGGTTGTTGGCAGCAGAGAAAGATGGGCGCTGGGTTTATCACCGACTCGTGCGCGATGTGGATTACCTGAATATTGCCTACGACCTGTTGCGCGCCTTGCCGGACAGCGAAGGGCTATTTGCCCGCGACCTTCAAAACTTCCACAACAGAATCTGCTTGAGAGAAGGTGGGCGTTGCCGCGTCGGCATCCAGACTGCTTCGCTTTATGCGGCGGAGGGCGATTGATGGGCTGCGCCACGTGCACAGTTGATGCGTCGGCTCCCCTGCCGCGCCCCTGGCGGAATGCCAAGGTTGTTACGTCAGCTATTTCGGGATTGCTGCTCGTCGTCGGTTTCGTGGGCGGCTACGCAGGCTTGCCGCCTTCACTTCAAACCGTTATCTATGTTGTGGTCGTATTGATCGGTGGCTACTACTTCGGGCGTGAGGCACTCGAGGATCTGATCAAGGAACGGGAAATCGGTATCGAGTTGCTCATGCTCACCGCCGCGATCGTTGCCGGAGTCATGGGGCAATGGGCCGAAGCGGCGATGCTCGTATTCCTCTATTCAATCTCCGAAGCTGCGGAGGGTTATACCGCCGAACGTTCCCGACATGCGATTCGTTCCCTCATGGAACTGGCGCCAAAAATCGCACTGGTACGCCGGGATAACCAGGAAACGAAAATCCCGGTCGAGCAGCTCCGGGTAGGAGATGTCTTCATCGTTCTGCCCGGGGAATCGGTTGCCACCGATGGGGAGGTGATCGAAGGCCACTCCAGCGTGAACCAGGCTCCGGTGACCGGGGAGTCCGTACCAGTCGAGAAAACATCGGGAGGAAAGGTATTTGCCGCCACCATCAACGGCGAAGGCGCACTCGTGGTTCGTGCGACCAAGACTTTCGCCGATAACACGCTGTCCCGCATCATTCATCTGGTGGAAGAAGCACAGGCGTCCAAGGGACGCAGCCAGCGTTTCATTGAGCGCTTTGGAAAAATCTATAGCCCTGCAGTCCTGGGCGTAGGTCTTCTTATCGGCCTGGTACCACCGCTATTCGGTCTGCCTTGGGAAGACTGGGTCACCCGGGCCACCGTATTCATCGTCTCAGCAGCGCCCTGTGCGTTGGTAATCTCGATCCCCATCACCCTGGTCGCGGCCCTTGGCACGGCGGGCCGCAACGGCCTGCTCATCAAAGGCGGCGTGCATTTGGAAAACCTCGCCAAGGTCCGGGTCGTAGCACTCGACAAAACCGGCACCCTGACTCTGGGCCGTCCTCAGGTAACGGACATTGTGCTCCTGGCTGGGCGCACCGAGCGTGAAGTGCTGGCTTCGGCAGCAGCCCTGGAGTCGCGCTCCCAACATCCCTTGGCGCAGGCCATCCTGGAACGTGCCAGCAGCGATGGTATCGCTGTGAACCCCGCGGTGGATTTCCAATCCGTGACCGGGGCGGGCGCCAAGGGCGTAGTCGATGGCGTCGAGTTATTCATCGGGAGTCCACAACTCTTCGCGGGCCTCGGCCTTTCGCTTTCTCCTCTCATGGCGCGCATCGAGGCTTTGCAGAGAGAGGGTAAAACGGTTGTCGCGTTGGGTAGCCATGAGGAAGTTCACGGTCTCATTGCCATCATGGATCCCTTGAGGCCCGATGCCGCCCAGGCCATAGCGGAGTTGAAGCGTGCCGGCATCAAGCGCGTGGTCATGCTGACGGGAGACAACCTGCTGGCCGCCCAGGCCATCGCCCGACAAGTGGGGGTAGACGAAGTCCATGCCGAACTGTCTCCGGAGGACAAGACGCGCAAGGTAGTCGAACTGGAAGCCAAGTACGGGAAAGTGATGATGGTGGGTGACGGCGTCAACGACGCGCCAGCGCTCGCTGCCGCCCACGTAGGCGTCGCCATGGGCGCGGCCGGGACAGATGTTGCCCTGGAGACGGCGGATGTGGCGCTCATGAGCGACAACCTTGCGCGCCTGCCTTATCTAATCAAGTTTAGTCATCGCACGTGGGGCGTCATCCAGCAAAACCTGGTGCTTTCCGCCATTGTTATCGGAGCCCTGGTCGTGGGTGCAGTAGGCGGATATTTCACGCTACCCATCGCGGTGTTGGCTCACGAGATCAGCGAGTTTGTGGTGATCGCGAGCGGGTTGCGCATGTTGCGTGCCTGACGCTTTATTTTCGTTTACCGAAAGGAATCAAAAATGACCAAGTATGGCTTTGGAAAAACCGTCGAAATTCCATTCGACGATGCGATTGTGCACGTGACCCAAGCCCTCCAGGACGAGGGTTTCGGCATACTCGCCGATATCGACGTCGCGGGCACAATGAAGAAAAAACTCAACCAGGATATGCCGCCCTACCGGATCCTGGGCGCGTGTAATCCACCCTTGGCGCAGCGCGCCCTGGAAAGCGAACCGTCCATCGGCTTACTCCTCCCCTGCAATGTAGTGGTGCGGCAGGACGAAGCTGGCACAGTTCATGTGGAATTCATGGACCCGAATGCGGTACTGGAACTGGTGAATAAACCCGAGATTACTGCGTTGGCGAGCGAAGTCAGGCAGCGGCTGGAGCGTGTGTCCGTCGCGCTAGGGGGGTCCGAAGAAGCACGCAGCACGCAAACCGATGAGTCCATGGCGAAGGTGAAGGTGGATACGCAGCCGATGCTAGCGAGCATGGAAAAGATCCATCAGGCCCAGGATCCGCAGGAACAGCAGCGGCTTATGCGGGAACACATACAGCAAATGCGCGAGACCATGCGCTCGATGGGTGGCGAGATGCATGGCAAATGTATGTGCTGCGGCCATTAAAGGTGGATATCACCATGGACATCAAACTGCTTACCACCCGGACCTGCCACTGCAGCAACATTGAGCAGGAGTTGCAGGATCTGGGGCTCGCATATGAGCGCTGCTACGCCGAGGATCACCCGGAGCTCGTGGAGCGATTCAATATTCGTCATTGTCCCGTGCTGATTGTTGATGAGGCGCGCGTCATCGCCGTGGATGGCCTGATGGAGGGACAGATCAAAGCCTTACTGGCATCAGGAGATTAATTATGAAATGCCCAATATGTAAAGAAGTGAATCTGGTGATGACTGAGCGTCAGGGAATCGAGATCGACTACTGCCCAGAATGTCGCGGCGTGTGGCTGGACCGGGGCGAATTGGACAAGTTCATCGAACATTCGGAGCGTCAGGCCAGCGGCCGACCGCGCGGCGATTCCTCCGACAGAACGCGCGAATCCGAGCGGCAAGAGCGCCACGACCGCGATGACGAGTACCGGGGCAAGCCGCGCAAATCTTTCCTGCGCGATTTGTTTGACTGACGAGGCAAGCACGAACAGGCGGCCCTGATTTCTCCGGATGCCAAGTTCCCGAGTGGGTCGGTAGGACGAAACTGGCAAAGTCCACTTGGAATTCATGGAGCCCAGTGCGGTATTAGAACCGGTGGGCAAGCCTGGAATCAGTCAGTTGGCCAGTGAAGTTCGGCAAAAGCCGGAGAGTGTATCGCGGGCTTTGTAGATATTTTCGCTAGGCAAGCATTTCTTCTGAAATGTATGGCAACGGAGGTGAATCATGGGAAAAAGCAAAACTGTTTCGAACGTGGCTGCCGGCGCAGCGGTTGCAATTTGTCTTTCTACAGTTCAGGTGGCCCGGGCTGACCGTAATCCATTCGAGATGCAGACTTTTCAGAAGGGAGGCGCCGCTGGCCAGAAATTGGCGCAAGGCATGTGTGGTGGCCGATGGGGTGGCATGATGGAAGGGCGATGCGGTGGCATGACGGAAGGCATGATGATGGGAGGAGCGATGCCTCGCGGCGTGGATCCGGCGCAGTTACCGGAATCCAAATCGACGGGCGCGCGATTGGTCAATCAGTATTGTGCGCAGTGCCATGGCCTTCCCACTCCTGCCCTGCACAGTGCCCCCGGATGGGCGCCGGTGGTAGGTCGCATGAATGCGCGCATGCAATGGATGAGGCAAAACAGCAGCATGGCAATTGCCGCGCCGACTTCAGATGAGTTGAAAGCAATCCTCGCTTATATGCAGACGCATGCCACCAAGTAGGAAAGACGCCGCACGATGGCGGCTTCATCGAGGCAGGCATGAATTTTCTCAGTACCTATACCGAAGGGGCGCGCAGGATGTGGATGGATTATGAAGGCTACGGCATGGGTTGGCATTGGCTGGGGTGGCTAGGCATGGCATTTTTCTGGCTAGTTCTGGTACTGCTGGTGTTGGCGATGGTGAAGTACCTGAAGGGTAATCGCCGCTCGAACGCTCCGGATGGCGAAAGAAAGCCCGATGCACTGGTCCTCCTGGAGGAAAGGTATGCTCGGGGAGAAATCGATCGCGAAGAGTTTCTCAAGAAACGTGACGATTTGAACCGTGGTTAGGCACTCATTCTGGCATGGACGTTACGCGCAATTTCGATTCATCAAAGGAGAAACATCATGAAAAAGACTATGTCGACAGGATTGATAGCTCTTTCGCTCTATGGCCTCCGCGGCTCTTTGGGATAAATCAAATAACGGACACACGTAAATCGTAGAACAAGCAAGAAAACACTATGCATCCCTCAATGGCACGCCGTCTCATTTATTTTCTGCTGGTCACCATGCTGATCAATGCAGGTGGGTGGACGTTCAACCGTGAGGCGGTGGCAGATGTATTCTTCGCAGCAGAGGAAGCCATTTCGACGGAGGCGGTCCAGCCATCCCTGCAAGCGGCTCATCACCAAGGAGAGCCGCTCAAAGCCATGGTGCCATGCAACCATTGGTGTTATGCCGTGGGCCATTTTCTCGGTCTGTTCGGCGAGGTGCCAGCCTTGTCTCCGGATCTCGTTACAGACTATTCCCTCCATGTCTCTCGGTTCCTCCCGGAACCTGCCCAAGAAGGCCGCTTCCGGCCGCCTCGACTCATCTCCTAGTTTCCAGTCGCATTGAATTTTTGTGTTGCGAGGCCGCGCCACGCCTTCGGCTGGGTGTCGTGTTCGCATTGGAAAGGAATGAGCATGAAGTCTGTATTTTTGCGCCGTAGCCTCCAGAGTGGGTTGCAGCCGGTGTGCCGCGTAGCGGTGGTGTCATTGTTGTGGTTTCTGCTGTCTCCAGCGTTCGCTGGCTCACCCGTGTTGACCTTGGAGGATGCCTGGCGTCTGGCCGATGAGGCTAATCCGGCACTGCGCGCAGCCCAAGCCAACGTTCCCGCAGCCGAAGGCGAGCTTCGCGATGCACGTGCGCCGTTATGGAACAACCCGCAGGTTTCGATGGAACGACGCCGGAAGGAAGTCCCTCAGGTCTCGAGTCCCACCCAGGTGAACCGGGAATGGAGTTTGGGATTCGCGCAGACTTTCGAAATCGCAGGCCAGCAAGGTGCCCGCCGGACCTCAGCCGAGCAATCGTTGGCCGCAACCCGGCAGGTGATCGCGGAAACCCGGCGGCAGGTGCGAGCCGAAGTGGAGAGCCGTTTCGCGCGGGTGCTTAGCCTGCAGTTGCGCATCCAGACTGAGGAGACGACGCTCAATCTCATCGAAGATGCCGCCAAAGCGGTCGGCAAGCGGGTCGCGGCGGGAGAGGACAGCCGGCTAGACGGCAACCTCGCCCGCGTGGAGGCGGAACGGGCGCGCAACCAGGTGGCGCTACTCCGCGAGCAACTTATCCAGGCCCGCGCGGAGCTGGCCGCGTTGCTGCAACTGCCACCTAACGAACTCCCGCAAGCCCAGGGTGCCCTTGATCCCGTATCCATCCCCTACTCCCTGGATGACCTGCTGAATTCCGCAGCAGACCGCCCTGCCCTCCGAGCGCTGGATCATCGGGAACAAGCTGCGAAAAGCCGCCTTAATCTTGAGCGTGCGGCGCGCTACCCGGATGTCACGGTGGGGCTTAACACGGGGCG
>MKUE01000117.1 GCA_001897675.1 Thiobacillus sp. 65-1059 | reverse complement strand
GATGGTTGAGGTACAGGTGGGCGTCGCCCAGGGTATGGACGAAGTCGCCCGGCTTCAGGCCGGTGACCTGCGCCATCATCAGCGTCAGCAGCGCGTAGGAGGCGATGTTGAACGGCACGCCGAGGAAGATGTCGGCGCTGCGCTGGTATAGCTGGCACGAGAGCCTGCCGTCGGCGACGTAGAACTGGAAGAAGGCGTGGCACGGCGCCAGCGCCATCCTGTCGAGATCGGCGACGTTCCATGCGGAGACGATAATGCGGCGCGAGTCGGGGTTTTGTTTGAGCGTCTTCACCACCTCGCCGATCTGGTCGATGGAGCTGCCGTCGGGCTTCGGCCAGCTGCGCCACTGGTGGCCGTATACCGGGCCGAGGTCGCCGTTTTCGTCGGCCCATTCGTCCCAGATCGAGACGCCGTTTTCCTTCAGATATCCGATGTTGGTGTCGCCCTGCAGGAACCACAGAAGCTCGTGGATGATGGAACGCAGGTGGCATTTCTTGGTGGTGACCAGCGGAAAGCCTGCGGCGAGGTCGTAGCGCATCTGCCAGCCGAACACCGACAGGGTGCCGGTGCCGGTGCGGTCGTCTTTGCGGGTGCCGTGCTCGAGCACGTGGCGCATCAGGTCGAGGTAGGGTTTCATCGTGAAGTGGGGTTAAGGTTTTGCCGGGGCGGCCTGGATCGGCAGCCCATTATCGTTGAATACGGTTTCGCTCCGCACGCCGTCGTAAAACCCGGCAAGCAGGGCGGCCGGCGCCTGGCCGTAGATATCCCAGAAGGCGATCTCGAAATCGGCGTTGTCCTGCACGGCCAGAACCAGCCGACGGAAGCGCGTTTCGTCCTGCGCTTTCAGCCAGCCGACCAGCAGCATGGACTGGCGATAGAACTCGAAAATATCCAGGCCGAACGCGCCGGCACGGTGGCGCTTGTCGGGCGCGTCGCGCGTGGCGGGGTTGACCCGCCGTCCGGCACGGATCGCGGCGTATGCCTGCGCGTCGGTCGCATACTCGGCCCCCCCTCCATCCGCGGCAAGCGAAGCCCAGCCTTCGTGGAACCAGACCGGCAGGGTGCTGTGGTAGTGGCCGATGCGCTGCCCGAGATGCAGGTGCGCCAGTTCGTGGGCGAGCAGCGCGGACAGCCGGTGCTTCTCGCGGCCGTCGAGATTGGGCGACAGGATCAGGCGGTTGTCCGGCACCACCGCGGCGGAGAGTTTCGGCGTCATCACATAGCGCCGGAAACAGGCCTCGCTGCCGCATACGTATACCCGCGGCGGGCGGGCAAACGGCAGGTAGTGCGCTGCTTCGACCCGCGCGATGGCGGCCGGCAGCGCTGCCGCCACGCGCGCGCCGTAGGCCTCATGGCCCGGCTCGACCCAGACGCGCGCATCGCCTGCCAGCGGGACGAAGCTGTCGATCGGGCGCAGCGCGCGCGGATCGCTCACGGTGAGCGCGCAGCCCGACAGCATCGCCAGCACCGCGATCACGCCCCAGCGCCGCATTCCGGTTCCATCACCTGCCAGCGGCCGTCGACCAGCCCCTGCAGCGGCGGGTACTGTTTCTTGTACGCCATCTTGCGGCTCTCGGCGATCCAGTAGCCGAGGTAGAGATAGGGCAGTTCCAGTCGCTTCGCCAGTTCGATCTGCCACAGCACGCCGTAGACGCCGAGACTGTCCTGCGCGCGCGCGGGATCGAAAAAGGTGTAGACCGCCGACAGGCCGTCCTCGATCTGGTCGATGACCGAGATCATCACCAGGGTGTCGCCGTCGCGGAACTCGGCCATCACGCTGTCGACGTTGGACGACAGCAGGAACTGGGTGTACTGGTCGGGGCCGTCGCGGTCCATGCCGCCGCCGGCGTGGCGGCTGCCGAGGTAGGCGCGATACAGCGCGTAATGCTCCTCCCTGAAATCGAGCGGCAGGAAACGCGCGGCCAGGTGCCGGTTGCGCTTGAGGCAGCGGCGCTGGGTGCGGTTGGGGACGAAGCCCGCAACGTCGACCCGCACCGGCACGCAGGCGTGGCAGTGCTCGCAATGCGGGCGATAGGTGAACTGTCCGCTGCGGCGGAAACCGGCGCGGATCAGCGCGCTGTAGGCATGGCCGTCGATCAGGTGGGTGGGCGTGGCGACCTGCGAGCGCGAGCGCCGGCCCGGCAGATAGCTGCAGTCGTAATGCGCGGTCAGGTAAAACTGGATGCGCTGGAACGGCGGTTCAGTCGGATGCATCGAAATTCCAGGGGCCGGGCCGATGCGGCAAGTTTACCAACTCCGCCAGCCTTGCCGTGAACGCCGCGCGCGGCAGCGTGCGCGCGCCCAGGCTGGCCAGATGCGGAGTCTCCATCTGGCAGTCGATGAGGCCGAATTCCCAACGCCGCAACTGCTGCGCCAGCCGCACCAGCGCCACCTTGGAGGCATCGGGTTCGCGGCTGAACATCGATTCGCCGTAGAACATGCGGCCGATCGCCACGCCGTAGAGGCCGCCCACCAGCTTGCCGTCGCGCCAGGTTTCCACCGAATGCGCGTAGCCGGCATCGAACAGGCGGGTGTAGGCCGCCACCATCGCCGGGGAAATCCAGGTGCCGCCCGCGCCGCCGCGCGGCGCGGCGCAGGCGCGCATCACCTCGGCAAACGCCGTATCCACACGTGTCTCGAAGCCGCCATTGCGGATGCGCTTGGCCAGCGAACGGGCGACGCGGATCTCGCCCGGCACCAGCACCATGCGCGGATCGGGGCTCCACCACAGGATGGGTTCGCCGGGGTTGAACCAGGGAAAGATGCCGTGGCGATAAGCATCCAGCAGGCGCCCGGCCGACAGGTCGCCTCCCATCGCCAGCAGGCCGTTGGGTTCGGCGAGCGCGGTTTCGACCGCGGGAAAGAATGTGGCTTTTTGGAAACATTCGCTCATGCCGTCATGGTAGCGGATTCATTTTTGGCTTGCGCCCGAATTGTTTATTTATTACGATATGCATGTCTTGTTTATATTTTTATCTTTTTTGACAGGAGCCGTGAACATGAAGAAATCCCTGCTTGCCCTTGCAATGATTGCCGCCCTGCCCGCCTCCGCCCTGGCCGACAACTGGATGATGCGCGTGCGCGCCATCGACATCGCCCCCGACGTCAAATCCTCCGGCCTGCCCGGGCTCGATGTATCCAGCGAATGGGTGCCGGAAGTCGACTTCACCTACTTCGTCACGCCCAACATCGGGGTGGAACTCATTCTCGGCACCGCGCGCCACGAAGCGACGCTGAACGGCGCCAGCATCGGCAAGCTGAGCCACCTGCCGCCCACGCTGACGCTGCAGTACCACTTCAACCCGACGCCGACGATCAAGCCCTACGTCGGTGCGGGCGTGAACTACACCCGCTTCTATAATGTCGATCTTGCTCCCGGCCTGAGCGTCGGAAAGAACAGCTTCGGCGGCGCCCTGCAGGCAGGCGTGGACATTGCGGTAACCAAGAATGGCTATATCAACCTCGACGTTAAGAAAATCTGGATCGATACCGACGTCAAAAATAACGGCGTCAAGCTCACCAACCTGGAAATCAATCCGGTGGTGTGGGGTATCGGCTACGGGTTCCGTTTCTGACAACAAGCTGCACCTGACGCCTGCGGCCGGCCCGATCTCTCTCCCGGGTTTGCCGCGCCATAGCGTTCTCCTGCGGGGCGATGCGTGAGCCACTCTCCTAGACTCGCGGACGCCCCGTCTTTTTCGGGCTGCTTCCACTGCGGCCTGCCAGTGCCGGACGGCGCGGCCTACCCCATCCAGTTCGAAGGCGAAATGCGCCGCGCCTGCTGCCGCGGCTGCCAGGCGGTGGCGCAGACCATCGTCGACAGCGGCCAGGGCGCGTATTACACCCACCGCACCGCGCTGCCCGCCACGCCCCAGCAGGCGGAAGCCGAACTGGCGCAGCTGGGGCTGTACGATCTGCCGGAAATCCAGGAAAGCTTCGTGCGGACGGAAACGGAGAACATCCGCGAGGCTGCGCTGATCCTGGAAAACATCGTCTGCGCCGCATGCATCTGGCTGAACGAGCGCCACATCGCAAGACTGCCGGGCGTGCTGTCGGTGGAGATCAACTACGCCACCCGCCGCGCGCGGGTGCGCTGGGACAACAGCCGCATCCAGTTGTCGGCGATTCTGAAGGCGGTGTCGGACATCGGCTACATCGCCCACCCCTTCGACCCCGGCCGTTCCGACGACATCCACAAGCGCGAACGCAACACCGCGATCAAGCGGCTTGCCATCGCCGGACTCGGCATGATGCAGGTGATGATGTATGCGCTGCCGACCTACATCGCCACCGACATGACCACCGACATCCGCCTGCTGATGCGCTGGGCGAGCCTCATCCTCACCATCCCGGTCGTGGTGTATTCGGCGTGGCCGTTCTTCATCGGCGCCTGGCGCGACGTCAAGCGCCGCACCCTGGGCATGGACGTGCCGGTGGCGCTGGGCATCGGCACCGCCTTCGTCGCCAGCGTCTACGGCACCTTTTCCGGCCGCGGCGAGGTGTACTACGACTCGGTCACCATGTTCGTCTTCCTGCTCCTGACCGGGCGCTTTCTCGAAATGAACGCGCGCCGCCGCGCCGGCGCCGCGATCGAGGAACTGGTGAAACTGATTCCTGCCGCCACCACGCGGCTGCCCAACTGGCCAGCGCGCGACGAGGAGCAGGTGCCGGTGGCCCGGCTGGCGGTCGGCGACCATGTGCTGGTGCGCCCCGGCGAAACGCTGCCCGCCGACGGCGCGGTGGTCGAGGGCGACAGCGCGGTGAGCGAGGCGATGCTCACCGGCGAATCGCTGCCGGTATCGAAAACCGTGCACTCGAGAGTGGTCGGCGGCAGCCTCAACCAGGCCAGCCCGCTGGTGGTGCGGGTGGACAAGCTCGGCGCCGACACCCGGCTCGCCTCCATCGTGCGCCTGCTCGACCGCGCGCAAAGCGAGAAACCGCGCATCGGCCAGCTGGCCGACCGCGCCGCCGCCTGGTTCGTCGGCCTGCTGCTGCTGATCACCGTCGTGGTCGGCCTCGCCTGGTACGCCATCGACCCGTCGAAAGTGCTGTGGATCGTGGTGTCGATCCTGGTCGTCACCTGCCCCTGCGCGCTCGGGCTCGCCACCCCCGCCGCGCTGACCACCGCCACCGGCCGGCTCACCCGGCTGGGCCTCTTGACCACCCGCGGCCACGCGCTGGAAACCCTGGCGCGCGCCACCGACCTGGTGTTCGACAAGACCGGCACGCTCACCCACGGCCGCCTCTCCGTGCGCCGCGTGGTGGCGCTGGGCGGGCGCACCGAAAACGAGGTCGGCGCCATTGCCGCCGCGCTCGAAGCGGGGTCGGAACACCCGATCGCGCGTGCCCTGCGCCAAGACCGCCCGGAGGGCGAGCGTCTGGCGGCGTACCCCTCGCGGGTGTTGAGAGAGGCCGCATCGCCGGCCGTCACCGCCAGCGGCATCCGCAACACCCCGGGGCGCGGCGTCGAAGGAACCATCGCCGGCCGCAGCTATCGCCTGGGTTCGCCGCGCTTTGCCGCCGCCGGCGCAGCGCCGCCCGCACCCGGCGGCGGCGAGTACCCAGAAAACGGGCACAAGCACCCAAAAAACGGGCACAAGCACGCTGAAGGGCATGAGAGCTGGGTGGCGCTGGCCGATGAATCCGGGCCGATTGCCTGGTTCGCGCTGGCCGACACCCCGCGCGCGGATGCCGCCGCCGCGCTCGCCGCGCTGCGGCAACAGGGCCTGCGCCTGCACCTGGTGTCGGGCGACGCCGCGGGCGCGG
Source organism: Thiobacillus sp. 65-1059 (assembly GCA_001897675.1). Classification (GTDB taxonomy): domain Bacteria; phylum Pseudomonadota; class Gammaproteobacteria; order Burkholderiales; family Thiobacillaceae; genus Thiobacillus. Next base: position 42,682 of record MKUE01000117.1, on the reverse strand, counting down.
TGCGGGCGACCGCACGGCAGCTCGGCATCGAGGAATGGCACGCCGGCGCCCTGCCGGAAGACAAGCTCGCCTACGTCAATGCGCTGCAGCAGCAAGGCCGCATCGTCGCCATGGTGGGCGACGGCATCAACGATGCGCCGGTGCTGGCCGGCGCGCAGGTGTCGATTGCCATGGGCGAAGGCGCCGACGTCGCGCAGGCCGCCGCCGACATGGTGATGCTGGGCAGCCGGCTGGCCACGCTGTCCGAAGGCGTCGCGCTCGCCCGCAAGACCCAGCACATCATCCGCCAGAACCTCGGCTGGGCGCTCGGCTACAACCTCATCGCCATTCCCGCCGCCGCGCTCGGTTACGTCACGCCATGGATCGCCGGCATCGGCATGTCGGCCAGTTCCTTGCTGGTGGTGCTGAACGCGCTGCGGCTCTCCAATTTCAGGCAGCCGGCCGATGGCAGCCTCAAGGCGCAAGACTCAAGGCTCGAAGCGCAAGAGGCGAGTCCCTGAGCATGGACATCCTGATCCTGCTCATCCCCTTGAGCCTCGTCATCGTCGGCGTCATCGCCTGGATCATGCTGTGGGCGGCCAAAAACGGCCAGTTCGACGACCTCGAAGGGCCGGCGCACAGCGTGATCATGGACGACGACACCCCGCCCAAGCCGAACGGCCCGGCCAAGCCCTGAGGCCCGATCGCGTATGCTGTGAATCGTCCTTTCATTTCGCAGCCGGCTCCCCCATGAAGCCTCCCCTTCTCTGGTATAGCGACGGCGCCCGCGCCGGAATCCGGGCGCATTTCCGGCAGGCGCGCCAGGCTGGAGTGCGCGGCTTTCGTGCGTTGATCCTGCAGCAGGGCACGCAGCTGCCCCCCATCGGCAACGGCTGGCAACCGCTTGACGCAGTGCGCGCGGCAATCGAGGCGCGGCTCGCCGCATGATGCGCGCAGCCCTGCCCGTCCTGTGCCTGCTGGGGTCGCTCGGCGCCGGCGCTTCCCCGCCGCCGATGATCGACGCCCACGCGCATTACTCCGCCCCCGATGCGGCGGCATTCACGCCGGCCGAGGTGATCGCCAGACTCGATGCCGCCGGGGTAAGCCGGCTGGCGGTGACCAGCTCGCCGCCGCAGCTGGCACAGCGCCTGTACCGGCATGCGCCCGGCCGCATCATTCCGCTGCTCGGCGTCTATGCATCGGACCTGCACAAGGGCAGCTGGGTGCACGACGCCGGTCTGCCGGCGCGGGTCGCCGCGCAGCTGGAACACGGCAGCTGGGCGGGCATCGGCGAATTGCATCTGTTCGCCGGCGACGCCCGGCAGCCGGTGTTCGAACAACTGGTGCGGCTGGCGGCCGCACGCAGGCTGGTGCTGATGCTTCATGGCGACGCCGAAGTGGTCGAGCGCGCATTCGCCATCGCGCCCGAGGTGCGGGTGCTGTGGGCGCATCTCGGCACCCGGCCGCAGCCCGGACCGCTGGCCGCCATGCTGGATCGCTATCCCGCCACGCTCTGGATCGACACCTCAGTGCGCGACGAGCGCATCGCGCCGGACGGCGCCTTGCTGCCGGAGTGGCGCGCGCTGTTCGAGCGCTATCCCGATCGCTTCGTGGCGGCGGTGGACACCTTCAGCACGAACCGCTGGCACCACTACGCGGCCGCGGTGGCGCAAATCCGCGACTGGATCGAGCCGCTGCCGCCGCCGCTGAGAAACCGGCTGCTGCATGACAATGCGGCGCGGCTGTTCGACGCATTTCTGCCGTTCCCCGCTCGCCCGTAAAATCCCCCCCACCCACACTCTGGAGCTTTTCCGATGACCCGCCTCTCCCTGTTTTACGCCACGCTGCTTCTCGGCGCGCTGACGTTCGGCGCCACCGGCTGCGGCGCCAGCGAACCCGGCAAGCAGACCGTTTCCACCGCCCCCGCTGCCGGCCAGCCGGCCAACCCGCGCGTGCTGATCGAAACCAGCAAGGGCAACATCACGGTGGAAGTGTTTCCCCGCAATGCGCCGCAGTCGGCGGCGAATTTCCTCAGCTACGTGAAAAGCGGGTTTTACGACGGCCTGGTGTTTCACCGCGTGATCCCCGGCTTCATGGTCCAGGGCGGCGGCATGACGCCGGACATGGCGGAAAAACCCAACGGCGCCCCCATCCGCAACGAGGCCGACAACGGCCTGAAGAACCTGCGCGGCACGCTGGCGATGGCGCGCACCGGCGACCCGCATTCGGCGACCTCGCAGTTTTTCATCAACGTGGTGGACAACTCCCTCCTCAACCATCGCGGCCAGAGCGTCGCCGGCTGGGGCTACGCCGTGTTCGGCCAGGTGGTCGACGGCATGGACGTGGTCGACGCCATCGTCGCGGTGCCGCGCGGCAGTCGCGGGCCGCACGACGACGTGCCGCTCGAAGCGGTCGTGATGCAGCGCGTCAGCGTGCTGTCCGCGGCGCCCGCCCCCACTGAAGCACCGAAGCAGTAAGGCCCGGCCTGTCTTCCACTGCCAAACTGCTGCTGCTCGCGCTGGTCGCGCCGGCATCGATCGCACTCGGCCTGCTGGCCGGCGCGCTGCCGGCCGACCGCGAACTGGCGCAGCAGATCCTCGTCGAATTGCGTGCGCCGCGGGTGGCCGCCGCCTTCGCCTGCGGCGGCCTCTTGGCGCTGGCGGGCGCGCTGATGCAGACGCTGTTCCGCAATCCGCTGGCCGAACCCTATCTGCTGGGCGTCTCCGGCGGCGCCGGCCTGCTCGCCCTGCTCGGCATGGCGGCGGGGCTGGCATGGCCATGGGTGTCGGCGCTGGCGTTCGCCGGCAGCCTCCTGGCGCTGGCGCTCGCCGCCGCGCTGGGCGGGCGAATGCTGGCGCGCGACCACACCCCGTTGCTGCTCGCCGGGGTGATGCTGGCGGCCGGTTTCGGCGCGCTGATCGCGCTGGTGCTTTCGGTCGCGCCGGCCGAACGGCTGCCCGGCATGCTGTTCTTCCTGATGGGCGACCTGGCGTGGACCAGCAACGCCTCGATGCTGTGGGGCGCGCTGCTGCTGGCGGTGGCCGCCGCCCTGGGCCTCTCCAGGCGGCTCGACGTGCTGCAGCTGTCGCCGCTGAAAGCCGCGTCGCTAGGCGTCGCCGTCGCCCCCACCCGCTGGACGCTGTTCGTCCTGGCCGGCGCCTGCGCCTCACTCGTCGTCGCGCAGGCCGGCAGCATCGGCTTCGTCGGCCTGATGGTGCCGCACGCGCTGAGAAAGCTCGGCTTCGCCGGCCACCGCGTCCTGCTGCCTGCTTGCGCGCTGGCCGGCGGCAGCCTCTTGGTGCTCGCCGACGCGCTGGCGCGCACCATGATCGAGCCGCGCGAACTGCCGGTGGGGGTGCTCACCGCCCTGCTCGGGGTGCCGATGATGCTGTGGTTGTTGCGCAGGCCATGAATTGGCAGATGCAACCGGGTTATGCGGCAGAATTGTCGTCGAATTAACGTTAGCTCCCTTGGATCAGCCAATGCGCCGATACAACTACAAGAACTGCCAGTCACTGTTTGGCTATGCGGCCGCCGTCCACATTCGCTCTGGAGGTAAGTGTCAGCTGTGTGGGTGCGGCGGCTCACCATTAGACTTTGATCTGTGGCGGCAAATGACAGTGGAGCACCTCATTGGCAAGTCGCAAGGCGGTTACCTGAAGCAAATCCACACCGCAGTTGAAATGCGTTTTCCAAACCTTTCACCCCTTGCCTGCGAAAGCTTGTCGCACCGTATCGATACGCTGAACACCGTTACCGCGTGCAGCTTTTGCAACTCCACAACCAGTCGGGATGTAAGCGAAAAATCAATGCCTGAGCTTCTGCACGAGGCCACTGGAACCATTGAGGAAGTGGAGGCATATATCGCTGCCGAACTTCAGCGGGTCTTGAAACGCAAGCGCCTAGACGTCCAGTGGAAGCTTGCGTCCATAAAGGAGGCTTTCCAGCGCGAGGTACATACAGAAATCAATGCGGGGGCTAGCCCTGCAGTGTAGGGCAGGCTGCACGATAAAGCCACGCAGCGTCCCTGATCTTGAACGTTAACCCTCACCCAACCCGGCCATGAGCCTGACTATCCAACAGCTCTCCCTCCGCACCGGCACCCGCACGCTGCTCGACTCGCTCGACCTCGCCCTCGAATCGGGCGAAGTCCTCGGCATCCTCGGCGTCAACGGCGCCGGCAAGTCGACGCTGCTGACGGTGCTGGCCGGGCTCGCAGTTCCTGCATCCGGCCAGGTCAGGCTCGACGGCCAGCCGGTGGCCGGCCTGCCGCCGCTCACCCGCGCGCAGCACATCGGCCTGCTGCCGCAGGGCGACGAGGGCGGGTTTTTCGGCAGCGTGGCCGACTTCGTCGCGCTCGGCCATTACCCCTTCGGCCCCCCCCCTGATCTCGCGCCGCATTTGGCGACCTGGGAACTGACCGACCTCGCCGACCGTCCGCTCGCCACCCTGTCCGGCGGCGAGCGCCAGCGCGCGCGGCTGGCGCAGCTGGCGGTGCAGGCGCCGCGCATCGCCCTGCTCGACGAGCCGTTGACCCATCTCGACCCCGCGCACCAGGCCCGGCTGCTGGGCTGGGCGCGCGGCGAGGCCGACGCCGGCCGCAGCGTGGCGCTGACACTGCACGACCCCAACTGGGCGGCCTGCCACTGCGACCGCCTGCTGTTCCTCTTCGGCGACGGGCGCTGGCAACTGGGCAGCCCGGCCGCGCTGCTCACCCCGGCGTCGCTCGAAACCCTGTACGGCCCCGGCACCGCTGCATTGTGGCAGCAAGGCAGCCGGGGCCAGCCTGTATAATCGCTTATCTGCTTCAATTCACCCCCGCTCCGCGCACCCCAATGATTCGTCGCATCATCAGCAAAGTATTCGGCCGCAAATCGCGTGCCTCCGGCGCACAGATCCTGCCGCAGTCCAAACACGGCATCCGCCGCGAGCAGATCGACGACTGCGCGCTGAAAACCTGCGAAACCCTGGCGCAGGCCGGCTTCAAGGGTTATCTCGTCGGCGGCGCGGTGCGCGACCTGCTGCTGGACAAGACGCCGAAGGATTTCGACGTCGCCACCGACGCCACCCCGGAAGAGGTGCGGCGGCTGTTCCGCCGCTCGCGCATCATCGGCCGGCGCTTCCAGATCGTGCACGTGATGTGTGGCCGCGCGACCATCGAGGTCACCACCTTCCGCGCCAACGGCCAGAAAGAAGCGGAGGACGACGACGAGCGGCCGACCGACGAACATGGGCGGCTCTTGTCCGACAACGTGTTCGGCAGCATGGGGGACGACGCCGCGCGCCGCGACTTCACCATCAATGCGCTGTATTACGATCCCGCACGCGAGGAAGTGCACGACTATTTCGGCGGCGTGGCCGACTGCAAGACGCGCGTGCTGCGCATGATCGGCGACCCCGAAACGCGCTACCGCGAAGACCCGGTGCGCATGCTGCGCGTCGCACGCTTTGCCGCCAAGCTCGATTTCCACATCGACCCCGACACCCGCAAGCCGGTCGCCACGCTGGCGCCGCTGCTGGCCAACATTCCGCGTGCGCGCATCTTCGACGAGGCGCTGAAGCTCCTGATGTCGGGCCACGCCCTGCGCGGCGTCCACCAGCTGCGCGCCGAGGGCCTGCACCACGGCATGCTGCCGCTGCTGGATACGATTCTGGACGACCCCACCGGCGAGCGCTTCATCAACGCCGCGCTGAAAACCACCGATGCGCGCATCGCACAGGACAAGCCGGCCTCGCCGGCCTTCCTGTTCGGCACCCTGTTGTGGCCGCAGGTGTTGCAGCGCTGGCGCGCACTCGAAGCGGCCGGCGAAAAGCCGCAGCCGGCGCTGTTCGCAGCGATGGACGAAGTGCTCGATGCGCAGCGCGGCCAGCTCGCCATCCCGCGCCGCTACGACGGCATGATGAAGGAGATCTGGGCGCTGCAGCCGCGTTTCGAGCAGCGCGGCGGGCAACGCCCGTATCGCCTGCTGGAGCATCCGCGCTTCCGCGCCGCCTACGATTTTCTGCTGCTGCGCGCCGAATCCGGCGAGGTCGATGCCGAGCTCGGCGAATGGTGGACGCGCTTCCAGGAAGCCGACGATGACGAACGCGCCACCATGCTGCTAGCCGACAGTTCGCCCAAACCGCGCCGTCGCCGCAAGCGCAAGAAGCCGGGCGATGCCGGTGGCGAGGCGCATCCCGCATGACCATCCTGGCCACCATCGGGCTGGGCGCTAACCTCAACGACCCGGCGGCACAGGTGGAATACGCGCTGGCCGAACTCGACCGCCTGCCCGCCACCCGACTACTGGCGCGCTCCAGCCTGTACGCCTCGGCGCCGGTCGGCTACGTCGACCAGCCCGATTTCATCAATGCGGTGGCGCAGATCGAGACCTCTCTTGCGCCGCGCGCGCTGCTCGCCGCGCTGCTCGACATCGAACACCGCCACGGCCGCGAGCGCAGTTTCCGCAACGCCCCGCGCACGCTCGACCTCGACCTTTTGCTGTACGGCGCCGCGCATTTCCACGAAGAGGGGCTGACGCTGCCGCATCCGCGCATGAGCGAGCGCGGTTTCGTGCTACTGCCGCTGCTGGAAATCGCGCCCGACACGGCGATACCCGGCCGCGGCCGCGCCGCCGACTGGCTCGCTGCGTGCGCGGAGCAGTGCGTGGTTGTTGTCGCTTCAGCGACTTTACAACCACGGCCTCCCCTTAACGGGGGGAATGTAACCGAACCCCCGCCCACCGCCGCCGTCAACGCATGAGTCTCGACCGCTACCGCTACGTCGTCGTCGAAGGTCCGATCGGCGCCGGCAAGACCAGTCTCACCCACAAGCTGGCCGAGCGCCTCGATGCCGGCACCTTGCTGGAAAACGCCAGCGACAATCCCTTCCTGCCGCGCTTCTATCAGGAGCCGCGGCGCTACGCGCTGCCGACGCAGCTGCATTTCCTCTTCGACCGCTCGCGCCAGTTGCGCGAACTGGCGCAGGGCGACCTGTTCCGTGCTGGCACGGTGTCGGATTTCCTGATCGACAAGGACATGCTGTTCGCGCGCATGAACCTCGACGACGACGAGTTCGAGTTGTATCAGAAGGTCTACGCCGACCTCGCCCCGCAGGCACCGACCCCCGACCTGGTGATTTATCTGCAGGCGCCGGCCGAGGCGCTGCAGGAACGCGTCCGGCGCCGTGGCGTGGAATATGAACACGGCATGGATGCGGGCTACCTGCAACGCCTCGCCAACAGCTACAGCGAATTCTTCCATCGCTACGACGCCGCCCCCCTGCTCATCGTCAACACCAGCAACCTCAACTTCGCGGAAAGCGAAGCCGATTTCGAGCTGCTGCTGGAACGCATGAGCAAGATGCGCGGCCCGCGCGAGTTTTTCAGCCGGGCGGCGTAAACCGAATATGGCAATCACGCTTTCCACCCTCAAGACCATGCACGGCAACGACGAAAAGATCGCCGTGCTCACCTGTTACGACGCCAGCTTCGCGCGCGTGCTCGACGCCGCCGGAGTCGACGTGCTGCTGGTCGGCGATTCGCTCGGCATGGTGGTGCAGGGCCACGCCACGACGCTGCCGGTGAAGCTCGCCGAGATGGCCTATCACACGCGCTGCGTCGCCGCCGGAACCGAACGCGCCTTCATCGTCGCCGACCTGCCGTTCGGCAGCTACCAGCCTTCGCCCGAGCGCGCGTTTGCCGCCGCCGCGCGTCTGATGGCGGCGGGCGCGCACATGGTCAAGCTCGAAGGCGGCGCGGTGATGGCCGACACCGTCGCCTTTCTCACCCGGCGCGGCATCCCGGTGTGCGCGCACCTCGGCCTCTTGCCGCAGTCGGTCAATCAGCTCGGCGGCTACCGGGTACAGGGGCGCGAGGACGCCGCGGCGGCGCAACTGATCGCCGACGCACGCGCGCTGGAAGCGGCCGGCGCCGGCCTGATCGTGCTGGAAATGGTGCCCGCCGCGCTGGCGAAGGCCGTCACCGGGGCACTCACGATTCCGACCATCGGCATCGGCGCCGGCGCCGACTGCTCCGGCCAGGTGCTGGTGCTGTACGACATGCTGGGGCTGTATCCGCGCGCGCCCAGATTTTCGAAGAACTTCCTCGCCGGCAGCGACGGCATCGAGGCCGCCGTGCGCGCCTACGTCGCCGCGGTGAAGGACGGCAGCTTCCCCGCCGCCGAACACGCGTTCTGATGCGGATTTTTCACACCGCCGCCGAACTGCGCGCGGCGCTCGCCGGCGAGACCGGCACCGCGCTGGTGCCGACCATGGGTAACCTGCACGCCGGCCACGTTTCGCTGGTCGAACTGGCGAAGCAGCACGGCAGCCCGGTGGTCGCGAGCATTTTCGTCAACCCGCTGCAGTTCGGAGCCGGCGAGGATTTCGAGCACTATCCGCGCACGCTTGCCGCCGACTGCGACAAGCTCGCTGCCGCCGGCTGCGATATCGTGTTCGCGCCCGATGCCACCGAGGTGTACCCGGTGCCGCAGACGTTCACCGTGCAGGTAGCCGACAGCCTGGCGAACGACCTCTGCGGCGCATTCCGTCCCGGCCACTTCAACGGCGTCGCGACGGTGGTGCTGAAACTGTTCAACCTGGTGCAGCCGCGCGTGGCGGCATTCGGCAAGAAGGATTTCCAGCAGCTGCTGGTCATTCGCGAGATGGTGCGGCAGTTCAACCTGCCGATCGGAATCCTGGCCGGCGACACGCAGCGCGAAGCCGACGGGCTGGCGATGAGCTCGAGGAACGGCTATCTCTCGCCGTCCGAACGCGCCCGGGCGCCCGCGCTGCAGCGCGAACTCGCCGCCATCGCCGCCGCCGTCCGGGCGGGCGACCGCGAGTACGAGGCGCTGTGCGGTGCTGCCGCCCGCCACCTGGAAATGGCCGGCTGGGATGTCGATTACATCGCGCTGCGCGACGCCGCCAGCCTGCGGCCCGTCGATGCCGCCACCCGCCGCGCGGTGGCGCTCGGCGCGGCCCGACTGGGAAAAACCCGGCTGATCGACAACCTCGAGATTGCCTTGGGCAATCCACTCTGAGGTTTTATAATGTCACCCCTTTCTTATTGAGGGCACCGTCATGCAAAGAACGATGCTCAAGTCCAAGCTGCATCGGGCAACCGTCACGCATTCCGAGCTGCATTACGAAGGCTCGTGCGCCATCGACGAAGCCCTGCTGGACGCGGCCAACATCCACGAATACGAGCAGATCCAGATCTACAACGTCACCAACGGCGAGCGCTTCACCACCTATGCCATCCGCGCGGCGCGCGATTCCGGCATCATTTCGGTGAACGGCGCGGCCGCGCACAAGGCCAACCCGGGCGACCTCGTCATCATCGCCACCTACTCGGCCTACAACGAACTGGAACTGGCGCGCTATGCGCCGGAACTGGTGTACGTCGACGCGGACAACCGCATCCTGGACACGCGCCAGGCGATTCCGGTGCAGGCGGCGTAGGCCACAACGCCCAGCCAGTAAAAAAGCCGGGGATCCCCGGCTTTTTTACTGGCATTGATTCGGACGTTGCAGGGCCACGTGCGGGCTCCGGCGGCGGCAACCCGCCACCACTTCCTTGACGCTGCCGGCCGCGAGTGCGGGCCTGCAATGGAATCGAACGGCCTCAATCAAACCGGGCTGATTCGCATCAGCCCGCGGGATACGCCATGGAGAGCCGGTCTGTTCGGCTTATTCGGCCAACAATTCCCGGATTTTCTTCGCCAGATCGGGGCTTTGGGGGGTCAAATGCACCATCCAGTAATGAGACTTGTCTGCCGTGGGCCGGCCCCGATGCGAGTACCCCGTCCTCAGGATGAACGAGTTGTCCTTCGGGTTCACGCTGTACAAGCCATCGCTCTTGTCCAGATCCCAATAGAACGGGCTTGCGAATGGCTTCCCCCGGAAGAAGTTTCCCGCGGTCGACGCCCCCTTGCTGGTGTCCCATTCGATCTTCAGACGCCGCCCCTGCAATAGCGAAATCGTGGCGTTTTGAATGTCCTGGCTATTCTGAACGACCGGCTCTCCATGCACCCAATACTGCTCGATCCTCGCCTTTGCCGAAGTCTGCATTATCGCTGCCGCTTCGGCTACCGGCTCGGCTGCGGGCTGGGCCTGGCGGGGTTTCTCCGGCTGGGGCGCCGGCAGCTTCGCCTCCCCCCCCGCCTTGAGGTCGTTCCTGATGACCGACGATACCGTCTCGTCGGCAAAACCCGCCTCCTTGAGCCGCACCACCCGATCGACGTTGGCGTAATCGCTTTCAACCATGAAGCGGATGATGTCCTCGCCGAGGCCAGACGCCTTCAGCCGGGTCAGTTCCTCGGTGGTCAATGCGGCCAGCGCCGGCCCGGAGGAAACCAGGGCAATGGCTCCAATCAAGAAAAAGCATTTCGTCTTCGTTCCAGAGATCACGGTCAAATTCCTCATTCAAACAATCAGTCGACGACTCAACTACGTGGGGGAAAGCAAGCGGGGAAATGCAGGACGGTCACGGTTTCAATACTTGGGAAACAATCGGCCGGAGACGGGTTGATTATGCCCCAGTTTGGGTTGGCCGACTAAGGGCGCGAAGCGGGCTGGCGGACGGCCGGCTTCGGCATTATGCGATTCGATCGAGCCGCAAGCGAGGCGGCCGTTCCGCACGGCGGACATTCGCGCCTATTTCAGCCGCCAGATCTCGTCGTTGTATTCCCGCATGGTGCGATCGGTCGAAAAGAAGCCGCTCGATGCGGTGTTGAGGATGCTCATACGCGTCCAGCCGGCCGCGTCCTGCCAGGCCTGCGCCACCCGCGCCTGCGCATCGACGTAGCTGCGGAAATCCGCCAGCACCATCCAGGGGTCGTGCGGACTCAGCAAGGCGTCGAGAATCATGTCGAAGATGCCCGGCTCGTATAAATTGAAATGGCCTGATTTCAGCAGCTCGATCACCTCGCACAGTTCGGGGTCGTTTTCCACGTAGTTCTGTGGCCGGTAGCGCGGGCGCAGCGCCTCGATTTCCTCGGCGCGCAGGCCGAACAGGAAGAAGTTGTCCTTGCCCACCGCGTCGAGAATCTCGATGTTGGCGCCGTCGTAGGTGCCGATGGTGACGGCGCCGTTCATCATGAATTTCATGTTGCCGGTGCCGGACGCCTCCTTGCCCGCGGTCGAAATCTGCTCCGACAGGTCGGTCGCCGGCGCGATGACTTCCATGCTGGTCACCCGGTAGTTGGGCACGAAGGCCACCTTCAGGCGGCCGTCGACGTCGGGGTCGCTGTTGACCACGTCGGCCACGCTGTTGATGAGCTTGATGATGCGCTTGGCCATCGCGTAGCCGGGTGCGGCCTTGCCGCCGATCAGCACGCAGCGGTCCGCCCAGCCGTCCAGGCGTCCGCGATTGACGCGGTTGTACAGATGGATCACGTGCAGCACGTTGAGCAGTTGCCGCTTGTATTCGTGGATGCGCTTGACCTGCACGTCGAACAGCGCATCCGGGTTGAACTCCACCCCGCACCGGGCCTTGACCAGCGCGGCCAGGCGTTCCTTGTTGGCGCGCTTCACTGCGCGCCATTCGGCGTGGAAAGCCTGCCGGTCCGCCGCGGCCAGCGGCTTCAGCCGTTCCAGCTGCGACAGGTCGGCGATCCAGTCATCGCCGATCTGTTCGCTGATGAGCGCGCTCATGCCGGGGTTGGCGTGTGCCACCCAGCGGCGCGGGGTGACGCCGTTGGTCTTGTTGTTGAACTTGCCCGGCCACAGCTCGACGAAGTCGCGGAACAGCCCTTCCTGCAGCAGACGGGAATGCAGCGCGGCGACGCCGTTGACTGAGAAGCTGCCGACGATGGCGAGCCAGGCCATGCGGATCTGGCGCACCGGCTCCTCCTCGATGATCGACATGCGGCGGCGGCGCTCGATGTCGCCCGGCCATTTCACCGACACTTCGCGCAGGAAGCGCGCATTGATTTCGTAGACGATCTCCAGCAGGCGCGGCAGCAGGCGCTCGAACAGCGCCACCGGCCAGCGCTCCAGCGCCTCCGGCAGCAGCGTGTGGTTGGTGTAGGCCATGCACTGCGTGGTGATCGCCCAGGCCGCGTCCCACTGCATGCCTTCCTGGTCGAGCAGCAGGCGCATCAGTTCGGCCACGGCGACGGAAGGATGGGTGTCGTTCATCTGGAACACGTTGTGCTCGGCGAATTGGGACAGCTCGCTGTTGCCCGCCGCACGCCACTGGCGCAGCGCATCCTGCAGGCTGGCCGAGGCCAGGAAATACTGCTGGCGCAGGCGCAACTCCTTGCCGTTTTCGCTGCTGTCGTTGGGATACAGCACCATCGAGATGTGCTCGGCGTGGTTTTTCTCCTGCACTGCCTCGGAGTAGCTGCCGGCATTGAATTCGTCGAGGTCGAATTCGTCGGTGGCGGCGGACTTCCACAAGCGCAGCGTGTTCACGGCATGGTTGCGGTAGCCCGAAATAGGCATGTCGTACGGGATCGCCAGCACATCGCTGGTGTCCACCCAGCGCGCGCGGTGAACGCCGGCCTTGTCGTGATAGTGCTCGGTGCGGCCGCCGAACGACACACGGCAGGTGAACTCGGGGCGCTCGACCTCCCACGGATTGCCGTCGCGCAGCCAGTGGTCGGGGTCTTCGACCTGATAGCCGTTTTCGATGTGCTGGTGGAACATGCCGTACTGGTAATGGAGACCGTAGCCCATCACCGGCAGGTCGAGCGTCGCGCAGCTGTCCATGAAGCATGCCGCCAGCCGCCCCAGGCCGCCGTTGCCCAGGCCCGCGTCGGGCTCCTCCTCGGCCACCGCCTCCAGCGTCTGGCCGAACCGGTGCAGCGCCTCGCGCGACGCCTCGTCGAGCCCCAGATTGAGCACGTGGTTGGAGAGCGCGCGGCCGATCAGGAATTCCAGCGACAGGTAATAGCCGCGCCGCCTGCCCGGCTGGTCGCGCGCGGCATAGGTATTCATCCAGTCCGCCATCAGGCGGTCGCGCAATGTCCAGGCCAGCGCCTTGTAGGTATATAGCGGCGGACAGTCCCGCACGCGCCCGAGGTGGTAGAGCTGATAGCGCTGGACGTCATGCATGAGCGCCGCGCCGGTTCCCGGCAGCGGCTTCAGGGCGATGGCACGGGAGGCGGCGGTTTTCTCGTCTGGCATGGTGGATCCCGCAGAGGTCATGTCGAATAAAGGGCAAGGTAGCGGCCGGCGCTCTCCGACCAGTCGAACGACTGGCGCATGCCGGTCTGCTGCAGCCGCCGCCACTGCGCGGGCTGGCGATAGAGGCCGAGCGCGCGGCGGATGGCGTCCAGGAAGGCCGCCACGTCGGGAACGTCGAACATGAAACCGGTGGCGCTGCCATCCTGCAAGGCGGCCTCGGCCGCATCGACCACGGTATCGGCCAGCCCGCCGGTCTTGAAGACGACGGGCGGGGTGCCGTAGCGCAGGCTGTACATCTGGTTCAGACCGCATGGCTCGAAGCGCGACGGCATCAGGAACAGGTCCGCCCCGGCCTCGATCCGGTGCGCCAGCTGCTCGTCGTAGCCGATCTCGACGAATACCCGCTGCGGGTGCTGTTTGGCCAGCCGCGCGAATTTCTGCTCGTACATTGCCTGGCCGCTGCCCAGCAGCACCAGGCGCACGTCGGTCTCGGCTAGCAGCACCGGTATCGCGGCGAGCACCCAGTCGATACCCTTCTGCTCGACCAGCCGCCCCACCAGCCCCAGCAGCGGAGCCTGCAGGGCGGCCTCATCGGGCTGCGGCAAAAAGCGTTCGAGCAGCGCCTGCTTGTTGCGCCGCTTGCCGGGCTGGATACGGCCCATCGAGTAATGCGCGGGCAAGTACGGATCGGTGGACGGGTTCCAGATCCGGGTATCGATGCCGTTGAGAATGCCGTGCAATTTGTATTGCCGCGACAGCAGCAAGCCGTCGAGTCCGTAACCGAATTCGGGGGTGCAGATTTCCTGCGCGTAGGTAGGGCTCACCGTGGTGACGGCATCGGCATACACGATGCCCGCCTTCAGCATGGAAAAGCCGCCGTGGAACTCCGCCCCCTCGGGCGACCACCAGTGGCTGGGCAACTGCAGGCGCACGAAATCGCTGCTCGGGAAATAACCGCCGTAGGCGAGGTTGTGAATGGTGAACACGGTTTTCGGACGCAGCGGCTGGTCGGCCAGAAACGCCGCCGTCAGGCCGGCCTGCCAGTCGTGCACATGCACCACCGCAGGCTGCCAGCCCAGCTCCAGCGCATCCTGCGCCAACAGCGCCGCCACCCGCGCAAACACCGCGAAGCGCTCGGCATTGTCGGGCCAGTCCTGGCCGCCGGCATCGACATAGGGATTGCCTTCGCGGTCGAACAGCGGCGGACAGTCGACCACCCACAGCGGAAAAGCGAAATCGGGATGGCGCGCTTCCAGGATGCGCGCGCCGACCATGCCCTCGGCGCCGCGCACGTCGAGCCAGCCGAGAATGCGCATCTGGCCGAGCTGACGCAACAGCGCGCGATAGCCCGGCAAGACGAGACGGATGTCGACGCCGCGGTCGTGCAGGGCGTGCGGCAGGCTGTAGAGCACATCGCCCAGGCCGCCGGTTTTCACCAGCGGATAGGCTTCGCTGGCAACGAACATGACTTTGAGTACTCCGCGTTTCATATTTTTATCAGGGGTCAGGATTCAGGGGCCAGGGGTCAGGGGATTTGCGCTTCGCGCTTTTCGATTGGGCGGCCATAGGCCGCACAGCCCCTGAATCCTGAATCCTAGCCCCTCGCTCATCAACATGGTTTGAGGAAGATGGCACCGAGCGGCGGGATCGTCACCTCGACGGAATGCTCGAAGCCCATCCAGGGCAGGTTCTGGGGTTGCAAGGGCCGGCCATTGCCGAGGTTGCTGCCGCCGTAATACATCGAATCGGTATTCAGCACTTCGCACCACGCCGCTCCCGACGGCACGCCGATGCGGTATCCCTTGCGCGGCACGGGGGTGAAATTGAGCAGCACCACCATCTGCGCAGACGCATCCTGGCCCTGGCGCACCAGACTCAGCACCGACTGGTCGGCATCGTGGCAGTCGATCCAGCGGAACCCGCGCGGGTCGAAGTCGAACGCGTGCAGCGCGGACTCGCTGCGGTACAGCCGGTTGAGGTCGCGCAGCAGGGCGCGGATGCCGTCGTGCGCCGGGAACGCGAGCAGCGCCCAGTCGAGCTGGCCGGCCTCCCTCCACTCGTTCCACTGGCCGAATTCGCCGCCCATGAACAACAGCTTCTTGCCCGGATGCGCATACTGCCAGGCATAGAACAGGCGCAGGTTGGCGAAGCGCTGCCAGACGTCGCCCGGCATCTTGTCGAGCAGGCTTTTCTTCATGTGCACCACTTCGTCGTGCGACAGCGGCAGCACGAAGTTCTCGGTCCACGCGTACATCTGGCTGAAGGTCAGCTGGTTGTGCTGGTACTTGCGGTAGACGGGCTCCTTCTCGATGTAGTCGAGGCTGTCGTTCATCCAGCCCATGTTCCACTTCATCGAGAAGCCCAGCCCGCCGAGCTCGACCGGGCGCGACACCGCCGGCCAGGCGGTCGATTCCTCGGCGATGGTGAGCACGCCGGGGAAGCGGCCGTGCACCTCGGTGTTCATCTCGCGCAGGAAGTGGATGGCTTCGAGGTTCTCGCGCCCGCCGTACCGGTTCGGCAGCCATTCGCCCGGTTGGCGCGAATAGTCGAGATAGAGCATGGACGCCACCGCGTCGACGCGCAAGCCGTCGATATGGAATTCCTCGATCCAGTAAAGCGCGTTGGCCACCAGGAAATTGCGCACCTCGTTGCGGCCGAAATCGAAAATCAGCGTGCCCCAGTCCTGGTGCTCGCCGCGGCGCGGGTCGGCATGCTCGTACAGCGGCTCGCCGGTGAAGCGCGCCAGCGCCCAGTCGTCCTTGGGAAAATGCGCCGGCACCCAGTCGAGCAGCACGCCGATGCCGGCCTGGTGGCAGGCGTCGACGAAGCCGCGGAAATCGTCCGGCGAGCCGAAGCGCGCGGTCGGTGCGTAGTAGCCCGACACCTGGTAGCCCCACGAAGCGTCGAGCGGATGCTCGGCCACCGGCATCAGTTCGATATGGGTATAGCCGAGGTCCTGCACGTAGGGGATCAGTTCGGCGGCGAGTTCGCCCCAGCCGTAATAGCCGCCGTCGTCGTGGCGCCGCCAGGAACCGGGGTGCAGCTCGTAGATGCTGATCGGCCGGTGCTGCCAGTCGAAATGCGCGCGCGCCTCGATCCATGCGCCGTCGCCCCAGGCATGGGGTTCGTCATCCGGCACGCAGCTGGTGGTTTCCGGGCGCAGGAACATCTGCCGCGCATAGGGGTCGGTTTTCCTCGCCAACTGGCCGTGGCTGCCGAGGATTTCGTATTTGTAGGCGTGGCCGGCCCCCAGGCCGGGGACGAACAATTCCCACATGCCCGATGTGCCGCGGCAGCGCATCGGGTGGCGGCGGCCGTCCCAGTCGTTGAAATCGCCGATCACGCTGACCCGCTGCACCGCCGGCGCCCACACGGCGAACAGGCAGCCTTCAACGCCGTCGACGGTTTTCAGGCGCGCGCCGAGCACTTTCCAGGCTTCGAAATGCCGCCCCTCGCCCAGCAGATGCAAGTCCATCTCGCCCAGCTGCGGCGCGAAGCTGTAAGGGCATTGCGCGGTATGCCAATTGCCCGCGCCCTTGTCCTGCCAGCGCAGCAACGGATGCGGCTCGACCGCCGCGCCGGGCGGCAGCAGGCGCTCGAAACAGTCGGTACCGGTCAGCCGCGACATGCGGCCGCCGGCCACCTCGACGACCTCCGCGGCCGGCATGAAGGTGCGGATCAGGGTGCCGCCGCCGGGCTGCGGGTGCACTCCCAGCACCTCGAACGGATCGTGGTGCGTGCCGCTCTGCACGCGCATGATGGGCGGGCTGACTGCAGGCAGGCCGGTGCCTGGCGAGCTTGTTCGAGAGATGTTCATGGGCAGCACGTTCCTGGGCGGGGCTGAATCTCGCATCGGTGGGATTTCTGTAATTGTCGCAGCAAGCGGGATGCCAGCTCCGGCGTCAGCGCATCCCATGCGAACCGCCAGGTCCAGTTGCCGCTGTCGGTGCCGGGCGTGTTCATGCGTGCGTCGCTGCCGAGCCGCAGCACGTCCTGCAGCGGCAGCACCGCCAGCGCGGCGCGGCTTTCCAGCACCGTGGCGATCATCGCCGCCGGCACCGCGTCGGGCTCGCCGACATCCAGTTGCCGCATCACCTGCCGGCGCGCCTCGCCGGGCAGCGCGCGCCACCAGCCCAGCGTGGTGTCGTTGTCGTGAGTGCCGGTGTAATACACGGTGTCGGGATGCACGTTTTCCGGCTTGTGCGGATTGTCGGCATGGTCGTCGAACGCGAATTGCAGCACAGCCATGCCGGGCAGGCCAAACCGGTGGCGCAACGCGGTGATATCCGGCGTGATGACGCCGAGATCTTCGGCCACCAGGGACAGCTCGCCCATCTCGTCGGCGATCGCCTGCAACAGTTCCGCTCCGGGCGCCGCCACCCACTCGCCGTGGACCGCGGTGGGCTCGTCCGCCGGGATCTCCCAGGCCGCAGCCAGGCCGCGGAAATGGTCGATGCGCAGCAGGTCGAACCACTCGAAATGCGCGCGTAGCCGCGCCCGCCACCAGGCGAAGCCGTCGGCCTGCATCGCCGCCCAGTTGTAGTGCGGGTTGCCCCAGCGCTGCCCGCTGGCGCAGAAATAATCCGGCGGCACGCCCGTCACCACCGTAGGGTGGCCCGCGCCGTCCAGCAGGAACAGGCCGCGCTGCGCCCACACGTCGGCGCTGTCGTGAGCGACGAAAATCGGCATGTCGCCGAACAGCTGGATGCCGCGCGCCGCCGCTTGTG
Organism: Thiobacillus sp. 65-1059; assembly: GCA_001897675.1. Lineage (GTDB taxonomy): Bacteria > Pseudomonadota > Gammaproteobacteria > Burkholderiales > Thiobacillaceae > Thiobacillus. Next base: position 24,865 of record MKUE01000117.1, on the reverse strand, counting down.
CGCGGATGCGCTGCCCATGGAAGGCCACGCGATACTGCTCGACCATCACCGCATTCAGCTTGTCGGCATGGCTGACATCGAACGCGGCCAGTGTCTGCGCGTCGCGGTCGCGCAGCGCAAGCGGCCAATCGGTCCAGCGGGCGCCGCCCTGCTCCGCCTTGATGACCATGAAGCGCGCAAAATCCACCAGCCAATGCGCCTGCCGGCTGCGCCAGTCCATAAAACCGTGCATATCGGCCGGCGCGCTGGAAAACAGGCCGGGGTTGACCGCAAATGCCGATGCGCACTGGTAAGGCGACAGCCCGCCCAGCGGCAGGCCCAGCGGCAACATCTGCCACACGCCGACCCCCGCTGCCTGCAGAAAGTCCAGCCAGCGGTCGACCTCGTCCAGCGTGCCCGACGGCAGCGAGGTCGGGTGCAGCAGCAGGCCGGCGCGGCGGGTATCGAACCGCATCAGGTGTTCCTGCGCATGGTGCCGGCATTCTCGGCGCTGCCGCGGCCCTGCGACAGCGGCACGTCGAGCTGGATCGGCGGCGCCACGCCGATCAGCCGATACAGTTCGCGCACCTGGTCGCGGTACAGCCGTTCGAAATCGCTGACGCTGCTGGCCGGGTTGTAGTCGCCGAACCACCAGAACCAGTCGGAACCTTCGCACACCGCCAGTTGCTGCGTCGCCTGTTGCAGTTGCGCGGCGGACAGGCCGCCGCCTTCGGCGGCACGGTCATAGTCGCGCTTCGCCATCGCCAGCAGATCCCAGCCGCGATTCTTGTCTTCCGAGCCGATCCAGGTCGAGAAGCTGCCATACACCCAGCTGCCCGCCGCCAGCCGCTTCAGCGACGTGACGGCGGCTTGTGTGGCCTGCTCGGCAAAGGTGCCGACATTGAGCGCGGGGTGGCTCGACAGTGCCGAGTAGAGCGCATCGAGAAAATGGTGTCCGTTGTCGGGGTAGTACTCCCAGGCGTTCTCGCCGTCGAGAATGACCGAGACCACATGCCGGTTCGCGTCCTGGCCGAAAAAGCGGGCGATGTTCTCCAGATGCTGGACGAAGTCGCCCACCGCATCGTCGGCATGCCAGTCGCCGTACTTGAAGCCGATCAGATCCGACAGGCCGTCGTCGCGAAAAAACACCCGCGTGGCGAAGCCGTCGATCTGCGCGGGCGAGAACAGCGCGCGCTTGGTATGTATATCGCTTTCCGGGAAACCCGATTTGACGCAGCTGTTGCGCCATACGCCCTCGCCCGAGGCGGTCCAGGCAAAGCCCATTGCATCGAGCTGGGCCAGCGCATCCTCGCTCACCCCGCCTTCGGACAGCCACACCCCCACCGGCTTCCTGCCGAAGTAGCGCTCGAACACCTCGACGCCATGCCGCAGATGCCAGCGCGCGCGCTCGGCGCCGCCCGGATAATCGACGGCCTCGGGGGCGGGCGCATCGGGCAGGGCATCGCGCAGGTTGGCAAAATCGTTCAGCAGCGGCACGATGGGGTGGCCGTAAGGCGTCATCGACAATTCGATCTGGCCGCGCTCGGCGAGCGCGCGGTAACGCGGAATCAGCCCTGCCATGCAATCCTGCATCAAGTGCAGCAGCGCGTGGCGATCGGCGGCGGAGAAGTTGTTTTCCTGCGCCAGCAGCCGCTGCGCCAGCGGCAATTGTTTGAGCGAGTGTCCCAGCCAGGCAAGGTGATACCAGGTCAGCAAATCGAGAAAATACTGCTCGGACAGATAAGCCAGGTGCAACTGCAGGCCGGCGCTGCCGGCTCCGGTTTCATCGGTGACGCCGATCATGCGCAGCAGGGAATGGAATGCGGGATACGGGTGGATCATGCGCGGCGCATGGCAGCGCTGGCAATCCCGCACGATGCGCAGACGGCGGGCTGCATCCGCCGGAATCCGCTCGACGCCGGCGAGCAGATTCAGCATCGGATCGTGGGTGGGCTTGCCGTGCTGCAACAGCGCATTGAGCTGCTGCGCGTAATCGTCGAGCTGCTCCAGCAGCACCGGCGCAAAGTTGACCACCGCGCGCATCCGCGGATGCCGCTCCAGATGCGCGGCCATGTCGCTGTAATCCTTGATGCCGTGCAGGTACACCCAGGGCAGGCGATATGCGCCCTTGAGGCCTTCGCGGTAATACGGCTGGTGCATGTGCCAGCACAGCACGACATTGAGCGATTCAGCCATCGAATTCGTCCTGCCACCGGGCGTACAGGTTCTGCCCGAGCATGGCGGGGGTCACCAGCACAATGCCCTCATCCGTCACATGAAAGCGTCTGGCATCCTCGACCAGGTCTTCGCCGATCACCGTGCCGTCGGGAATGACCGTGCCCTTGTCGATGATGGCGCGGCTGATGCGGCAGTTTCTGCCGATGTTGACCTTGGGCAGGATCACGCTGTCCTTGATCAGGCTGCAGTTTTCCACCGTGGTGGCGAAGAACAGCACCGAGCGCTTGACCCGCGCGCCCGACAGGATGCAGCCGCCCGCGATCAGCGAGTCGATCGCCTCGCCGCGCCGGCCCTCGTCGTCGAAAATGAACTTGGCGGGCGGAAATTGCGGCTGGTAGGTCCAGATCGGCCAGTCGCGGTTGTACAGATTGAGTTCGGGTTCGATCGAGCACAGCTCCATGTTGGTTTGCCAGTAGGAATGCAGCGTGCCGACATCGCGCCAGTAGGCGGGCTGGCCGTCTTGCTTGCGGAAAGGAAACGCTATCGCGCGCGCGGATGCGATGCTGGCCGGAATGATGTCCTTGCCGAAGTCGTGCGAGGAGCGGGGGTTGCCGGCGTCCTCGACCAGCGTCTTGTAGAGGAAATCCTTGGAGAAGACGTAGATGCCCGTCGACACCAGCGCGGTGCCTGGCTTGCCGGGAATGCAGTCGGGATTCTCGGGTTTCTCGGCGAAATGGGTGATGCGCATTTTTTCGTCGACCGACATCACGCCGAACGAGCTTGCCTCGGCCACCGGCACCTCGATGCTGCCGACGGTGAAGTCGGCACCGGTCTGCACGTGGTGCAGCAGCATCGCCGAGTAATCCATGGTGTAGACATGGTCGCCGCCCAGCACCAGCACGTACTCGGGGTGATGGCGCTGCACGATATCGATGTTCTGGAACAGCGCATCGGCGGTACCCTGATACCACTCCTTCTTGTGGGTGCGCTGCTGCGCCGGCAGGATTTCCACGAACTCGCCGATCTCGGCGCGCATGAAGCCCCAGGCGCGCTGCAGGTGACGGATCAGCGAATGCGATTTGTATTGCGTCAGCACGCCGATGCGGCGGATGCCCGAATTGACGCAGTTCGACAGCGGAAAATCGATGATGCGGTATTTGCCTCCGATCGGCACCGCGGGCTTGGCGCGCCAGGCGGTCAGATGCTTCAGCCGCGAGCCCTCGCCGCCCGCCAGCACCAGCGCCAGCGTCCTGCGCGTGAGGCCGGTCACCATCTTCGGCTCGGTGTAATAGCGATAGAGCCGCTCCTGCTCGTCTTTTGAAATCGTCATATCCGCTCCTTGCTGCTGCCCTATTGGAATCAAGAGTGAACCGTCGGCCCTGGATTCAGGGCGGCGCAAACGCCGTTGCAATCGCGCCCTGCACCCCCAGCCGCGGCTGGACAATCAAAAAAACCGGCATGCGCTCGACCACCCCGCGCATCCGCCCCTTGTCGCCGGCCGCGGCCATGAAACGCGGCGCCTGCAGGTGTGTCTGCAGGTGCCGGGACACGCCACCGGCAATATACAGCCCGCCGCGCGGCTGATACAGCAGCGCCACATTGCCGGCCCACGCCCCATACAGATCGACGAACAGTTCGAGCGCGGCCACGGCGGCCCTGTCGCCCGCCCCGGCGCGTGCAACGAGTTCGGCACCGCCCACCGGTTCGCCGGGCAGCGCGAGGCCCTGCTCGGTACAGCAGAAGCGGTACAGGTCGTTCATCGCCGAGCCCGACACGACGCGCTCCCATGACACATGACCATATTCGGCGCGCAGACGCTCGAGCAGCCGCACCTGCAGCGCATTGCCCGGCGCAAAGTCGGTGTGTCCGCCTTCGCTGGCAAAGCTCCGGTAGCGCCCGCTGGAATCGGCCACCATGAAGGCCAGTCCCATGCCGGTGCCGGCACCGATAATGGCACGCACGCCGCCGGGATCGGCTGGCCGGGGGTTGAGTGCGATCACGTCGGATGCGGCCAACGTCGCCACGCCTGCCGCCGCCGCCTGAAAATCGTTGATGAAGCGCACGTCGGCAATACCCAGCGAGGCGGCCAGGTCGGCCGCATCGAGCGTCCAGTCCAGATTGGTGAGCTTGACGTGTTGCGCCTGCAGCGGCCCGGGCAGCGCCAGCAGCAGGGTGTTCGGCGGGACGGTTGACTGCGCCTCGGCCACGAACTGGCGTAACAGCGCATCTGCCGAAGCGAAATCGGCACTGGCATACACCTTCTCGAAACGCAGGCGCGGCGCGCCGCCCGCATCGCCGGCCACCCAGGCCAGCCAGCTTTTGGTCCCCCCGATATCACCCGCAATCAACTCCATACTTGAACTATAAGCCAGCATGCGGCCGGCGCATGCGGCGGTAGTAATTAATGAGCGCGCTGGTCGAGGCGTCGTGCCCGGTCACCGGCGCAGCGGCCTGCAGTTCGGGCAGAATGCGGCTGGCAAGCTGTTTGCCGAGTTCCACTCCCCACTGGTCGTAAGAATTCAGGTTCCAGATCACCCCCTGTACGAAAATCTTGTGCTCGTACAGTGCGATCAGCATGCCGAGCGCGTGCGGGGTCAGCTTTTGCAGCAGCAGCGCATTGCTCGGATGGTTGCCGTCGAACACTTTGTGCTGGACGAACTGGCCGGTCTGCGCCGAACCCCCTTCAGGCGAGCCCATTTCAAGCTGGGTCTCCTCGCGCGTGCGGCCGCGCATCAGCGCTTCGGTCTGCGCCAGGAAATGGGCGAAGAGGATATCGTGGTGCGCCTGCAGTTCGGTGTGCGGCTCGACCGAGACGATGAAATCGGCCGGGATCATCCTGCCTCCCTGATGCAGCAATTGATAGAACGCATGCTGTCCGTTGATGCCGCTGGCGCCCCAGACGATGGCCCCGGTGGAATAGTCCACCACCCTGCCGTCGCGGTCCACCGACTTGCCGTTGCTTTCCATGTCGGCCTGTTGCAGGTACGCCGGCAGGCTGCGCAGGTAGTGGTCATACGGCAGGATCGCGTGCGACTCGGCGCCGAAAAAGTTGTTGTACCAGATCCCCAGCAGCGCCAGGATCACCGGCATGTTCTGCGCCAGCGGCGCATGGCGGAAATGCTCGTCCATCTCGTGCGCGCCTTCCAGCAGTTCGGCGAAGCGTTCCGCGCCCACCACCAGCACGATCGGCAGTCCGATCGCCGACCATAGCGAATAGCGTCCGCCCACCCAGTCCCAGAATTCGAACATGTGGGCCGGGTCGATGCCGAACGCCGCCACCGCGTCGCGGTTGGCGGAGACCGCCACAAAATGCCGCGCGATATGTCCGGTCGCCTGCGACTGCGCCAGGAACCACTCGCGCGCATAGTGCGCATTGGTCATCGTTTCCTGCGTGGCGAAGGTTTTCGACGACACGATGAACAGCGTCGTCTCCGGATTCAGCGCTTCCAGCGCTTCCTTCACATGCGCGCCGTCGACGTTGGAAATGAAGTGCATCTTCAGGCGCGGATGGCGATACGGCTTCAGCGCCTGAACCACCATCTGCGGCCCCAGGTCGGAACCGCCTATGCCGACGTTTACCACGTCGGTCATCCGCTCGCCGGTGTAGCCGCGCCACTCGCCGCTCCTCACCCGCTCGGCAAACGCCCCCATGCGCTCGATGACCGCGTTCACCTTGGGCATCACATCCTCGCCGTCGACCTTCACCGGGAAATTGCCGCGGTTGCGCAAAGCCACGTGCAGCACCGCGCGGTTTTCCGTGTGGTTGATCTTGTCGCCCGCAAACATGCGCTCGCGCCAACCCGCCACATCCGCCTCTTCGGCCAGCCGCTCCAGCAAGCTCATGGTGTCGCCGGTGATGCGATTCTTCGAATAGTCCAGCAACAACTCGCCCACCCGCAGCGAAAACCGCTCGAAGCGCGCCGGATCGGCCGCAAACAGATCGCGCATATGCACTGTGGCCATCTGCGCGTGATGCGCCTGCAACACGCGGCACACGGGCCGGTGCAACACCCCCGGCCCGCCGCCCTCGTCCTGCACCATCCGAACTGCTGAAGACATGCTGCCTCCCCCTGTCTGCACGACGTTCAACGCTCATCTAGCAACGCCCGTGCCATAGGCACCCGCGGTTGCGTCCGCCACTCAGAACTATAGGAAAAACCCGTGAGGCGCTGATGACAAAGCCATGAAGCCGTGCCAAGCCTGCACCCAATTTGGGCCGCCAACAATATGTCGGGCAGAAATGCACCTAAATAGTGCAGGAAAACACGGCGGGCAAGGCTCAGCCCATAGATACTCGCAAGGCGCGGGTGTGACTGCTTTACAACATCACCCTTCGACCCTTGCCAAACCTTACCACTCTTGGTCTCGCACGCACTCGCCGATGACCGGCCCGATCTCAGGTTTTATCAGGTTCCCAGGTCCGGCGCACGACTGAACTTTCGCCCCCCGTGATTCTTCACGCGTCATGACGGCATAGTGCTCGACGTCAAGGTCAACCAGGCCGCGCGAGTACAATTCTTTCGCCGCTGCGGGTGTTGTCTGTACAGAGACCGCCACTGGTGCGGCAAAAGCAAATAACCAGAATGGAGGGGTAATGGGGAAGTTGATAGACGGTGACGATGGCCTACCGGCTGAGGATGTTGGGATCTGGGCCAAAGAGAAGCACGACTACCTTTGTCGCTATATCGACATTTCGCGCGCGGTCCGGGCCCAGTGGACTGGGCCCGGCAGAGCCGGGGCAACCTATATCGATCCTTTTTGCGGGCCCGGACGATGCAAGGTGCGCGAGACCGGTGAATGGATCGATGGGGGTGCGGTAGCGGCTTGGAAGAAAAGCCAAGACGGTGGCGCCGCATTTACTCAGGTTTACATCGGAGACCTTAATCCGCAGTGCCGTGAGGCCGCAGCTAAGCGCCTTCGTCGACTCGGCGCGCCGGTAGTCGAGATCGAAGGTTCTGCGGTGCAGTCAGTACAGCGGATCGTTGCGAGCCTGAATCCATACGGACTCCACTTCGCGTTTCTTGATCCATTCAACCTTGAGGCGCTAGATTTCGGTGTCATCGATGCGCTGTCTGCGCTCACGCGAATTGACATGCTTATTCACGTGAACCAGATGGACTTGCAGCGAAACCTAGTGAGCAATGCTACCGCCGACGAGTCAGCGTTTGACGTGTTTGCGCCAGGATGGCGGGATGCGGTTCAAGTCATCCAGGGTCAGCAAGGACTTCGTCATCAGGTGTTTCAATATTGGCGTGACAAGGTCGCGAGTCTTGGTGTTTGGCCGCCCCCAGAAATGAGGCTGATAACCGGCAGCAAAAACCAGCCGCTGTATTGGTTGCTGTTGGCCGCAAAACACGAGTTGGCACGCAAATTTTGGGTCACTGCGTCCAACGTAGAAGGCCAGAGGAATCTGTTCTAGAGGGACAGTTGCGCTTCAGGGTATCCATCCCATGTACGCCCACGGAAGACGCGCCCGTTCGCTTTCTTGTGGCGCTTCACGCCATCGGCGCCCCAGCCACCCCACTGCTTGAAGAAGAATGCCGCACCAGCGGCTTTAACCTGAGCCTGCACGTTTACCACCCACTCTTCGCGCATTGGGCGAGCCTTGTGTCCAGACTCGCCGCCGACGATCACCCAATGAATTCCACTGAAATCAACTTTGCCCAGATCTTCCAGAAGCGGCTCTACGGAGAGAAAGCGGATGTGCGCATCCACCTTGCGCAGGTAATCGATGCGCGGCACGCCATACTTCCTGTCTTCAACAGACACCCCCAACCACACGTTCTGCGGGCAAGCACGTCGCGCAAAATACTCGGGCAGCCGCTCAGCACGCTTGGTGAGGATCTGATAGGTGTGGTGCGGGGTGGCCTCGATGATCGAAAAAACGCGGTCAAGGAAATCGTCTTGCACGTCCTCGTGGAACAGGTCGCTCATGCTGTTCACGAAATAAACCGTGGGTTTCTTTCTGTCGAGCGGTTGCCGCAACCGGTTTTCGTGCACCGTGAGTTTGAACTCGTTCTGATAGCCAGACGCGCCCATCGCGCAAAGCCGTCTCGCCATCACCTCGGCGTAGCAGTTCTTGCATCCTGGGGATACCTTCGTGCACCCGGTAGATGGGTTCCAGGTCTGTTCGGTCCATTCGATGGTTGATTGGGTCGCCATATCAATCTCCAAAATCAATGTTCTGCCACAAACGCATCGACCAGCCTTGATAGGGCTGATCTTGCCTCGATCAGCGAGGGATCCGCGAGCTCTACCCTGATCCTCTCCGCAAGTTGCTCGGCTGTCGGCGCTTCCCCTTGGGTATGCACCAGCCGCATGCAGTGCTCAATAACGCTTATCGGCGGACTCGCCTTACCTCTTTCATAGCGGCTTACTGAAGACTGTTTGACGCCAAGAAGGTCCGCGAAATCCTTTTGGTTTCGGCCATTTCGCGCCGCGCGAACAAGATCACCAACAGTGTCGATAGCCATTGCCAAGATGCGGGGTATGAATGTGCATTGTGCATATTATAATTTAATTTATGCATTATGAGCATAAAATAGCAGGAAGCATAAAGCCTGGAACCATAAATCTCTAACGCTCCTGTTTTCTTCCGCCGGCAGCGCAGCGGGTACTCAACTCCATCGGGTATACCCACCAAGGCGCAAAAACCCGGCACGCGGCCGGGACAGGTACCGCTGGGGAATGACCTTCACCAGGCGCGGCTGAAATGGGCCGAGCTCGAACGCGAGCCGATCGACACCCAGGATAAAGCCGTCGCCGTGATCGCCGAACGCTACCGGCGCGAAGTGCTGAACCAGAAAGTTCAGCGCACGCAGCGCGACTACCGCGAAAAGGCGATGCTCTCGACCCTCTACAACCACGCGCGGGAATGGGGTTACACCACAGCGGCGAGCCCATGCGCGGGCGTCAAAGGCCTCAAGGAAGCCGAGCGCGACAGGTATGTCGAAGATGCCGAATATCTGGCCGTATGGCAGACCGTCAGTGCCCCGATACAGGACGCAATGGACATTGCCTATTTGACCGGACAGCGTCCCGCCGACGTACTGAAAATGCGCCGCTCGGATATCCGAGACGGCTTCCTGTGGGTGACCCAGAACAAGACCGGGCAAAAGCTGAGGGTGGAAATCATCGGCACACTGAAAACCGTCTTGGATCGCGTCCTGAGCCGTTCGCGTGCCGCTTCCGATCTATCCCTCATCCAGAACGAAAAAGGCCAGCCATTGAGCATCAGCGAACTGCGCGGGGGCTTCGACCGCGCGAGGGATAAAGCAGGCGTCAGCTTCCAATTCCGCGACCTGCGCGCCAAGGCCGCCACTGATACAGAAGACCTGCACCACGCCCAAAACTGCTTGGCCACACCACGCGGGCGATGACTGAGCGCTACACCCGAAGGCGGATAGGCGACACCGTGAAGCCGGTGGGAACGAAGCCTGAATGAGGCCTGGTTAGGCGGGGGCATCCACAATGCGAAGCAGGAAATGGAAGTCATCTGGCCTTGCATTCCTCAATCGCACATGACGCAAGGATTGGTTGGTCCGAATACTCATCCTGATCGCTTCTTTCGTTTCCTCCGATGCACGAGCGCCAAAAATCACTGCCCGGAGGGCGTTTGCCGGAAAAGGGAATAAGTGCACGCCATAAGGCTGGCCGGGGATAACAACGTCAGCATCGGATAGTGGACGGAAAATCCGCCACTCTCGCTCATAGGACCAGTGACTACTCTTAACCAAGAAGAAATCGACGCCGTCAAAGTCGATTAGCATTCCGCTAGGACGCGCTTCCCGATATAGCACGCGCCGCAAATGACGAAACTCATCTTCGGGGCCCTTCCCCTCATTAAAATGAGAATGTCGCGCGTCGAACTCAAGTACAAATCCGGTGTGACTGGCAGCGTAGTGAGACCACATCAGCAGACTATCTGGAACCTCAGACAGGCATAGAGCACCCAGCAACTCATCCAATTTTTGAAACATCAAGTTTCGGAATTCCGGTGTACGTTCGTCGATTGTCTGAAGAATCTCTACCTCTTTTGACTTCAGCTCTTTTGCGAGCAGTTGTTCCCAAGTCTCGTAGGTTAAGGCGGCCTGGGCTTCTTGGGGGAACTGAGCGTAAGCGCTTTTTGCTTCCTGCTGTAGGGCTTCTGCGAGCGACTCGCGGGCAAAATCAGCGGAAACCAGGGAAGTGACTTCCGGCCGACCCTCGAAGGGGTCATTGAAAGCCCCGAGTGGACTGTACCGCATCATGCACTTTGCGAGCACATCGATACGTTCCGGGCCAAAGTATTTGTAAAGAATGGGAGGCAAGGAGTCCATGGGGGCACAAGTGCAAATTGCGTCGAACCTACCAGGAAAAATTGTAGAAGTCCGGGGAAACGGAAAGATCACAACCCTCGCGTGTTTCTTGGTGCCGGGAGGGGGACTCGAACCCCCACGCTGTTACCAGCGGCGGATTTTGAATTCCTAGGGCGTTGTACTTGCGGGTTGTTTATATAATTACTTCAACGACTTCGCAATCATGAAAAAATTCACATAGACATTCACACGCAGTCTCTGTGAACAATTCACACAGGAGGCGTTTTGCAGATAATCAATGGGATTGTGATTTTCAATTCAGCTGAGCAATCGCTTTTGGACTACACCGAGACACAGGCTTTTTCGGGAATGCCCCTCAAAAACGCCATGGACGCGCTCAAATCTAAAATGTCCATCAAACCAGCAGACACGATTGATTACGTCAACAAACGCATCCTGGAGCGAATAGCACTAGAAATAGCGCAGGCCTGACAGCGGGAGCCGCTACGAAGCGGACGGGCGCCAGGCGCAGGCTTGGAGGCCAGAATATTTAGCTGGATGACGCTCAGGACGCTTTGGCTCGTATGACGTTTAGCGAGCCGATAAAGGCACCGCGCCTTTGGGAACCCTTCTCGGCGACTGGATGTGACGCCATCTAACCAGGCCATTGGCTGGTACCAGCCCGGGGCCACGCCCTAACCGCATCCCTGTCACCATCTAAGTTGCCGGCTTTACGCTCCGGGCAGACCGATTCTTCACCCGTTGGCCTGCGACCCAAAGAGGCGAATTAGACACTTTTCAGACTGCCGGCCGGTTATCCACAGGCTTGTGCCTAGAAACTCCCAGCAAATTTAGTATCATGTCGCTGGCACTCTCTCTCCGAGAGTGCCAATTAAGGAAAAGAAAAAGCCGTTCAAGGCTGCAACCAAGAACGGCTTTGACAGCGTCTCACTGTTCCGACGAGACCTGTCGCCCTGTCTGTGGACAGAGGGTTATGGAAGATAATCTATTGCTAATAGATTTACAACCAAATCCTTGTACTAGGGCTTCTTACTGTCGGAGTAAACGCTGCTCTTTTAAAAGGAGTAATCATGGCAGCAACAAAGAAGCCCGGTACTAACACCGGCAATCAGGGTGGTATTTATCAAGAGATTGGTCCCAAGGGCGGCGCAAGGCCGAACTATGCGACTGTCGCAGATAATAGGCCGCTTCCCCCCACGACTTCCCCCGGCAGTACGTGGAAACCCGTGAAAGTCACGCCTAACAGCAAGCGGTAATCGCTAGAGGGCAGTGGGAGGGGCGGCCTCGGCCGCCCCTTTTTCTTTGGCTATGGCTAACCGAATCAGGTGCCGGCTCGGCCGGCCCGAAGAAATCTACTTTGATGATTTCCGACACTACTTAACTACGTGCAAAAATGCCGTCGGTTTTGGCTTGGCGGTTAACTCAAACCCAATCTGCATGAGCATTGGAACGTTGCGCATAGCAGGCATAGCTATGGCCAGGAGGCGGGGGTTAAGAACAACGAGGCCGTATTCTCGTACCACCAGCCCTATTTCCCGCAACCCAGTCCTCCGGCCGTCATACTCATCCTGTATTTCTAAAAACTCATCCTCGTCGTAGTCCGCAGCCGCCAGCAGCCAGTCAGCCACTGTCCTAACAGTGCCATCGGCAGTTTGATGCTCCAACACATACTGCAGCGCATCAGCAAGCCCGTTGCCGTTAAACGGCCGCATGTCGTGGCATATCGGTTCTGAGCTGTATGGCGCTAGGGTTTCCCCCCGCGTGAACAGCCAGCGATGGCCGTGCATCGCATCAATGGATAGGTTTGATATTGCGTCTTTTAGTTTGAACGCGTCAGCAACGTAAATGACGCGCCTGCTGCCTATATGTTGCCAAGCGTAATCAAGCCCAATATCAGCCAGCGCTTTGACCAGCTCCAGTGGGTCGTGGTTTCCTGGTTTCTCCGGGTCGCACAGCCAGTCAACTGCGGCGCTCACCGTGAGTCTTCCTATTAGGCGATGTGCGCGGATTTGTTTGTCAACCGCAAGGCGGGCGGCATATGTGTCGGTAGTCATCTATTTACCTCTAGGAACGCGGCGGTATTAACGGCCAAGAGCCCGTACCCTTTAGCAATTATGGCCGTAAATAAATCCTTTATTTTTTGCGCCAGACAGGCCTTGGACTTTTCGAATTCGCAAGAATCCGTGCAGTAATACGCAGCATCGTCCAGCAGTTGCATGCTTACCGTGTCAGGAAGTACGGACATAGTGTCAGGCTGATAAGCGCCTGCGCTTCGCTTTCAGTCAGTCTGATTTTGTCGCCTAATCTAATTACTCACTATCGCCATTGTTTGCTAAAAAAACAGATAAGACAGCGTAGCATTTCTCGATATTGCCCCAGATAAATACGGGATGTTTATGGCAATCGATTCCGCAAAAAACCTTTTTTTATTAGCGGATTTACCACTAACTGATGATTAAGAGACGCTTGGCACTCTGCATTTATTGAACCTGCGAGAAGCCATGGCGAGCTCCACCTCGTCCTTGTCGCTGATGTCCTTGCCGATAGCGTCGTTGAGCTTTTTGACCATACGTCAACAAACGCATCCTGGAGCGAATAGCACATTAAATAGCGCAGGCCTGAGCGGAAGCCACCACGAAGCGCAGCGGGCGACTGGCTCGGCTTGGAGGCCCGGTTTATTGCTGGGATGACGCTCAGAACGCTTTGGCTCGGATGACGTTAGCGAGCCGAAAAGAGCCCAGTGCCTTTGGAGAGCCCCCTCTCGGCGAGCGGATGTGACGCCATCTAACCAGGCCATTGGCTGGTAGACGCTCAGCTGGAAGACGCTTAAAACACCGGCGCTTAGCTGGTAGACCCCTGACAAACAGGAAGACGCGCACGTGACCGGGCGCTTAGCTGGACGGCCCTCAGTGGGTTGACAATCTTAAAACATGACGATACGATATGTTAACGATTATTATCGTTTGGAGATGCCATGAAAAAATGGCGGGCATACATTGCCGACCTATTTAATCAAATCAGTGCTGGCATGGGGTGGTTGCCGAGATTTCTGTTCGAGCAATTCCCTCCTGCGCTAGCAGCAGTCAGCGTAGTCAACGTTCTTATTGGAACGCTGCAGAACTCGCAGCAGCATTTGTTTATTGGCGGCCTGGGTTTAATTGTGTTTCTTGTTATCAGCTGGCTGTGGTTTCGCGTGAATCTGCGCGATTAGCGCATCAACGTCAGCAGCAGCAGGAAGCAGCGTAGAGCTGGTAGCCTCCTCGTACAGCAACACTATTAGTCTGCGCGTTTCGTACGACGACGTGTGAATGTCTGCAGGCATAAGCGGGGCCCACCGAGGGTCCTTCGCGATGTGCGCCAGAGCCTCGTCAACACGTGACGCCACATGTGCTGGGTCGAGATAAAAATCCTCCGGGTTTACGCTGCCGGCCGCTAGCAGTACCGCGATACGTGGAACACCCAGAAAGCGAGCACAGGCAGACGAAAACTCGTCGCTGATATGCGCTGTTTTTCGGTTACCGCTACGCAGCTGGTGGATGTAGCCGTACGTCACACCAAGCGCATCAGCCAGGCCGGGCATGCCGAGTGCATTATCGTTCGCGCGCTGCAGCAGCCAGGCTATCAATCGGGCTCCAGGCAGCCGCTGCTCTTCCTCGCTCATGGTCAGCCAGGTTTTTCGCTGCTGTTTTGATGCGTCAGGTGATGCGGTTTTTTTAGTCATGAAGGCCTCGCTTTTTCAGGTACAACTCGACGTATGCGCTGATGCGCTCCCAGCGGCGTCGCTCAACAGTAGTAAGGCCGTGCTCGTACGTGTAAACGCATGCCTGTGGAATCTCGGCCGCTCGCTCGAGTTCACGTCTCGTAATTAGCTTCAGCCATTGCAGAGTCTGGTGCCTCACCTCTGATGCTTCGACGATGCGAGAGCGTACTGGGGCGCCAGAGGTTTTTTCGATGCGTTCTAACGCTGATTGGAGGGTGTCAGGCTCGATGCGTGGAGTAGCACCACGCAGCCAGGAGCCGAGAGTCGTACGGGACGCAACAGTTCCGGTGTATGCGCTAATGAGCTCAGCTAGGTCGTCTTGGCTCAGGTCATACTGTTCCATTAGTCGGCGCAGTTCAGACGCGAATGCTGTGGCGGGTTTTGAATCGACTCGTTGCTCACGGGTTGATGTTGGTGCTGACGCTGGCAGCTGAACCACGGCGCGGCGCATCGGCGGTTTGTATGTTGACGTCATTAGGTATTGGCTGCCGACACGGTAAGTTATCAAATTTTAGCGCAAAGGATAATTATGGAAAAAGAAGATGCCTGCATGCTCATCAAGGATGATGTGCTGCTGATGGACCAGAGAACCGGGCGCATCGGATTTACTGACGAAGGGCGCGCGTACTACACACGCTGGTTCGAGCGTTACGGGCATGTGCTGCTGCCTGAGTACAGAACGATTGATGACTGGGTTCTAGCGCGCCGAGAAGTACTGATACAGAGCCTGGAGGACGCCATGCGTCGCAGACGCGACGGTATGTTATGAAACCAGACGATTGGGATATTTAGATGCGGACAGAGTTTCCGTTAATCCTGGCTGCTAAACATAAGAAACCGAGGTACACGTGGCGGACGTAATCGACATCAAGACGAAGCGCAAATCGACCAAAAAACCAGAAGTCAAAGACCCTGAGTTGGCCCTGGCTGAAGAGGCCGTTGGTCCGTTCGCAGCTATGGTCCTAAGGAGACAAGAGCGAGAAGACAAAGGCATTCTTGACTTCGATTGGAATCAGTACCTGACTCGCATTGAGGTAAAAGGCGGCACAGAATTTGACGACCTGCTGGATTACACGACAGCCGGTCGCAAGAGGTTCAGCGAGATATTCATTCAGACGTTCGGCTTCCCGCGGCTGCCTTCAACCTGGGGGGAGTTGATGGCGTTGGACGACTATTGCAGCCCGCTGGATTACTTCGCTAGGAGCCCACGCGGGCTGGCGATTACGGCTGAGTACTGGCCTGACCAGTTGCTTGTAACGATTGCGTACAAGAATGGAGACATATTTTCACTGCGTCGAGCACATACCGAAAGTTTTATTACAGAGATAACAACGGAATATCTGGCCAGGTAGCAGCAAACAAAAGCCCCGCGTTAGCGGGGCGTCTTCAATCCTTCTTTCCCCCATCAATAACTACAAGGCTTGCGCGCCGGGTTATTTTCAACGCGTCCTCCTGGCGCCCCTCGAAAATCGCAGTCCAGAACTCAATCACCTGGTCTGGTATGTCTCGGGTATCTCTCATGTGCTCTACCATATCCCCGATGGCCTGGCGCTTTGCGGCAACACCTGCCGGCGTAAGCCGCATAAGCCCCGTTTCCTCATCGACGTAGTAGTACAGGCTGTTCTGGTCAGGCTCAAAGCCTGGAAATTCGACATCAACAATCAGGTCGTCTGCGTCGTCCTTGTATACGCTCATAGTGTCCCCCCATAAAAATGCCCCTCGATTAAGAGGGGCGTGAATTAGTGAGTAGTGGCCTCCCGCCTGCGAATAGCAGCGTAGTCGTTCATCGCTTCAATCATCTGGTCAACACGCCCGTATTTGGCGGCATCTACCAGTCTTTGTACTGCCTCGTTAGCCTGCATTCGCAGTTCTGAGTCCTGAATCGATTCGACCTCAATGGCCTCATCGTCTATTACAACTACACCTCCATGTCCACAAATAACCAAACTGGCCTCCGTATTTGATTGGGTATATTGACTGGAACCTCTGACTGCCGCCTAGGCCATTGGCCTTAAAGAACTCGAGGTCACCGTGAGCCAGAACCTCTCGGTCCAAGAAGCTTTTGAAACTATCCATAGCTCCGCCTAGGTGAACAGCATTCCTCCGTTAAGCATCACGGCCGGAACAACTGTTGCGAACAAATTGCAGAGATGGCGACAAAAACGTTCTATTTAATGTTGCTAGCCAGTTTTATGACCTGACACCAAGTATAGGTAGTGCGTATCCAATTTGTTCTGTATTGGTGTATTATAGTGTTCCGTCTGTGTATTTTACTTATAACTAATAAGGAGTGCACGTGAATACCAAAAAGACACCTACTGATGAAATATTTGAACAACTTTGCAACGCTGCTGGCTATACGTTTGAGCCTATAACGGAGGAGTCTAGAAAGCGCGTGCTCCAAGTGTTTATAGACTTGGGAGTTTGCGATAACGATGGAAATTTGCGGCCGGAGTACCGCGAGACCCGGTCAAATGGTGATACTGATGGCGAAGAAGCAGGAATCGATACTGAAAATCCTGGCTAGACTGGCCGGTGGGCTATGTTTTCTACTGATGGCTGCCATGCTAGCGGTTGAGCAGTCGTTCTGGGCGCTCGTGTGCCTGTTAGCCGGGATTCATGTGCTGTATGGCGAGGAGCCTGGGCCTTCACAACGACGCGGCACGTCTAGGGCGAAAGCCTCTGGAACCCGCTCGGGGTCTGCGTTCGCGCGTTCTAATTGTGCTCACGGTAAGCGGCAGCCGCTACGAAGCGGCATGGCTAGCGCGGGTGCTGGCACTGACGACGATATTCATGAGTTCGCAATAAACCCAGCCACAGGCCTGCCGATAGCTGGTGGCCGCACGTATGGTGTAGACGTAGGCGGTAACGTATACGGAACCACCAGCGCTACATATGAGCCGTCCTACGACTACAGCAGCGACGCCTTCAGCAGCGACTATTAATATTCGGCCAGAGTTACGGCTACGATACAAACAGTCAAATAAGGAGCTGAGTGATGAGTGACTTAATTCGAGGATTCATGCATGGCGCCCGAGAAACCCCGGCCGGATACTTTGCGCCGGTAGTTGCCGTTTGGGGCCTGCTGTTAAAAACCACAGAGTCGCTCTTGTCTCCAGGCGACAGGACAAAAGGTTAGCAGCCCAGCTGCAAAATTTCACCGTGGTATTAACGTGAAGGGACAGAACCGACAAGCAGACTTAAAGAATGCCAGAGCCGAAGCGTTCCGCGATAACGCTGCGCGGAGGGGGCTGGCCTATGGGCCACAACTGGTTTTTGTTAAGGATTTCGAGAATGGAACTGCGGTGCCTATATGAAACCGTGAAGCGTTAGCTTTTCGAGGGGTGTCTGCCGGTGGCCCAAAAATTACCGGCAACAGGTTATTAGCGGTTTGGTGTAGGCCTGCGGCGACATTCTCGCTGGGGCCGGTTAGCCAGGCCGAAGCGGCTCCCGATAGCCTGAAGTTTTCGGATAGTGTTCCAGGAATGAGAGAGCGGCAAGCAAGCGCGGTTCCTGGTCCTAGCAAGCGCGACCTCAAGGCAAAGCGTGGGTGTAACCGATAGAGCGCGAGGATGGGGGCGAGACAACCCCTGATAGTCTGTCGAAAGTCCTGATT
The DNA here is from genome assembly GCA_001897675.1 of Thiobacillus sp. 65-1059. GTDB lineage: Bacteria > Pseudomonadota > Gammaproteobacteria > Burkholderiales > Thiobacillaceae > Thiobacillus. Next base: position 7,014 of record MKUE01000117.1, on the reverse strand, counting down.
TCTCCGTAATCAGGGCCCGGAGCGCGAAAGCGGCGCTAATTAAAAACCGGTTAAACATACCTCTTCAGGGTCATCCTTGGGTATGGGGTTCTTTTTTATAAGGGTTTTCCGGAGACCCTTAATAGACGGATACCCCCTGTCCGTTCCTCGGAAAGCGTCTTTTGGCCTTTCATCTCTGCTTGTCCTCCAGCTTTTACGGCCCTTCCGGGCCCTGGCCTCCAAAGACAAGGATAGTCCGGCTGAGTGTCGGTGGCCGAACTTTGTTCGGCGCTTCCTTCACATGTCTCACAGCTTTCATCCCGAGCCTGAAAAATATTTTCTAAAAATCTGAGATTGCGCGATTTTTTAGAAAGTCGTTACCTACATTGTTCAGGCAAACGAGTTGCACTTGACTGAAAAGCCCTGCCACTCTGCATATCAGATGGACGAAGCTTATGAGTCGCGGACGGCCGATGCCAAAAACCTACCATTCAAATTTCTAGGGTAATACAGCATGGAATCTGTCTTTTATTTTGACAAAGCCTTTAACACTATGGGGAACCGTGGCGCCTGGTGCGACGCATACGACAACATTGAAGAGGCTGTAGCCGCTTTCCTCTCGAGCGATGAGTGCCCCTACGAAAACCCATATGAAATAGACGAAGACGAAGCTTTCGGCGTTGCAGTCGTTGAAGTAGACGGTCAGCGCTGGTATCGCGTGATGGTCGGCGGCTCTGACGACTCTACTTGGTTCAACAACTTGGCGGACGTGCTCAGAGTAGATGAATTGTGGGATGACGAGTGGTCTGACAATTACGGCACTGAAGACGAAGACAATTAAATATTCACTGAAGGAACAAAAGATATGAGCAACTCATGTTATAAAAAATTCGACATCCTCGAACGCCCCTGCCCCGACGTCGGCCAAAGTCGCCATCTGCGTGCTGATGAGTGTCATAACTTACGCACGCGTTATGGAGTCTCGTGCTCGACACGCTGGGTGGTCGATGGCAACACCACAATTTGGCAGCCCACGCGCGGCGAGCCTAACGGATTCGATAAATTCGGCTACGCGCGCTGAGTGCCCCCCGCGGCGAATGCCTTGGCGGCAGGATGTTTACATCAACTACTGAAATCGTAGGTCCATGGAAACCTTCATGGAGATGCCACAGTAGGTTACCCGAAACAAAATTCAAGCAAGGCATTCGCCCCTATCTTGCCGCCTTCAGGCTATTTTTGCCGTCCAAAATCGGGATTCAAGCTGGGTTACACTCCGGACAGCACATAACACCGAAAAGAAACCAGCTTGTCGACGCCATATCACAGCAAATACTGGGCGGCGGCGCTAACACTCAGGGGGGCAAATGACTCACTGGAGCGTTTGTCCGGTTCAATAGCCTCAGCACGGGTTGACCTGAATCCACACCAGGTGGACGCAGCCCTGTTCGCCCTGCGCTCCCCGTTGTCCAAGGGGGCCATCCTTGCCGACGAGGTAGGCCTCGGCAAAACCATTGAGGCTGGCATCGTCATCAGCCAGCGATGGGCAGAGCGGCGGCGCAAAATCTTGCTCATCCTGCCGGCCACCCTCCGCAAGCAGTGGCAGCAGGAGCTTCTTGAAAAATTTGGCATTGATAGCCTGATTCTGGAATCGGCCACTTTCAACCAGATTCGGCGCGGGGAGCGGCGCAATCCACTCCTTCCAGATAACCGCGTAGTAATTTGCTCATACCATTTCGCTGCCTCTAAGGCGGATGACATCCGCCAGGTCGGCTGGGACCAGGTGGTCATCGACGAGGCGCACCGCCTGCGCAACGTCTACAAACCCAGCAACAAGATGGCCAATGCCATCTCAAAGGCTGTCGAGCACGCTCCCAAGCTGTTGCTCACGGCAACCCCGCTACAGAACTCCCTGGCTGAGCTCTACGGCCTGGTCAGCGTCATCGACCCCCACGTTTTCGGGGATATGGCCTCATTCCGCGAACAATTCATCCGAAACAACGACGAGGCGGGGAGAAACCAGCGCCTTAAACAGAGGATTCAACCCATCTGCCAGCGCACCCTGCGCAAACAGGTGCTGGAATACATTCGATTCACCCGGCGCATCCCGCTGACTGAGGATTTTTTCCCGACAGACGAGGAACAGCAACTGTACGAGCAGGTCTCGCTCTACCTCCAGCGGGAAGTCCTGATGGCGCTACCCAATGCCCAGCGGACTCTAATGACCCTGGTGCTGCGGAAACTGCTGGCCTCCTCCACCTTCGCAATCGCCGGCACGCTCCGCAGCCTAATAAAACGCCTGAAGGACCAGGAAGCACGCCAGTCCCTGTTCGATGAGGAGGACCTGGACGATATTGATGAGCTCACCGACGAGCTGGAGGAAAGCGAAGAACCGCAATCCGTATCCAAGTCGGACCCTCAGCTACTGCAAAGTGAACTGGCCGAGCTGGAGCGGTATGCCGAACTGGCCGAGGGTATCCAGCACAACGCCAAGGGGCAGGCACTGCTGAGCGTCCTGCAAACGGCTCTGCATCAGGCGGAAAGCTTGGGAGCGGCACGCAAAGCGGTCATCTTCACGGAATCCCGGCGTACTCAGGCCTACCTGTTCGACTTGCTGGGCCAAAACGGCTACGACGGCCAAATCGTTCTTATCAGCGGCACCAATTCCGACCCGCTTTCCAATCAGATTTATCAGCGCTGGCTGGAGAAGCACCGTGGCTCGCCATATATCTCCGGGTCCCGCTCGGCGGATACCAAGGCCGCATTGGTGGAAGAGTTCCGTGAACGTGCCACCCTGCTGATTGCCACCGAATCAGCTGCCGAGGGTGTAAACCTGCAGTTCGCCTCCCTGGTGGTGAACTACGACCTTCCATGGAACCCCCAGCGGGTGGAACAGCGAATTGGCCGCTGCCACCGCTACGGCCAGAAGCATGACGTGGTGGTGGTCAACTTCCTCAACCGCCGCAATGCCGCTGACCAGCGCGTTTTCCAATTGCTGGCGGAGAAGTTCCGACTTTTCGACGGGGTTTTCGGGGCCAGTGACGAAGTGCTGGGCGCCCTGGAATCCGGCATGGATATCGAAAAGCGCATCGCACAGGTCTACCAGGAATGCCGTACAGCCGAGGACATTCAGGCTGCCTTCGACTCCCTCCAGGCCGAACTGGACGAGAAAATCTCCCAGGCCATGATGGAAACCCGGCGCAGCCTGCTGGAAAACTTCGACGAAGAGGTGCACGCCCGTTTGCAGCTGCATCGCGATAGCGCCCTCTCCTCGCTCTCCAGGCGCAGCCAATGGCTTCTGGAACTGACCCGCTTCGAACTGGATGGCCACGCTCAATTCGAGCACGAGCAGCCCCGTTTCCGCATCCTCGACGGCACCTTTGCAGAAGGCGGCTATCGGGGTGGCTACAACCTGGACTGGAAAGATGCAGAAAGCCACGATGAGGCCTTCTATTCCCCAGAACACCCTCTCGCCAAACGCCTGCTGGATACAGCCATGGGGCGCGAGCTGTCAGTGGCGGAGGTCGAGTTCGACTTTAGTCATCACGGCGCCAACATCGCGGCTCTACAGCCTTTCGTTGACAAGGCCGGCTGGCTGGAAGCCTCGCGCCTGTCCGTGGAATCCTTGAACACCGAGGAATTCATGATTTTCGCCGGCTGTGCGGATGACGGCACCTGGCTGGATGACGACCAGTGCCAAAAACTTCTGGGGATTGTTGGGCGGCTCTCTGGCAAGGCAACAGGAAAATCCGCCGACCTCGATAAGCGGCGCAAAGCTCAAATCGACCTCCGCCTCAAGGAAGTCGACGGCCGCAACGTCCAATATTTCGACGAGGAAGTAAATAAACTGGACCACTGGGCCGACGACCTGAAATCCGGCCTGGAGCGGGACCTCAAGGAACTGGACAAGGCGATACGTGAATCCCGCAGCCGCGGAGGTCAGGCTGTATCCCTCACGGAAAAGCTCGCCGCCCAGAAAGAAATGAAAGCCCTCGAAGCAAAACGCAACAAGCTGCGCCGGGAACTGTATGACCAGCAGGATGCCATCGACACCCAACGGGATGGCCTCATTTCTGAAATCGAAAAGCAGCTCAAGCGGCAACACACGCTTTTGCCGCTGTTCACATTGCGCTGGAAGCTGGTTTGACGAACAAAATGTTGGTTGAAGCCTGCGCATCGGCGAAAATGCTTCGGCACAAACCAATAAGAAATAACGCGCCAAGGCCCACAAGAGAAAGCAACAGGCTAAACAAATGAGTGACGACACCAAACTGCCCTTGACCAGTGACAATCCTTCCGAGGCCCTGCTCGCCCAGTTGCGCGAGCAGGCCCCTCACTTGTTCAGCGAAGGCAAAGTGGACTGGGACAAGCTCAAGGCAACCCTTGGCGAGGCCATCGAGACTGGGCCAGAGCGCTACGGCCTCACCTGGGCCGGCAAGTCGGAAGCCTTCCGCAACGTCCAAATCCCCAGCGTCGGCACCCTCTTGCCGATGCCCGAGGAGTCGGTCAACTTCGACACCAGCGAAAATCTCATCATCGAGGGCGACAACCTGGAAGTGCTCAAGCTCCTGCAAAAGAGCTACCACGGCAAGGTCAAGATGATTTACATCGACCCGCCCTACAACACCGGCAACGAATTCATCTACCCGGACAACTACCGAGAGGGGTTGGACGAATATCTTCGTTATTCCGGTCAGGTCAGCGACGAGGGCCTGAAGCAGTCGACCAACACCGAAACCAGTGGGCGCTTCCACTCCAAGTGGCTGAACATGATGTACCCGCGCCTTTTCTTGGCCAGGAACCTGTTACGAGAGGACGGTTTTTTAGCGGTAAGCATTGATGAAAACGAGTCACGAAACCTTCGACTGATACTTGATGAAATATTCGGTGAAGAAAATTTTGTCGGCTCTGTTGTTTGGAGAAAAACAAGCGGCGGGAACGATACAGAGTTCATATATGTGCATGAACAAGTTCTGCTTTATAAGAGAAGTCCGCAAGCCCACCTAGGAAAGATGCGCCAAAGCGATATGCATCTGGCCAACTTCGACAATCCTGACAATGATTCTCGTGGTTTATGGTCTTCCTCTGACTACACTTCAAAATGGTCCAAACAAGAAAGGCCATCCCTTTGGTATCCAATCAAAAACCCGAACACTAATGTTGATTGCTATCCCCCCGAAGGTAGAACTTGGGCATATAGCAAAGAAGAAACGCTAAAAAATATCTCCGAAAACCGCTTATGGTGGGGGAAGAGCGGGAACAACGAGCGCCCGCGCTACAAGCGTTTCCTCGCTGACGTTAAAGAAGGCATGCCGCCGAGGTCCTGGTGGGATGACGTTGGGACGAATGAGGAAGGCTTCAAAACTTTTCGTGCATTAGGATTCGACAAGAATAATTTCCCCCACCCCAAGCCAATCGGATTAATCCAACGCTTATTAGACATCTGCGCTGACAAAGACTCCCTTGTCCTTGATTTCTTCGCTGGTTCGGGCACCACAGGCCAAGCCGTCTTGGAACGAAATACTGAGGATGGTGGTACTAGGAAATTTGTTCTCACACAGATTCCTGAGCCCATTGATGACACGATTTTGACCACTATTGCCGCCGTGTGCCGTGAACGGATTCGCAGAGTCTCATCAAAGCTGAAGGACGCAGAAATTGGCAATCTGAATCTAGAAGGCAAAGCCGAATTAGACCGAGGCTTTCGTGCCTTCCGTCTCTCCTCCAGCAACTTCAAGATTTGGGATGCCAATCACGCAGCTGCCAATGCGCAACAACTTGCCGAGCAATTGCAGCTCTATGCCGACAACGTTGAAGGTCAGCGCAGCCAGGATGACATCCTGTTTGAGCTCATACTCAAGGCCGGCCTTCCCTTGTCTTGCAAGGTCGAACAAACCCAGGTGGACGGCAAACCGGTCTATGCCATCGCAAACGGGCAGCTTCTGATTTGCCTGGAGAACCCCATCAGCCAAGAGCTGCTACGCGGCATGATGGCTAATGAGCCCCTGCAAATCCTTTGTCTGGACGCCGCTTTCCACGGAAATGACCCGCTCAAGACGAATGTCGTGCTGGAAGCAAAGTCGCGCGGCATTACCTTCCGAACGGTGTGATGGATTATCCATGGCGGGCAAGAAAACAGTTCCCTCAATCAAACAGGAGCTTCTCCTGAAGGCTCGCGAGGCAGCCCTCTGCGCCATCAAAACCTACAATGACCCACTAATCACCTTCAAAACCGAAGCATATATTGTTCTGATGATAGTGGCCTGGACCTACCTGCTGCATGCCTACTACCGGAGCCAAGGGATTGAATACCGCTATTTTAAGCAGAAGGGAAAACGGAAGAAATTCGACCGTACAAAGCAAGGTGCCCACAAATACTGGGGACTTGAAGATTGCCTAAATGACGAACATTGCCCCATCGATGAGGCATCAAGAAAAAATTTACTATTTCTGATTGGCCTGAGACACGAAATTGAGCACCAGATGAGTCCGAACATCGACAGTTACTTGTCGGGCCGATACCAAGCCTGTGCAATGAACTTCAATCACTACGCACGACAGCTCTTCGGTGATAGCCATGCCTTGGATGAATATCTGACCTACAGCATTCAATTGGCCGGACTTACAGGTGGGCAACTGCTAGCACCCGCTATTCCGAAAAATGTCCGGGGCTTTATTGAGACATTTGACGCCGGCATCCCTGACGGAGAGTTCAACGATTCACGTTTTTCATACCGGCTGCTCTTCACCAAAAAACTAGCTAACAAGCCTGGGCAAGCGGATAGCGTGGTGGAGTTTATTAACCCAGATTCCGAACTCGCAAAGGAAATCGACAAACAGTACTGGGTTAAGAAGGAGGTCGAGAAGCAGAAGTTCAGGCCAACCGATGTTGTCACCCGCGTGAACGAGGCGGGATATGGGAAGTTCCGAGTCAATCCTGAGCACGTCGAAATGTGGAAGGCAGAAGACGCAAAAAATCCCGCCAAAGGGTATGGCGTTGAGGTTGCTGGGCAATGGTATTGGTATGAGCGATGGGTG
>MKUE01000116.1 GCA_001897675.1 Thiobacillus sp. 65-1059 | reverse complement strand
GAAGGCGAGGACGAATTCCTCTCCGACTGGAAGATCAAGTCGGTCATCCGCACCTATTCCGACCACATCACCCTGCCCATCGTGATGAAGAAGAGCGAATGGAAGGACGGCGTGGAAACCCCCACCGACGAGGACGAGACCGTCAACAAGGCCTCCGCGCTGTGGGCGCGCGCCAAGAAGGACGTGACCGACGACGAGTACAACGAGTTCTACAAGCACGTCGCCCACGACTTCGAGCCGCCGCTCGCCTGGTCGCACAGCCGCGTCGAGGGCAAGCAGGAATACATCTCGCTGCTCTACGTGCCCTCGCACGCGCCGTTCGACCTCTACGACCGCGACCGCCGCCACGGCATCAAGCTCTACGTGCGCCGCGTCTTCATCATGGACGACGCCGAGCAGCTGATGCCGCAATACCTGCGCTTCGTGCGCGGCGTCATCGACTCGGCCGACCTGCCCTTGAACGTCTCGCGCGAAATCCTGCAGTCGAGCCGCGACATCGACGCCATCAAGGCCGGCTCGGTGAAGAAGGTGCTGGGCCTGCTGGAAGACCTGGCCGAGAACCAGCCGGAGAAATACGTCGAGTTCTGGAAGGCGTTCGGCAAGGTGCTGAAGGAAGGCCCGGGCGAGGACTTCGCAAACAAGGAGCGCATCGCCGGCCTGCTCCGCTTCGCCTCGACCCACACCGACACCGACGCGCAAGTGGTGTCGCTGAAGGACTACATCGGCCGCATGAAGGAAGGCCAGAGCGCGATCTACACCATCACCGCCGACAGCTTCGCCGCCGCCCAGCACAGCCCGCACCTCGAAATCTTCCGCAAGAAAGGCATCGAAGTCCTGCTCTTGTCCGACCGCGTCGACGAATGGCTGATGAGCAACCTCACCGAGTTCGACGGCAAGCCGCTCAAGTCCGTCGCCAAGGGCGGGCTGGATCTGGGCGCGCTGGAAGACGAAGCCGAGAAGACCGCGCAGAAGGAAGCCGAAGACAGCTTGCGCCCGCTGGTCGAGCGCATCAAATCGACCCTCGGCGAGCGCGTCAAGGACGTCCGCGTCACGCACCGCCTCACCGACTCGCCCGCCTGCCTCGTCACCGGCGAAGGCGACATGAGCGCCAACCTCGAGCGCCTCTTGAAGGCCGCCGGCCAGGCCGCGCCGACCGTCAAGCCGACGCTGGAGATCAACCCGAGCCATGCGCTGGTCACGCGCCTGAACGCCGAATCCGACGAAGACCATTTCAAGGACTGGGCCAACCTGCTATTCGAGCAGGCGCTGCTGGCGGAGGGCGGCCAGCTCGACGATCCGGCGAGCTTTGTGCGGCGCTTGAATGGGTTGCTGGCAATGCTGCCGGGTTGATGAAGGCAAAAGGCCGTTCGTGTTGAGTTTGTCGAAGCACGAACGACCTTACCTGTTGTTTAGAGCGCGACTAAGCGGTCAGTCGCGCTTTCTAACGTCCGTCCACGTCAGGCCGTTGCACCGTCGCGGAAATGCTGCGATTCTTTGCCTCGACCCGAGGACGCGAACCAGTACCTGCGCAGCCGGGTAACAGGGAAGAAAGTGTGTTTGCCGCAATGGCACAACAAAATCACTATCCAATAAGAACAGCGAGTTAGCATGGGACGAATTGCGTTATACACCTCCATCGGACTGGATATTCACCTGTTCGGGGGTCTATTTCACGTAAGGCCAATGCTAATTCAGCCACTTGTCCATCCACTTGGAATAACCGAACGTCCTTCACAAGAATCAAACAAGCATAAATGTTGAAACGAATAAACATCAAATCGCTATTGCAAGCAAAGGACTCTTTGCAAGAAGAAGGTTTCAAGGGGTTCTTAAATCACTATGGCATAGACATCAAAGGCGCAGAAATTGAAGACCTAAGAAGTCTAGCCAAGGCCCTGGGCGACATTGGGTGCAGCATAGGAGCCTTCGACAGGTTTTATGTGGGTTACAAAATTCCGCAGATAAGCAAAGAGTTTGACTTGCTGCGCTTTGGCCGAAAATGCATCGTAAACATAGAACTCAAGAGTAACTGCTCGGAAGAGAAAATTAGAAAGCAACTAATACGAAACAAATATTACTTGAGCTTCATTGGCAGGAAAGTTTACGCATTCACGTTTGTATCCGAACTCCAAGAATTGTACTTTTTGCGAGATGACGAACAACTAGAAAAAACCAAAGTTGATCATTTAGCTGAATTACTCACCACCCAGGAGATAGATGATACGGAAGCCCCGGATGCACTATTCAACCCATCGGATTACCTTGTATCACCTTTCAACTCCACGGGAAAGTTCTTGGCTGGCGAATACTTTTTAACAAATCAGCAAGAAGATGTGAAGAATCAAATCATCGATTCCCTGAATCCACCCAAAGCAGCGAAATTCATTTCGATCATAGGCAGCGCGGGAACAGGAAAGACCCTACTAACATACGACATTGCAAGGCATTTTATACTTATAGGCGGCGAAAGAAAGCCGCTCATCATCCACTGCGGACAACTAAATGGCGGCCACATTGAGTTGATAAAAAATGGCTGGGCAATCACCGCAATAAAAAATTACGGCAACCACGATCTTGCAAATTATGATTTAGTTATCTTCGATGAGGCTCAACGAATCTATCCCAAACAACTAGACACCATCATCGAAAAAGTAAGGCTTGCGAAATGTTGCTGTATCTTCTCCCACGACAAGCTTCAAACGCTAGCAAACTGGGAAGAAAAAAGTGATGTAAGCGGGAAGATTGGTTCGATCAACCCTATCACTCCATACAAGCTATCGGAGAAAATAAGAACAAACAAAGAAATAGCCGCATTCATAAAAATGCTCTTCAACAGCAAGAAATCTCTGCCCATATCAACCAACGGCAACATTGAAATAAATTATTTCAATACCAGCGAAGACGCAAAAAGTTACATCGACGCACTAGATGAAAGCAAATGGGAAATCTTGCGATTTACCCCGTCACAGTACAAAAAAGAACATCACGAGAAATATTCTGAGGAATCTAACAGGACTTCACACCAAGTAATCGGGCAAGAGTTTGACGGCGTAGCTGTAACGATTGATAAGTTTTTCTCCTATGCGGACAATGGCGATCTTATTTATACAGGTAGTGCGTACTACGACCCGCCCAAAATGCTATTCCAAAACATCACAAGATCCAGAAAGAAATTGAATGTAATAATCATAGGCAATGAAGAATTACTAAATAGATGCATCGCCATCCTCCAATAACCATTTAAAGCGCAGTAACCACATGCGGACAGCGCTTTAAAAACGTAAGCAACGTAAGCAACGGGGTCAGGTCTTGCATTAACCACATCCACCCTCTGGAAACCGCGGGGCAAGAAAACAGTGGGGCACGTCCTGCAATGCAGCACCAATGCGGCCGGGTGAACCATCACGCCAAGGAGGCTATCCACCGTGGACATCCCTCGAATATTCAACATCGCTGAAAGCGCTCACCGCATCCACAACCCGTTCACCCCCGAAAAGCTCGCCACGCTCGGCGCGGCGCTGCGTCTGGAAACGGGGACGCGGGTGCTCGACCTCGGCAGCGGTTCGGGAGAGATGCTGTGCACCTGGGCACGGGATCACGGCGTCGTCGGCACCGGCATCGACCTGAGCCAGCTGTTCACCGAGCAGGCAAAACGCCGGGCTGAAGAACTCGGTGTCGCCGACCGGGTCGAGTTCGTCCACGGCGATGCAACGGGCTACGTCTCCGACCAGAAGGCCGGGGTAGCGGCCTGTGTCGGCGCCTCGTGGATCGGTGGCGGTGTCGCGGGCACGATCGCGCTTCTGGCGCAGAGCCTTGGCCCGGGTGGGATTATCCTCATCGGCGAGCCCTACTGGCGGCAGATGCCGCCGACGGAAGACGTTGCCAGGGGGTGTCTTGCCGGCTCGATCGCCGACTTTCTCGGGCTTCCGGAACTGCTCGCATTTTTCGGCCGCCTCGGCTACGACGTGGTGGAAATGGTTCTGGCAGACCAGGACAGCTGGGACCGATACGAGGCGGCCAAGTGGCTGACCATGCGCCGATGGCTTGAAGCCAACCCCGACGACGCGTTGGCAAAAGAGGTGCGAGCCCAACTGACCTCGGAGCCCGCGCGCTATGCCGCTTACACGCGTGAATACCTGGGCTGGGGCGTGTTCGCGCTGATGCCGCGGTGAGGCGGGATGGCTCGGCGCCCTGAGCCGGAACGTTGATTTACGCTCCTGGGGTCAGGTCTTGCAAAACAACATGCAATACGCTCAGTCGATTGGGCTGGCCATGCATCACACCCAGGCCCAGCAATAAGCTGCAGCGCGCACCGGTTTGCTGTTCACAGCCAGGCTGGCGGCTTGAACGAGTGTAAACCATGGTTTACTATTCAGCATGATCGAAATCCACAAGAGCGCGACTTTCGACAAGTGGCTGCTCGGCCTGCGTGACCGCGCAGCGCGCGCCCGGATCGAGGCGCGGATTGCCCGAATGGCCCTGGGAACCCCGGGGATGCGAAGCCGCTGCGGCATGGCATTCACGAGATGCGCATCGATTACGGTCCGGGCTGCCGGGTGTATTTCCTGCAGCGCGGCCAGACGATCATTGTGCTGCTGGCGGGCGGCGACAAGCGCATGCAGGATGCCGACATCAATCGGGCGATTGAGATCGCCCGGGACTGGAAGGAGTGAATCATGGCCGAGGAATTCTCCCGCTGGGATGCAGCGGACTATCTCGAGACGGAAGAGGACATGGCGCTGTATCTGGATGCCTGCCTCGATGAGGACCCCGGCGACGGCAGCCTGATCCGCACCGCGCTGGGCGACATTGCCCGTGCGCGCGGCATGACGCAGCTTGCGCACGACACCGGCCTGACGCGCGAGGGCCTCTACAAGGCGCTTTCCAGCGAGGGCAATCCGGCGTTTTCCACCATATTCAAGGTGATCCGTGCGCTCGGCGTCAAGCTTCATGCAACGCCCTGACGGATTGCCGGTTGTCGCGCAGGAGTTCGGCGTCGCAACACTTTTTCAACCTACAACAGGCTGTCAGCACTTCGAATCTTTCCCCGTTGCATGACGACCGCACCCACTCACGAGCCATGACCGACCCCACCGATGACCTGAACGCCGACAACGGCGTCTACAAGACCCTGCTGGAATCGACCAAGGCGATCCCCTGGAAGATCGACTGGAAGACGATGCGCTTCGCCTACATCGGTCCGCAGATCGAGGCTTTGCTCGGCTGGTCGCCGGCGAGCTGGGCGAGCGCGGAGGACTGGGCGGCGCGGATGCACCCCGAGGACCGCGAATGGGTGGTCAATTTCTGCGTGTCGCAATCGAAGGACGGCTGCGACCACGAGGCGGACTACCGAGCCTTGACGCAGGACGGCCGCTACGTGTGGATCCGCGACGTGGTGCACGTGGTGCGCGATGCCGCCGGCGAGGTGGATTGCCTGGTCGGCTTCATGTTCGACATCAGCGAGCGCAAGGAAACCGAGCAGAAGCTGATCGTGCTGCAGAAGGAGCTGGAGGCGCTGTCGTTCAAGGACGGCCTGACCGGCGTGGCGAACCGGCGCATGTTCGATTCCATCCTCGAAACGGAGTGGACGAACGCGCGCCGCAACAGCCAGCCGCTGTCGCTGATCCTGATCGACATCGACTACTTCAAGCAGTACAACGACCACTACGGCCACATCCAGGGCGACGACTGCCTGAAGCGCGTGGGCCAGGTGCTGGATTCGGCGGCGACGCGGGCGCGCGACCTGGTGGCGCGCTTCGGCGGCGAGGAATTCGCGCTGGTGCTGCCGGAAACCGACGCGACGGCGGCGCTGAAGGTGGCCGAGCGCTGCCGCAGCCTGATCTTCAAGGAGCAGATCCCGCACCCGACCTCGCCGGTCAGCCGGATCCTCACGGCGAGCCTCGGGGTCGGCACGATCATCCCGGGCCACCAGGACCGGCCACTGGCCTTCATCGAGGCAGTGGACCGGCAGCTCTACCAGGCCAAGCAGGCCGGCAGAAACCGCGTCGCGTCAGGCAACGAGTGAGCTTGCGGTCAAGCGGTGAGACGCGATCGCGACGAATCGCCCGCCGCGCTCACCGCCTCTCTTTGCAATAGGCAAACACCGTGCTTGGATTGCAATAGAAAGTGCCTCTGTCCGGGATATGGTTGACGCCCAGGCTCGCCGGAATATCGCGGTTGCCCGGGTATTCGCGGTCGGTGGGATGGATGCCGAATCCGCAGCCGTAGGCGCGATAGCCCGCGACCATGCCGAGGTCGCGGACGTTGTTGCCCCCGCAGGCCTGGCGCACGGCCACGTTGCCTGACTGGGTGTCGAGCACGCCGCTCATGTTCTGCAGCGGCCCTCTGCACAGCCATGCCTTGCCGCCGTTTTTGGGCGGCTCGCACAGGGTGATGCCCTCCCGGTAGGCAACCGGCCGGTTGCGCGCTTCTTCCTCCTGGCGCTTGACCGCCTCCTCCAGCTGTTTGCTGCGCGCGAGCATTTCCCGCTCCGCCCGCTCCCGCTGGGCGGTTTCTTCCCGCCGGCGGCGCTCGGCGTCGGCTTCCAGCTGCCGTTTGCGCTCGGCCTCGGCGGCTTCGCGGCGGCGGGCTTCTTCCGCGCGCCGCTGTTGCTGCTGCTGCGCCAGCTGCTGTGCCTCGGCATTGCGCTGGACCCCTTGTTGCTGTTGCTGTGTCTGTTGCTGGGCGCGCTGCTGCCGCTCGAAATCCTGTTGCGCCTGCAATTGATGCAGCCGTTCCATTTCGGCGGCACGCTGACGCTCCATCTCGGCGGCCCGCTGACGCAAGGCTTCGGCAGCGCGCTCGCGCTCCCGCTGCAGGCGTTGGCGATCGGCCTCGGCCTGCTGCCGCAGGGTTTCGTTGGTGGCGACCAGCGCCGAGTTCACCACCGTCAACGCAGTGTTGAAGGCCTCGCGCCGTTCCCGCTTTCTCTGCTGCTCCTCGCGCTCACGTTGCGCTTTGGCTTCCTTTGCAGCGGCGACCAGGCGCGGGGCTTCCTTGTTGCTGACCGCAACCATGCTGCCCGTGTAGGCTTTGTACAGGGACCCGCCTTCGTAGTACTCGAAGCCACCGTCGGCCTTCCTGGTGAAGGACATGCGCCATCCAAGCATCCCTTTGGTTTCCAGCGTGATCGAGCGGTCGCCGTCTAGGGTGACGTCCGCTTTCCACGAGCCCCACAGGCTGGGTTCTGCGTACAGCTTGCCCGTCTCCGGGGACCTGACGACGTGATGATTTTCCACGCGGTCATCGGCAAGATTGTGCATGCGCACATACATCGCTTCTCCCGGAACGATCCAGCCAAAAGTAAAGAGAAGCTTGTCACCACTAGGAGTGTCATCGACCAGCCAGTGCTTGCCTGCAAGGTCAGCGTAGGCGCCCCAGGTTTCGCCTGGTCGCTGCCGACCGCCACGTGTCGCATCATCGCTCCCGGCGAGATACAGTGTCGTCCTCATGGTATTCCCCGGGGGAACGAGAAAATGCTCCAGGCGTGACGGGTTCGGCTGCGACATGGTGTAAAGCCGCTGGTCCAGGATGAGCCCCGGCTTTAACAACTGGATTGAGCCATCCGCCCTGATTTTTCCCGTAAGCGTCCGCGTCCCCGCCACCTCTCTGTCCAGGGTGAGGACGAGGCTGCCGGGTTTCTCTCCACGCCGGATCCTCGCAACAAGCTGCTGCTGGCCTGCATAGTCCCCCCGCTCCGCACCGTAGGTCCACGTCTCGATCAGTTCTTCACCCAGCTTGCTCCAGCGGATCGACACGTTGCTGGCGCCCCGCCAGTCCTTGCCCACGATGCTCGCGTAGACGCCCCAGTCCGCCGCCAGGGGCGAAACCGGCTCGGCCGCAGCGACGGCGGGGGCAGTCCCGGCCGCCTGGCCTGCCTCTTCGGCTTTCGTCGCAGGGTCTCCGCTTGAGCTGATAGCTGCCGGCACCGCTGGCGCATCGGCCGCGCCCCGGGATGGGGCCTGTTCTGCCGTCGACGACGCCACACGCGGGTTGTTAGCACTGACGCCGGACTGGCTCTGGAAACGCCAGACATCCTTGATGCCTGCAACCTCCGAGCCGTTCAGGCTGACGTAGTGCTGCTCCCACACGCCGTCCCGCGGTGCGAGCACGTGCATGGGCCATTTGAAGAAGCCGTTGCAGACGAACAGCACGCTGCCGTCTGGCCGCACCGTGCCGGTGCGGTTGGCGCACACGCCGTTGGTCGCGGCAAGGCGCAGTTCGCCGGGCCGATCGCCGCGGGTGATGACATGCGTCATCGGCCGGTATTGATTGTCGGTCGGCTCCCAGCGTTCGATCAGTTCGACTCCGGCTTCGCGCCACTCGACCGTGATTCGCCAGTTCGCCCCGAAGTTGTCGCCCTGGCGGTTGCCACCGCGCCAGCTCGTTCCCGCCAGGCTGGCGTAGATCCCCCATTCCTGCGCGCTCGCATGGGGCGCCTCGGCACATGCCGGCGCCGCGAGGGCGAGCCATCCGGAAGACAGCAGGAAGAGGGATCGGATCGCCTGATTTTTCTTCATGGGTACGGATAGTCGTTTTTTATTGTGCCAGCGCGAGTATAGGGCGGAATCGCGCGCCAGCGGCCGGGGCATGATGCAGGCGGATCTAGCATGAAACGGCAGGAAACCGTGCATGGTTTCCTGCCGTTCGTTAACAGCCCCTGATCAGTGCCTCAAGCTTCAGCCCAAAAATCACCGGGCGCCGCGGTAAACTGCCGCCGCATGAAAACCCTCTATTCCCTGATCGAATCCCCCTTCCCGCCCGATTTCAGCGCGCTGTACCGGGAGCTCGGCATCGAGTCGCAGCGTTTCGACTCGGCGCGCAATCTGCACCGTGCCTTGCAGAAGCAGCCGCCGGATTTTTTCGTCGGCGAGTTCGTCTACGGCTGGGGCAACAACTATGCGGGGGCCAACGTCTCCAATCTGGATGTGACGATCCGCACCCTGCAGCGCTTTGCGCCGCAGGCGAAGGTGATCGTGTTCATGCAGCCGCGCGAAGCAGACCATATCGGCAAGCTGCTGGAGCTGTTCCCCGTGCATGCCGTGCTGGCCTACCCGGTTTCGGAGCAGGCGATGCAGGCGGCCCTGCAAACGCCGGCGTGAGTCCGGAATCGGTCTGGAATCCGGGGTAAACGGTCATGCGCCATCAGGGAAGAATTACCGACTGGAAGGACGACAAGGGCTTCGGGTTCATCACGCCGAACGGCGGCGGCGAGCGCGTCTTCGTCCACATCAAGTCGTTCTCGAACCGGCAGATGCGGCCTGCCGGGAACGAGATTGTGACCTACGAACTCAGGCACGACGCCAAGGGGCGCCCACAAGCCGGGAGCGTGGCCTTCGTCGGCAGGCAAGCGGCGCCGCCCGGCCCGCCGGACCGGAGCACGTTCCCTCTCATCTTGGCTGCGGCCTTTCTCGCCTTCGTCGCCGCACTGACCCTTGCAGGTAAATTGCCGGCCGCAGTCGCCGGGGTCTATCTGGTTGCCAGCCTTGTCGCCTTTGTCGCGTACGCGTTCGACAAGTCGGCTGCACGAAACGGCCAGTGGCGCACCCCGGAAAGCACCCTGCATCTGTTTGCCCTGGCAGGTGGCTGGCCGGGCGCCTTGCTTGCGCAAAGACTGCTTCGCCACAAGTCCAGGAAACAATCCTTTCAATTCGTGTTCTGGGTCACGGTCGTTCTCAATGGCTGCGCCCTCGCCTGGTTCTACTCAGGCTCGGGCGCCGAGGCGCTGCGTTCCATGCTGGGCGCGACATGAGCATCGGCCCGTTCCAGGCGCTGGCCTGCCCGCTGGACGGCACGCCCCTGCATTGCCACGGCTCCGCCTGGACCTGCGCATCCGGCCACAGCTTCGACGTCGCCAGCCAGGGCTACACCCATCTGCTACCGGTGCAGCACAAGCGCTCGCGCGATCCGGGCGACAGCAAGGAGATGGTCGCGGCGCGGCGACGCTTTCTGACGGCGGGCTTTTACCAGCCGGTTGCCGCTGCGGTGGGCCGGGCCGTGCTGGCCGGTCTACCCGCAGACGCGACGATCAGCTGTCTCGATGCCGGATGCGGCGAAGGCTACTACCTGCGCGAGTTGGCCGCGGCGGTGCCGGAAGACCAGGCGCTGCAACTGCTGGGACTGGACATTTCCAAATGGGCGGTGCTGGCGGCGGCGAAGCAGGACAGGCGCGTCAACTGGGTGGTGGGCAGCAACGCCAGGCTGCCGGTGCTTGCGGGCACGCTCGACCGGCTGCTGTGCCTGTTCGGCTTCCCGGTGTATCCCGAGTTTGCGCGGGTGCTGAAGCCGGGCGGCCTGCTGCTGCAGGCCGATGCCGGGCCGGACCATCTGCGCGAACTGCGCGAGATCATCTACCCCAGCCTGAAGCCGGAACGTCCGGCCGGGGCGCAAACACCGCCAGGTTTCCGCCGCCTGCCGACGCAAACGCTCCGCTTCCCGATCGAACTGACGAGCGCCGGACAGATTGCCGACCTGCTGGCGATGACGCCGCACCTCCATCGCGCCAGCGCCGAGGGCCGCGCCAAGGCCGCTGCGCTGACGGCGCTGTCGCTCGGCGTGGAGGTTCGCCTGACCTGCTTCGAACGGTGCCTGGACTAAGCCGAGGGCTCATCCTGGCCCCGTTTTTTGTTTTATGTTTAAGATATAGAGCTCCTGATATCCCCTGCTTGCCGCGGCCTGATTCATGAAACGATGGAACCTGAAATACCCCCGCCGATTCGACCTCGGCTCGGACGAGGACTACCTGAGATGGCGCGACGAGAAGCTGGCGGCCTATCCCGGGAATATCGCCGAGCTGGTCGTCGAACTGGGCGACATGACCGCGCCGACTGCTGCCGAGAAGAGCAGGATCCTGGAAACGGTGGAACGGGCCAACATGTGCGTTTACACGGCCGGGGCCGCCGAACTGGAAATGGCTTCCCTGCTGGCCCTGGGCAGGCAGCTCGGCGTCAGCCGCACCGACAAGTCGGCGCGCCATGCGCAGTCCGACGAACTGACCGATTCGGGCATCCTGAACCGGGCCGTGCCGTTCTCCACGCGGCACTGCAACTGGCACACCGATGCCACGTATTACGGATCGGGCAAGCCCATCCAGGCGCTGTTCCTGCTGTGCAAACGCCCCGCGGTCGAAGGCGGCAGCAACAAGGTCCTCGACCACGAAGTGCTCTACATCCACCTGAGGGACACCTGTCCCGGCGCCCTCGATGTGTTGATGAACAGGGACTGCTTCAATTACCGCAACCCCGCCACCGGCGAGATCGACCCGCAGCGGGGCGGGAAGGTTTTCTGGACCAGCGCCGACGGCCATCTGTGCCACCGTTTTTCCTTCAGGAAAACGGACATGGCCTGGTCTGGGGACGCCGACGTCGCCGCCGCCAGGAAGGCGCTGGAGTCGCTGATTTCGGGCGAGCCGGCGCAGGTCATCGAAGGCCGGCTGGAATCCGGAATGGGCCTGATTTCAAACAACGTGCTGCATACCCGGGAAAGGCTGGTGGACAGCGACGACGCGGCGCAAAAGCGGCTGCTCTTCCGCGCCCGCTTCCATGACAGGGTCGATCCCGACTGCCCGGCTTGAGCGGGCAGGTCTTCGGGCAACCCGCCTCGACCGCGGGCTTCGCCGCATCCTTCCCTTAAGGAATCCCTAAGCATCGTGCGCAATGCTGCGCCTGTCGATCTTACGCAAAGGGAAAATGATGCTCACGAACGGGAAGTCCCCTGCAAGCCGCTACCGCGCTCCTTCCATCGGCCTCCACTGGCTGATGCTGCTGCTGTTCGTCGCCGTGTACGGAAGCATCGAATTGCGGCAATTGTTCGAAAAAGGCAGCGACCCCCGCGAGGCGCTGAAGACCTGGCACTTCATGCTCGGCATGCTGGCGTTCGCGCTGGTCTGGCTGCGGCTGGCGGCACGCCTGTCCGGCCCGGCACCCGCTATCCATCCGGGACTGCCGGGACTGCAACGCCTGTCTTCCAGGCTGCTGCATCTGGCGCTGTATGTGCTGATGATCGGCATGCCGCTGACCGGCTGGCTGGTGCTCAGTGCCGCCGGCAAGCCGGTGCCGTTCTTCGGCCTGGAACTGCCGGCGCTGATCGGCGAAAACAAGGCTCTCGCAAAGCAGATCAAGCAGCTGCATGAAACAGTCGGCACCATGGGCTATGTCCTCATCGGCCTGCATGTGGTGGCCGCCTTGCATCATCACTACATCAAGCGTGACGACACGCTGCTGCGCATGCTTCCCGGACGGGATTAAGCCCGCTCGCCGCAGGCCGCGGCGAGCGCAAATATCGGGATCCGCGTTTATCATTCGCTCATGAACAGCAATCAACCGATCAGGCTCGACGCCGCACATTTCGACAACAAGGCCCGCCAATGGGATGAAAACCCGGTCTTCCAGGAGCGCGGGCAAAAGATCGCCCAGGCCATCCGGGAAAGCGTGCCCCTGCATCGCCGCATGAGCGCCCTCGACTATGGCTGCGGCACCGGCCTGCTATCGTTTCCGCTCAAGGATGAGCTCGGCGCGATCCTGCTGGCGGACAGTTCGCGCGGCATGCTCGACGTGGTGGCTGAAAAGATCGCCGCGCAGGGTGCCGGCAACATGAAGCCGCTGAAGCTGGACCTACTCGCCGACCCTGCCCCGGCGCAAAAATTCGACCTTATCGTCACCTCGATGACGCTGCACCACGTGCCGGACACCGACCGCATCCTGCGCGTCTTCCACGACCTGCTGCAGCCCGGCGGCTATCTGTGCATCGCCGACCTGGACCGGGAAGACGGCTCGTTTCACGGCCCGGCGGTCGACGTGCACCATGGCTTCGACCGCGCCGACCTGAGCCTGCGCGCCGCGCAGGCCGGTTTTGCCGGCATGCAGTTCCAGACCGTGTTCAGCATCGCCAAGGAAAACGCGGGCGCGGCGCGGGACTATCCGGTGTTCCTGATGACGGCACGGCGCGCCGCGGCATAGCAGGCGCCGCGGCGCCCGCTTGCCACGCGGCGACGCGGGCGTTTATTCTCGTTGCCTTGCAACAGGGCAGCGGGGGTTGCCGATGGGCCTCGAATACATGTTTTTCGACGCGGCGCTGCGCGACCGCTTCGTGAAGTTCGCAGCGGGGCGCGGCATCGCAAGCACGACGCGGCCGGACACGATCGCGGGCTTTGTCGTCGAGCTGCCGGACGGACTGGCCGCCGAACGGCAGGAGGCCGTCGAGACCGAGTACGAATCGATCATGGACGAACAGATGCTGCGCGCCGAAGCGGACGCGGAACTGGTCGGCCGCCACGCTGCCGGCATCACGGTGACGCTGGCGGACGGCACGACCCGCAGCGTCCGCATTCCGCCGCCGATTGCGCGCCGCCTTCTCGAGCATTTCACCCCCGGCGAAGTCCACGAGATCGCCAGCGCCATTGCGCAAGGCCTCGAAAATCCGGTCGACGGGCCGCTTTGCCGCAAGCCGTCCGAATAACGGCGCCGACATGAACAAACGGAACGGACGGGGTGCGGGCCGGCCCCGTTTTCCATCAGAAGATGAACATCCATGGCGCACACCGGAAAACGGGCTGAACTGAAGAATCTGCTGCGCACGGAGTGGCGTCAGCTGACGACCGTCAATCCCAGCGACCGGCTGTGGCAGATGCCGTTCGCCGCAGCGCTGGCGGCGGGCCTGCCGTTGCTGGCCGGCGCCTATTTCGACCGCCTGGACTACGGCCTGATCTCGTCGCTCGGCGGACTGGCGTTTCTGTATCTGCCGCAAACGCCGCTGTATCACCGCATGCTGACGATCATGGTGTGCGCGTTCGCCATGGCGGCGTGCTACACGCTGGGGGTGCTCAGCCAGTTTTCCCCGTTGCTGATGATGCCGATGCTCGTCTTCACCAGCATCCTAGTCACGATGGTTTGTCGGTTCTACGCCCTCGGCATGCCGGGCAGCCTGTTCTTCATCATGGCGGCGGCCATCGGGGCGTATTCGCCGCTGGAGGCAGCGCAGGTGCCGCAGGCGGTGGGCCTGCTCAGCATGGGCTCCCTGCTGGCCTGCCTGATCGCGCTTTTCTACAGCCTGCTGACCCTGCGCCTGCAGGCCCCCAAGCCGGTGTCGCCCCTGCCGCCGGCCAGCTTCGATTTCGTGGTGTTCGACTCGGTCGTGATCGGCGTGTTCGTCGGCATTTCGCTGGCCCTGGCGCAGCTGCTGCAGCTGGAGAACGCCTATTGGGTGCCGGTGAGTTGCCTGGCGGTCATCCAGGGGGTTTCGCTGCGCGCGGTCTGGAACAAGCAGTTTCAGCGCATCCTGGGCACCGGCATCGGCCTGCTGCTGTCCTGGGGCCTGTTTCTGCTGCCGCTGGACCCATGGGGGCTCGCCCTCGCCATGATGGCGCTGACCTTCGTGGTCGAGATGACGGTGGTGCGGCACTATGCCTTTGCTGCCATATTCATCACTCCGCTGACGATCCTGCTGGCGGAAGCCGCCACGCTGGGGCAGGCGTCGCCGACCGTCCTGATCCAGGCAAGATTTTTCGATACGGTTCTGGGAAGCCTGGTGGGGCTGGCCGGCGGAATCTGCCTGCACAGCCCGCGCTTTCGCGACGTGGTGGGCCGCCCGATGCGGCGCCTGCTGCCGTCCCGCATCGCGCGGCCATGAACGGCTGAACCGGCCCGGCTTCCCTTCCGCCCCCACGCCCTCGGGCGCCTGCATTCGCATCATTTGCCTATTGCAACCGCGCTGCCGCAAGCGGAACCTCGTCGACGGCCCGCCCTGCCGGATGCGGGCATGCCCGAACCCGGCAGGGCGCCGACCGGAATCGCGGCAACCTGGCGATTCACAGACAGAAAAATTTCGCGTCGCGCTAGACTGCGCCCCGCAACCGGACAACAGGACACAAGCAGCCATCGCACATGAACCCGCCGTCAATCGTTTTATTCATTTCGTTTTTCGTGGCGCTGGCCATGAGCGGGATTCTGCTGGTCATTGCGCGGACCTATCCCAAAACCATTCGCGGCTTGCGCGAATGGAGCGTGGCCGCGCTCGTCATCGCGCTGTGCTTTCCGCTCTTCATCGCGCGAGACCGCATCCCGGATCTGCTCAGCATCGTGCTGCCCAACCTGATGCTTTTGATCGCCCTCATGGCGATGAACGTCGGCACCCGGAAGTTTTCGGGAACGCCGCCGAGATTCGACCGCGCCCTGCTGTTCCTGTTCGTGTTTGCGCACGTCGCCCTGTTTGCCTGGTTCACGTACGTTCAGCCCGATATCCGGGTGCGCATTGCAACCCAGGCTTTGTTCACGCTGGTCGTCATCGTGGACCAGCTGGTCCGTGTCCTGAAGGCATTGCCCGGAACCTTGGGGCGCCATGTGCTGGTCTTCTCGCTGGCCATCATGATCGGGTCGAGAGTCATGCGCCTGGGCGCCCTGGCCCTCGGCTTCGATCCGCCGGCCGGCCTTTTCGACGCCTCGGCCGCGCAGCTTGTCTATATCGCGATACCTGCCATCACGATTCCGCTCGGAACGATCGGTTGCATCATGCTCGCTTCCGAAAAGCTGCGGCAGGACCTGGAATTCATCAGCCGCCACGATGGCCTGACCCAGTGCCTCAACAAGAACGCGGCCATTGAAGAACTCAAACGGGAAACCGCCCGTGCCACGCGCCATGGCGGCAAGCTGTCGGTCATGCTTTTTGATCTGGACAACTTCAAGGATATCAACGACACGCACGGCCATCTCGAGGGCGACAGGATCCTGGTCGACTTCTCGAAGAAGACCAAAGCCTCGCTCAGGGGATCGGACCAGCTCACGCGTTTCGGCGGGGACGAATTCATGGCCATACTCCCCGACACCGATCTTGAACAGGCCTTGCTTGTTGCGAACCGCTTCCATGAAGCAGGCAGGCAAAGCCGGCCCATCGCCTGGTCGGTCAGCATCGGCATTTCGCAATGGCTGGACGGGGACGACTCCGTGGATGCCCTGTTGAGCAGGGCGGACCAGGCCCTTTACAAGTCCAAGGCGCTGGGCCGCAATCGAACGCAGGCCGCCTAAGCGCCGGCCGGCTTATGTCCCGGACGCTTCCGCCAGGCCGCGAAACACTTCGTTGAAAGACGCCTCGCGATTGCGGACAAAACAGGCCACTTCCGCCACTGCGCAAACGGACAGTTCGTCGCCCATCATCATCCAGCCCCGCGGCGGCCAGCCTCCGGTTCCGGAAAGGGTCATGAGCATATCGCTGCCATGGTGCATGATGCGGCCATTCGCGTAACACAACTCGGCCGCCAGTTGCAGGTCGAGCTGTTCCAGATGGCCGGCCGCCTCTGCGAGCGTCCCATCGTCATGGAAACGCAGCGCGGCGACGACCCCCTTGAGCACCGACAGGCTCTCCAAATCCGACAACATGCCATTCTCCTTTTGCGGACGCCGGGTTCAGGCGGCGGCATTGAAGCGCCGGTAAGCCGCGTCGTAATCGAAATCCTTGCCGTGCGCCAGAATCGCATTGCCGTTCATGCCCATCACCACGTGATCCAGCGTCATGAAGGCAAAACCGCGTTCGGGCAGAAACCCCTGCTGACCCGTCAATTTCGTCCACCCCGTGGCCTGCATCCGGTAGATCGCCATGTTGGCGGCGCACATCTGCGCAACGAGCTCCGCAAAATCCCGCTCCAGATCGCCGCGCATTTGCCCCAGTTCGCCCGTGCAGGAAAACTCGATCGCGCCATGTACCCCCGGCAAAGACATCAATTCATCCAATATCGGCATTTGGCTCTCCTTCCCCGCCCGGTTTGATTGGTTCAGCAGCCGCCGACGCCGTCATGGCCCCGACCATCTGATTGAACGAGACCTGTCTTCCCCGCACGACGCACAGGCTGTCGTGAATCGCGACGATGGCCATTTCAGGCCCCCACGTCACCCAGCCGTAGCAGCCATCCCATCCCGATTGATCGGCCAGGCGGCCCAGCAGGCGGCCCTGCATTTCCATGGTCAGCGTAATGGCCGCGCACAGGTTCGCCATTTCTGCCGCTTCGGCCTGGTTCAACGCCCCCTCGAACTCCTCCAGGAAGCCCTTTCGGGAAAAGAGGCCGGCGGCCACAGTGCCGGGCAGTTTCACCAGCTCGGATGTTCTCGACATGCCCCCTCCGCAAAATATCCAGACCTGAAGAAAAGTATAGGCAGTACTGAATATTTTTCCCCGGCGCCCCACGGCCACGGATTTTCAGGGCCGGGGAACGACGGCCCATTCCTGGCTGAAGTGCTGGGCGCCGGGTAGAATCGTTTCGCCAGCGGTGCCCGTCGATGGAATGCCCATCCGGCATTCCGGCAATGCGGGCACAAAATTGCATTCGATATAGCCAACCCCGGCCAACCTCTCCTCACACCGCAACCATGAGCCGTCCGACCGTCTACCACATCCCCGCCTGCCCTTTTTGCCAGCGAGTGGACATCCTGCTGACGCTGAAAGGCCGCCGGGACGAAGTCGACTTCCGGGCGATCGACATCACCCGCCCGCGGCCCGACTGGCTGCTGCAAAAAACCCGCGGCACTACGGCGCTGCCGGTGCTGGAGACCGCCGACGGGCGCATCATCAAGGAAAGCCTGGTGATTCTGCAGTACCTTGAGGATATTTACCCGGAGCGTCCGGTTGCCCAGCGCGATCCTTACCGGCGCGCGGTGGAGGGCATGCTGACGCGGATGGACGGCGATTTTTTCTCCCAGGGCTACGGCTGGCTGATGAATCAGGATCCCGCGCGCCGCGAAGCCCTCCGCGAAGGCATGCTGAAGCAGTATGCGCAGCTGGACGATTTTCTGCTGGAGCATGCGCTTGCCGGCCCGTTTCTGTTCGAGGAGTTCGGCTGGGCGGAAACCGTGTTCACGCCGTTTTTCCAGCGTTTCTGGCTGCTGGAGTATTACGAAGGCTTCGAGCTTCCCGGCGATGACCGATACGCGCGCGTGCGCCAGTGGATCGATGCCTGCGTCGCGCATCCGGCTGCGCAACAGGTTGCCAGGGAAGAAGTGGTCAAGCTTTACTACGACTACGCCAAGGGGGCGGGCAACGGTGCGTTGCTTCCTGGCCGCAGCCAGTCGTCCTTTACGTTCGAACCCGACTGGCGCGGCCGGCCATGGCCGCCGCAGGACAAGTACCGGCACAGCGCAACCGACCTTGAATTGGGCCTGTGACCCGACGCCTCGATTCGCTGCGTCCGCAGACGCACGCCACGTATCCGGGCGAGTTCATCGCGGCTTCGCGTTAGCCGGTCATTTCGGGGAAGTATCCTGCATGGCCGCCTCCCTGGCGGAGTCACTGGGCTGACCGATCGGCACAGCCATGCTCGCCGGATACTTGCGCCCGTCGATGGCGGTGAACGTCTCATCCCTGGTCAGACTGCCGTACACCAGCCAGGGGGTGCCTTGATTGAGCGCCTGCCCCTCGGCGAGGCGGAGGTAATGGGTAGGAAGCTTCACGCGCCCCCTCCTTTCTTGATCTGCATTGAGTTGCGCCGCCGCTCGAAGGCGTCGCGGTTGCGCCGGGCCGGATCGCGCTGGCGCATTGTTTTCCCCTGCGCCTCAGCGTACCGAGCGGTACACCTGCTGCCTTTCCGTCTTGCTCAGGACCAGCTGCCAGAGCTGTCCCTGGCGTGAGCGGAAGAAGCCCGCACAGCTCATCAGGTAGTATTTCCACATGCGGTAAAAACGTTCGCCGTATTTTTCCTGCAGGCCGGGCCAGGCCTGCTCGAAGTTGTCCCACCAGGCCATCAGGGTGCGGTCGTAGTCCGGACCGAAGTTGTGCCAATCCTCGATCAGGAAGCGGCGTTCCAGGACCGACGCAATCTCTTTGGCCGACGGCAGCTTGCCGTTGGGGAAAATGTATTTGTCGATCCACGCGTCGGTCTTAGGCGAGGTGACGGCGTTGCCGATGGTGTGCAGCAGGAACAGGCCGTCATCCTTGAGCGCGCGATGGACCGTATCGAAATAGGTCGCGTAGTTTTTCGGGCCGACGTGTTCGAACATGCCGACCGAAACGACCTTGTCGAATTTTTCAGCGAGATCCCGGTAGTCCATCAGCTCGATCGCCACCGGCAGGCCGGCGCAACGCTTGCGGGCCAGTTTCTGCTGCTCTTTCGAGACGGTGATGCCGACCACCTCGACGCCGTAGTGCTGCGCGGCGAAATGCGCCAGCCCGCCCCATCCGCAGCCGATTTCCAGCAGGCGTTCGCCGGGCTGCAATTCCAGCTTGCGGCAGATCATGTCGAGCTTTTTCTGTTGCGCGTCCGCCAGCCCGGTTGCGTTGTGCCAATAGCCGCAGGAGTAGCTCATGCTGGGGTCGAGCATGGCCTCGAACACGTCGTTGCCGATGTCGTAGTGCTGCTCCCCCACCTGGAAGGCGCGCTGGCTGGATTGGAGATTGAACAGGCTGTGGCGCAGGATTTCGCCCAGCAGGCGCAGCCGCGACCAGTTGTCGATCTTTTCTTCGGCATGGCTGCTGAGCAGGCGCTGGAACAGCTGGTCCAGGCGGTCGCATTCCCACATCCCGTCCATATAGGCCTCGCCGAAACCGAGCGAGCCTTTCGTCAGGACGAGCCGGTAGACATCGTCGTCGAATACCTGGATATCCCAAGGGGCGTCGCCGTTGATCGAAACGCCGGCTTCGGCCGTGAGGTCGCGGAGGATCGCAGGCGAGTCCTGCGGGGCCAGGGTATTTCCCGCTGGTTCAAGGACCAGGGCGTCTTCTTTTTGCATCGATGGGCTCCCTACTTTCTGACAACCATGAAGGCGCCAGAGTAGGTATTCGGGAACTATTCGACAAACGATATTTTTGTATCTTATATATCGAACATGTCGATATATTAATATTTTGATTCTCGATCAGCGGCAGCGGACACAAAAAATCCGGCCGTCATATTCATGGCCCGGCGAGCCATGTCCGTGACCGATCGGCCCCGCTTGCGCGCTGGCGGCGCGGCCCCTGCGCATGCGGGGCAAGACAGGTCAGGAAGCGGGCAAACGCCGCGCTTGAGCCGGACTATCGATACGCCGGATGCGTGATGGCGGATGAACGGATTTTTAGCCGAACGCGTATTTCGTCCCCACCGCATGCCAATGCACCGCCTCTTCCTCCAGTGCGCGCCGAGTCAGCGGGCGGCGTTCCAGCCAGCCTGCGGGCAGGCCCAGGCGGATGCGCTTGCTGCCGGCTTCGACGGTCGCATCGGTCAGATGCGGTTCGGCGCGGCTGCGGCACAGGATGACGGCCTGGCGCAGCAGCCACACCAGCAGACGGTCGTTGTCCGGCACCACGCCGGTGGAGAACTCCGGCAGTTTGGCCAGCGCGCCGCGCTGGGCACGCGCCAGCAGCGCCAGGCGCGCCTGCTCGGTGCGCGAGAAGCCGGGCATGTCGGCGTTTTCCAGGATGTAGCCGGAATGGCGATGGTAGCCGCCGTGCGACACCATGAGCCCGATTTCGTGCAGCCGCGCGGCCCAGTCGAGAAAGCGCACGTCGTTTTCATCGCTGCCGCCGCTGGCTGCCAGCAGTTTCAGCGCCACCTGCTTGACGCGTTCGGCCTGCCGGGTGTCGATGTGGTAGCGGCGCATGAATTCGTCCACCGTCGCCTCGCGCATGTCCTGCTTGTGGAAGCGGCCCAGCAGGTCGTACAGGATGCCTTCGCGCATGGCGGTTTCGGCGACGTCCATCCGCTCGATGCCAAGTTCGGCGAACAGCCCCGCCATGATGGCAAAGCCGCCGGCGATCACCGGGCGGCGGTCGCGCGACAGGCCGGGCAGATCGAGCGCGTCGACATGCCCGGCCTTGATCAATTGGCAGCGCAGCCGGGCGAGGCCGTCGGCGGTGATGCCGCATGCCGACCAGCCGCTCTGCTCGATGATTTCGCGCAGCGCGCGCGCGGTGCCGCTGGAGCCCACCGCCTGCTGCCAGTTGCCCCTGGAAAACTCCCGGGCGATGCGCTCGACCTCGACGCGCGCGCTCATCTCGGCGGCCTTCAGCGCGGCCTTGTCGATGACACCGCCGGCAAAGAAGCGCTGCGAGAAATTGACGCAGCCCATGTGCAGGCTTTCGCGCTCGTGCGGCTTCAGGCCATGGCCGATGATGACTTCGGTGGAGCCGCCGCCGATATCGACCACCAGCCGCCGGTCGGGCGAGGCCGGCAGCGAATGCGCGACGCCGAGATAGATCAGCCGCGCCTCCTCGCGCCCGGCGACGATCTCGATCGGATGGCCGAGCGCGGCCTCGGCCCGCGGAAGAAACCGCTCGGCATTCCTGGCGACGCGCAGGGACGAAGTGCCGACGCAGCGCACCGCGCCCGGCGACAGCCCGCGCAGGCGCTCGCCGAAACGCTGCAGGCAGGCCAGCGCGCGCGCCTGCGTCGCCTCGTCGAGCAGCTTGTCCTCGCCGAGGCCGCCGGCCAGGCGCACGGTTTCCTTCAGCGAATCGAGCGGATACAACTGGTCGCCGGCCACCCGCGCCACTTCCAGGCGGAAGGAGTTGGAGCCGAGATCGACCGCGGCGAGGGTGTCGTAGGTCTTCATGCAGCTGCGCCAAAGAAGAGGTAGGTCATGCCGATGGCAGCGAGAATGCCGGCGACGTCGGCGATCAGCCCGCAGGCGACCGCGTGGCGCACCCGGCGGATGCCGACCGCGCCGAAGTACACCGCCAGCACGTAGAAGGTGGTCTCGGTGCTGCCCTGCACGATGGAGGCGAGCCGGCCGGCGAACGAATCCGCGCCGTGGACCTGCATGGTGTCGATCATCATGGCACGCGCGCCGCTGCCGGAAAACGGCTTCATCAGCGCGGTGGGCAGCGCCTCGACCCAGCGCGCGTCGAGGCCCAGCCCGAGGACGAGGTTGCGCATCGCGCCCATCAGCAGGTCGAGCGCGCCGCTGGCGCGGAACACGGCGATCGCCACCAGCATGGCGACGAGATACGGAATGATGGTGACCGCCGTGTGGAAGCCCTCCTTGGCGCCCTCGACGAAGGCCTCGTAGGCGTTGACGCGGCGGCGCACCGCCATCAGCAGGAAGGCGGCGACGAGGCCGAACAGCAGCACGTTGCTCAGTATCGACGACTGCCGCGTCATCGCCGCGGCGTCGAGGCTGGAGAAGTATGCGACCAGGCCGCCGATCAGCGCGCTGGCGCCGCCGAGATAGGCCAGGGTGACGCGATTCCACAGATGCAGCTTCTGGAAGAAACCGGTGACGAAGAGGCCGACCAGCGTGCCGATATAGGTGGTGATCAGCAGCGGAACGAACACGTCCGTCGGGTCGGCGGCGCCAAGCTGCGCGCGGTAGGTGAAGATGGTGACCGGCAGCAGGGTGACCGACGCGGTGTTGATCACCAGGAACAGGATCTGCGCGTCGCTCGCGGTGTCCTTCGAAGGATTGAGCGTCTGCAGTTCCTGCATCGCCTTGATGCCGAGCGGCGTCGCCGCATTGTCCAGTCCCAGCATGTTGGCGCCCATGTTCATGGTCATCGCACCGAGCGCGGGGTGGTTGGGCGGCACCTCGGGGAACAGCCGCCTGAACAGCGGCGCCAGGCCGCGCGTCAGCAGCTCGAGCATGCCGGCGCGCTCGCCGATCTTCATCACCCCCAGCCACAGCGCCATCACCCCGGTAAGGCCGAGCGCGATTTCGAACGCGGCCTTGCTGCTGTCGAACAGGGCCTTCACCAGCGCGGCGAAGATGTCGGCGTCGCCGAGAAAAACCAGTTTGAACGACGCAATCAGGAAGGCGGCGAGAAAGAAGCCGACCCATAGCGTGTTGAGCATGGAGCCTTACGCCACCCAGCCTGCGATGACGATCAGCAGTCCCGCCGCCAGCCAGATCACCAGGCCGCGCCAGATCATGCTGACCGCGCTGTCGATGTAGTCGGCATCGGCCGCCTGGCCGGTGCCGAGTTCGGGCCGCCAGACGGTGTCGCCCCCCACGTTGAGGCCCTGCCCCAACCGCACGCCCATGGCGCCGGCGCCGGCGGCGAGCACCACGCCCTCTTCCGGCTCCGGCCAGGCGGCCGCCTGGGTGCGCCAGCAATAGGTGGCGTCCTCGAAATTGCCGGCAATGGCGTAGGTCAGCGCGGTCAGTCGCGCAGGCAGCCAGTTGATGACATGAAAGGCACGCTGCGCATACGCGCCGAAGCGTCCCTGCGCCGCTGTCCAGCGCCGCGCCAGAATCGAGGCGGCGCGGAACAGCACCGCGCCGGCCGGGCCCAGCGGCACCAGCAGCACGAACCAGAACAGCACGCCGAACATCTGGCGGTGGCTCGCCGCCGTGACCTGCTCGATGGTGACCCGGGCCACTTCGTCGGCGCTGAAATGGCTGGCATCGCCGCCGCGCCAGGCGTCGAGGCGCGCGCGCGCGCCTTCGAGATCGCCTGCGCGCAGCAGGCGCGCAATCTGCTCGGCGTCGTCGCTGTAGTACTTGAACCCGAGGGTCAGATACAGCACGGCCACATTCCATACCCAGCCGAGGAACGGGCTGATGCCGTCGAGCACGATGAAAATCAGCCACACCGCGACCAGCGGCGGCAGCACCGCCAGCGTCCAGGCGATGGCGCCGTGGCTGTATTCGCCCGCGTTGAAGCGGCGCTCCAGCCACTGGGTGAAGCGGGAATAGTGCCGATAGTGCGGCAACGGCTGCCGCAGCGGACGCAGGTGTTCGAGGATGACGGCGGCAAGGACGGAGAAGAAAGCCATCAGCGATTCATCTCCAGGGTAAAGGTGCCGATCCGGTTTGCCTGTCCCGCCGGGCGATACAGTTCGACCGTCGGCATGGCGATGGCCTGTCCGCGCGGCGCCAGCGTGTCGGACAGCGCCTGATAGGCCTTGGACGGCGCCAGCAGGACCGCCGCCTGCACCTCGGCCGCATAGATCGGGCGGCGTTCGATGCGGCCTTCCTGCAGCCCGTCGGGGACCGGGGCGGAGTCGGCCAGGGTATAGCCCAGCTGCGCGCGCACCTTGCCGTTGGCGGCACGCGGGTCGGTGAGGATCACGCTGATGGTGTCACCCGCCGCCACCTTGGCAGCGGTGAATTTGTCCAGCGCCGCGCGCTGCGATTTGCGCATGTCGCTGATCGGGCCTTCGTAATCCAGATACGCGTAGCGATAAGGCCCGGCGTCGGTTTCCGTCACGCTGACGGCGTTGAACCCGCCCCACCACCAGAACACCGCCAGCAGCGGCAATACGAACGCCAGCACAAACGCCGGCCACTGTTTCTTGAGCACGCATGACCCCCTTCTTCCAGCGGACGAAGATACCACAGCCGCGCCAGCGCTTCGGTGCCGCGATGCGGCGGCGATCGGGGAACTTCAAGTTTGCGGGAAGAACGACCGTAAAGCCGGTATTTACATTATCGATCCGCGTTCGGGTCTGCCGCTCCCCCGCGGCCCGGCGCCGCACGGTCGTTTCCGGGCATGCGTGCCGGGCACCCCGTTGCGCGCGCCGGAAAATCCGCCGACCGCTCCTTATGCACACGCCCGAAGCCTTTGACCTCCATCCACAGCCGATGTGGATTTACGACCTGGAAACCCTGCGGTTTCTGGCGGTGAACGATGCAGCGGCGGCGTATTACGGCTATTCCCGCGCCGACTTTCTGGACCTGACGACCCGCGATCTCGGCCCGGCCGCAGCTCCCCGCGCACAGGCTGAAACGGCCCGGCCCGCCGCCACCCGGCAGCAGGACGCGCAGACGCCGCCGCTGCATCTCATCTCGCAGCCGTTGACGTTTCAGGGCCGCTCCGCCGAGATGGTGCTCGCGCTTGACGTCGGCGGGCAGGAGCGGGCCGCGATGCTCGCGGATTTCCGTGAAATCCTGCTGAAGATCGCCGGGCAGAGCGCCGGCGGACCCGGCGAACGCAATCAGGCCGGCTTGCAGCCTGGCCTGCTGGAAGCCGGCATTGCGCACCTGAACGACATCGTTCTCATAGCCGAGGCCGGGCCCCTCGACGATCCGGGCCTGCGCATCGCGTTCGTCAACGATGCGTTTGAGCGCCTCACCGGTTATCGGCGCGTGGACGTGCTGGGGAAATCGCCGCGTTTCCTGCAGGGCACGCTGACCGACCCTGCCGAACTGGAGCGCATCCGCCAGGCGCTGGGGCAATGGCGGCCGCTGCGCAGCGAACTCGTCACCTACGCCAAGAGCGGCGAAGCCGTCTGGATCGAGTTCGACATCGCCCCGGTTGCCGGCGCCGCCGGCCGCTACACCCACTGGGTGGCGGCCGGGCGCGACATCACCGAGCGCAGGCAGGCCCAGCAGGCGCTGCATAAAAGCGAGCAGCGATTCAAAAACGTCGCCCGCACCACCACCGACACCATCTGGGACTGGGACCTGGTTTCCGATCGCATCTGGTGGAACGAAGGCATGCAAAGCGTGTTTGGCTACACGTCCGCCGACCTGCCGGCGGACAGTCTCGCCTGGGCGCGCCGCATCCACCCGGACGACCATGAACGCGTGGTGCGGGACATCCATCAGGCGATCGATTCAGGCAAGGAAAGCTGGTCCGCCGAATACCGTTTTCAGCATCGGGACGGCCGCTATGCCTATGTGCTGGATCGCGGCTCGGTGATTCGCGACCACAGCGGACGGGCGATCCGCATGATCGGCGGGATGGCCAATCTCACCACCCGCAAGGAAGCCGAACTGGAGCTCGCCCGCCTCAACCGCGCGCTGCACGTACGCAGCGCCTGCAATGAAGCCCTGATTCGCGCCACCGACGAAAGCGAACTGCTGCACGCGATCTGCCGCATCGCCGTCGACGTGGGGGGCTATCGCATGGCCTGGGTGGGCTTTGCGCAGGAGGATGCTGCGCAATCGGTGCGCCCGATGGCCCATGCCGGCGATGGCGCAGGCTATCTGCACGGCATCCAGCTCAGCTGGTCCGCGGACAAGGCGACCGGGCGCGGCCCGGTGGGGCGGGCCTTGCGCAGCGGGGAGGTCGTGATCATCGAGGATCTGACGCGCGATCCCGGCTTCCAGCCGTGGCTCGATGCCGCATTGCGCCACGGCTATCGCAGCCTGGTGGTGCTGCCGCTGCACGATGCACAGCGCACCTACGGGATTTTCGCCCTGTTCGCGCCCGAAGTGGCCCACATCGGCGCCGACGAAATGCGCCTGTTGCAGGAATTGACCGGCGACCTGGCTTTCGGCATCGCCATGCTGCGCAGCCGCCGCGAGCAGGACCGGATTCAGGCCGCCGTGATCAAAATCGCCGCTGGCGTCTCCGCCGGCACCGGCACGGCGTTTTTCGAGGAGCTGGTGATCAACATGGCCGATGCGCTGGGGGCCGCCGCCGGGTTCATCGCCTGTTTCCAGCCCGGCACGCTGCATTCGGCATGCACCAAGGTGGCGGTCGTCGCTGGCCGGCTGATTCCCAACTTCGAATACAAGCTGGCCGGCACGCCCTGCGAAGCGCTGACGGATGCCGTCAATCACGTCATTCCCTGCCGGCTGGATGAGCACTATCCCGACGCCCCCTCGATCGGCCTGCTGGATGCGCAGGCCTACGTCGGGCATCGCCTCGACGATTCGGCCGGCCAGCCGATCGGGCAGCTGTTCGTGCTGTTCAGCCATCCCCTGCAGGACACGGCCTTCATCGCCTCGACGCTGCAGATTTTTGCCACCCGGGTGGCCTCGGAGCTCGAACGCCAGAGCGCCGACGCGCACATCCGCCAGCAGGCCTCGCTGCTGGACAAGGCACAGGATGCCATCATGGTGCGCAGCCTCGACGGCCTCGTCCGCTATTGGAACAAGGGCGCCGAGCGCTTGTATGGCTGGACGCGCGACGAAGTCATCGGCCGCTCGATCGAACCCCTGTTGTACGACGATCCGGCGGTTTTTCGCGAAAACACCCGCAAGGTAGCGGACCAGGGCGAATGGAGCGGCGAAATCGCCCAGCGGAAAAAGGGCGGCGACGCGCTCATCGTCGAGGCGCACTGGACCCTGCTGCGCGACGAGAATCAGCTGCCCGACGCCATCCTGGCAATCAACACCAACATCACCGAACGCAAGGCCGCCGAGCACAAAATCCAGCACCTGGCGTTCTACGACCACCTGACCGGCCTGCCCAACCGCCAGCTGCTGCGCGACCGCCTGCAGCACGCGCTGGCGGTCGAAGCGGGCCGCAAGACGGTGGGGGCGCTGCTGTTCATCGACGTCGACAACTTCAAGACCCTGAACGATACGCTGGGCCACGCCATCGGCGATCTGCTGCTGCAGCAGATCGCCCAGCGCCTGCAGCGCTGCCTGCGCCAGGGCGATACCCTGGCGCGCCTGGGCGGCGACGAGTTCGTGATCGTGCTGGAAAATCTGGCCGCCACGCCGCACCAGGCGATGGCGCTTGCCACCCAGGTCGGCGAAACCATCCTGGCCGGCTTCAAATCCCCCTTCCAACTGGCCGGTTACGCGCACCACTGCACCTCGAGCATCGGCATCTCGCTCCTGAACGACCATCCGGCCTCTCTCGACGAACTGCTGCAGCGCGCCGATCTCGCCATGTACCAGGCCAAGGCCCACGGCCGCAATACCCTGCGTTTTTTCGACCCGGCCATGCAGGCGCTGGTCGCTGCCCGGGCCGAGCTGGAAGCCGATTTGCGCGACGCCCTGCAACGACAGGCGTTCGAACTGCATTATCAGGCGCAGGTCGACAGCCTGGGACGCATCTGCGGTGCCGAAGTCCTGTTGCGCTGGCAGCATCCCGCGCGCGGCTGGATGCCCCCCGTATCGTTCATTCCCCTGGCCGAAGAAACCGGCCTGATCCTGCCGCTCGGGCTCTGGGTACTGGAAACCGCCTGCGCGCAGCTCGCGGCCTGGGCGGCCCTGCCCTACATGGCGGACCTCGGCGTAGCGGTGAATGTCAGCGCGCGGCAGTTCCGCCAGCCGGACTTCGTCGCCCAGGTATTGCAGGTGCTCGACCGCAGCGGCGCCGATCCGCGCCGGCTCAAACTCGAGCTGACCGAAAGCCTGCTGGTGGACAACATGGACGAAACCATCGTCAAGATGAGTGCGCTGAAGGCGCGCGGCATCGGCTTCGCGCTCGACGACTTCGGTACCGGCTATTCCTCGCTTGCCTACCTGAAGCGGCTGCCGCTGGACGAGATCAAGATCGACCAGTCGTTTGTACGCGACGTGCTGACCGACCCCAACGATGCCTCCATCACGCGCAGCATCATCGCCCTGGGGCAGAGCCTGAATCTGGCCGTGGTGGCCGAGGGCGTGGAAACCGATGCGCAATACGCCTTCCTGGCCGAGCACCACTGCCATACCTACCAGGGCTACCTGTTCAGCAAGCCGCAGCCCGCGGCAATCTTCGAAGCCTGGGTGCTGAAACAGCGCTGCTGACGCGGCTTCCGGGCCGGTCCGGTGGAACGGGATGTCTATAATGCAGCTCACTGTCGGGAGCCTGCCATGATCCTTCACCTGTTCGCCCTGCTGTCGCTGATCCTGCTGCCTGCCGTTCACGCGGCGCAGCCCGCCGACATGATGGAGGCGACCGTGCCGATGAAAGCGGTGCGTCTGGGCGCCCACAGCTACTTCGTGCAGGGCCTGCCCGGCGCGGCGTCCAGCGAAAACCAGGGCTTCATGTCAAACGCCGGATTCGTCGTCACGCGCAACGGCGTGGTCGTGTTCGACGCGCTGGCCTCGCCGCCGCTGGCCGAGAAACTCGTCGGCCTGATCCGCAAGGTCACCAGGCAGCCGATCAGGCGGGTGATCGTCAGCCACTACCATGCCGACCATTTCTACGGCCTGCAGGTATTCAAGGCGCTGGGCGCCGAGATCTGGGCGCACCGTGCCGCCGAAGGCGCCACCCGCAGCGAGGGCGCCGCCGCGCGCCTCGCCCAGCGCAAGGAAGTGCTGTTCCCGTGGGTGGACGAGCGCACCCGGCTGCTGGAGGCCGACCGTTTCCTGGAAGGCGACACCGATTTCGAGATGGGCGGGCTGCACTTCGCTCTGCGCCATGTCGGCCCGGCCCACTCCAGCGAGGACATGGCGATGCTGGTCCGGGAGGACCGCGTGCTCTACGCCGGCGACCTGGTGTTTCGCGGCCGCGTGCCGTTTGTCGGCGACGCCGACAGCCGCGCCTGGATCGCTGCGCTGGACAAGCTCATCGCCCTGAAACCCCGCGTCCTGATACCCGGCCACGGCGCGCCCTCGCGCGTGCCGCGCAGCGACCTCGTCTTCACCCGCGACTATCTGCAGTTCCTGCGCGCCCGCATGGGCCAGGCCGCCCGCGATCTCGTTCCTTTCGACGAAGCCTACGCGCAGACCGACTGGTCGAAATACCGCTCCATGCCGGCCTTCGACGAAGCCAACCGCGTCAATGCCTACAACCAGTACTTGCGCCTGGAACAGGAAGGCGCCGGGGAATAGGCAGCCCGCGTGCACGGGCTGCACCGCCTGTTGCGCAGACCGCTTCCTTCATAAAACGGGACAATGGACGTTAATAAGGAAATTGACCAAACCTTATTGACCTCATGCTCTGCTCCCCGGAAGAACTCCTGCAAAAAAACCTGGCCCTGGCGAGCACATGGCAGCGGTACCGGGTGGCGCCGAGCTTCGAGAGCTTCGTCGAGCTGGCGGTGTCGATCAACAGCTTCACCGAGTTCCTGATCGACAAGGGCATCACGGCCCTGCACCACGCCAGCCATCAGCTGGAGCAGGTCACGCTGGCGCTGTTCCATGCGGACGTGGCGCATCCGCTGCCGCACGCCGCGCTGGACGATCTCAACGAACGCATCCTCGCGCTGGGCCGCATGACGCATACCCATGCCACGGCCAGCGCCGGCCTGGACGGACGGCTCCATGACCCGCAGCATGCCGCCGCCGAGACCATGCGGATGAGCCAGACCTGGCTGATCGGGGAGGACCCGGCGGACTGGCAGGCGCTGCAGGCGCAACTCGGCTACTTCGGCATGGCCGCGAAGTTCATCGGCTGGCAGCAGCCCTTGCCGGACAATGCTGGCGCCGCCCCCCTGCTGCTGCTCGACATGGGCAGCCTGCCCGAAGCCGAGTGGCACGACCGGATCCAGGCGCTGCGGCAACGGTTTGCGATGGGCCAGCTGATCTGCCTTGGGGTGCGTTCCGATTTCGAGCAGCTGCAGCAGGCCCTGCGGGGCGGCTGCGATAGCTGCCTGATGGCAGGCACGCCCGCGCACGCCATCGTCGAACACATCATGGAATTGAACGAGCGGCAGGAACAGGAAGCGTATCGCGTCCTGATCGTGGAGGACTCCAAGACAGCCAGCCACCTGATCCGGCGCACGCTGGCGGAAAACCATATCGTCTCCGAGATCGTCAACGATCCGCGCCAGACGCTGAACATGCTCAAGCAGTTCAATCCGGATCTGATCCTGATGGACATGTACATGCCGAACTGCACCGGCGTCGAAGTCGCACGCATCATTCGCCAGCACGACGAATTCCTCAGCACGCCCATCGTCTACCTGTCCGGCGAGACCAACGTCGCGCTGCAGGTCGACGCGATGCGGCTGGGCGGCGACCATTTCCTCACCAAGCCGTTCAACCCGGTGTTTCTCAACGCCATCGTCAAAAGCAAGATCGAGCGTTACCGCGCGCTGCGCCGCACCATGTACCACGACAGCCTGACCGGCCTGCTCAACCACTCCAGCGGCAAGCACATGCTCGACATGCTGCTGTCGGGGGTGGCGCACGAAGGCGGCTTCCTGTCGGTGGTGATGATGGACATCGACCATTTCAAGCAGGTCAACGACACCTATGGTCATCCGGTCGGCGACCAGGTCATCCGCAGCCTGTCGTGGCTGCTCAAGCAGCGCCTACGCAAGCACGACATCCTCTGCCGTTACGGCGGCGAGGAATTCCTGATCGGCCTGCCGCACACCGATGCCGAACAGGCGTTTGCCGTGATGGACCGCATTCGCCAGGACTTCGCGCAAATCCGCCACCCGTATCGCGATACCCATTTCCGCGCCAGCGCCAGCGGCGGCATCGCCACCTATCCGCTGCATCAGACCGGCGACGCACTGATCAAGGCGGCGGACGAAGCGCTCTACCAGGCCAAGCACGACGGCCGCAACCGCATCCACGCCGACGAGAACTAGGGCTGATGTTCAGCCCAGGATCAGTTTCAGGCCGATCAATAGCGTCACGATTTCAAACGCCCGCTTGATCCACAGATTGCCTTTCTTGATCGCCAGGTGGCTGCCCAGATAGCCGCCGATGAGCGAGCCCACCAGCAGCGCCGGCATCCAGTCCCACGCCACGGTGCCGATCGCGCCCAGCACCAGCGCGCCGGTGCCGTTCCATATCAGGCCGCAGAGGATCAGCGTGTAGGCCACCGCACGGGTGTAGTCGAGCCCGAAATAACGGATCAGCCAGATCGTGAGAAACAGCCCGGTGCCGCTGGTGATCGAGCCATTGAGGAAGCCGACGACGAAGAGTCCGGCCATGCCGCCGGCCAGCGCCGCGCCCTGCCGGTGCCTGGGCGCGTGCTCCAGCCCGAGCCGGGGCTTGAATGCCGAATACAGCCCCAGCCCGAGCGTCAGGACGCCCAGCGACAGGGTGGCGATGCGCTCGGGGACATGCAGGATCGTCGCCGCGCCCAGCACTACGCCGGGCAGGCCGGCACCGAGGATGAGCAGCGAGAAGCGGCGCTCGAGATGCGATTCCTTGAGGTGCCTGAGCGTCGCTCCCAGCCCGAGCGCCACGCTGGCGACCTTGTGGGTGGCCAGCGCAATGCCGAACGGCAGCCCCAGGAAAATCAGCATGGGGAACTGGATCAGCCCTGCCCCGCCGCCCGACAGGGCCGAAAAGAAATTGGCCGCCAGCGAGGCGACGAAAAGAATCAGCTGGTCAAGCACGCCGGGTCGCGTTATTTCTGGCGGCAGACCACTAGGCTGTGACGCCGATTTCGGCCGGCAGCCTGGCGTAGACTAGTTTCAATTCCGCCGCGGCGATGGCCTCCAGCAGCCGGTCGGCCATCGCCGCCTCGACGAAGAATTCCACCACCACCGGCAGCTCGCCCGCGAGCTCGAAAAAGCCTGCGTCGCGGCGCCCGTGGCGGCCGAACCCGGCCAGCGCACGAAATGCCGAGCCACCGCCGACGCCCAGTGTTTTCGCGGTATCGAGCAGCCATTCGTAGGTCGGCTTGCCGCGATGGCGGCTGGCTTCGGAGACAAACACCTGCAGGCAGACCGTGTTCATTTGAAAAGCCTCAGCGAATAAAACCCCAGCCCGGTGGCGAGGAAGGAGCCCGCCATGTGGGCAAGCGCGATCGAACCGCCGGTAAGCCACAGGCCGCGCATCAGCGCAGCGACGACTTCGGCGGAAAACGTGGAAAACGTGGTCAGCCCGCCGAGCAGGCCGGTGATGAGGAACAGCCGCGCTTCCGGCGGCACGCCGGGATGCTCGGCGAACCAGGCGATGACCAGGCCGATGCAGTAGCCGCCGATCAGGTTGGCGGCCAGCGTGCCGAGCGGCATCGCGGGAAACAGCGGGTTGAGCCACAGCCCCAGTCCCCAGCGCAACCACGCGCCGATGGCCGCCCCCAGGCCGATGGCGAGGAAGGCGGTCATGGCTGGAACGCGGCGGGCGGAATCATGCGCGCATTCTAGGGCGTGTTGACACTAATTTCACGCCCTGGCCGACGGCCCCGGAGTCAAGCGCCTACATCGCGTCCTTGATGATCTCGGTGAGCAGCGTCTCGACTTCGCCGAGCGCCTTTTTCAGCGCGGGATTTTTCGTTGCGGCCGGCTTGCGGTAGGCCATGTAGACCGCCTTGTCGCCGGGAATCGTGTACACCGCCACGCTGTAGGGGCACATCATGATCGCGTGGGGGTCGGCCTCCATCATCCTGCGCGAAATCGTGGCGCTGCAGAATTCGAACTGCTCGGCGTCCCCGTACACCTGCCGGGTTTCGCCGATATCCTTGCCGGTGCGCTCCAGCATCGCGGCAATCTTGTTGGTGTTGGTGATTTTCAGGCCCTTGCCCTCGATCGCCATCTGCAGCGAATCGCGCACGTCCTGGAAAGTCCCCTGGGTCTTGAACAGCACGCTGTAGCTTTCCGCGGCCAGCGCGGAAAACGGCAGGCAGAGCATCACGCACACGGCAAGTATTTTTTTCATGATCATCTCCTTCGATTAAGAACCTTATTTTTAGGCGCCTGCAGCGGGATAACAATGGTCGTTTGTTACGCCGCCCCTTTGTTAAACTGGAACCCATGAATTCCATGCTCAAGGCCGATGGCCGCTTCTGGCTGACCCTGGACGGCAGAAACTTCCTCGGACGCGGACGCGTCGAACTGCTGCAGCGCATTCGCGAAACCGGGTCCATCTCCAAGGCGGCCAAGGCGATGAAAATGAGCTACAAGGCCGCGTGGGACGCCGTCGATGCGATGAACACCGCCTGGGGCAGCCCGATAGTCGAAAGCGGGCCTGCGGGAAGCCGCCTGGCCAGGGATGCCGAACGGCTGATTGCGGCGTATCAGCAGGCCGAGGCGCAGCATGCGGCATTCATGGCGAAACTGGCGGAAAGTCTGCCGCAGCGTACGCCGTAAGCAAATTGCCGGGCCCATCTGCCCGCCGCCCGGCTCATCCCCGTGCCGCGGCCGGATTGGGGCCGGTTTTATAAAACTCCAGCGGCACGCCGCCTTTGGCGATGGCCGGCTTCAGTTTCCCGACGACGTGCATTTCGCACGCCTTGCAGTCGAAACGCAGGGTGAGTTTCTCGCTGCCGTTGATCAGCGTCAGCGGCGCGGCGCGCAGCGTGCCCTGCACGCCGGTGACGCCCTTGGCCTGCTTCGGGCACAGGGAGAGCGAATAGCGCACGCAGTGCTTGGTGATCATCAGCGAGACGTCGCCGGTTTCCTCATGGCTCTCGTAGGCGGCGGCGATGACCCGGACGCCGTGCTTCGCATAGAAGTCGCGCGCCTTGTGGTTGTAGACATTGGCCAGATAGCTCAGCGTGTCCTCGGGATAAATCGCCGGCGGCTCGACCGCCTGGGCGCACGGAGGGCGCCGGTACGCGGCGGCACGTGCGGCTTCCAGCGCGGCGACGGCGTCGCGGCGCAAGGCATTGAGGCAGGACGCGGGGATGAACCAGGGCTGCGCCAGTTCCAGCGCGATACCCAGCGGGGCAAAGCGCGTAGCGCCAAGCTTGCCGAGGTGCTCGCGCAAGCTGGCCTCGGCCCTGGCCGCATCCCTGGCAGGCTCCTTGGCATGCGCTGCTTCTTCCGTGACGCTGTGGCCGTCTTCGTCGGTCAGCGTCAGCGCGAATCCGGCTGCGGTTTCGTCAAGCCGCAACCACACCCCGATACGGCGCTCGCTGGAAGGCCTGTCGAGCAGGCGCATCCAGTTCATGTCGCGGTTGCGGTTGACCTGCGTGCCCGCGCGCAAGTCCTTGCAGCCCGCCGGCGGATCTTTCGGGTACACCCGCCACACCCCCTCGCCCACCTTCTCGGCGCGGTTGATCGCCAACCCGGCCAGCTCTTTCTGCAAGGTGTAGTAGCACAGGCCGTCGCCGTTGTTGAGCACGGTGTCGGGCGCATCGGTGTCGATCTCGACCCATTTGTCGCCGACCTTCTTCACATGCCCGATCGGCAGGCCGGGGTTCTTCGGCGTGTCGAACGCGCCGATGTCGTCGCGGCGGCCACCGACGAAGTAGTCGGTGAATTCGCGGTTGAAGTTCTGCTCGGGATCGGGGGTGAAGGCGAATGTGGTGCGCCCCGCAGACGCCCGCGCGAATTCCGGGCGGCGCTCGATGATCTGGTCGAGCAGCGTGCGGTAATGGGCGGTGATGTTCTTCACGTAGCCCATGTCCTTGTAGCGGCCCTCGATCTTGAAGCTGCGGATGCCGGCTTCGATCAGCGCTTCGAGATTGGCGCTCTGGTTGTTGTCCTTCATCGACAGCACGTGTTTGTCGTGCGCGACGATGCGCCCTTCCATATCGGTGACCTGGTACGGCAGGCGGCAGGCCTGCGAGCAGTCGCCGCGGTTGGCGCTGCGCCCGGTGTGGGCGTGGCTGATGTAGCACTGGCCGCTGTAGGCGACGCACAGCGCGCCGTGGACGAAAAACTCCAGGGTGGTTTCCGGCCGCGTGGCGGCGCGGATGGCGGCGATCTGTTTCAGATCGAGTTCGCGCGCCAGCACGATTTGCGACAGCCCGACGTCCTGCAGGAAGCGGGCCTTTTGCGGGGTGCGGATGTCGGTCTGGGTGCTGGCGTGTAGCTGGATCGGCGGCAGGTCGAGTTCCAGCAGGCCCATGTCCTGGATGATCAGCGCGTCGACGCCGGCGTCGTAAAGCTGCCGGATCTGCCGGCGCGCCGGTTCGAGTTCGTTGTCGGCGAGGATGGTGTTGAGGGTGACGAACACGCGCGCGTTGAAGCGGTGCGCGTGGTCGACCAGCCGCGCGAGATCGGCGATCTCGTTGCAGGCTGCGGCGCGCGCGCCGAACGACGGGCCGCCGATGTATACCGCATCGGCGCCGTGGTCGACGGCCGCGATGCCGATGTCGGCATCGCGCGCGGGCGCAAGCAATTCGAGTTGATGGGGTTCCACGGGGCGGTGTTCCGGACGGCCAAACCGGCATTTTACCGGAGGCCGCCCCGCCCGTCTTATTGCGCGCCCGGCTGCGCTTTGACCGCTTCGATCGCCAGGGTCAGCTTCACCTCGTCGCTCACGTAGGGCGCATTCTTGCCCATGTTGAAATCCGAACGCTTGATTTGGGTGGTTGCGTTGGCGCCGCAGGCTTCCACTTTCAGCATCGGATGCGGCTGACACTTGAAGTGGGTGATGTCGAGCGTCACCTGTTTCGTCACGCCCTTGATCGTCAGGTCGCCCACCAGGCTCACCGGCTGATCGCCCCTGAACGCCATCTTGTCCGACTTGAACGTGATCGTCGGGTACTTGGCGGTGTCGAAGAAGTCGGCGGCCTGGAGGTGTTCGTTGAACAGCGCATAGCCGGTGTTGACCGAGGTGGCGTCGATGGTCACGATGGCCGACCCGGCTTTCGCGGCCCGATCGAGCACCACCTTGCCGCTGGTCTTGTCGAATTTGTGGGTCTGGTTGGAGAAGCCGAGGTGGTTGTAGCTGAAATGCGGATAGGTGTGGCTGTTGTCGATGACGAAGGTTTCGGGCGCGGCCTGGGCGGCCGTGGCGAAGGCAACAAGTGCGGCGAGGGTGGCAAGACGTTTCATGCAAGGCTCCTTGGGAAGAATGAACAACGGGTTAGTTGCCGGTGGCGGCAATGCGGAATTTCACCTTGACTTCGTTGGCGACGGTGGCGACGTCGGCCCACATGCCTTCGCCGATGCCGAAGTCCAGGCGTTTGAGGACAAACGTGCCGTCGAACGTGGCGGCATTCTTGCCCGGCACATAGGTCACCGGCACGATCATGTCGCGGCTTCGGCCCTTGAGCGTGAGGCTGCCGCGCATTTCGTAGCGGTTGTCGCCCAGCGGGCGGATCTGGCTGGAGACGAAAGTCGCCTTCGGATAGGCGCTGCGGTTGAACCACAGCTTGCCGGCGGATTCGTCGTCGGCCTCGGGCGAGCCGGCGTCGATGCTGGCCAGGTCGATCTCGATCTTCGCGCTGGCGGCTTCGGGTCGGGCCGGGTCGAAAGCCATGTGCGCCGCGAAGCGCTTGAAGCCGCCCTGCACCGGCACGCCCATCTGGCGGAACTCGAAGCCGATGCTGCTCTGCTTCGGCAGGACCGTGCGGTATTCCACCGCATGCGCCGCCGGCGCGGCAAACGCCGCAAGCAGCGTGAACAAGCTCAGATTCGTCAGATTGCGTTTCATGTGCGCTCCTGTTTATTCCAGCCCATGCGCTGCAGGAAAGGCCGGCGTTCGATGAAGTGGTGCTGCAGGGCCGCACCCACGTGCATGATGACCAGGGCCAGCAGCGCGAAGTTCAGGGCTTGGTGCACGCCGGCGAGGAGGTCGCCCAGCTCGCGGTTTTTTTCGACCAGATCGGGCAGCGGCAGCACGCCGAACCACACGGTCGGAAAGCCTTTGGCCGAACTCATCAACCAGCCCGACAGCGGAATCGCGATCATCAGCACGTACAGCAGGCCATGCACGGCCTGACTTGCCCGGCGCTGCCAGGCGGCCATGTCGGCCGGCAAGGGCGGCGGCGTATGCGTCAGCCGCCACGTCACGCGCAAGGCCGCCAGCATCAACAGCGTGATGCCGATCCATTTGTGATAGCTGTAGAGCTTGAGCTTGCCGGGCGACAGCGGCAGTTCGTGCATGTACACGCCGAGCGGGAACGCCACGAAAATTAGCAGCGCCGCCAGCCAGTGCAGCACGATGGCCGGGGTCGAATAACGCATCGCGGGGGTCATGCCGTCTCCTTTCTGAAAGCCTGCTCCAGCACGCGCAAGGCGGTTTGGGCGCGCTTGTGTTCAGCCGCGCCCATTCCGGCAAAGCACGCCGCCAGATGCGCCATGTGCGCCGGGAAGACCCTGGCGAACAAGGCTTCCCCCCCCGGGGTCAGGCGGATGATCTGGCAGCGGCGGTCGCTGTCGTGCGCGGTGCGCTCCACCCAGCCGCGATCGACCAGGCGGTCGACCACGCCGGTCAGCGTGCCCTTGGTGATGAGGGTTTTTTCGCCGAGTTCGGTGGCGGTCATCCCGGCGGTGTTGCCGAGCGTGGCGACGATATCGAACTGCGGCGGCGTCAGCCCCTGCGCGCGGATGTCCGCGGCGGAATATGCCTCGAACGCCTGATAGCACTGCACCAGGGCTTGTACGGTCGGCAGGAATTCGGCTTGCTGCATCATCAGGCATCCATTTGGTTCTAACAGGA
The DNA here is from genome assembly GCA_001897675.1 of Thiobacillus sp. 65-1059. Taxonomy (GTDB): domain Bacteria; phylum Pseudomonadota; class Gammaproteobacteria; order Burkholderiales; family Thiobacillaceae; genus Thiobacillus. The sequence goes on along the minus strand of MKUE01000116.1, from coordinate 15,278 downwards.
ACCAAATTTAGTTCTTGTTAGAACCAATGTCAAGGATTTGAGTATGGCGCCGATCCCGGCCCGGCGGATCGAGACGGGCATCATCGTCAGCCTTGCAATCCAGCCGACGCCATGAACGCGCCCGCTCCACCGCCGCCATGAACGCGCGGCATGGCGACGGCGGCTGAGCGGTGCGCACGCGCGGCGGCCGGAGCGGGCACGCGGCCGCATCGTGCGCGCGCCGCAACGGGGTTAACGGGTGATCTTGCGAGTGCGCCGTCCATGGCGCAAAGAGGATGCGCCGGCCTGCTCTGGCCCGGCTGCAGAAAAAGGAATCAGGGCAGGTTCCAGCGCGCCGCCGCTGCGTCGTCGCTGGCGCGGGCATCCACCCAGCGCTCGCCCTCGGGGGTTTCTTCCTTCTTCCAGAACGGCGCGCGCGTTTTCAGGTAATCCATGATGAATTCGCAGGCGGCGAAGGCTTCGCCGCGGTGTTGGCCGGCCACCGCCACCAGCACGATGGGATCGCCCGGCAGCAGACGGCCGACCCGGTGGATCAGCGTCACGTCGAGCAGCGTCCAGCGCGACTTCGCCTCCTCGACCAGGGCGGCCAGCGCCTTCTCGGTCATGCCGGGGTAGTGCTCCAGCGTCATCGCCTGCACGCCGCTGCCCGCGTTGTGGTCGCGCGCCAGGCCGACGAAGCTGGCGATGGCACCGATGTCGGTGCGGCCGCGGCGCATCGCCTCGACCTCGGCGCCGAGATCGAAGACCTCGCTCTGGACAACGATCTTCACGCCGCTAGCCCCCGGTCACCGGCGGAAAAATCGCGACCTCGGCGTGTTCCGGCAAAGTCGCATCGAGCGCGACCAGGCTCTGGTTGACCGCCACCCGGAACGCCTTGCCCGCCGCCAGTTCCTCCGCCCACACGTCGCCGCGCGATCGCAATTGCGCCACCAGGTCGGCCGCGGTGGCGCCGGAGAAATCCAGGGCTTCCTCGGCCACGCCGAAGCGCTCGCGCAGGCGGGCGAAGTAGAGTACGCGCAGTTTCATGTCAGCAGCTCCGAGAAGGGAATGAAGCGCACCCAGTCGCCCGGCTGCACGGTCTGGCCGATGGCGATGTCGGCCAGACCGTCGGCCCAGGCGCACGAAGTCAGCACCCCCGAACCCTGGTTCGGGAACAGCGCCAGCTTGCCGTTCGGCTGCAGCTGCGCGCGCAGGAATTCGCGGCGCGCGCCCGGCCTGCTCCAGGCGAAATCCGCCGGCACGGCGAACGCACGGTACAGCACGTCGGCCGCGCCCATGCGCTTGAGCAGAAACGGCCGCACGAACAGGCAGAAGGTGACGAAGGCCGACACCGGATTGCCGGGCAGGCCGATGAAGTCGGCGTCGTTCACCCGTCCGTAGACGATCGGCTTGCCGGGCTTCATCGCCACTTTCCACATCTCGACCCGGCCGAGTTTCTCGACTGCGGCTTTCACGAAATCGGCCTCGCCCACCGAGACCCCGCCGCTGGTGATGACGACGTCGGCAACGCTGGCGGCGCCGGCCAGCGCGACTTCGGTCGCTTCCAGCGTATCCGGCACGATGCCGAGATCGATCAGTTCGCAGCCGAGGCCGTTCACCAGCCCGGTCAGCGTATAGCGGTTGGAGTTGTAGATCTGGCCCGGCTGCAGGGCGAGGCCCGGCGTCACCAGTTCGTCCCCGGTGAAGAAGCACGCCACCTTCAGCCGCCTGAACACGGGCAGTTCGGCCAGCCCGACCGACGCGGCAAGCCCCATTTCGGCCGCGCCGATGCGGCTGCCGGCGGCAAGGACCTGCGCGCCGGCGGCGATGTCCTCGCCCGCGCGGCGGATGTTTTCGGCGGGCTGCGGCAGCTTGTTGATGACGACATCCGCGCCGTCTGCGCTGCAGTCTTCCTGCATCAGCACGGCGTCGGCGCCCGGCGGCACCGGCGCGCCGGTGAAGATGCGCGCCGCGGTGCCGGGCTGCAGCGGCTGGCCGACCGCGCCGGCCAGGATGCGCTGCGACAGGGGAAGCTTGACGCCAGGGTGCGTCACGTCGGCAAGACGTACGGCGTAGCCGTCCATCGCGCTGTTGTCCGCCGGCGGCACGGCAATCGAGGAGGCCTGGGGGGCGGCGAGCACGCGCCCGAGCGCCGCGGTGATGGCGACGGTTTCGGTTGCGGTCAGGCCGCGCGCGCGTTCGAGCAGGGCATCAAGCAGTTGGTCGGCTGAGAGCATGGTTCAGGATGAAGTCCGTAAGGGATTGAATGGCATCGATGTCGATGCGGGGAAAGCCGTTGGGCGGCTCGGCGTCGGACGCCACCGCCAGAATCTGCCGGTCTTCGGGAAACAGCCAGGGTTTCCCGGTCTCGGCGCGATGCACTTCCAGCTTCGGGATGGGCTCGCGCTTGTAGCCTTCGACCAGCACCAGGTCGCACGGCGGCAGTGCCGCCAGCAAATCGTCCAGCACCGGCGGCGTGTTGCGATGCTCGGTCAGCACCGCCGTGCGGTGATCGGAGGCCAGCAGCACCGCCGCCGCACCCGCCTCGCGCGCGCGCCAGCTGTCCTTGCCGGGGCGGTCGATGTCGAAATCGTGATGGGTGTGCTTGATCACCGCGGCGCGCACGCCGCGCGCAGCCAGTTGCGGCAGCACGCGCTCGATCAGCGTGGTCTTGCCGCTGCCGCTGTAACCTGCGATGCCGAATACTTTCATTGCACGATCCCCCCAAGCTTGTTATATTTTTTCATATATAACCCATTCCTGCCAAGCACAGCCGACCTCATGAGCGCACCCGTTCTCACCGATCAGTTTGGCCGCCGTATCGACTACGTGCGGCTGTCGGTGACGGATCGCTGCGATCTGCGCTGCAGCTACTGCATGCCGGAAGGCTTCAAGGGGTTTGAAGAACCCGAACACTGGCTCGGCTTCGACGAGATCGAGCGCCTGATCGGCGCATTCGCCCGCCTGGGGGTGAGCCGCATCCGCCTCACCGGCGGCGAGCCGCTGCTGCGGCGCAACATTGCCGAACTGGCCGGACGCATCGCCGCCCTGCCCGGCATTCAGGACCTGTCGCTGTCGACCAACGCCACCCGGCTCGACAAGCATGCGCAGGCCTTGAAGGCCGCCGGCGTGACGCGGCTCAACGTCAGCCTCGACTCGCTGCAGCAGGCGCGGGTGGAAAAGATCAACGGCCGCGATGTGCTCGCCAAGGTGATGGCCGGGCTGGCGGCGGCGCAGGACGCCGGCTTCGCACCGATCAAGCTCAACATGGTGACGCTCGCCGGCAGCAACGACGACGAGATCGACAAAATGGTCGCCTTCTGCATGCAGCGCGGCTTCGTGTTGCGGCTGATCGAGGCGATGCCGATGGGCGAAACCGGGCGCAATGCCGAATACCTCGACCTGCAGCCGGTGAAGGAACGGCTGCGCACGCAGTTCGGCCTGGTCGAGACCACCCTGCCCGGCGCCGGGCCGGCGCGTTACCTCGGCACGCCGGACGGCCGTTTCAACGTCGGCTTCATCACCCCCATCTCGCAGCATTTCTGCCAGACCTGCAACCGCATCCGTATAGCCGTCGACGGCACCGCCTACATGTGCCTGGGGCAGGAAGAGAAATTCGAATTCCGCCCCCTGCTGCGCAGCGGCTGCAGCGACGCCGCGCTCGACGCCGCCATTCTTGAAGCGATCAACCTCAAGCCGGAGCGCCACGAGTTCCGCGAAGCGCCGCACAAGATCCTGCGCTTCATGTCGATGACCGGCGGCTGAGCCGCAGCCTCAATCCGCGCTCACGGTACGAAAGCCGGCGAAGGGATCGCGCCGCTCCGGCAAATAGAAATTGCGGAAGCCGGGGCGCTTGAGCGACGGATCGGTGAACGGCCCGCCGCCGCGCAATTCTCCGTGCGTGTGAAACCAGGGCTGCGCGTAATCCCGGTAGGGGTCGGGCGAAAACCCCGGATACGGCGCGAACGCGTCGCGCAGCCATTCCCACGCCATGCCCCGGCGAAATTCCGGCTGCCGCGCTGCCCGCAGCCACTGCGCTGCGGCGGGCAGCCGCCGCCCCATCCAGGCGGCGCAGGCCTCGGCTTCGTAACGGTTCACGTGCAGCATGGGGCGGTCTGCGCCGAGCGGTAGCCAGCGGTCGAAGCGGCGCATCTGCCAGGCAGCGTTTTCCCGCCGCCAGTAGAGGGGATGGCAGGCGCCGACGGCGGCCCGCCAGGCCCGGCCTGCGTCCGACCACCCCGCGCTGCGCCGGTAACCGCCGGCGTCGACGAATTCGGCGAAAGCCACCTCGGACAGCGGGCTCGCGTCGATGTCGAATGCCGGGACCGGCACCGGATGACGCCACTTCTCGTTGTCGAAAATGAAGCCTTCGCCGCTTCCGCTACCCAGTTCCACCTCGCCCGCGGCGAACGCCAGCCGCTGCGCCGGCAGCGCGCCGGCGCCGTCGGACCACGCGGGCGGCGCATAGCCCAGATTCTGGAATGCCATCCACCAGGCCTCGATATGCATCAGTTCGTGATACAGGCACAGCTCGGCGAAATAAGCGATCTCGGGGTCGAACCCGCTGCGCAGGCGAACGGCCACGGCGGCGGCGACCCGCTCTGCGTATTCGTCGACCGCGGCAGGTTCGGGCAAAGCCAGATCCCAGCGGCGATCGTGCGGAACGCTGGAAGAATCGTACAGCGCGTCGGCCGCCGCCAGCAGGCTCGCCGCAAACCCGCCGCCGGGCCGTGCCCGCAGGCACCAGCGCTCCTGAAACCAGACGATGTGCCCGTATTCCCACAGCGGCGGATTCAGATGCCCCGCGCGCGGTCCCAGCCAGCCGCCCGCGGGCAGGCAGCCGATCAATGCCCGCAGTTGGCCGCGCGCCTGCGCCAGCCGAGCGATGAGCTGGTTCGCAGTAAGGCCGCTGACGGGTCGGGTTCGGTTCATGCTATATAGATGCACTATGTCCAACCGAATTCTAGGCGCCCCTCCCGCGACGGGCGAATTCTGCAAATGAGCAAGCCCATTCCCGATCAGCCCATCCGATTGACCCAGTTTTCCCATGGCGGCGGATGCGGCTGCAAGATCGCGCCCGCCGTATTGCGGGACATCCTGGCCGACACGCCCTTCGCCTCGCACATGGCGACGGCCTATCCCGATCTGCTGGTCGGCATCGAGCACGGCGACGACGCCGCGGTCTACCGCCTCAACGACGAACAGGCGATCGTGGCGACCACCGATTTCTTCATGCCCATCGTCGACGACCCCTTCGAGTTCGGCCGCATCGCCGCCACCAATGCGCTGTCCGACGTCTATGCCATGGGCGGGCGGCCGCTGTTCGCCCTGGCCATCGTCGGCATGCCGATCGGCAAGCTGCCCAACGAGGTCATCCGGCAGATCCTCGCCGGCGGCGAAGCGGTGTGCAAGGCGGCCGGCATCCCCATCGCCGGCGGCCATTCCATCGACGCCCCGGAGCCGATCTACGGGCTGGTCGGCATCGGCGTGGTGGACCCGCGCAAGGTCAAGCAAAACAGCGGCGGCCAGGCCGGCGACCACCTGATCCTCGGCAAACCGCTGGGCGTGGGCATCTACAGCGCGGCGCTGAAAAAAGGCCTGCTCAGCGCCGAGCAATACGCTGCGATGATCGCCGCCACCACCCAGCTCAACACCGCCGGCGCCGATCTGGCCGCAACTGCTGGCGTGCACGCGATGACCGACATCACCGGCTTCGGCCTGCTCGGCCACCTGCTCGAAATCACCCGGGCATCGAACGTCTCGGCCCAGGTCGGGCTGGGCCGCCTGCCCCTGCTGCCCGGCGTGAGCGAACTGGCACAGGGCGGCCATGTCACCGGCGCCAGCGGCCGCAACTGGGCGAGCTACGGCGACGAAGTGAGCCTGGCCGGCGGCATCGCCGACTGGCAGCAGGCCTTGCTCACTGACCCGCAGACCAGCGGCGGCCTGCTGGTGAGCTGCGCCACCGCGGCGCGCGACACGGTGCTGGAAACCTTCCGGCGGCACGGCTTCGCGCAGGCGGCGGAAATCGGCCGCCTACAGGCCGGCCGCGACGTTGCGGTCAGCGTCTGAGTGGCGTTCACCTTTCAGGACTTTCCCGTCGCCGCCGACGATTTGCGCAGCGACGTGCTGGGCGGCCTGGCCGCCTGCCCCAAATCCATTCCGCCGAAATATTTCTATGACGAGACGGGCTGCCGTCTGTTCGAGGCCATTTGCGCGCAGCCTGAATATGCCCTCTGCCGTACCGAACGGACGCTCATGGCCTCCCGCCTGCCCGACATCGCGGCCGCCGTCGGCCCGCTCGACTGCATCGTCGAGCCGGGCGCCGGCGAGTGCCGCAAGGTGCGCCTGCTGCTCGACGCCCTGCACCCCACCCACCTCGTCGTCCTGGACATCGCCGGCGCCCCGCTGGCCGCCGCCGCGCAAACCCTCGCCCGCGCCTACCCGCAACTTGCCGTCACCGCGCTGGGCATGGATTTCCTCCGCGACCTGGAAGCCGCGGCCCCTTGCCTGCCGCCCGGCCGGCGACTGATCTATTACCCCGGCTCCAGCATCGGCAACTTCCCGCCCGACACCGCGACCGCCCTGCTCGCGCGCTTCCGCCAGCTGGCCGGCGCCGATGGGCACCTGCTCATCGGCTTCGACCTCAAGAAAGATCCGCTGCTCCTGCACGCCGCCTATAACGACGCTGCCGGCATCACCGCCGCCTTCAACCTCAACCTCCTCGAACGCCTGAACCGCGAACTGGACGCCGATTTCGACCCCGCCCGATTCCGCCACTATGCCTTCTACAATCCGGTTGCCGGCCGCATCGAGATGCATCTGGTCAGCCTTGCCGCGCAGACGGTGAGCGTAGCGGGCCGGCGTTTCCATTTCGCCCTCGGCGAGACGCTGCATACCGAGCATTCCTACAAGTTCCGCCGCGACGAATTCAGCGCGATTGCGGGAAACGCCGGCTGGAAACTGGCGGACGAATGGGAACAGGAGGGATTCGCTGTCCAGCTGTACGGGTAGGCAGGCGCGCGCCGGGCAAGCCGGAATGCGCGTCATGGCGCCCACGGTGGGCGGGTAACCCTGTCGTCGGGCGGGTCGCGCAAACCCTGCCAGGCTTTAGAATTTCCCCATGCCCAAACTTGAATCGCTGGCCTTCGACAACGGCTTCGCCCGCCTGCCGGAAATCTTTTATTCGCGCGTCTGCCCCACGCCCGTCCCCGATCCTTATCTCGTCTGCCACAGCCCGCAAGCGCTGGCGCTGCTCGACCTCGACGACAGCGAAATCGCCCGTCCCGAACTGATCCGCACGCTGGCCGGCAACCAATCGCTGCCGGGGATGGACGCGCTCGCCGCGCTGTATGCCGGACACCAGTTCGGCCACTACGTGCCGCAGTTGGGTGACGGCCGCGCGATCCTGCTGGGCGAGGTGAAGAATGCCGCCGGCGAAGGCTGGGAAGTGCAATTGAAGGGCGCCGGACGCACCCCCTACTCGCGCGGCGGCGACGGCCGCGCGGTGCTGCGTTCGAGCATCCGAGAATTCCTCTGTTCCGAAGCCATGCACGCGCTCGGCATCCCCACCACGCGCGCCCTCGCCATCGTCGGCAGCGATCATCCGGTCTACCGCGAGGAGGTCGAGACCGCCGCGCTGGTGACGCGGCTGGCGCCGAGCTTCGTGCGCTTCGGTTCCTTCGAGGTGTTCTACTACAGGAACCAGGTCGAGCCGATCCGGCAACTGGCCGACTACGTCATCGCGCGCTACTACCCCGAACTGGCGGCGCGCGCCGAACCCCACGCCGAACTGCTGCGCGAAATCGCCCGCCGCACCGCCGAGCTGATGGCGCAGTGGCAGGCGGTCGGCTTCTCGCACGGCGTGATGAACACCGACAACATGTCGATCCTCGGCCTCACTCTCGACTACGGCCCGTTCGGCTTCCTCGACGCCTTCGACCCCGGCTTCGTCTGCAACCATTCCGACAGCGGCGGACGCTATGCCTTCGACCAGCAGCCCGACGTCGCCGCGTGGAATCTCACCAAGCTCGCGCAGACGCTGGTGCCGCTGCTGTCGGTGGAAACCGCCTCCGCCGCGATCGGCGACTACCCGCGGCAATTCGGCCAGGCCTACCTCGCCCGCATGGCAGAAAAGTTCGGCCTCGCGGCCGGCGAGGGTCTGCTGCCGATCCTCACGGACGCGCTGCAGCTGCTCGCGCAAAACCGCGTCGACTACACGATCTTCCTGCGCCGCCTGTGCGATTTCGACAGCAGCCCCGGCGCCGTCAATCCGCCGCTGCGCGACCTCTTCCTCGACCGTGCGGCGTTCGACGCCTGGGCGGCCCGCTACGCCGCCGCGCTGCGCCAGCAGGGCTCGGTGGATGCCGAGCGCGGCCAGGCGATGCGGCGCGTCAATCCGAAATACATCCTGCGCAACCACCTGGCCGAAGTCGCCATCCGCCGCGCCGTGGACGAACGCGATTACAGCGAGGTCAATCGCCTGCACGCGCTGCTGTCGCGGCCTCATGACGAGCAGCCGGAATGCGAGGCTTACGCCGCCGAGCCGCCCGACTGGGCGAAGCAGATCGAGGTCAGCTGCTCGTCGTGAATTCCGAGCCGCCCCCCGCACCAGGTGACGCGCTGACGCGCGACCAGTGGGCATGGGAATTCCTGCGCCGCAACCCGGACTACCGGCGCGACTACCAGGCCTTCATCGCCATCTGGCGCGCGCTCGAAGCCGACTACGGCTCCCCGCCGCAGCGCAACTTTTCAAGATGGAAGCAGGATGCGCGCGCCTACGGCCCGCTGCCGGGCAACGCCGAAATCGCCGCGCCCGAAGGCGAGCTGTGCATGGGAGAAGACGAGCGTGTGCTGCTCGAATGCTGGATGGGCGCGAAATGGGGCTTCTACAAGTTCCCGCTCGATCCCGAGCGTGTCGCACCCGGCCCTGACGAACTCTCGTGGCGCCCGCCGCCGGAATCTGACAGCGAAGTCGAAGCGCCCTACCGTCTCGATCTCACGTTCAACCTGTCCCTGCCGCTGCCGCCGCAGCTCGAAGCCGCGAAGTTCCGCCTCGTCAGCCGCGCATCCGAGCTGCGGCGGCAGGGGCTTGCTGCGCCGAAGACCGTGGCGAACCAGCGCGAGCGCTGGACGCGCATGCTGCGCCTGCTCGACGGCAACGAATCGCCGAATGCGGAAAATGCGGCCCTGTTGAACGAAGCGCGGAGGATGGCCGAACGCGGCTATCTGGATATCCTTCACCTGGCGGACGCCAGCACGGAGACGAAATAAAACCGGGGCATTGCGCCCCGGTTGCGGTTTTCAGCAGCTGCTGGCCGCTTCAACGATGCGGATTCAGGCGAAGTTCGCTTCCGCGAACTTCCAGTTCACCAGGTTGTTGAGGAAGGTCTCGACGAACTTGGGACGCAGGTTGCGGTAGTCGATGTAGTAGGCGTGCTCCCACACGTCGACGCACAGCAGGGCCTTGTCGCCGGTGGTCAGCGGGGTGCCGGCGGCACCCATGTTGACGATGTCGACCGAACCGTCGGCCTTCTTCACCAGCCAGGTCCAGCCGGAACCGAAATTGCCCACGGCGCTGGCCTGGAAGGCCTTCTTGAATTCATCCAGCGAACCCCACTTCTGGTTGATGGCGTCGGCCAGGGCGCCGGAGGGCGCGCCGCCGCCGTTGGGGCTGAGGCAGTTCCAGAAGAAGCTGTGGTTCCACACCTGCGCGGCGTTGTTGTAGACGCCGCCGGCGGGCGCGCTCTTGACGATGTCCTCGAGCGACTTGGTCTCGAAGTCGGTGCCCTTGATCAGGTTGTTGAGGTTGGTGACGTAGGCCTGATGGTGCTTGGCGTAGTGGTATTCGAAGGTCTCCTGGGACATGTGCGGCGCGAGCGCGTCCATGGCAAAGGGCAGTGCGGGCAAAGTGTGTTCCATAACTCTCTCCTGATATGAACAAACGATAAATATAGTGCCTGTACCGGACATTACAGATGTCGCAACGGCAACAGGGTTTCTGTCGCTGCAAAGAAAAAGGGCCGGGATGACCCGACCCTGATTCCCTGATTTGTTGGTCGGGGCGAGAAGATTCGAACTTCCGACCCCTTGCACCCCATGCAAGTGCGCTACCAGGCTGCGCTACGCCCCGACGAAGCCCGAGATTCTAACAGATGACCGGCACGACACGGAAGCCCGTCAGCCCAATATTTTCAGGATGGCCGAGATTTCAGCGCGCACATGGGAAAGATCCGGCGTCGCGGCGGGTGCGGCTTCGGGCGTGGGCTCGGCGTCGTGCTCGAGGCGTTGGCGCGCACCGCTGATGGTGAAGCCTTCTTCGTACAGCAGTTCGCGGATGCGGCGGATCAGCAGCACCTCGTGGTGCTGGTAATAACGCCGGTTGCCGCGCCGCTTGACCGGGCGCAACTGGGTAAACTCCTGCTCCCAGTAGCGCAGCACGTGCGCCTTGACGGCGCACAGCTCCGAGACTTCACCGATGGTGAAATAGCGTTTGGCCGGGATCGGCGGGAGTTCACTCCGGGCTGGTGGGCGTTCCAATTTGGGCGCCTTCGACCTGGGATTTAAGTTTCTGGCTGGCGTGGAAGGTCACCACGCGGCGCGCGGAAATCGGCATTTCTTCGCCGGTCTTGGGGTTGCGGCCTGGACGCTGCGGTTTTTCCCGGCACTGGAAATTGCCGAAACCGGATAGTTTGACGATGTCGCCTTTTTCGAGCGACAAGCGGATTTCATCGAAAAATGACTCGACGACATCCTTGGCTTCGCGTTTATTCAAACCCACTTTTTCGAACAGCAGTTCGGCCAGATCAGCTTTTGTCAGGGTGGTCATGGTCGTGTCAGCAGGGATGGCTCGTGAGGAAAAGCGTCACGCACGCAAACTGGCATTACACTGGCGAAGCGCGGCGTCGATCAGTTTTTGCACTGCATCCTCCACTTCCCGATCCGTCAATGTGCGTTCAGTATCTTGCATAACTACCAGAATGGCAAGGCTTTTTTGGTTTTCTCCTATGCCTTTTCCGCGGTAGTCGTCGAACACCTCGATCGACCGCACCTGGGGCGACGCAGCCTCGCGTAGCGCGGCCAATAGTTCACCGGCCGGGGTATGAATGTCCAGCATGAACGCCAGATCGCGCCGCACCAGCGGGAAGCGCGACAAGGCCGCATGGCGTGGCAAGGCACGCCGGGCGAGCGCCTGGCTGTCGAGCTCGAACAGCACCGGCACGGCCGGCAGATCGAATGCCTGCACCAGGCGCGGATGCAGTGCACCAATCCAGCCGATCGCCCGGCCCCCGGTCCAAAGTTCGGCGCACTGTCCCGGATGCAGTGCGGGATGGGCGCCGCGCCGGCTGTCGAGCGGGTGGCTGAACAGACGCTCCAGGTCGCCTTTGAGATCGAAGAAATCGATACGGCGCGCAGTTGCGCCCCATTGTTCAGGTTGCACCTCACCATAAGCGAGGCCGCCCAGCTTCATCGGCTGTTCGACCTGCGACGCATACACCCGCCCCAGCTCGAAAATGCGCACCCGTTCCTGCTGGCGGTTGAGATTATGGCGCAGCGTCTCGATCAGGCCACCCCACAGCGTGGTGCGCATCGCCGACAGCTGGCTGGCGATGGGATTGGCCAGGGGCAACGGGCGGGCGTCGGCATTCAACGCCGTTTCCCACGCCGGATCGACGAAGCTGTAGGTGATGACTTCCTGGTAATCCAGCCCGACCAGCATCTGGCGCAGGACGTCGTCGGCCAGCATGGTTTCGTCCTGCGGCAGCATACGCGACGGCGCTGCCGGCGGCTGCGCCGGAATGTTGTCGTAGCCGAACAGGCGCACCGCCTCTTCGATCAGGTCCTCCTCGATCGCCAGATCGAAGCGGAAGCTCGGCGGCATGACGGCCAGGCAATCGCCCTGGCGCTCGACCTGCGCGCCGAGCGCGCTGAGGCCACGCGCCACCTGATCCGCGTCGAGTTCGATGCCGGCCACACGCTTCAGCCGCGCCAGGCGCAGGGTGATCGGCTCGCGCTGCGGCAATCCGGCCACCGCTTCGGCGATCGGCCCCGGCTGGCCGCCGCAGATGTCGAGCAGCAACTGCGTTGCCCGCTCCATCGCCTGACGCGTCGCGGCGTAGTCGACGCCGCGCTCGAAACGATGCGACGAGTCGGTGGACAGGCCCAGCCGCCGCGCGCGCCCGGCGATCGCCGTCGGCGCGAAGAACGCGGCTTCGAGGAAGACATCGACCGTAACGCGTTCCACGCTGGTCGGCTGCCCGCCCATGATCCCGGCCAGCGCCACCGGCCCGCTGGCATCGGCGATCACCAGCATGTCGGGTGCCAGTTCTGCGGTCTGGCCATTCAGCAGCTCGAGTGTTTCGCCCGCACGCGCCAGCCGCACCTCGATGCCGCCGCTGAGGCGCGACAGCGCGAAGGCATGCATCGGCTGGCCGAGTTCGAGCAGCACGTAATTGGTGATGTCGACCGGCGCCAGCAGCGGACGGATGCCGCTGCGCTCCAGCCGCTCCGCCATCCAGCGCGGGGTGGGCGCCTGCGCGTCGATGCCGCGCACCACGCGTCCCAGATAGAGCGGGCAGGCCCCGCTTGCCGCCACGTGCAGCGGCACCGTGTCGTGGATACGGGCTGGCGTTTCGCGTATCTGCGGCAGACGCACCTCGGCACCGGTGATCGCCCCGACCTCGCGCGCCACGCCATGCAGCGACAGGCAGTCCGCACGGTTGGGCGTGAGCTTCAGGGTGATAAGGGTATCGTCGAGGTTGAGCCAGGCGCGGAAATCCTCGCCCACCGGCGCATCCGCAGGCAACACCATCAGGCCGTCGGCCGCGCCTTCCAGACCCAGTTCCTTGGTCGAGCACAGCATGCCGAAGGACTCGACGCCACGCACCTTGGCGACCTTGATTTCGATCCCCGGCAGCCTCGCCCCCGGACGGGCGCACGGCACCTTGAGTCCGGCCGCCGCGTTGGGCGCGCCGCACACGATGGTGACCGGCGCCGCCTCGCCGACGTCGACCCGGCACACGCGCAGACGGTCGGCGTCGGGGTGTTTTTCCGCCGCCAGGATCTCGGCCACCACTACGGTGTTGAACGGCGGGGCGGCCGGCGTCAAGGCCTCGACTTCCAGCCCGGCCATGGTCAATGCGTGGGCCAGTTGGGGCGTATCAAGTGCGGGGTTGACCAGGCTGCGCAGCCAGGCTTCTGAAAATTGCATGATGTATGCGCCCTAATTAATTGAACTGTTTAAGGAAACGCAAATCGTTCTCGAAGAACAACCGCAAATCGTCGACGCCGTAACGCAGCATGGCAAGGCGCTCGACGCCGAGTCCGAAGGCAAAGCCGACGAAACGCTCGGTGTCGATGTCGACATGCCTGAACACATTGGGGTGCACCATGCCGCAGCCCAGCACTTCCAGCCAGCCGGTGTGCGAACACACCCGGCAGCCTGCACCGCCGCACATCACGCAGCCGATGTCCATTTCGGCCGACGGCTCGGTGAAGGGAAAGAAAGACGGCCGGAAGCGCACCGGCAGATCGTCGCGCTCGAAGAAGTTGCGCATGAAATCGGCGAGTACACCCTTGAGGTCGGCAAACGACACCGACTCGTCCACCCACAGGCCCTCGACCTGATGGAACATCGGCGTGTGCGTGACATCGGAATCGCAGCGGTACACCCGTCCCGGCGCGATGATGCGCAGCGGCGGCCGGTGGGTCTGCATGTAGCGCACCTGCACCGGCGAGGTATGGGTGCGCAGCAGCTCGCCGCTCTGCAGATAAAAGGTATCGTGCATCGCCCGCGCCGGATGGTCTTCCGGGATGTTGAGCGCGGTGAAATTGTAGAAATCGGTCTCGATCTCCGGTCCCGTCGCCACTTCGAAGCCGATCGAGCGGAACAGCGCCTGGATGCGCGTCAGCGTGCGCGACACCGGATGCACCCCGCCGCGCGCCAAGCCCCGACCGGGCAGGGTCACGTCGAGCGTTTCGGCCGCCAGCTGACGGTCCAGTTCGGCCTGCTGCAACGCGTCGCGACGGGTCTTGAGCGCGGCTTCCACCGCCTGCTTGGCCTCGTTGATGCGGGCGCCGGCGGTCTTGCGCTCGTCGGCGGGCATCGCGCCCAGGCTTTTCAGCAATTCGGTGAGCTGGCCGCTCTTGCCCAGATAGCCGGCCTTGACCTGCTCCAGTGCCGGCAAGTCAGGGCTGGCCTGGATGGCGATAAGGGCGTCGGCAACGATTTCGTTGGGATTGCGCATGGCAATAGTCTCGTATCAATCACAAACAAAAAAAGGCCTTGCGGCCTTTTTTTGCGACGGTTTGACGGCTTACGCCGCCAGCTTGGCCTTGACCTGTTCGACGATCTTGGCAAAGGCGTCCTTGTCGAAAATCGCGATGTCGGACAGCACCTTGCGGTCGATCCCGATCTCGGCGCGGCTCAAGCCGTTCATGAACACGCTGTAGGTCAGGCCGTGCTGCCGCGAGGCGGCGTTGATACGGGCAATCCACAGTGCGCGGAACTGGCGCTTGCGCTGACGACGGTCGCGGTACTGGTACTGACCGGCCTTCATCACCGCTTCATTGGCGACGCGGAATACGTTCTTGCGACGACCGCGATAGCCTTTGGCGGCATCGAGGATTTTCTTGTGGCTGGCGCGGGCGGTTACACCCCGTTTGACGCGTGGCATGCTTTCTCTCCTTTATGCGTAGGGCAACATGCGGGCAACCGCTTTGTGGTTGCTGGCATTGACGGTTTCCATGCCGCGCAACTGGCGCTTACGCTTGGTGCTCTTCTTGGTGAGAATGTGGCGCATGAATGCGTGCGAGCGCTTGAACCCGCCGCCGCCCAGCGCGCGGAACCGCTTGGCGGCGCCGCTCTTGCTCTTCATCTTAGGCATGATGCTTCCTTTTATTTCATGCGGCCAGGTGATCCCGCGGCGCGGAATGCTTCACCAACCCGACTGCACGTATTGTGGCGTTTTTGATCCCGAAGGATACGAGAAACGCCGGTCTCGAAACTTAAGCCTTCTTCTTCGGCGCCAGCATCATCACCAGCTGGCGGCCTTCCATCTTGGGGAACTGCTCGACCACGGCGAGTTCGGCCAGATCCGCCGACACGCGCCGCAACTGGGCCATGCCGATTTCCTGGTGGGCCATTTCGCGCCCCCGAAAACGCAATGTGATCTTGGTCTTGTCGCCTTCTTCAAGAAACTTGATCAGGTTGCGCAGCTTGATCTGGTAATCGCCTTCGTCGGTACCCGGACGGAACTTGATTTCCTTGATCTGGACCTGCTTCTGCTTCAGCTTGGCTTCGT
>MKUE01000115.1 GCA_001897675.1 Thiobacillus sp. 65-1059 | reverse complement strand
CGCGATCAAGAAGGGCGACGAGATCATCGGCAACGAAACCAAGGTCAAGGTCGTCAAGAACAAGGTCTCGCCGCCGTTCAAGGAAGCCTTCTTCGATATCCTCTACGGCCAGGGCATCTCGCGCGAAGGCGAGATCATCGAACTCGGCGTCGCCCACAAGCTGGTCGACAAGTCCGGCGCCTGGTACGCCTACAACGGCGAGAAGATCGGCCAGGGCAAGGACAACGCGCGCGAATTCCTCAAGGAACACCCGGAAATCGCCCACGAGATCGAGGCCAAGGTCCGCGCCGCGGTCGGCGTCAACAACCCCATGGCGGACGAGGATGAAGCCGGCGCCTGAGCCCGGCGAGCTGCGCGAGCGCGCCCTGCGCCTTTTGGCGCGGCGCGAGCACAGCCGCTTCGAGCTCGCCCGCAAGCTCGGGCAGGCGGGCTTCGCCAGCCCCGACATCGCCGCCCTGCTCGACGCATTCGAGGTCCGGAACTGGCTGTCCGACCGCCGCTTCGCCGAAAGCTGGGTTGCCGACCACCGCGCCCGCGCCGGCAGCATGAAGCTGGCCTACGATCTGCGGCAGCGCGGCGTGGGCGACACCATCATCGAAGCCGTGCTGAGCGAGAACCGCGACAGCGAATTTGAGCGCGCGCGCGAAGTATGGCAGAAGAAATTCGGCTCCATGCCCGCCGACGCGCCGGAGAAAGCCAGGCAGATGCGCTTCCTGCAAAGCCGCGGATTTGCAGCCGAGCTCATCCGGCGCATCTTCCAGGACGCAGACCGCCCCTGAAACCGCCCGCCTCCCGATGCCGCACACTCCGCCCGGCAAGGGGTGATACAGTCTCGCTTTTCCCTTTTTCAAACCACCGAGTCGACGCAACATGAAATACCAGCATCCGGACGAATTCATCCGCCGCGCCGCCGAGCGCAACCCTGGGCAACCGGAGTATCTGCAAGCCGTTACCGAGGTCATCGAAAGCCTGTGGCCGTTCGTGTCCCAGCACCCCAAGTACGCCGAACACGGCCTGCTGGATCGCTTGATCGAACCGGAGCGGATCGTCATTTTCCGGATCTCCTGGGTCGACGACCATGGCGACGTCCAGGTCAACCGCGGCTACCGCATCCAGCACAGCATGGCCATCGGCCCCTACAAGGGCGGACTGCGCTTTCATCCCTCGGTCAACCTGTCCATCCTCAAGTTCCTGGCTTTCGAGCAGACCCTGAAGAACGCCCTGACCACGCTGCCCATGGGCGGCGGCAAGGGCGGTTCGGATTTCGACCCCAAAGGCAAGAGCCCCGGCGAAGTGATGCGCTTTTGCCAGGCCTTCATCACCGAACTGCATCGCCACATCGGCGCCGAAACCGACGTCCCGGCGGGCGACATCGGCGTCGGTGCGCGCGAGGTCGGCTTCATGGCCGGCATGGTGAAGAAGCTGACCAACCGCGCCGATTGCGTCTTCACCGGCAAAGGCCTGAGCTACGGCGGCTCGCTCATTCGCCCGGAAGCCACGGGCTACGGCGCAGTCTATTTCGCCGACGAAATGCTCAAGCATGCCGGCCGCTCGATCGAGAACCTGCGGGTCGGCGTCTCCGGCTCGGGCAACGTGGCGCAATTCGTCATCGAAAAAGCCATGGCCCTGGGCGCGAAGGTCGTCACGGTATCGGACTCGAGCGGCACGGTGGTGGACAACGCCGGCTTCACCCCGGACAAGCTCGCCGAATTGATGGAGGTCAAGAACCACCTCCACGGCCGCGTCAGTGAATACGCGGAGCGCGTCGGCGCCGAATTCCATGCCGGCATGCGCCCCTGGAGCGTGCCGATGGAGGTGGCGCTGCCCTGCGCCACCCAGAACGAACTCAACGGCGACGATGCGGCGATGCTGATCAAGAACGGCCTGGTTGCCGTGGCCGAAGGCGCCAACATGCCCTCGACCGCCGATGCCGCCCGGCTCTTCGACAAGCACCGCATCCTGTACGCCCCCAGCAAGGCCAGCAATGCCGGCGGCGTGGCCACCTCGGGCCTGGAAATGAGCCAGAATGCCATGCGCCTGTCGTGGCCGCGCGAAGAGGTCGATGCCCGCCTGCTCGGCATCATGCAGGGCATCCACCAGGCCTGCCTGCAACACGGCCGGCGCGAAGACGGCAGCATCAGCTACGTCGACGGCGCCAACCTGGCCGGCTTCATCAAGGTGGCCGACGCCATGCTGGCGCAGGGCGTGATCTGAAGCAGCCTGGGCCCCGCAGCGGGTCACTACGGGCTAAAAAAAGACCGCTTGGGCGGTCTCGGACTGCCGGCAAACCCCGTCTTTTCACGAAGGCGGGGTTTTGTTTTGGCCTGAATAGTTTAAACAGGATCACTGATCCCATTTACGCGCTACTTGTATAGCGGCATTTTTTAAGGAACACGCCATGCTAGCGATTCGCTTGCCGGAAGACCTCGAAGCCAGGCTGGATAATCTTGCAAAGCGCACGGGACGCAGCAAGACCTTTTATGCCCGCGAAGCCATTCTGGAATACCTGGAAGACATGGAAGACCTCTACCTCGCTGAACAGGTGGTGCGTCGCCTGGACAGCGGCGAGGAGCGCACCCACCCCCTAGAGGAAGTGGAGGCACGACTTGGCTTGGCCGATTGAGCTTTCCGAAACTGCTGAAAAACAACTCGCCAAACCGGACAAGCCTGTCGCCAAGCGATTGCTCGGCTTTATGCGCGAGCGCCTGGCCTCCCTGGACGACCCCAGAAGCATCGGGCAGGCGTTGAGGGGTAGCGAACTGGGCGAGTTCTGGAAATATCGTGTAGGCGATTGGCGCCTCGTCTGCCAGATCAAAGACGCAAAAATACTGATCACCGTGGTACGTCTCGGCAACCGGCGCGGGGTTTATCGCTGACCGAGATGGGGCATAACTTTCTTGCTTCACCCCTCAACAATATCGTGTCTGCCCCCCTTTATTCCCGTCTTTTCACGAAGGCGGGTTTTTTGGGCCTGAATAAAGAAAAGCCCCTCCGAGGAGGGGCTTGGCTGACTAGGGGTTAGTCCCTATATTTCTCCGCGAGTTAGATGTTGTTCTTCTCGATCGCGGCCAAGCCTGCAGTATGCGTAACACCGGTCGTGTTCTTCCAGGTAAGGCTGGTAGTGCCCACCGTCGGCGTCATGGTAATCGTCTTACCATCCACGCCCGTACCAATGCCGGTTGCGAGGGTAAGCGTAATTACGCCATCCGTAACCGATGCCGATGCAACTTCTTTGGTCGCGTTGAATGCGGGAATTCCGCTGCTGCCAGTATCACAAGAGTCCAGAACCCCTCCCGCCTCTTGGGAGCAAAGGCCCACAGCTGTCTTGAGACTGTCAGCCGCGGTCAGTGCGTTGCCCACCTTGGCCTTGACGGTGTAGTCCGAATAAGCCGGAATCGCCACCGCAGCCAGAATACCGATGATCGCCACCACGATCATCAGTTCGATCAGGGTAAAACCTTGTTGAACTTTACGCATTTCAAATCTCCTTAAGTTTGGGCAAGTTGAACACGAGCCTGCCGTGTCTGGTTCATTAACGAGCAGGGGCTGTGCCAACTTTAGCGTGCGCCGGGGAAAATTGCGCTGGCAGGCCGAACGCCTTGATATTGCTTGCGCTTCCCCCAAAACCGGACGCGGCCGCAGCGGAATCCCGCGCCCATGCCCTGCCCCTATACGGCACGGGGTGACATTTTTCGGCAGTCATTCGGGAAAAAAAGAAGCCACGGCGAACCGTGGCTTCTTGAATTGGCAGAAATGGGGGCAGACACCACATCCCGCTCCAACCTTAATTCGGACTATAATCGGTCTTGTCGGCGCTCGTCCAGACAGGAGCCAAACCATGAAATTTTCAACTCAAGTCAAGCCCATCAGTTATCTCAAAAGCCACGCAGCTGAAATCATCCGGGATATCACCGAAAGCCGGGAACCCATGCTTATTACCCAGAACGGGGAAGCCAGACTCGTGGTGATGGATGTCCGCTCATACGAGGAACAGGAGGAGACGCTGGCGCTGCTCAAGCTGCTGGCTTTGGGCAACCGTGAAATTGAACAGGGGCATTTCCGCACCGCCGATGAGGCGTTCGCCGACATCGACAGGGAAGCCGCTCAATGAGCTTTCAAATCGTGTTCCTGAAGTCGGCGGAACTCGACCTGAAGGAACTTCAAGGCTACATGGTCAAGCAGTTCGGCAAGGACGCCTGGCAAGTCAGCTACGCAAAGATTAAAGACGCTGTAAAGTCCATCGGGACATTTCCGCTTGGCGGCAACGTTCCCGAAGAACTCGATCGCCTTAACCTCACGCAATACCGTCAAGTTATCGCGGGCATGAACAGAATAATCTATGAAGTGCGGCAGGAAATCGTCTATATCCACATTGTGTGCAACACGAGGAGAGACATGAAGTCGCACCTCACCAGACGGCTTGTACGCATCGCCAAAACCTGATTCCCCAGGCTCCAGCGCTAAGCAATTGCGCCATAGCGTGGAAAAGTAAAAAGCCACGGCGAACCGTGGCTTTTTGAATTGGTGGGTCGGGCGAGATTCGAACTCGCGACCAACGGATTAAAAGTCCGCTGCTCTACCGGCTGAGCTACCGACCCGTGGATTTGGCCTGAACCTGCATGGCAGAAGCCGCATCCGCGAAAGCGCGAAATTATATCTGAAGCTGCGCGGCCGGGTAAAGCCTTATGACGGTTTTTTGTAAGAAACACCCGTCATGCCGTGCGCCGCACGGGCGGGATACGCCGACAGAACGCCCGGTCGCTCAGGCCGGATCCGCGGGGATGCTCTTATACAGCGTGGGATCGGGCACCCCTGCCTGTGCGAATCCCTGGCGCCGCAGGCGGCAGGCATCGCACACGCCGCAGGCACGCCCGTCGGCATCGGCCTGGTAGCAGCTCACTGTCTGCGCGTAGTCGACGCCAAGCGCGGCGCCGCGCTGGATGATCTGCGCCTTGGACAGATGCTGCAGCGGCGCGTGGATGCGAAGCTTCGCGCCTTCGATTCCGGCGCGGGTCGCCAGGTTGGCCATGTGTTCGAATGCGGCGATGAATTCGGGGCGGCAGTCGGGGTAGCCGGAATAATCGACGGCATTGACTCCGATGAAGATGTCGCGTGCGCCCAGGACTTCGGCCCAGGCGAGCGCCAGCGCCAGCATCACCGTGTTGCGCGCGGGCACGTAGGTGACCGGAATGCCCGCGGTCGGCGTTTCGGGCACGGCAATGGCCGCATCGGTCAGCGCCGAGCCGCCGAAATCCCCCAGCCCCAGCCGCACCACCCGGTGTCCGGCGGCCCCCAGGCTTGCGGCCAGCCGCGCCGCGGCGGCGAGTTCGGCATTGTGGCGCTGGCCGTAGTCCAGGCTCAGCGCGTGGCAGGCGTAGCCGGCTGCGCGCGCGATCGCGAGCACGGTGGCGGAGTCCAGCCCGCCGGAAAGCAGGATGACGGCGGGTTTCATTTGCCTGGCGCGTTGCCCCACAGCACCTTGTGCAACTGCACCTGCAACCGCACCGGCAGCCTGTCGGCCAAAATCCAGTCGGCCAGCTGCGCCGGCGGCAGTTCGCCCTGCACCGGCGAAAACAGGATCGGGCAAACCCGCGCGAGGCTCCGGGCCTGAATGATCTCGCGCGCCCATTCGTAGTCGGCGCGGTCGGCCAGGACGAACTTGATTTCGTCGTGCGGCGTGAGATGGGCGATATTTTCCCAGCGGTTGCGCGCCGCCTCGCCCGATGCCGGCGGCTTGATGTCGACGATGCGCGACACCCGCGGATCGACCTTGCCGATATCGAGCACGCCGCTGGTTTCCAGCGACACCGAATAGCCGGCGTCGCACAGCGCGGTCAGCAATGGCAGGCAGTTTTTCTGCGCCAGCGGCTCGCCGCCGGTGACGCACACCGTGGGCGCGCCGTATTCCGCCACCCGCGCCAGCAATGCGCCCAGGGCGACGGTTTCGCCACCCTGGAAGCTGTAAGGCGTGTCGCACCAGCGGCAGCGCAGCGGGCAGCCAGACAGACGGATGAACACCGTCGGCAAGCCCGTGCGGCTGGTTTCGCCCTGCAGGGAAAAAAACACCTCCGTCAGGCGCAGCGTGCTTGTGCTTGCAGGGGCATACGACTCCACATGGGCTTCAGCGTCTTCATGTTGCCGCTCGGCCGGCCCTTCATGCCCCGCAGGGTGCTCGCGGTGGCAAGCACGGCCTGTTTCTGGCGGGTGGAGCGTAACGGGTCCGGACACGCCAGCCTACTTGAATGCGGCCAGCCGGCGGGTGGCGATATTGGCCGCGTTGGTGCCGGGATATTTGGCCACCAGCTCTTCGAGCGTTTTGCGCGCTCCGTCGATGTTGTCCAGCGCGATCTGGCTGGCGGCGATATTGAGTTGCGCGTCGGGCACCTTGGCGCTGGCGGGATAGGCCGCCACCAGTTTCTGCTGGTGGGCCAGCGCGGATTTGTAATCCTTCAGGGCGTAATACGAATAGCCGATCCAATATTGCGCATTGGAGGCCAGCGCACTGTCGGGATAGGCCTTGAGAAAGCCCTTGAATCCGGCAATGGCGCCCGCGTAGTTGGCTTCGCGGAAATGGCCGAGCGCCGCTTCATAGCTGCGCGACTCAAGCTGCGGGTCCGCTGGCGTGGCTGCAGCGGCAACCGCAGGCGCGGGTGCGGCGGCAGGCGCGCTGGGGGGCGCAGCGGGCTGAACCGCAGCGGCAACCGGCGCAGGCCTGGCTGCCTTGGCAAGATCCGTCAGGCGCTGGTCGAGGTCGACATACAGATCGTTCTGCCGCTTGCCCAGCGTGTCCAGCTGGTGCACCTGGACTTCCGCCTGGCCACGCAGCCGGGCGATTTCGGCCTTGAGCGCTTCGACTTCCGTCAGCAGGCCCAGCAATTGCTGGTTTTGCAGCATCGCCCCCTCCAGCTTGCCGAGGCGGGTATCGAGCGCCTGCACCTGGCGGGCAAGCTCGGCGGTGTCCGCCCGCGCGGGCTGGGCCAGCGCGAACACGGAAGCGAGAATCAAAGCGTAGCGCATCAAAACCGCTTACTCGTCGGCGTACACCACATCGGTGCGGCGGTTCTCGGCGTACGCTTCCTCGGTGCTGGCTTCGTTGCGCGGCTTTTCCTCGCCGAAGCTGACCGCTTCCAGCTGCGCTTCGCCCACGCCCAGCACGGCCAGCGCCTTGCGCACCGCTTCGGCGCGCTTTTGCCCCAGCGCCAGGTTGTATTCGCGGCTGCCGCGTTCGTCGGCATTGCCCTGCAGAATCACGCGCGCATCGCGCTTGGACAGCAGATAGCCCGCATGCGCTTCGAGCACCGGACGATATTCGTCCTTCACCACGAAGCTGTCGTAATCGAAAAATATGCTGCGGGTGGACAGCGGGCTGGCCGGGTTCTTGCGCGGGTCGCCGGCATAGCTGCCGCTGCCGTCCAGCGAGCTGCCTGCCACGCCCGCGCCACCCAGCGCAACGGTTTCGGTGCCGGCGGCCTTGCCGCTGCCGCCGGCCTGCCCCGCACCGGCAGCGCCGGTTTTGCCGCCGGTGCGGTCTTCAACGGTGGCTTGCGTGCCGCCGGTGGTGCCGCACGCGGACAGGGTCAATGCCAGCAGAACGGGCCAGAAAATCTTGTTCATCAGTCGCTCCTCCCTATTAATGAAAACGGTCTGGCGCGAGCGGCACGGGCCTGCACCCCTGCGGCGTCTCCCGCCTCGAAACAAAATGCACCCTTATGGCCCCCAGGCCGGCTCGCGGGCATCGACGCCCGGTTCGGACAGGCGCGCACGCGTTTTGCCATCCAGGCTCACCGTGCCGAGTATCCCGCGTCCGCCCTCTACGGTGGCATACAGGACGGCCTGGCCGTTGGGCGCAAAGCTGGGCGATTCGTCGCGCACGGTATCGGTTAGCACGCGGGTCTGCCCGGAGGCCACTTCATGCAGCACCACGCTGAACCGCCCCCCCTCGCGGCCGATGTAGGCGAGGTGCCGCCCATCCGGGCTGATCGCGGGGGAAACATTGTAGCTGCCGTTGAAGGTCACGCGCTTGGGCTCGCCGCCGCTGGCCGCCACCCGATAAATTTGCGCGCTGCCGCCGCGATCCGAGGTGAAATACACGGTTTGTCCATCCGGCGAAAACACCGGCTCGGTATCGATGTTCCCGCCCTGGGTCAGCCGGACGAGCCCGCTGCCGTCGGCGTTGATCAGATAGATCTGCGACGCCTCGTCGCGCGTCAGCACCACGGCCAGACGCCTGCCGTCGGGCGACCAGGCCGGCGCCGAATTGGATCCCTTGAATGCCGCAAGCTTGCGGCGAGCGCCATCCTGCAAGGACTGCACATACACAATGGGCTTTTTGTCTTCGAACGACACGTACGCCAGGCGGGTGCCGTCGGGTGAGAACATCGGCGAAATCAGCGGCTCGACGGAGCGCACGACGGTGCGCGGGTTTTGTCCGTCGGCATCGGCCACGCGCAGCTCGAAGGACTTGCCCTGCTTCTGCACATAAGCGATGCGGCTGCCGAATGCGCCCGGGATGCCGGTCAGCCTTTCGTACACGATATTGGCAATCTGGTGCGCCGTCGCGCGCCATTGCGCCGCCGAAATGGTGTAGCTGTAGCCTGCCAGCTGCGTCTGCTTGAGCACGTCGAGTAGTCGAAACCGGATTTCGAATCGGCCCCCGGGCAATGCGGCCACCTGGCCGACCACCATGGCGTCCGCCCCCTTGCTACGCCAGGCACCGTAGTTGATTTGCGCGGACTCGGCCGGCTGCGGCATCCCGCCGACATCCACCAGCCTGAATTGGCCGCTGCGGTCGAGGTCGTCCCCCGCAATCTGGGTCAGCGCGGGGACAGGCTGGCCCGGCGCGGCCTTGAACGGCACCATTGCCACCGCAATCTTGTTGGCCGCACCGCCGATCACCTGGATCTCCATTGCCGCTCGCGCAGAAAACGATGCGCCCAGCAAGGCAAAACACAACAGGGGCAGCAGTAAAACAGCACGCAACATGGGGACGGGAATCTCGATCGAAAGCACTTGATAGGGTAGGCCAGTTTAGCATAGGCCGCATGCCGGGTTTTTTGCTGCGCACCGCCTGCGGCCTTGCGCCGGACACCTCCGGCTCACTCTTTGGGGCGATGGACGAAAGAAAGTTCCGGCACGAATGCGGCGCGCGCGTCGCGATCGGCAGGCAACGGCAGGGGGGAGGATTTCACGATGGCGCGCACCACCGCCTCGTCGTACGCCGCATTCCCGCTGCTCTGCGTCACCCGTACGCTCTGCACTTCACCGGTGGGCAGCAGCCTCACCGCGCAGCGCACTTCGGGGTTGCCTTTCAGGTTGTCGGGCAGACGGGTATTGCCGCGCACCTTGGCGCTGATCTGGTCGCGGTGCTGCCCCACGACGCGCGCCACCTCGGCCTGCCGCTTGCCGGCGGCGGCGCGCGCCTCAGCCTGCCTCATGGCCAGCGCCTCGCTGGCCGCCTCCTCGTCCGCCATCCGCCGCATCAAATCCTCTTCCTCCATCTGGCGCAGCAGCTCACGTTTTTTCTGTTCGGCTAGCTGTTTTTCGTGCGCCTTCCTGGCAGCCTCGGCCTCCACGCGCGCGGCCTCGGCCCGGGCTTTCTCTTCCTCTGCCTGGATGGCTTTCAATCTTTGCAGGCGCTCGACCTCGGCTTTCTTTTTTTCCAGCGCAATGTCGGGCGCCCTGGGCGGCGGCGGTTCGTCCGCCGCCGCTTTGGGTGCGGGCGCGACTTTGGCCGGCGCGGGCGTTTTCACCTGTGGCGGAGGCGGCGGCTCGGGGGGCTTGAGCGCGGCAGGCGGCGCTGCCTTGGGCAGGGTTTCCCACAAATCGACCATCACCGGCGCGGGGCGCTGGGTCTGCCATGACACGCCGAACACCAGCAGCAGCACAAAGACCGCGTGCACCCCCAGCGCCAGCACGCCGGCCGCAAGGCGGGGGGCTGGGCGGGAGACGAAAGGCGCGTCCGCCGGAAGGTTCATGGGACCGGACGGGCAAGCAGTCCGATGCGGGTGATCTGCGCCTGCTGCAAGAGCGTCATCGTATTCATCACTTCCTCATAGCGGACATTCTTGTCCGCCGCGATGACCACCGGCTGATCCGGCAAGGCGCGATGCAGCGCAGCGATTTCGTCCGCCAGCGCCGCCTTCGCCACCACCCGTTCGGCGCCGCCGGTCGCGCGATTGCGCAGCCGGTACTCGCCCGACTCCTTGATGAGGATTTCCAGCGGCTGCGCCGGCGGCTGCGCCGTCTTGCCGACGCTCGGCAGATCGACCTGGCCGGGGTTGATGAAGGGCGCCGTCACCATGAAGATGACGAGCAGCACCAGCATCACGTCGATCATCGGCACGACGTTGATCTGGGCGACCTGTTTGCGGGTCCGCGCCATGGATCAGGCCGGCTTGGTCGCCTGCCGCTGCAGGATGTTGGAAAACTCCTCCATGAAGCTCTCCATGCGGTTGGCCAGGCGGTCGATGTCGTGGGTGTAGCGGTTGTAGCCGACCACCGCGGGAATCGCGGCGAACAGGCCCATCGCGGTGGCGATCAGGGCTTCGGCGATGCCGGGCGCGACCTGCGCCAGCGTCGCCTGCGCGACCGTGGCGAGTCCCTGGAATGCCAGCATGATGCCCCACACGGTGCCGAACAGGCCAACGTAGGGCGACACCGAGCCGACGGTGGCGAGAAACGACAGGTGCGACTCCAGGCCGTCGAGTTCGCGCTGGTAAGTCGCGCGCATGGCGCGGCGGGTGCCGTCGATGATGACGTTGAGCGACAGGCCGGTCTGCCGCCGCAGCTTCATGAATTCGCGGAAACCGGCCTCGAAGATGCGCTCCATTTCGCCTGCATCCTCGCGCTCGGCGGCCACCCGCTGGTACATGGCGTTGATGTCGCCGCCGCCCCAGAATTCGCGCTCGAAACGGTCGGTCACGCGCAGGGCGCGCTTCAGCGCGAACAGCTTGATGAAGATGAACCACCAGGACATCAGCGATGCCCCCAGCAGCAGCGCCATGACGATCTGCACCGGCAGCGAAGCGTGCAGAATGAGATGCAGCAGGGAGAGGTCTTGGCTGAGTTCGGGATTCACGTCGCGTAGGTCAGGGCTTGAAGTAAGGGCGCAGGTATTTTAACGGCTTTGAAGCGCACCGCATCGACGCAGGCGAGCGTCACGACGGCCTCTGCGAGACGGGTGGGACCGCGCAGAAGTTCCTGCCGCACGCTGAGGCTGGCGCGCCCGATTTCATGCCGGACGACCGAGACATCGAGCCGGTCGTTGAAACGCGCCGGCGACAGATAATCGATTTCCACCCGCCGCACCACGAACACAACCCCCGCCTCGTCGCGCAGCACGTCCTGCTCGAACCCCTGCGCGCGCAGCCATTCCGAGCGTGCACGTTCCATGAACTTGAGGTAGTTGGCGTAATACACGACGCCGCCGGCGTCGGTGTCCTCCCAGTACACGCGCACCGGCCAGTGGAACGCAGCGTTCAAAACAGGTCCGCGCCAGCCTCGCCGGCGGGCGCGGCAAGCCCGAGATGGCGATACGCCAGCGGCGTCGCGATGCGTCCGCGCGGGGTGCGCTGCAGGTAGCCCTGCTGGATGAGATAGGGTTCGAGCACGTCCTCGATGGTATCGCGCTCCTCGCCGATGGCAGCGGCGAGGTTGTCCAGCCCGACCGGGCCGCCCATGAACTTCTCGACCACCGCCGACAAGAGCTTCCTGTCCATCACGTCGAGCCCGGCGCGGTCGACGTCGAGCATCGCCAGCGCCGCGTCGGCCACCGCGCCGCTGGCCTGCCCGCCCGCTTTCACTTCCGCGTAGTCGCGCACCCGCCGCAGTAGGCGGTTGGCAATGCGCGGGGTGCCGCGCGAACGGCGGGCGATTTCCAGCGCGCCGGCTTCTTCCAGGTTCATCTGCAACAGGCCGGCCGAGCGATGCACGATGAAGCCGAGTTCCTCCGCCGAATAGAATTCCAGCCGCGCGACGATGCCGAAGCGGTCGCGCAGCGGGTTGGTGAGCATGCCTGCGCGGGTGGTCGCGCCGACCAGGGTGAACGGCGGCAGGTCGAGCTTGACCGAGCGCGCCGCCGGGCCTTCGCCGATCATGATGTCGATCTGGAAGTCCTCCAGCGCGGGATACAGCACCTCCTCGACTACCGGGCTAAGACGGTGGATCTCGTCGATGAACAGCACGTCGTGCGGCTCCAGATTGGTCAGCAAGGCCGCCAGGTCGCCGGCGCGTTCCAGCACCGGGCCGGAGGTCTGGCGCAGGTTGACGCCCATCTCGCGCGCGATGATGTGCGCCAGCGTGGTCTTGCCCAGCCCCGGCGGGCCGAACAGCAGCACGTGGTCGAGCGCCTCGCTGCGCTTCCTCGCGGCATGGATGAAGATTTCGAGCTGCTCGCGCGCCTTCGCCTGGCCGACGTATTCGGCCAGGGTGCGCGGCCGCAGCGCGCGCTCGACCTGCTCTTCCTGCGGGCTGGCGGCGGCGGGGGCGATGAGGCGGTCGGTTTCGATCATGGCGCCGGACGGGTTTCTGCAGACATGCGCCGATTCTACCCTGCGTCTTTTGCGCTCACCGAGGAAGAGAAGGCCAATTGGCCCCGGCCCAGCGCCTTGGCCCGGTAAAGCGCGCGATCCGCGCGCGCGAGCGCCTGCTCGATGTTGTCGCCTGCCGTATCCCGCAGCCAGGTCTGGCCTGCGCTGACCGTGCTGTCCCCTTCCAGATCCGCGGCGAGCAGTTCGCTTTGGAGCTGGCCGGCCAGGCGCCGGTACCAGGCGAGCACGCCGTCGTCGTCCAGCCCGGACAGCAATACCGCAAACTCGTCCCCGGCCAGGCGGGCGGCCATGTCGGAACTGCGCGTGAGGGCCTTGAGCGAATCCGCCAATGCAATCAGCGCCCGGTCGCCCGCGCCGTGGCCGAACCGGTCGTTGATCGACTTGAAATGATCGACGTCCAGCAAAACCAGCGCAATGGGATTGCCGCGCTCCGCCAGGCCGAGCATCTGCGGAAACCGGTTCTCGAAGGCGCGCCGGTTGGGCAATCCGGTAAGCGGGTCGGTCAGGCTTAGCCTGGCCAGCTGTTCGCGCTGATCGTGCAGTTGCTGCGCGATGCGGTTGATGTTCGCGGCTGCAGGGGCGAATTCGACATAGCGCGTCACGATGGGCGGCGCCGACTCGTTGCGGGTCAGGCACGCGAGCGCCTCCATCGCGGCGTCGATGTCCTGCAGCACCGGGCGCCGCAATCGCATCACCACCACGACCAGCAACAGCAGAACGGCCACCAGGGTCAGCACTCCCGCCAATATCTGCAAACGGCCGTTGTGCGTGATCCGCTGCACCGGGGACTGCACCCGCAGCGTCCAGCCCATCGCCGGCAACGCCACGCTGATCTCGCGCACCGCCCCCTGCAGGCTGCCGCTGCTGACCACCGGCTCGCCGGCCGCATCGATGAGGGCGATGGCATGGCCGGGCTGGGTGGAGTCGTCGACGATGCGCTGCAGTTGCGCCAGCCGCACGCTCAAGAACACCTGGCCCAGCACCTCGCCGCCCGCCTCGCGCACCGATGCGCTCAGATCGACATGCTCCAGCCCGGGCACGTCGCGATGGATCAGCACTTGATTCTGCACGCTCAGGCCGCGCTGAAGCAGGTCGCGCTGGCAGCTCGGTCCCACGCGCAGCAGGCTGGTATCGCCATAGACCTCGCCCTGCGGGCTCACGATCGCCAGCCCCAGGATGTTGGGCAGCAGGCGCTGCCGCGACATCGCCCATTGCTGCTTGTCTTCGGTCGATCCGACCAGCATCAGATCGAGCAGTTGCGGATCGCTTGCCAGATGGTCGACCACCTCGCGGTAATAATTCCACCGCCGCATCACGCTGGTGCGGGCCTGCGCGGCCTCCACCTTCAACAGATGCAGTTCGGCGGCATTGTTGGTGCGCAGGCTGAACAGCAGGCTCAGCGCCATGCCGGCTGCAAACAAACCGACCACGCCCGTCAGCAGCCAGATGAAACGCTTGCGCAGCGACACCAGTGCGGAACCGGTGTTGAGCGCCATGTTCAGGCGCGCGACAAGGCGCGCAGCGCCTGCCGGATCGCCTCGCCCACCGGCAGATCGGACGGCAGCTGGCGCAAGGCTTCGGCGGTCTCGCGGTCGTTGTAGCCCAGCGCCAGCAAGGCCTGGCGCACGTCGTCCGACATGCCGGCGGGCGCCGCGCCGGCAATCGCGCCGGCGAACACCGGCTTGCCCTTGAGTTCGAGCAGCAGGCGCTCGGCGGTTTTCTTGCCGATGCCGGGAACCTTGACGAGGCGGCCGACTTCCTGCGCCGCGATCGCCGCCGACAAGTCGTTGACCGACAGCCCGGACAGCACCGACAGGGCGGTCTTGGCGCCGATGCCGGAGACCTTCAGCAGTTCGCGAAACGCCGCGCGTTCGATCTCGCTGCCGAAGCCGTACAGCAGGTGCGCATCCTCGCGGATCGCCAGATGGGTGAGCAGGCTGATTTTTTCGCCCAGCGCGGGCAGGTTGTAGAAGGTGCTCATCGGCACGTCGATTTCGTAGCCGACGCCGTTGCAATCCACCAGGACTTGCGGCGGATGCTTGGCGGCGAGGGTGCCTGTGATGCGCCCGATCACGGGGTGCACCCATTCAAAACAGCGTTGCCTATCATGTGAAATCCTTGTTCATACCAGGCGCCCGCCCTTGACGCGATAGCCCGCGGTGGAGTGCGCGCCAAGCCGGCTGCCATGCGCATGGGCGATCGCGCAGGCGAGCGCGTCGGCGGCATCGGCCTTCGGCGCAACGGGCAGGCCCAGCAGGCGCTTGACCATTTCCTGCACCTGCTCCTTGGCCGCCTTGCCGTGGCCCACCACGGCCTGCTTGATCTGCAGCGCGGTGTATTCGGCAACCATCAGTTCGTTCGACACCGCCGCACAGACCGCCGCGCCGCGCGCCTGGCCGAGCAGCAGCGTCGACTGCGGATTGACGTTGACGAAGACGATTTCCACCGCGCAGGTGTCGGGCCGGTAGGTGGCGATCACCTCATTGAGGCCCGCGAACAGCACGCCGAGCCGCGTCGGCAGCTCGCCCTCGCCGCTCTTGATGACGCCGCTGGCGACGTAGGCCAGCTTCTGGCCGCTCTGTTCGATGACGCCGAAGCCGGTGAGGCGCAGGCCGGGGTCGATGCCGAGGATGCGCGAGGCGTGAGGCGTGAGGCGTGAGGCGTGAGAGGCAGCGGGTGGAGCAGGCATCATGGCTTGCCCTTGTTCTGGAGTGAATTCAGCAGACCGCCCAGCAATCCGAAGACGCGGTCGATCTGGTTATCCAGTTCGGGCTGTCCCGGCGTAAATGCCAGATCCTTCGCCAACAGGAACTGGGTATCAAGTTCGCTGAGCGAACCGCGAGCGATGACCAAGAACTGAATGAATTCCTTATTCGTTTGCCGCGCCGCGCCTTCGGCGATATTGCTCGGCACCGAGATCGCTGCCCGGCGCATCTGGGAGATCAGTCCGAATTTCTCCTCGGCGGGAAAAACGCGCGTTACTTCGTAGACGTGCTTGACCAGCAACATTGCCTGCTGCCACAGCACCAGGTCATAGTGCTTGCGCCCCTCACGCCTCACGCCTAACGCCTCACGTTTTTCCACACGCCTCATTCAGGAAGCACGGCGTTGGTGTAGACGTCCTGCACGTCGTCGAGGCTCTCGAGCGCGTCGAGGATCTTCTGCATCTTCACCGCATCGTCGCCCGCGAGTTCGGTCTCGGCTTCGGGACGCATGGTGATCTCGGCCACCGCCGGCTTGAAGCCGGCCTTTTCCAGCGCCTCCTTCACCGCCTCGAAGGCTTTCGGATCCGGCGAGGTCAGCACCTCGATCGAGCCGTCCTCGTTGGGGATGATGTCTTCGGCGCCGGCGTCGAGCGCGGCTTCCATCACCGCTTCCTCGCTGGCGCCCGGCTCCAGGATGATCTGCCCGCAGTGCTTGAACTGGAACGCGACGCAGCCGTCGGTGCCCATGTTGCCGCCGTGCTTGACGAAGGCGTGGCGCACGTCGGCGACGGTGCGCGTCTTGTTGTCGGTAAGGCAGTCGACCATCACCGCGACGCCGCCGATGCCGTAGCCCTCGTAGCGCGCTTCCTCGTAGTTGACGCCCTCAAGCTGGCCGGTGCCGCGCTTGATCGCATTCTCGATGTTGTCCTTCGGCAGCGACTCCGCCTTGCCCTTTTCGATCGCCAGCCGCAGGCGCGGGTTCATCGCGGGATCGCCGCCGCCCATTTTGGCGGCCACGGTGATTTCCTTGATAAGCTTGGTGAAGATCTTGCCGCGCTTGGCATCCTGGCGCCCCTTGCGGTGCTGGATGTTGGCCCACTTCGAATGTCCTGCCATGTCGATTCCAACGCAATTTGAATAGCCGGAGATTTTACACCGTGGCTCCCCCTCTACGTTTCGGCGTCGACCTCGGCGGCACCAAAATCGAACTGATCGCGCTCGACGCCGGCGGCCGGGAAATCCTGCGCCGCCGCGTGCCGACCCCGCAGAACGACTATCTCGCCACGGTGACGGCGGTCGCCGCGCTGGTGCACGCGGCCGAATTCGAACTCGGGCAGAGCGGCAGCATCGGCGTCGGCACCCCCGGCGCCATCTCGCCCGCGAGCGGCCTGATGAAGAACTGCAATTCGACCTGCCTCAACGGGCGGCCGCTGCAGCAGGACCTCGAGCGCACGCTGAATCGCGAGGTACGGCTCGCCAACGACGCCGACTGCTTCGCCCTGTCGGAAGCGACCGACGGCGCCGCCGCCGGGGCAGATACCGTCTTCGGCGTGATCCTCGGCACCGGCGTCGGCGGCGGCGTGGTCGTGCGCGGCCAGCTGCTCAAGGGCGCCAACGCCATCGCCGGCGAGTGGGGCCATTCGCCGCTGCCCCACTTCCAGTTCGCCCACGCCCAGGCCGACCGCGCCTCCACCGGACAGCACCCCGCCACCGGCGAAGCCATCCTGCACCCGTGGCCGAGCCTGCGCGAGCTCGACGCCGCGCCGGCGTGCTACTGCGGCAAGAAGGGCTGCATCGAAACCTGGCTGTCCGGTCCAGGCTTCGCCGCCGACCACGTGCGCTACGGCGGCGAGGAATTGCCCGCGCACGAAATCGTGCAGCTGGCGAACGCCGGCTACGGCCCGTGCAGCGCCACGCTGGCGCGCTACGAGGAACGCCTCGCGCGCGCGCTCGCCAGCGTCGTCAACCTCATCGACCCCGACGTCATCGTGCTCGGCGGCGGACTCTCCAACATCGCCCGGCTGTACGACAGCGTGCCGCGGCTGTGGCCGCGCTACGTGTTTTCCGACCGCGTCGACACGAAGCTGGTGGCGCCGCGACACGGCGACTCCAGCGGGGTGCGCGGCGCGGCGTGGCTGTGGAATGACCAGGGTGTGTAGCGCGCCCTAGTGCAGCTTGATGCGCGCCCGCGTCGGCGTGCTGATGAAATGGGCGTAGGTGGTGAGCGAAGTCTTGACCCAGCCGTGCAGCGCGATCTGGTGCATCTTGTGCAGCGACCAGTACACCAGCCGCGCCATCGCACCTTCGATCATGATGCTGCCGCCGGTGAGCCCGCCCATCAGGCTGCCGACGGTGGAAAAACGGCCCAGCGCGACCAGCGAACCGTAGTCGCGGTAGACATATTCGGGCAAGGGCTTGCCGCGCAGGCGGCGGCACACCGACTTCACCAGCATTGACGCCTGCTGGTGCGCCGCCTGCGCGCGCGGCGGGACGAAGCCCTTGCCGTCCGGCATGGGGCAGGCGGCGCAGTCGCCGAAGGCGAAGATGTTGTCGTCGCGCGTGGTCTGCAAGGTGGGGCGCACCGCCAGCTGGTTGATGCGGTTGGTTTCCAGGCCGTCGAGGTCCTGCAGGAAATCCGGCGCCTTGATGCCGGCCGACCACACCATCATGCTGGCGGGGATGAACCTGCCGTCGGCGGTCAGCATGCCGTCGGCGCGCACTTCGACGATGCGTTCCCGGGTGTGCATTTCCACTCCCAGTTCGGTCAGGCGTTCGGCGGCCGCATTCGACAGGCGCGGCGGCAGCCCCGGCAGGATGCGATCGGAGGCTTCGACGAGGAGCAGCTTCAAACTCTTGTCGGGCTCGATGTTGTCCATGCCGTAGGCCGACAGCTCGCGCGTGGTGTCGTGCAGTTCGGCGGCGAGCTCGACGCCGGTGGCGCCGGCGCCGACGATGCCGACGGTGAGCTGGCCTGGCGCAACCGCCTCGGTCTGGGTGTTGGCGCGCAGGCAGGCGTTGATGTGGCGGCGATGGAATTCGCGCGCCTGCTCGGGGGTGTCGAGCATGATGCAGTGCTCCTTCACGCCCGGCACGCCGAAGTCGTTGCCGACCGAGCCGACCGCGATGATCAGGGTGTCGTAGCGGAAGCTGCGGCGCGGAATGATCTCGACGCCGTTTTCATCCAGCGTGGGGGCGACGCTGACTTCCTGCCGCGAGCGGTCGAGCCCGTCCATGCGGCCGAGGCGGAAAGTGAAGCCGTGCCAGTGGCCCTGCGCCAGATATTCCAGCCGCTCCGCGTAGGAATCGAGGCTGCCCGCGGCGACTTCGTACAGCAGCGGCTTCCACAGGTGCGAAGGCGAGGCATCGATCAGCGTGATGTTCGCGCGTTTCTTCCTGCCCAGCCTGTCGCCCAGCCGGGTGGCCAGTTCCAGCCCGCCCGCCCCGCCGCCCACAATGACGATTTCATGCATTCGCTGCTCAGTTGCCACGGTTTCCCCCTGTTTTCATCATGCCGCGATGATACCCGGGATATTAGCGACCGCTTCTATAGATTGCTTGACGCGGGGCGCCGCCGAACTCGCTAGAATTCCTGCATCGACCAATCAGGAACCCGCACCATGACCGAACCGCTGCTCATCGCCAGGAACGCCACCGCCGATCTCCATCTGCTGCCGCAGATGGCCAACCGCCACGGCCTCATCACCGGCGCCACCGGCACCGGCAAGACCGTCACCCTGCAGACGCTGGCCGAGCACTTCTCCGCAATCGGCGTGCCCTGCTTCATGTCGGACGTGAAGGGCGACCTGTCGGGCGTGTCGCAGCCCGGCGGCGGCAACGCCAAGGTGGCCGAGCGGGTCGCGTCGCTCAAGCTCGAAGGTTTTGCCTATCAGGGCTATCCGGTCACCTTGTGGGATCCTTTCGGCGAATCCGGGCATCCGGTGCGCGCCACGGTGTCCGACATGGGGCCGCTGCTGCTGGGGCGCATGCTGGATCTCAACGAAACCCAAAGCGGGGTGCTGAACCTGGTGTTCAAGGTGGCCGACGACAACGGCCTCTTGCTGCTCGACCTGAAGGACCTGCGCGCCATGCTGGCCTACGTCGGCGAGAACGCCAAACAGTTCACCACCGACTACGGCAACGTCTCGCCGGCCTCGATCGGCGCCATCCAGCGCGGCCTGCTGGCGCTGGAGTCGCAGGGCGGCGAGCGGATTTTCGGCGAGCCGATGCTCGACATCGCCGACCTGATCCAGACCGACCGCGGGCGCGGCGTCATCAACATCCTGTCGGCCGACCGCCTGATGCAGGCGCCGAAAATGTACGCCACGCTGCTGCTGTGGCTGCTGGCGGAGCTGTTCGAGAACCTGCCCGAAGCGGGCGACCTCGACAAGCCGAAACTGGTGTTCTTCTTCGACGAAGCGCATCTGCTGTTTGCCGACGCGCCCGACGCGCTGGTGGAAAAGATCGAGCAGGTGGTGCGGCTGATCCGCTCCAAAGGTGTCGGCGTGTATTTCGTCACCCAGAATCCGGCCGACGTACCCGACAAGATCCTCTCGCAGCTCGGCAACCGGGTGCAGCACGCGCTGCGCGCGTTCTCGCCGCGCGACCAGAAAGCCGTCAAGGCCGCCGCCGAGACCATGCGCGACAATCCGGCGCTGGACGAGGCCGCCGTCATCACCGAACTCGGTGTCGGCGAGGCGCTGGTGTCCATGCTCGACGAGAAAGGCCGCCCCGGCATGGTCGAACGCGCCTACATCGTGCCGCCGCAGGGGCAGATCGGCCCCATCACCACGGCGCAGCGCCAGCAGCTGATGCAGACCTCGCTGGTCGCCGGCGCCTACGACAAGAGCGTCGACCGCGAATCCGCTTATGAAAATCTGAAGGCGCGCGCCGAGCAGGCGGCGGCCGCGCAGGCCCAGGCGGAACAGCAGGCCAAAGCCGCCACCCGGCCCGGCGCCAGTGGCGGCGGACTCGGCGGCGTGCTGGGAGACATTCTGGGCGGACGCGGCGGGCGCCGCGAAGGGGCGGTCGAGGCGATGGCGAAATCCGCGGCCCGTTCCATCGGCAGCCAGGTCGGCCGCGCCATCATGCGCGGCGTGCTGGGCAGCCTGTTCGGCGGCAAGCGCTGACTCGACGCAGCTACGCTGCGCGAGGTTCAAGGCTCAAGCTGCAGGAGTCAAGGAAAACCCTGTCTCTTGAATCTTGCAACTTGAATCTCGTCAGGCAAAAAGCCTGGCCAGTTCGGCGCCCGGATCGGCGGCGCGCATGAAGGCCTCGCCCACCAGGAATGCGTTGACGCCGTGGCTGCGCATGCGCGCGACGTCGACCGGCGCGAGGATGCCGGACTCGGTGACGACGACACGCTCGCCGCCGATTTGCGGCAGCAGCGCCAGCGTGGTGTCGAGGCTCACCTCGAAGCTGCGCAGGTTGCGGTTGTTGATGCCCTGCAGGGGCGTCTTCAGTTGCAGCGCGGTGGCCAGTTCCGTGGTGTCGTGCGACTCCACCAGCACCGCCATCCCCAACTCGAACGCCAGCGCTTCCAGCGCCTGCATCTGCGCCAGGTCCAGCGCGGCGACGATCAATAAAATACAGTCCGCCCCCATCGCGCGCGCTTCGTAGACCTGGTAGGGGTCGATGAGAAAGTCCTTGCGCAGCACCGGCAGCGCGCACGCGGCGCGCGCCTGTTCCAGATACGCGGCGCTGCCCTGGAAGTAGTCGCGGTCAGTCAGCACCGACAGGCAGGCAGCGCCGCCCGCCTCGTAGCTCGCCGCGATCTCGGCAGGGCGAAAGTCGGGGCGGATCACCCCCTTGGAGGGGCTGGCCTTCTTGATTTCGGCGATCACCGCAGGCTGTCCGGCGGCGAGCTTCGCGCGCAGCACGCCGACGAAGTCACGCGGGGCGGCAGCGGCTTCGGCGCGCGCCCGCATCTCGGCCAGCGGCACGCTGGCAAGTCCGGCGGCAATTTCGACGCGCTTGGTGGCGAGGATTTTTTCGAGGATGTCGGACATGGCGCTCACGCTTCCCCGGCGCGGTTGGAAAACTCGACCAGCTGCCGCAGCCGCTCGCGCGCCGCGCCGCTCGCGATCGCCTCGCGCGCCAGCTCGATCCCCTCGCCCAGCGTGGCGGCACGGTCGGCCACGTAGATGGCTGCGCCAGCGTTGAGCAGCACGATGTCGCGCGCCGGTCCCGGCAGGCCGTCGAGCACGCCGAGCAGCATGTCCTTCGCCTGCGTCGCGTCCCACACCTTGAGCGCTTCGCTGCCGCACGGCTCGAAGCCGAACTCGCGCGGATGGATCGCGTATTCCATGACCTCGCCATCCTTCAGTTCGCCGATCAGGGTTTCGCCGGAAAGGGTGATTTCGTCCATGCCGTCGGAGCCGTGCACCACCATGACGTGACGGCTGCCGAGGCGTTGCAGCACGCGCACCAGAATGCCCACCAGGTCCGGGTGGAACACCCCCAGCAGCTGGTGCGGCGCGCCCGCCGGGTTGGTCAGCGGGCCGAGGATGTTGAAGATCGTGCGCACGCCGAGCTCGCGGCGCGCCGGCGCGGCGTGCTTCATCGCGCCGTGGAACTTCGGCGCGAACATGAAGCCGATGCCGATGGCGTCGATGCTCGCCGCCACCTGCCCGGGGGTGAGATCGAGGCTGACGCCCAGCGCCTCCAGCACATCGGCGCTGCCGCTGGTCGACGACACCGAGCGCCCGCCGTGCTTGGCGACCCGCGCACCGGCCGCCGCCGCGACGAAGGCGGCGGCGGTGGAAATGTTGAAGGTATGCGCGGCGTCGCCGCCGGTGCCGCAGGTGTCGACCAGATGCGCGCTGTTCCGTGCCGGCACCGTGGCGGCGAATTCGCGCATCACCTGGGCCGCGGCGGCGATCTCGCCCACGGTCTCCTTCTTCACCCGAAGGCCGGTGAGGATGCCGGCGATCTGCACCGGCGTGAGTTCGCCGTTCATGATCTGGCGCATCAGCGACAGCATCTCGTCGTGGAAGATTTCGCGCTGCTCGACCAGCCGGGCGAGCGCCTGTTGCGGCGTGATCATCGGGTACCTTTCAGGAAATTCGCCAGCATGGCGTGGCCGTGTTCGGTGAGGATGGATTCGGGATGGAACTGCACCCCCTCGACTGCCAGCGTCTTGTGGCGCACCCCCATGATTTCGCCGTCGTCGGTCCACGCGGTGATGTCGAGGCAGTCCGGCAGGGTTTCGCGCTCGATCACCAGCGAGTGGTAGCGGGTGGCGCGGAAGGGATTCGGCAGGCCGCTGAATACGCCGGCATCCAGGTGATGGACCATCGATGTCTTGCCGTGCATCAGTTCCTTCGCCCGCACGATCCTGCCGCCGAAGGCCTGGCCGATGCTCTGGTGGCCGAGGCAGACGCCGAGGATGGGAATCGCGCCGGCGAATTTCTTGATCAGCGGCACCGACACGCCCGCCTCGTTGGGCGTGCAGGGCCCGGGCGAGACGACGATGTGGTCGGGGCGCATGTCGGCGATGCCGGCGAGGTCGATTTCGTCGTTGCGCACCACCCTGACGTCCTCGCCCAGCTCGCCGAAATACTGCACCAGGTTGTAGGTGAAACTGTCGTAGTTGTCGATCATCAGCAGCATAAAGAAGGTATCCTATTGATTTGCAAGGCTTTAGTTCCAGCTTTCCGGGCTTGATACCCGCTTGGATACCCGCAATTTCGTTCGATACCCTGTGCGATGGTCTGGAACTGCCGACACCAAACGCGGCATTTTCGCACGTATCGGCTTTCGCATAAACTGTCAATGAGGGGCGAAGCTGGCACCGCTGGCATGAAGCCGCATCGGACGCACAACAAGAAAGGGGAAACCATGAAAGGAATTGCAGTTCTAGCGGTCGCAACGGCGCTTCTTGCCGGTTGCGCCACCCAAGCGCAGAAAGCCGACGAAGCCTTTGACGTATACAAGGCAACGCTACCCGAACCAAACGCCGACTATGGTAGCTATCCCGACAACTACCAAGAGCTAATCAAGGCGTACATGACGAAGACGCTGAAAGACCCCGAATCGGCGAGGTACGCCGAATTCAGCACGCCGCGCAAAGAACACGCCATAGCGAACAAGCGCGCAATCTACGGCTATTCGTCGTGCGTTCTGGTGAACGCCAAGAACTCTTACGGCGGATACACCGGCAACCAACAATTTTGGTTCTTCTACCAAAACGGGCAGATTGTCAGAACGCAGAACGTAACGACCGGAATGAACATCATCTATCGCGGTCGCCCGATCAACTGCCAGAACGGCTAACGAAAAAAAAACCCGGCACGAAGGCCGGGCAAAAGTCCCATGGCACTGGGGTTCGGTTAGAACTGAACGCGCGTCGAAACCTTCGCGGCAAGTGTGGGGTTGTAGAAGCTGTTTCGAACGCTGTTCGCAGCCTTGGCGAACTTCGGCGCAAGTTCAGAAAGCGCAATGCTGCCGGTCATGCGCTTGTAAGCGTCGGGAACCCAACGTTCGGTCGCTTCAAAACGAAGCTTCGAATGCGTTTCGGGGTTGATGCCCACAAGGAAGCCGGGCGAATGGTAGATAACGGCGGCAACGTCCTTGCTTTCGAGCATGGCCGCACGAATCTTCGAAGGGCCGTCGGCCTTGTTCGCAAGCTCCCGAATGTACGTGCGAATTTCGCTTTCAAGCGCGGCATGGCTGGCACGGGGCGAAAACTCCCGTTCGGCCTGCGCTACGCCGTCGCTGTACAGCAGTTCGGCCCGGCGTTCGATGGCCGCTTTCGACTTTTCCAAGGCTTCCACGGTGCGCGCGGCAACAACGCCCGCGACTTCGTGCCGCTGAACTTCGTTGCGGGTTTCGTCCTTCAACAGTCGGGCGATGGTTTCGACGCCATCCCGCAGCGCGATTTGCGCGTTCAGAATGTCCGGCCCTACGTCACTGTCGAACTTTTCGGGGTCGCCAAGGAAGGCTTTTCGGCCCGTTTCGGTTGCAGCCAGTTCAAGAAAGCCGCTTGCTTGCGGCGTCTGTACAAGGCTGTTCGTAAATGCCGGGGCTACGGCGTTGGTCGTTTGGTTCATGGTGAAATTCCTTCGAAGGTTGCGACGCGGAATGCGCCGACGCCTGAACGGTTCGCGTCATCAGCCCCCTTATTCGACGAATTCGCCGGTTGTGCGGTCGAAGGTGCGACCGTCTGCCAGTTCAACGAAACGCGCGCCCTTTTCGCCTTTGCGCATGGGTGCGGGCACGTCTTCGGCGATGGTGTCCACAATATCGGGCGCTTCGGTCGCCGGTTCGTTGGTGCGGCTGCGGGCCGTTGCCAACAGTTCCTTTTGCTGCCGTTCCGCCGCCGCTTCCCATTCCGCAGCCGAACCGAAGTCGGGCATAAGGGCGAACCGGCCCGCGAAGGCACCTAGCGGCCCGCTGGCGGGGTTTTCACCCTTCCGCCAGTACCCGACAACACGAACGGGCAAGTCGGCGCTTAGGGGGCCGCCTGCAAGGTCGGCGGGGTTGTAGTGAAGAACCCGGTTCGGCGACGCCTTGCGACGTTGCTTTTCCAGTTTCGACAGCCGGGCTTTAAGTCCGATGCGTGCCATCAGTGCAAGCCCCCGCGTTGCTCCAAAGCTTCAATGCGCGATTCAAGTTCGCTGTCCGACAGGATGCGCGACAGAATCGAAAGCATGTTGGCAAACGTCGGCGGCCATGAAGCGTTCAACCTGCCGCAGATAGTACGGCGTCCATCCTGCCGACTTCTTCGCTATCCACTCCCGCGCGACGGCTTCGAAGGTGTTTGCGTTGGCCGTGACGTTCGCCAGCCGTTCGGCCTGTCGATTGTGGGAAGGGTGAATGCCTTGTTCGACCAATGCCCGCGCCTTGCGGTGTTCGTCGCGTGCGTCCGATAGGCCGATGGTCGGGTACTCGCCGACGGCAAAGACGTTTTCTTTGCCCGCGATGCGGTAGCGGTAGCGCCACAACTTCGCGCCGGTCGGTCGAACTTCAAGGTACAGCCCGCCGCCGTCCGCCAGCTTCTGCGGCTTGTCTGCGGGCTTCGCGTTGCGAATCTTGGCGTCGGTTAGGGGCATGGCTGCGGGTATCAGGCTTTCGATACCCGCAACGATACCCGCAATTTAACCGGATGGCAATGGACAATGATGGTTGTTGCTGGCCTTCAAACCCGCGCCGCTTCTGGCTTTTGGCTTGGGTATCGGACAATCTTGGACTTCACTGGATGCCGATGATAGTTATCGATCATCAGCAGCATGGGGGTGTCCTT
This sequence comes from Thiobacillus sp. 65-1059, assembly GCA_001897675.1. Lineage (GTDB taxonomy): Bacteria > Pseudomonadota > Gammaproteobacteria > Burkholderiales > Thiobacillaceae > Thiobacillus. The sequence goes on along the minus strand of MKUE01000115.1, from coordinate 54,037 downwards.
CGGCGGCGCGGCGGCGTGGCGAAGCGGAAGCCTGCGCCAGAGCAGCGGATTATAGCCGCGCAGCCTGCTGCATCGGCACAAAAAAAGCGCCCGCAGGCGCTTGAAAGGAGGAGCCTGGGGGAAATCACTTGAGCTTCTTGATGCCCATCAGACCGAGCACGTATTTTTCGTACAGCGGCTCGGTCGAGCCTTTTTTCATCTTGCGCATGAAGTATTTCTCGAATGCGACCTTGGCCAGGTGCACCCATTTTCCTTCCTTGAACCAGTTGACGTTGCGCGGCGGGATCTGCGGCAGCGCCACGAAGGCAGCGCCGGTGTCGCCGAAATCGGCCAGGCAGATGGCATTCCAGGTGGCTTTCTCGGTGGGTTCGCGGCCGTCCAGCACGGCGCGGATGTTACGCGCCGCCGCGGTGACCATGGATTCGATCATGTAGCCGGTTTTCGGCGTTCCGGTCGGCACCGGCGTGGCCTCGACCGGCGGAATGGCGACGCACACGCCCACCGAATAGACATTCTGGAATTTGGCGTTGCGCTGGAAGGCGTCGATGGTGATGAAACCGCGCGGATTGGTCAGCCCCTCGATGCCGAACACGGCGTCGATGCCCTTGAATGCGGGCAGCATCATCGAGTAGGCGAACGGCAATTCGTGTTCCTTGACGACCTCGCCTTTCTCGTTGTGTTCGGCGACGAACATCTTGCCGGCTTCGACCTTGCTGACCTTGGCGTTGCAGATCCATTTGATGTGGCGGTCGCGCATCACGGATTCCAGCATGCCCTTGGAGTCGCCGACGCCGCCCAGGCCCAGGTGGCCGATGTAGGGCTCGGCGGTGACGTAGGTCATCGGCACGCGGTCGCGGATTTTGCGCCGCCTGAGGTCGGTGTCCATGATCATGGCGAATTCATACGCCGGCCCGTAGCACGACGCCCCCTGCACGGCGCCGACCACGATCGGCCCCGGCTCCTGCACGAAGCGTTCCCAGGCCTGACCCGCGGCGACGGCGTGTTCGACCTGGCACACCGACTGGGTATGCCCTTCCGGGCCCAATCCCGGGATTTCGTCGAACGCCAGCTTGGGGCCGGTCGCGATGACGAGGAAGTCGTAGTCCACCGCCCGGCCATCGGCGAGTTCGACCTGGTTGCGTTCGGGGTGCACGCGCGCGGCGCCGACCGGGATGAAATCGATGCCTTTTTTGTTGAGGTAGGGCGCGGCCGGCAGGGTGATGTCGTCGCGCTTGCGCCAGTTGACCCCGACCCAGGGGTTGGACGGCGTGAACTGGAAATACGGCAGGTTGGAAATCACGGTGACCTTGTCTTCGGTCCGCGCCTGTTCGCGCATTTCGTAGGCCATCGTCATGCCGCCCACGCCCGCACCCAAAATTACGATATGTGCCATTGCTGTCTCCTGTCGAGGTGTCCCATTTAGCTTAGCAACTGGATAAGCAAGCTCCACGCCATCATTCGATGCGCCTGGATTCGGGCGCTGGAGAGGTCTGCGCGGTTTGACATGACCATATTGTCATGCCACGCTCCGCTGAAGTCATGACCCGGTTGCAGCCATGCCCCATATCGAACTGCAGGATCTCATCGACGCGAACGACCAGCCCTTTGTGGTGATCGATCGCGAATACCGCATCGTGGCGGCGAATCAGCGCTATGGCGAAGCCTACGGCGTGACGCCCGGCGCCATCGTCGGCCGGCACTGCTATGCCGTGTCGCACCACGCATCGCGCCCCTGCCACGAAAACGGCGAACAGTGCCCGCACCAGGCCTTGTTCGACCACGGCGAAGCGGTCGAGGTGCTGCACACCCATTTCCATGCCGGCGACCAGCCCGAGCGCACCCGCATACGCGGGCATGCCCTGCGCGGCGTGGATGGCGAGCGCTATCTGGGCGAACAGCTCTTTCCGCTGGAAGCCAGCGTCGGCACCGACTGCGATGCCATGCAGATGGTGGGGCAGTCCCCGGCGTTTCTGGCCTGCGTGGACAATCTCGCACGGGTGGCCGACAGCGAGGCCTCGATCCTGCTGTATGGCGAGAGCGGGGTGGGCAAGGATCTCGCCGCGCGCTTCATTCATGCCCGTTCGGCGCGAGCCGGCGGCCCCTTCATCGTGATCAACTGCGCCGCCGTGCCGGAAACCCTGTTCGAAAGCGAACTGTTCGGCCATGAGCGCGGTGCCTTCTCGGGCAGCAGCGGCCTGAAGAAAGGGCTGTTCGAACTGGCGGACGGCGGCACGCTGTTCCTGGACGAGGTGGCCGAGATTCCGCTGGGCTTGCAGGCCAAGCTGCTGCGGGTACTGGAAACCGGCGAATTCCGCCGCGTCGGCGGCACCCATACGCTGAACGCCGACGTGCGGCTGGTATCGGCCACCAATCGCCGGCTGCTGGACGAGGTGGACGAGAAACGGTTCCGGCTCGATCTGTATTACCGGCTGGCGGGCATCGACGTGACCCTGCCTGCGCTGCGCGAACGGCGCGAGGACCTCCCTGCGCTGGCGGCGTTTCTGCTCAAGCGCCTGGCCGGCAGCCGCCGTGCCTGCCGGCTGGATGCAGCCGCGCTGGCCACGCTGCAGGCATACGAATTCCCCGGCAATGTGCGCGAACTGCGCAACCTGCTGCAGCGCGCGGTGCTGACCTGCCAGGACGGCGTGATCCGCGCCGCCGACCTGCATCTGCCTGTGGCGGCACTACCGCAGCAGCCGGGCGCGGGCACGCAGCCGCTGGCCGAGATCGAGCGCAGCCACATCCGCGCCCTGCTCGACTCGCACGCCGGCCATCGCAGCCGGGTCGCTGCCGCGCTCGGCGTCACCGAACGCACGCTGTACCGCAAGCTGAAACGCTATGGCCTGGGCTAGCGGCCGGCTGCCGCAACAGCGCGAGCGGAGGAAACGGATGGATTTTTGCGCTGGGCAAGGCGCGGGAAGGCGGCGCGCCCGGACCATGGCAACGCCGTCACGCTGAAAAAGACGCCGCTTGATGCCGCGTTATCGCGGCCCCCTGGAGCCCGCTCACTCGGCCCGGGTCGCGAAGCGCGCCTGGGCCAGCTCGGCCGCACGGACGACGGCGCGCGCCTTGTTGAGCGTTTCCATCCATTCGTTGTCGGGCACTGAATCGGCGACGATGCCGGCGCCCGCCTGCGCGTAAAGCATGCCGTCCTTCACCACCGCGGTGCGGATGGCGATCGCCAGGTCCATGTCGCCATTGAACCCCAGATAGCCGACCGCGCCGGCGTAGATGCCGCGCTTGCTGGGTTCCAGCTCGTCGATGATTTCCATCGCCCGCACCTTGGGGGCGCCCGACACGGTGCCGGCCGGGAAGCTCGCGCGCAGCACGTCGAGCGCGGAAAGGCCCGGCCTCAGCCTGCCCTCGACGTTGGAGACGATGTGCATGACGTGCGAGTAGCGCTCGATCTGCATGTTCTCGGTGACGCGAACCGAGCCGGTGACGGCGACGCGCCCGGTGTCGTTGCGCCCCAGGTCGAGCAGCTGCAGGTGCTCGGCGCACTCCTTGGGGTCGGCCAGCAGTTCCTCGGCGAGGCGCTGGTCGTCCTCGCGCGTGAGTCCGCGCGGGCGGGTGCCGGCGATGGGACGCAGGGTGACGAGGTCGCCTTCGAGCCGCACCAGGATTTCCGGCGACGAACCGACGATGTGGAAGCCGCCGAGGTCGTAGAAGAACATGTAGGGCGACGGGTTGAGGCTGCGCAGCGCGCGGTACAGCGACAGCGGCGAGGCGGCGAACGGCCGTGCCATGCGCTGGGAGAGCACCACCTGCATGATGTCGCCGGCGGCGATGTAGTCCTTGGCTTTCTGCACCGCCGCCTTGAATTCGGCCTCGCCGAATTCGGAACTCGGTTCGGCCACATCGGCAAGCGGTTCGACCGGCAGCGTCACCGGTGCACGCAGTTTCTCGGCCAGTCCGGCAAGACGCAGATGGCCCTGCGCATAGGCATCCTGCTGCATCGGATCGGCATGGGTGATGAGGTAGAGCTTGCCGGCGAGGTTGTCGAATACCGCCAGTTCCTCGGTCAGCATCAGGAGGATGTCCGGCGTATGCAGCACGTCGTCCTTGCGCCTGTCGGCCAACCGCTTCTCGATGTAGCGTATGGTGTCGTAGCCGAAGTAGCCGGCCAGCCCGCCGGTGAAGCGCGGCAGCCCGGCCAGCGGTGCGGCCTTGAAGCGCGCCTGGAAATCGGCGACGAAAGCCAGCGGGTCGGGCAGCGTGTGCTCCTCGACCACCCGGCCGTCGGTTTCCACCGTCAGCAGGTGCGCGCGAACCCGGAGGATCGTGCGCGCCGGCAGGCCGATGAAGGAGTAGCGTCCGAAACGCTCGCCGCCCACCACCGATTCGAGCAGGTAGGCGTAGGGCGCATTGGCCAGCTTGAGATACACCGACAGCGGCGTTTCCAGATCGCCGGGCATCTCGCGCACCAGCGGAATGCGGTTGAAGCCCTGGCGGGCGAGTTCGAAGAATTCTTGTTCAGTCATTTTTGGCGTGAGGCGTTAGGAGTGAGGCGTCAGGCGAGGAACTCAGTCGGAAGCCAGCCATCGCCATCGGCGCTCCGCGCCTGCGCAGCCCCGCCTCACCCCTTGCGCCTCACGCCTCACGCCTTGACCACCATCTTCGCCGCCTCGGCGAGGCTCGGCACCACCGCGTCGAGGTCGAGCTCGGCGACCGGGCGGCCGCGGTTGTAGCCGTAGGGCACGCAGAACACCGGGCTGCCGGCGGCGCGCGCGGCCTGGGTGTCGTTGAGCGAGTCGCCGATCAGGAGCAGCTCGGCCGGCTGCACCTTGAACACCTCGCAGGCGTGCAGCAGCGGCAGCGGGTCGGGCTTGCGCTTCGGCAGGGTGTCGCCGGACAGGATCAGTTCGAAATAATCGAACAGGCCGGTGTCCTTCAACAGCGGATGGGTGAACTGCGCGGCCTTGTTGGTGATGCAGGCGATGTGCAGGCCCATCGCTTTGAATGCGTCGAGGCCCTCGACCACGCCGGGGAACGGGCGCGAGTGCAGCGACACGTGTTCGCCGTAATGCTTCTGGTACGCGGCGATGGCCTGCGCGAACAGCGCGGCCTCCGGTTCGGCGTCCATGTCGCCGGTGAGCACGCGCTTGACCAGCCGCGACACGCCGTTGCCGATGTAGGTGGAAATCGTTTCCAGCGACGGGCAGGGGCGGCCGAGGTCGGCCATCATCAGCTCGGCGGCGTGCGCCAGGTCCGGCGCGGTATTGAGCAGGGTGCCGTCGAGATCGATGACGACGGCCTTGATGGGGAGGGGGAAGCTTTTCATTTTGAGATGCAAGTTGCAGGACTCAAGAAGCAAGAGAACGTCTTGTCTCTTGAACCTTGAATCTTGTATCTGTTTAAACCTTGGCGAGTTCCGCGCGCATCGCGGCGATGACGCTGTTGTAGCGCTGCGGGTCGCTGTCCTTGGCGGCGCCGAACACGGCCGAGCCGGCGACGAAGGTGTCGACCCCGGCGCGCGCCACGTCGGCGATGTTGGCGGGGCCGACGCCGCCGTCGATCTCGATGTTCACGTCAAGGCCGCGGTCGTCGATCATCTTGCGCACGGCGCGCGCCTTGTCGAGCACGTAGGGGATGAACTTCTGGCCGCCGAAGCCGGGGTTGACGCTCATCAAGAGCACCATGTCGAGCTTGTCCAGCGTGTATTCCAGCACGTCGAGCGGGGTGGCCGGATTGAACACCAGGCCGGCCTTGCAGCCGTTTTCCTTGATCAGGCCGATGGTACGGTCGATGTGCTCGGAAGCTTCCGGATGGAAGGTGATGTAGGTCGCCCCCGCTTTCGCGAAATCGGGGATGATGCGGTCGACCGGCTTCACCATCAGGTGCACGTCGATCGGCGCGGTGACGCCGTGCTTCCGCAGTGCCTCGCACACCAGCGGGCCGATGGTGAGGTTGGGCACGTAGTGGTTGTCCATCACGTCGAAGTGGACGATGTCGGCGCCGGAGGCGAGCACGTTGTCGACTTCCTCGCCAAGCCGGGCAAAGTTGGCGGACAGGATGGACGGGGCGATGCGGTACGTCATGGGAAGCTCCGGGATTTTTGGGAAAACCCGGCCATTTTAGCAGCCCGCCGCGCCATTGCGTTACACTCCGCGCATCCCATACCCGTCGAGCATTCCCGTGGCCGAAGGCAAGAAATACCATATCAGCGTCAACGTCAACACAACCTATCTGGCCGAACAGAGCGATCCTTCGGCCGACCGTTACGTGTTCGCCTACACCATCACCATCGCCAACACCGGCACCGTGGCCGCACAACTGATTTCGCGCCACTGGATCATCACCGATGCCGAGAACGTCATCCAGGAAGTCAAAGGCCTCGGCGTGGTCGGCGAACAGCCCTTGCTGCGGCCCGGCGAAAGCTTCGAATACACCAGCGGCACCGCGCTGGCGACGCCGGTGGGCACCATGCGCGGCACCTACCAGATGGCGGCGGAAGACGGCAACAAGTTCGACGCCGAAATCCCCCAGTTCACGCTGTCGATGCCGCGGGTTCTGCACTGAGGCAGGGGCCGGAAGGCCGCAACAAAGCGTAGCGCGGCGAAGCCGCACAAGCTCCCCGAATCCTATTTTTTCATCGTCCACCACACGATGAACAGCAGCAATCCGAGCGCGATTCCCGCCTCCAGCAGCAGCCAGCCCAGCCCCTGGGTCTCCATTAAACCCGTCCCTCCATTGCTATACTCGGCGCATGTTTTTGCTGGGGCCATCTTCACCCGTGATGCTGTTACGCACAAGTCCGTGGCTGTTCGCCCTGCTGTTGTCGGCCTGTGCGGTGCAACCGCCTGCGGTGCTGCCCGTTCCTCCGACGCCGGCGCCGGTGCCGGCGCCAGTCCCGGTGCCCGCGCCGCAACCCGAACCCGCTCCGCCCTCCGTTCCGATCCCGGTTCCGGCTGCAGCCTACCCCACGCTCAGACCGGTGGACTGGACGGCCGTGGCCTTCTGGCAGGACGACAGGGCCGGCGAAGCCTGGACCGCCTTCCTGCGCAGCTGCGCCACGCTCGGCAAGCGCACCGCATGGCAAGCGGTCTGTGCCGATGCGGCGGCGATGCCGCCCCCCGACGACGCGACCGTACGGACATTTTTCGAGCAGCGTTTCCAGCCTTACCAGGCCAGCCAGGAAGACGGCAGTACCGAAGGCATGATCACCGGCTACTACGAGCCCCTGCTGAAGGGCGACCGCGTGCGTACCGCGCGCGCGCGTTTCCCGCTCTATGCCGCCCCCGACGATCTCATCACGGTGGATCTCGCAAGCGTCTACCCCGAACTGAAAAACCTACGCCTGCGCGGTCGGCTGGCCGGCAACAAGCTGGTGCCCTACCCCACCCGCAAGGAAATCGAGGCGGCCAACGGCAACGGCTTCAAGGGCAGGCCGATTGCCTGGGCGGAAGACCCGGTGGAGCTCTTTTTCCTGCAGATCCAGGGCTCGGGCCGCATCGAACTGCCGGACGGCGCGCACCTGCGCGTCGGCTACGCGGACCAGAACGGCCACCCCTATCTATCGATCGGCAAGCTGCTGGTCGAGCGCGGCGAACTGAAGCTCGAACAGGCCTCGATGCAGGGCATCAAGGACTGGGGCGCGAAGAATCCCGACAAGCTGCCGGAGCTGCTCGCCAGCAACCCCAGTTTCGTATTCTTCCGCGAACTACCCAACGACCTGCCTGGCCCGCTCGGCGCGCTCGGCGTGCCGCTCACCGGCGGCCGCTCGATCGCCATCGACCCGCGTTTCATTCCGCTCGGCGCACCGGTCTTTCTCGCCACCACCCAGCCCAATTCGCCGCTGCCGCTGAACAGGCTGGTGATGGCGCAGGATACCGGCGGCGCCATCCGCGGTGGCGTGCGCGCCGACTTCTTCTGGGGCTTCGGCAACGCGGCGGGTGAACTCGCCGGCCGCATGAAACAGCGCGGCCGCATGTGGGTGCTGCTGCCGAAGGACTTCCCCCTGACCACCGTCCGCCGCTGAGCGCGGCGGTTGCGATCGATCGGCTTTATTCATCCCCGCGAGCGGGCCGCCGCCGCCCGCTTGACCTTTCCATCGTGGTAGGGTTTATGGTGTCAGCATCTGCCTCAACCGGGAATCCACGATGAACCCCTCCAACGCCTCTCCGCTCGCCGTCGGCATCCAGGGCATGACCTGCGCCAGCTGTGCGGCGCGCGTGGAAAAAGTGCTCCGGCAGCTGCCGGGCGTGACCAGTGCAACGGTGAATCTGGCGACCGAAACCGCGACCGTCACGGGTGCGGCCGATGCGGCGTCGGTTCAGCGCGCCATCGAGCAGGCCGGTTTCAGCGTGCCAACCGAATCGCTGACCCTCGACATCGCCGGCATGACCTGCGCGAGTTGCTCGGCGCGGGTGGAAAAGGCGCTCGGCAACGTGCCCGGCGTACTTGATGCCAGCGTCAACCTGGCCACCGAGCAGGCGACGGTCGAGGTGGCGCAGGGCACGTCAGCCGCCGCGCTGATCGCCGCGGTGGAGCGCGCCGGTTACGGCGCGCAACGGCCGCAGGCGGCAAGCGCAAGCCCGGCCGCCCCGCTGCGCGCGCTGCCCGACTGGTGGCCGGTGGCGCTGGCGATAGCGCTATCGCTGCCGCTGGTCGCCCCCATGCTCGGCAGCCTGTTCGGCGTGCACTGGATGCCGCCGGGCTGGCTGCAAATGGTGCTGGCGACGCCGGTGCAGTTCTGGCTCGGCGCGCGTTTCTATCGCGCCGGCTGGAAGGCGCTGCGCGCAGGCAGCGGCAACATGGATCTGCTGGTGGCCGTCGGCACCAGCGCGGCCTATGGCCTGAGCGTATACCTGCTGCTGACGCGCGGCGACCCGATGCATCTGTATTTCGAGGCCTCGGCGGTGGTGATCAGCCTGGTGCTGCTGGGCAAATGGCTGGAGGCGCGTGCCAAACGCCAGACCACCGAAGCCATCCGCGCCCTGCAGGCCCTGCGCCCGGCCACCGCACGGGTGCGTCTCGACGGCGTCGACCGCGACATGCCGATCGACGCGATCCGGGTGGGCGATCTGGTGGTGATCCGCCCCGGCGAACGGGTGCCGGTCGACGGCGAGGTGATCGAAGGCGAAAGCCAGATCGACGAATCCATGCTCACCGGCGAGTCTCTGCCGGTCGACAAGCAGCCGGGCGATATGGTGACCGGCGGCGCCATCAACGCGCACGGCGTGCTGCTCGCACGCACCACGGCGGTGGGAACGGAGACCACGCTGGCGCGCATCATCCGCATGGTGGAAAACGCGCAGGCCGCCAAGGCGCCGATCCAGCGGCTGGTGGACAAGGTGAGCGCGGTGTTCGTGCCGGTGGTGATGGGAATCGCCTTGCTCACCTTTGCCGGCTGGTGGGCGCTGGGCGGCGACGCCGAACAGGCCATCCTCAACGCCGTCGCGGTGCTGGTGATCGCCTGCCCCTGCGCGCTGGGCCTGGCCACCCCCACCGCAATCATGGCGGGCACCGGCGTCGCCGCGCGCCACGGCATCCTGATCAAGGACGCCGAAGCGCTGGAACTGGCGCACAAGGTCGACACCGTGGTGTTCGACAAGACCGGCACCCTCACCGACGGCACCCCGCACGTGGCGGCCTGCCTGGCGGCGGACGGCAACGACGCAAACGAGGTATTGGCCATCGCCGCCGGACTGCAGGCGGGCAGCGAGCACCCGCTGGCGCGCGCGGTGCTGGCGAAGCACGCCGCTTCCGCCAGCGCCGCCCGGCCGGCGCGCGCGCAGCAGGCGCTGCCGGGGCGCGGCATTGCCGGCGAAGTCGACGGCGCGAAATACTGGCTGGGCAATCGCCGCCTGATGACCGAGAACGAGGTCGCCACCGCCGCGCTCGATGCCGCCGCGGCCGAACTGCAGGCCGCAGGCCGCACCGTGTCGTGGCTGGCGCGCGCCAGCGACCGCCGCGCGCTCGGCGTGCTGGCCTTCGGCGACGCCATCAAGCCCACCGCCGCCGCGGGCGTGGCGCACCTCAAGGCGCAAGGCATCGCCACCGTCATGCTCAGCGGCGACAACCGCGGCGCCGCCCAGGCGGCGGCCGGCGCGCTCGGCATCGACAGCGTGCTGGCCGAAGTGCTGCCGGCGGACAAGGCCGCGCACATCGGCCAACTCAAGGCCACGGGCGGAACGGTGGCGATGGTCGGCGACGGCATCAACGACGCCCCCGCGCTCGCCGCCGCCGACGTCGGCATCGCCATGTCCTCCGGCAGCGACGTCGCCATGCACACCGCCGGCATCACCCTGATGCGCGGCGATCCGGCGCTGGTGGCCGACGCCATCGACATTTCCCGGCGCACCTACGCCAAGATCCGGCAGAACCTGTTCTGGGCCTTCGTCTACAACGTGGTCGGCATTCCGCTCGCCGCGGCGGGCCTGTTGAACCCGGTCATCGCCGGCGCGGCGATGGCGTTTTCCAGCGTCAGCGTGGTGAGCAACGCGCTGCTGCTGCGGCGCTGGCGTCCTGCCGGGGACGCGCGATGAACATCGGCGACGCCGCCCGCGCCAGCGGCGTGTCGGCCAAGATGATCCGCCATTACGAGCGCATCGGCCTCATCCGCACCAGCAGCCGCACCCAGGCGGGCTACCGGCAATATCACGAACGCGACGTCCATTTGCTGCGCTTCATCCGCCGCGCGCGCGATCTCGGGTTTTCGCTCGACCAGATCGGCCAACTGCTGTCGCTGTGGGACGACCCCGGGCGCGCCAGCGCCGACGTCAAGCGCCTGGCCGAAGCGCACATCGCCGATCTCGACGCGCGCATCACGGCGCTGACCGAGATGCGCACCACCCTGACCACGCTCGCGCAGGCCTGTCACGGCGACCACCGTCCCGACTGCCCCATCCTGCAAGGCCTGGCCACCCCGCCTCCGGCAAGCTGAACGGCTAACGCGGCCGGCCTTCCCAGTCGTACTCCACCTCGATCAGCACCAGCGCGCGCACCGGGCGGCCGCCTTTTTGCGCCGGGGCGAAGCGGGCATCGCGGAACGCCTTCAGCGCGGAATCCTCGAACAGGCCGGGCGGAACGGCGCTCACGACATCGACGTCGCTGACGCGGCCATCGGCTTCCAGCTTCAGTTGCAGCCGCACCTTGCCGGACAGCCGCTGACGGTCGGCGGCGCCGGGATAATCCGGCACGATCTCGCGCAAGGCGCGCGGAGGCACATCGAGGTCGCGCGCACTGTAATAGGTAAGGTCGACCGCGCTGGCGATCGTCACGCCCGGCAACGGCTCGGCAGCGCCCGGGGCAGGCGGGGACGCGGCGGGTGCGGGCGCTGCCGGCTCGGCCACCGGCAGCGCCTCCGCCGTCTCGCTCGGCGCAAGCCGCGGGGCATCCTGCGCGGAGTCGTCCGGCGCATCCGCTGCGGGCGCGAGCGGCGGCACGTCCGCGGCAGGCGGCGCGGCGCGCGGCGACTCCAGCCGCGCCTCGATCACCGGCGCCCCGGTGCCCGCCGGCGGCGGCGCCAGCTGCACCAGCGCGATCAGCGCCGCATGCAGGCCCAGCGAAATCCACACCGCGGCCAGCGGCCGCCGCAGCCGGAGCGGGATCGCCGGTTCGTCGCGGGAAGCGTTCACCGGCAGCGATGCCCGCCGGGGGATGCATGTCCCCCCGGGTACGTTTTGACTGCGCGGCAAACCGGAGGCACTGGCCTAGAATGGCGGCCAGAAAAACACCCGGAGAAGACCATGAAAAGACTCGTCATCGCGGGCGCCATCTTAGCATCGGCGCTGGGCGCGCCGGCCTTCGCCGCCGGCGCCGTCGAACTGAGCAAGACCACCATCCAGGCCGCCGACGGTTCCGACGTGCCGGTCGAGATCGCCACCCCCGCCGGCAAGGGCCCGTTCCCGCCGCTGCTGTTCATCCACGCCAAGCGCGGCTACGAAGGCGACGAACGCGCCCACGTGCGCGAGCTCGCCGAGCAGGGCTTCCTGGTCGTCGCGCCCGACTGGCAGAGCGGCCGCTTCATCGAGCGCTGGCCGTCGGCGCACAATCCCGACACCGAAATGGATGTGGAAGCCGGGCTCGATTATCTGAAGTCGCTGCCCAACGCCTGCAAGCAGCCGGTCGGCATCGTCGGCCTGTCGCGCGGCCCGTATTACGCGATCCGGCTGGCCGCCAAGCGCGGCAACGACATCGCCGCCATCGTCAGCTATTACGGCCACATGCAGAATCCCAACGCGCCCGAGCCGGACCAACTGTTCCGCATCGCACCCGAAATCATGCAGCTCGCCACGCCGATCCTGTACCTGATCGGCGAACAGGATTACGAGCTGCGCCGCATGAACGGCGGCCGCGCGTTCTATGCGCTGTGGGAGCGCGGCGTGCCGGTCGAATACCAGGTCTACCCGATGGCGCGGCGTGCGTTCGACTTCCGTCCCGACCAGACGCCGGAGGAAAAGATCGCCACGCGGCATGCGCGCGAGCGGGCAAAAAACTGGCTGGCGCAGTGGATGAAATTGACGCCGGAGATGCGCTGCCAGTGAGGAAGGGCTCCACGACGCCGAGGCGGCGGGATTGCTGTCCGAGCGCATCGCGCTGATGGCCGGCGGCCCGGCCGCCGCCATCGGCGAACCCTCGGCGTCGATCCGCCGCGCCCGCGCGCCTTGCCCCGCCATGCAGGTGCGGCTAGACTCTCGGGGTTGCTTTCTACCGCCTGTTTCGTGAATTCTCCCCGCCCTGCCTGCCATGCCGCGCCGACGTGAGCCCCGCCCCGCGCCCGCGCTGGAACTGAAAACCACGCGGCTCGCCGGGATACAAGTCATCCTCAACAGCGCCGAGCACGCTGCGCTGGACACCCATCTCACCACGCTGTTTGCGGCGACGCCGGATTTCTTCGGCGGCGAGGCGGCAGTGTTCGAGTGCAGCCGCCTGCCGGCCGACGCGGCATCGCCCGACTGGGTCTGGCTGGCGCAGGAATTGAAAAACCGGGGCTTGAATCCTTTCGCGGTGCAGAATGCGTCGGCCGAACTGGCCGCAGCCGCCACCCAGGCCGGACTGCTGGTGCTGAACCAGGCCGCGCCGGCCGCTGCGGCCAGCGCCCCCACCCGCATCATCGACAAGCCGCTGCGCTCGGGGCAGCGGGTGTACGCGGCGGGCGGCGACATCGTGGTGCTGGCCGCGGTCAATCCCGGCGCGGAAGTGATCGCCGACGGCAGCATCCATGTGTATGCCCCGCTCAAGGGGCGGGCGCTCGCCGGCGCGCGCGGCGACACCGCGGCGCGCATCTTCACCACGCAGCTTGAAGCCGAACTGGTGTCGATCGCGGGCGTGTACCGCACCTTCGAATCCGCGCCGGACGCCGCCGTGGCGGGCAAGCCGGCGCAAATCCGGCTGGCCGACGCCAGCCAGATCGTCATCGAACCTCTCCATCCCCAGTAAAAAAGGAAGCGCCGTGGCAACCATCATCACTGTGACCTCAGGCAAGGGCGGCGTCGGCAAGACCACCACCAGCGCCTCGATCGCCAGCGGCCTTGCGCTGCGCGGCTTCAAGACAGCCGTGATCGATTTCGACGTGGGTCTGCGCAACCTCGACCTCATCATGGGCTGCGAACGCCGCGTGGTGTACGACTTCGTCAACGTTATCCAGGGCGACGCCAACCTGCACCAGGCGCTGATCAAGGACAAGCACGCCGACAACCTGTTCGTGCTGCCGGCCTCGCAGACGCGCGACAAGGACGCGCTCACCGAGGAAGGCGTGGAGAAGGTGCTGAAGGACCTGGAACACCAGGGCTTCGACTACATCGTCTGCGACTCGCCCGCCGGGATCGAGCACGGCGCGGTGGTGGCGCTCACCTTCGCCGACCAGGCCATCGTCGTCACCAACCCGGAAGTCTCGTCGGTGCGCGATTCCGACCGCATCCTCGGCATCATCCAGTCGAAAAGCCGCCGCGCCAGCGAAGGCCGCGAGCCGGTGAAGGAACATCTGCTGGTCACCCGCTATGCCCCGAAGCGCGCGGTGGAAGGCGAAATGCTGACCTACACCGACATCCAGGAACTGCTGCGGATCCCGCTTTTGGGCGTCATCCCGGAATCCGAGGCGGTGCTGCAGGCCTCCAACCAGGGGATCCCCGCGATCCATCAGAAAGGCACCCCGGTGGCCGACGCCTATCAGGATGCGATCGGCCGCTTCCTCGGCGAGGAGCATCCGCTGCGTTTCGTCGACTACGAAAAACCGGGCTTGATCAAGCGCCTGTTCGGAGGCAAGTAAGATGTCCTGGCTCACCCTCATTTTCGGCGAAAAGAAACCGACCGCCTCGGTTGCCAAGGAGCGCCTGCAACTCATCATCGCGCACGAACGCGCGGGACTCTCCGGTCCCGATTTCCTGCCCGATCTGCAAAAAGACCTGGTCGCGGTGATTTCCAAGTACTTCCCGATCGATCCCGCCGGTATCAAGGTGGGGCTCGAGAAGCAGGGCAACTACGAAGTGCTGGAAGTCAACATCGTGCTGCCCGAGGGGCGCTGACCGGCACCGCCGCTCAAGGCCGGCGGCCGGGGCGGCGCTGTCCGCTAGGCCATAGCGGAATTCGCATAGGCATGGCCGCCGCGGCCGCGCTTGGCCTCGTACATGGCGGCGTCCGCCAGGCGGATCAGCGCATCGGGGTCAGCGTCGTCGTCGGGATAGAAGGCGATGCCGATGCTCACGCCCACCCGGCACGCATGGGAACCGATCTGAAACGGATCGCCCAGTATCCGGGCCAGCTTATCCGCCACGCTGCCGGCGCTCTCGCGCTCCCGCACCCCGGGCAGGAGCATCCCGAATTCGTCGCCCCCCAGGCGCGCCAGGACATCCCCCCGGCGCTTGGTGCTTTCCAGGCGCGCCGCCACCTGCTGCAGCAGCGCATCGCCGACGTGGTGGCCGAACTGGTCGTTCACCTGTTTGAAGCCGTTGAGGTCCATCATCAACAAGGCAAAACCGCCATTGTGCCGATGCTCTCCCGTGGTATGGCGCTCCAGACAATCCTGGAACTGGGCGCGATTCGGCAGCTGGGTCAACGGATCGGTGCGGGCCAGATGATCCAGGGTGTCGTAAACGTCCTGCAGGGCATGCAGTTCCCGGATCGCCCCGGTCGGCACCATGTCTTTCCTGTCGGCCTCGCCATGCTGGCCGTAGCGCTGCAGGCGGCGCAGCAGGTCCGTAATCGGCTCCAGCATCGTCCTGCGCAGCACCCGGTACAGCAGTATTGCCACCGCCAGGGTCAGCAAGGTCGCCACCAGCAGGATATTGCGCCGCGTCTCGTCGAGCTGGCCGCGCAGGGCCGCGACATCGCTCAGCATGGTCAGCCGCAACACCTCGCGTCCGCCGTCGTCCCGCAGCGCATAGTTCACTTCCAGGGCGCCACGCTCGCTGCCCGCCGCCGGCCATGACGCGGATCGATACAGTTCGCTGCCCGTCACCGATTGCATGCGCAACGGCATGCCCAGGGTCTTGTCCAGGCCGACCAGGCTGGGGGAAGGGTCGACCACGACCTCAAGATAGCCGCGCAGAAACAGGCCACCGACCGGCACGATCAGGCTGTGCAGCGGCAGGGGTGCGGCGCACAGGGCGGAGAGGGATTGCAGGCGCTGCGGGCCGCGGCGGCGTTTCGCCGCCTCCAGCACGCCGGGGCAGGCGGCCTTTTGTGCGGAAGCCCCGCGCACGCCCTCGCCGGCTTCGGCGAGCAGCCTGAAGTCGGGGCTGAACAGCCGCAACTGGACCAGCCGGATCTCGCCGGCGGTCACGAAATACTGATGGAACTGATCATCGAGCAGATGATTGACGGCGGAATAGTCCCCCGCCTTCAGCAGCCGCTCGAAGGTCGGATCGCTCTGGATGCTGAGGCCCAGGGAGCGGGATTTTTCTTGCAGACGTTCAATGCGCTCGCTGGCTGCCAGCCCCACCATTCCGCTCAGACCCTGACGCTGATTGTCCAGGGTGAGGCGATGGTAGATCTCGCCGGTCACCAGCGCCAGCGACATGCCGAGCACGCCCATTGCCAGCACCACCAGGCCGCTCAGTACACGCAGGGTGATCGGGCGGCGCAGCATGCCGGCCTACTGCCGCAGGAAAGGATAGTCTTTCTGCTTCCACTCCTCGAAGCCGCCGCGGAACCAGTACAGCCTGCGGTAGCCACAGCCCTGGGCGATCCTGATCGCGATCACGCTGCGCCCGCATTTGACCCCGTTGCAATAGAACAGGGTCGGGGTGTCAAGCGTGGCAATGAAATCGCCCAGCGTCGCGCAGGCGGTCTGGGTGTCCGGCAGGCTGATCGATCCCTGGATATAGCCTTGGCGCCGGTCCACAGCCATCCGCGAATCGATGACGACCAGCCCGGGCAAACGTTCGGCCAATTCGATCAGGCCCTCGGCATTCAGCGTGGTCACGCCGGCGATGGCGTCCGGCACCGCGATTTTCCCCGGCGGGGAGGCTGCCGCCGGCCAGGACAGGGCCAGCAGGGAAATGGCGAACCACAAGCGATAAAGACGCATCGGCATTCCCCGCAATGAAAGATAAAAAGATATGGAGTTCAAGATTACCTTTGCAATGATTATCGGCATTTTGCGCAAGATCTGAAATGCTTTTTCCGGCGCGCGTCGGTCGTCTGTCGATGGCGGCAGGCCGGCGCCCGAACGGGGGCTGCGCGGCAATCGCGGTCGGCCGGCCCGGCAAGCCCCTCAGTCCGGCCGCACCCGGCCTGGGCGTGCAGGCCGACGTCCGCAACCGGCCGCGCACCGGCGCCGCCGCAGCCACCTCTTGCGCAGCTCCTCCGCGAACCCCATCAATGCCGCCAGCGCCGCCGCGAACAGCCAGACCTCAGCCCCCACCGGCGCCGTGCCGAACAGCCAATGGCCGGTCGGGGTATAGGCGATGAACAGCAGCAGGCCCAGCTCCGCTGCGATGCCGAGCAGGATGAGCGGGTTGCCGGAAAGGCTGAACGCGAAGACGGAACGCCGCGGGTGGCGGCACAGGAATACATTGATCACCTGCATCATCACGATGGTCGCGAGGCAGGCGGTGGTCGCCTCGAGGTAGAGCGGCGCGGTTCGCGCCAACGGCTCCCCGTAGTGCCAGCCGGCGGCGTCGAGAACGAAAAAGAACACCGTCATCGCGGCAGCCGCTTCCAGCACACCGAGGAACAGATAGGCGCGGGCGATCAGGCCCCACGACAACAACCTTTCGCCGCGCGCGCGCGGCGGGCGCCGCATCACGTCGGGGTCGGGCTTTTCGGCACCGAGCGCGAGCGCCGGCAGCATGTCGGTGCCGAGGTCGACCGCCAGGATCTGGATGATGGTGAGCGGCAGCGGAATGCGCAGCAGCACGAAGGCGAGATAGGGTACCAGTTCGGGAATGTTGGAGGAAAGGATGTAGGTGAGGAACTTGCGCAGGTTGTCGAACACCGCGCGCCCTTCCTCGATGGCCGAGACGATGCTGGCGAAGTTGTCGTCGAGCAGGATCAGGTCGGCCGCTTCCTTGGCGACGTCGGTGCCGGCAATGCCCATGGCGATGCCGATGTCGGCGACCTTCAGCGCCGGCGCATCGTTGACGCCGTCGCCGGTGACGGCGACGATCTCGCCCTTCTTCTGCAGCGCCTCGGCGAGGTGCATCTTCTGCACGGCGGCGACGCGGGCGAACAGGATTTCCGGCGCATCCAGCGCCAGCTGCAGCTGCGCCGGCGACAGGCGGCCCAGATCGTCGCCGCTGATGACGACCGGCTGCGCGCTCTTCGTCAGGCCGATTTCGCGGGCGATGGCCTGCGCCGTATGCGGATGGTCGCCAGTGACCATGATGACGCGGATGCCGGCCGCGGCGCAGCGCGCCATGGCCTCCGGCACTTCCGGCCGCGGCGGATCTTCCAGCCCGACCAGGCCCGACAGGACGAGGCCGCGCTCCTCGGCCGGCAGGCCGCCGTCGACCGGGCCATGGGCAAAAGCCAGCACGCGCAGACCGGCCTCCGCCAACGCGTCCTGCGCCGCGAGCAGGCGGGTTTTCACGGCGCCATCGAGCGGCGCAACCATGGCGTCGAGCTGCGCGAAATCGCAGGCCTCAAGCACCGTTTCCAGCGCCCCCTTGCAGTAAAGCATGCGTCCCTGCGGGGTTTCGCACAGCACCGACATGCGCTTGCGGTCGGTGTCGAAGGGAATCTCGTCGATGCGCGCGTAGCCGTCGAGCGCGCCGGCCGCCTGCCGGCCCATGTCGGCCAGCGCCGCCTCCATCGGGTCGCCCAGCCAGGCGTGCTTGCCCTGATTGCCTGTTTCTTTCAGGTTGTGGCAGAGCGCGGCATTCACGAAGAGCGCGCGGTGATCCGCGGCCAGACGCGGCTGCGCCGCGATGGCGTCCGCCGCGACGAATCCGCCTCCCAGCCATAGACGCCGCACCGACATCCGGTTCTGCGTCAGCGTGCCGGTCTTGTCGGAAAGGATCACCGTGGTCGAGCCGAGCGCCTCCACTGCGGGCAGGTGCCGCACCAGCGCGTTGCGCTTCGCCATGCGCTGCGTCGCCATCGCCAGCGACAGCGTCACCGTCGGCAGCAGGCCTTCCGGCACGTTGGCGACGATGATGCCGATGGCGAACAGCAGGTTCTCCCAGAACGGCAGGCCGAGCGCCTGGCCGACCAGGAAGAACGCGCCGCCGATGCCGCTGGCGAGAAAAGCCACCATGCGGGAAAGCCGCTTGATCTCACGCTGCAACGGCGATATGGCTGCGCCTGCCGTCTGCGTCAGATGGGCGATGCGGCCAAATTCCGTTCGCATGCCGGTGGCATAGACCACCGCGCGCGCCTGGCCCGACACCACCGCGGTGCCGGCCAGCACGATGTTTCTGGCAAAGAGCGGCGAGCCCTCCGGGTGGGGGGCTGCGCTGCGTGCCGCGGGCAGCGATTCACCGGTGATCGTCGCGGTGTTGACGCGCAGGCCGAGCGCCTCGACCACCCGGCAGTCGGCCGGCACGAAGTCGCCCTCCTCCAGCAGCACGATGTCGCCGGGCACCAGTTCGCCGGCAAGCTGCCGCACCGCTTCGCCGCCGCGCAACAGCGTCGCCTGCTGCGGCAGCAACTGGCGCAGCGCGTCGACCGCGCGTTCGGCCTTGTATTCCTGCCAGAAGGAAAAAATGCCGTTGACGAGGATGACGCCGACAATGGCGATCCCCAGCCGGGCCATGCCCTGGCCGGGTTCGAAATACTCGGCGAAAAACGCCAGCGCCGCCCCCAGCCACAGGATGACGGCGAAGAAGTGGGTGAATTCGCGGGCGAAGCGCAGCAGCAGGGACTCGCGCCTCACCTCCTCGACGCGGTTGGGGCCGAATTCCGCCAGCCGGCGCCGCGCCTCGGACGCAGTCAGCCCCGCAGCCGAGGTATGCAGGCTGGCGAAGGACTGCTCGACAGTAAGGGTTTGAATGTGCACGGAGGAGCCCGGTGACGCATCCTGTTCGTTCAACATAGACACAACGGCCCCGATCCGGACTGCAGCGGATAGGCAAGCCGAACCGCAGCCGCGCGGCCGCTTCGGGGGCGGCGGCTTGCCGCCATGTGCCCGACCCCGGCGCCCCGGCCTGACGGCCCCGCCCCAGCCGGGGCGCGCAACACGGTCTACGCTTCGGTTTGGGCGGCGAATGCTGGTCCGCTCCCGTCAACCCCTACTGGATTGGAACATCCATGGAAATCCTGTTCTTGACCGCCCTGATCGTGCTCAACGGCGCGTTCGCCATGTCGGAAATCGCCCTGGTGACGGCGCGCCGCGCCCGCCTGGCGCGGCTGGCCGAGGACGGCGACGCCGCGGCAGCGGTCGCGATGAAACTGCACGACGACCCGACGCGCTTCCTGTCGACGGTGCAGATCGGCATCACCTCGATCGGCATCCTCAGCGGGATCGTCGGCGAGGCGGCGCTGGCGCAGCCGCTGGCACTGTGGCTGCAGTCGCTCGGGCTGGAAACGGAAGCCGGCCGCATCGCCTCGACCGCGCTGGTGGTCGTCGTCATCACCTATGTCTCGATCGTAGTCGGCGAGCTGGTGCCGAAGCGCATCGGCCAGTTCAATCCCGAGGGCATCGCCCGCCGGGTGGCGCGCCCGATGCATCTGCTGGCGATTCTGGCGCGCCCCTTCGTGCGCCTGCTGGCGGGGTCGACCGATGCGATCCTGCGCCTGCTGGGCAAGCAGCCGTCCAGCCAGGAAGGCGTGATCGAGGAGGAAATCCACGCCCTGCTGGAGGAAGGCTCGGAAAGCGGCGCGATCGAGCAGCAGGAACGCGACATGGTGCGCAACGTGTTCCGCCTCGACGAACGGCACATCAACTCGCTGATGATCCCGCGCGCCGACATCGTCTATCTCGACGCCAGCCTGCCGCCGGAGGAAAACCTGCGCCGCGTCGCCGAATCGGAACACTCGCGTTTTCCGGTCTGCCGCGGCGGGCTCGACGAGGTGCTGGGCATCGTCACCGCCAAGCAGCTGCTCAACCAGCAGCTGCGCGGCGGCAACGCCGACGACCTGACCGTGCGGCTGACGCCGGCGGTGTATGTGCCGGAAAGCCTCACCGGGATGGACCTGCTGGAGCACTTCCGCGCATCCGACACCCAGATGGTGCTGATCATCGACGAATACGGCGAGATCAACGGCCTGGTCACGCTGCAGGACGTGCTGGAAGCGGTGACCGGAGAATTCAAGCCGCGCAACCAGGAAGACGCCTGGGCGGTGCCGCGCGAGGACGGCTCCTGGTTCCTCGACGGCCTGATCCCGATCCCCGAGCTCAAGGACAGGCTCGGCCTGAAAACCGTGCCCGAGGAAGGCAAAGGCCGCTACCACACGCTGAGCGGGCTGGTGATGTGGCTGTCCGGACGGCTGCCGCAGACCGGCGACATTCTGGTCTGGGAAAACTGGCGGCTGGAGGTGGTCGACCTCGACGGCAAGCGCATCGACAAGATCCTCGCCACGCCGATTGCGCCCGCAGAAGGCACGCCGCCCGACGCGCCGGCTTGACGCCTGGCCGGGCGTCCTCGCGTCCGCAGCGAATCAGGCCTGCTCGCCGGCCGCAGCCATCGCCGGCCGGCGCAGGCGGCGCTCGATGCCGACAACCGCGATCAGCGCGGCGGCCAGCAGCGGCGCCACCGCGAGATTCAGCGCGATCCAGCCGAAACGGTCGTAGAGCCAGCCCGCCGAGAGGGTGGCCAGCGCCACCAGGCCGAAGACGGCGAACTCGTTCACCGCCTGCACCTTCAGCTGTTCGGCCGGCCGGTAAGTCTGGGTCAGCAGCGTGGTGCCGCCGATGAAGGCGAAATTCCAGCCGACGCCGAGCAGCACCAGCGCCGACAGAAAATGCAGGAATTCGACGCCGGATAACGCCACTGCGACATGGCCGAGCAGCAGGATGAATCCGGCCTGCATGATGCGCGGCGCCCCGTAGCGCTGGATCAGCGAGCCGGTGAAGAAGGAAGGCGCGAACATGCCCACCACGTGCCACTGGATCACCGGCGTCACGCTGGTTTCCGGCAGGCCGCAGCCCAATATCGCCAGCGGCGTCGCCGTCATCACCATGATCATCACGGCGTAGCCGATGGCGGCGCCGAAGATCGCAACCCGCAGCACGGGCTGGCCCAGGATTTCGCGCAGCGGGCGGACGGCGCCGGCATGCGCGGCGGCCATCCCGGGGAGCCGAAGGCGGGAGAGCAGCGCCAGGGCGGCGAGGCTCAGGACGCCCTGCGCCAGATAGGAGCCGACGAAGATCTGCCCGCCGATCCAGTCGCGCCCCCATTGGCCGAGCTGGGGGCCCAGGAAGGCCGCCACCACGCCGCCGGCCACCACCAGGGAAACGGCCTTGCCGGCACGCTGCGGCCCAGCCGCCTCGACCGCGGCAAAGCGGTAGTAATTGGCGAATCCCTGGTAGCTGCCGAGCAGGAAATGGCCGACGACGAAGGCGGCAAAACTGCCCTGCTGGAGCGCCAGCGCGCACAGCAGGCTGCCGCCGACGCCCAGCAGCGCGCCAAGCAGGAAACCCGGCCGGCGGCCATGCCGGCGCATCAGCATTGCCGCCGGCAGCGAGGCGATGGCGGTACCGATCACCATCGCCGCCACCGGCAGCGTCGCCAGTCCCTGGTCGGGCGCGAGCATGCTGCCGAGGATCGCGGCGAGCGCCATCGACAGGACGACCGCGGAAAGCGTCAAGGCCTGGCTCAGCGCCAGGATCAGGATGTTGCCGCGGGAGGAGGCGGTCATCGGGCTGCGCCCGTCAGGTTCGGCGAAGCCCACGGCGGGTTCCGGTTCAGGCACATGATCGATCGGAGCTTACCTCCCTTCCCGCCTGCGCTCCAGGAGGGTTCGACTTCAATCGGCATCCGGGTTGAGGCGCGGATGGGTTTCCTCGCACGCCAGCAGGACGATGAGGCCGGAGACGAACATGGCGGCGGCGGTGAACCAGAAGCCGGCCTCGATGCCGCCGAAAAGCGCCGCCACCGCGCCCAGCAGCAGCGCGCCGATGCCGTAGCCGAGGTCGCGCCAGAAGCGGTAGATGCCGATGGCCGAACCGCGCCAGTTGGGGTGGGCGATGTCGGACACCGCCGCCGACAGCGTGGGGTACAAGAGCGCCATGCCGAAGCCCATGACGGCGGCGGCGAACGACCACCACAGTTCGCCCTCGCCCAGCACGACCAGCGCGACGCCGCCGCCGCACAGCCACATGCCGGCGACGATCGGCTTCTTGCGGCCGACGCGGTCGGACCAGTGGCCGGTGAAGAACTGCGAAATGCCCCAGACGAAGCCGTACACGCCGACCACCCAGCCGATGCCGGCGAGGCTCAAGCCATGCCGGTAGAGATAGACCGGGAAGAACACCCACACCAGCGCATCGACGAACTTCTCCACCAGCCCGGCCTGGCTGATCGACGCCATGCGCGCATCGCGCCACGACATCAGGGTGAAGACCTCCCAGGTGCCGGGCCGGTCGGAAATATGGGTCGGATAGCGCGGCTGCGGGCCGGCCATCTGTCCGGCAGCGTGCTTTTTGCCTTCGGCGTGCGCCCACGGCAGGGTGTCCTTCACCCACAGCAGCGTCATCAGGCCGGCCAGCGCCACCACCGCGAGGCCGAACAACATCAGCCCTTCGCGCGGACCCAAAGCCGTGGCGAGGTGGCCGGTGACGATGCCCGCCACCGCGACGCCGAAGTAGCCGGCGAACTCGTTCAGCCCGATGGTGAGGCCGCGCTGGTCGGCGCGGGTGAGGTCGAGCTTGGCGGTCTGCGTCATCGACCAGGCGAGGCCCTGGTTCACCCCCAGCAGCACGGTCGCCGCCACGATCCAGCTCCAGTTCGGCGCGTAGAGGATCATGAACGGGATCGGCAGCGCCGCCAGCCAGCCGATGAACAATACTTTCTTGCGTCCCAGGCGCTCGGACAACCGGCCCGCCACGAAATTGAGCGTGCCCTTGACGAAGCCGAAGGCGGTGACGAAGGCCATCAGCATCATGAACGAGCCACGGGCGACGCCGAACTCGGTTTCGGCGAGCGCCGGCACCACGGTGCGGAACATGCCGATGGCGAGGCCGACGAAGAACACCTGCACCAGCTGGTGCGAAAACTGGGCGAAGTTGTGGCGGATGCCGTAGCGGTAGTCCGCCGCGTTCCGGGCGAGCGACATGTTCAGTTGCCGAGGTTGAAGGCGACCATGCGGTCCATCTCCGCGGGGCGTGGCGGGATCGACTGCGTCAGCGCGGCGACGAACTCGTCGCGACCCATCGCCAGCATCGGGTTCCAGCGTTTCTCGAAGCCGATGGTCGACATCGGCTTGCCCGACATGCCGGCGCCGCAGGCGCTGCCCGAAGTGTGGCCGGGATACAGTTCGACCTCGGCCGGCAGCGTCAGCAAGCGCCGGTGCAGGGTGTCGTGGATCTGCCCCGCCATCTCGGTTTCGCGGCCGGCGAGGTCGGGCCGGCCGGCGCTGCCGACGAACAGGGTGTCGCCGGTGAGCACGAACCACGGCGCTTCGGCGCGGCGCTGGTCGGTGACGACCAGGCAGATCGAGTCCGGCGTATGGCCGGGGGTGTGCAGCACGTCGACGAAGACGTTGCCGACCACGATGCGCTGGCCGTCCTCGAGCGCGTCGAAGGGATAGTTCACGCGGCCGGCGTTGGCTTCGTGCAGGCAGTAGGCCGCGCCGCTCAATTCGGCCAGCTTGCGGCCGCCGGAAAAGTGGTCGGCGTGGACATGGGTGTCGATCACGTGGGTGATCTTGACGTCCTGTTTGGCGGCTTCGTCGATGAACCAGTCCTCGTCGCCGAGCACCGGATCGACGGCGACGCCGACATGGCAGGAGCCGCAGCCGAAGAAATAGGAAAGCGTGGCGTCCTTCGCCAGCAGTTGACGGAAAAACATGGCAGTCTCCTTGGTATTAATTCAGGGCAGGCAGGGGTTCGGGGCCGGACGCATCAAGGTCATGCCAGCGGCAGACCGGCCGCCTGCCATTCGGGGATGCCGTCGGCGATCTTCCGTGCGCGGTAGCCGTGTTCCTTCAGCAGCGCCACCGCCTCGGCGGACATCATGCAGAACGGCCCGCGGCAATAGGCGACGACGTCGCGGTCGGCGGGCAGCTCTGCCAGCCGCTGCTTGAGTTCGGACAGCGGCAGCGAGCGCGCAAACGGCAGGTGGCCGGTTGCGTATTCGGCCGACGGGCGCACGTCGATCACCACCACCTCGCCGCGCCGCGCCTTCTCCATCAGCGAGCGGCGCGTCTCGGCGTCGAGTTTTTCCGGCGCAGCGAAGATCCGCTCCATCGCCACTTTCAGCTCGACCAGGTGTTCTTCCGCCACCGTGCGCAGGTTGACCCACAGCGCGCTGACGTCCGCCCCGGACAGGCGGTAGGCGATGAAACGGCCGTCGCGCTGCGCCTCGACCAGGCGCGCCTCTTTCAGCACCTTGAGATGCGCGCTCGCCAGCTTGATGTCGATGCCGGCTTCGGCGGCCAAAGCGTCGACGGTCTTCTCGCCCTGCGCGAGGATTTCCAGCAGTTCCAGCCGCTTGGGGCTGGAAACCGCCTTGCCGATGCGGGCGACCTGTTCGTAGAGCAGGTCCTTGGTTTTGCGTTTATCCATGAGGACAATATTCGCGCGATCATTAGAATATTGCAAGCGATGTTTCCACCATTCCGCTGCGCGCGACGAAACCGCAGCCGGCGCCGCGATGGCGCGCGGAACCGCGCCTCCCAGCAGGCGCTCAGGCCGGCCCGCTGTAGATGCAGCCCGAATCGTGCGTTTCCATCACTTTTATCCGCGACAATCCGGGCAGCGCGGGCTCGAGCTGCCGCCACAGCCACTGCGCCAGATTTTCGCTGGTGGGATTGTCTAGCCCGGCGATATCGTTGAGGCAGCGGTGATCGAGCGCCGCATGGATCGGCTGCCAGGCCGCCTCGATGTCGGCGAAGTCGAGCACCCAGCCAAGCACGGGGTCGACGTCGCCGCTGACGGTCAGCTCGACCTCGAACGAATGGCCATGCAGGCGCGAACAGGGATGCGATGCGGGCAGCGCGGGAAGCCGCCGCGCGCATTGCAGGTGGAAGATGCGGAAGATGTCCATGCGGCATTTTCGCGCATGCGGCCGGTGCTGGCTATGCGGCCTTTGCCGTCCCGGATAAACTCATGGCGTCCTGTCCCGTTACGGAGCGACCATGCTGGTGCCACGCCTGGCGGTTGCGGCGATTGCCGCGCTCATGCTGCTGTCGACCCCTGCCTGTTCGCGCAATGACGGGCCTACCTTGAGCGCGCCCGACGCCTATGGCCAGGCGCGAGCCGGCAGGCTGACGCTGATCGACGTGCGGCGCCCCGACGAATGGCGCAAAACCGGCGTGGTCCCGGGCGCGCTGCGCATCAGCCTGGCGGCCGCGCAGCGCGAAGGCGGCTTCGCCCGCCAGGTGGCCGCCGAACTGGGCGGCGACAAGCACGCCCCGATCGGCCTCCTCTGCCGCGCCGGCAACCGCACCACGCATGTCCAGAGGATGCTGCGCGAAGCCGGCTTCACCCGGGTCTACAACATCAAGGAAGGCATGACGGGAAGCAGCGCCGGACCGGGCTGGATCGCCCGCGGCCTGCCGGTGCAGGCCTGCCCGCGCTGCTGACGGGCGGCCGCGCCGCCTTGCCGCAAGCGAAGAAGACTCCGCAATTCAGCCCGCCAGTTCCTTCAGCAGCGCGCTGCGGCGGCCGGTTTCGCCGCCGGTCAGCACAAATCCCTGCAGCCGGCCGCTGCCGTCGGTATGCAGCGCGCAGACCCCGGTGTCGCCGCATTCCACTTGCCAGCCGCCCGTCGCGCCGGCCTGGGGCGGCAGCGCCGCCACCGGATGCGCCGGGGTTTTCACCATCACCGGCATCGCCGGATAGACAACCGGCGTCGGCGTCCCGGCGAGCGTGGCGGCGAGCGCGCGCGCCTGCAGCAGCAACGGCTGCACATAGGGCAGGTTGAGCCCCTCGACTTCGGCGCAGTCGCCCATCGCGTACACGTTCGGGGCGCCGGTTTGCAGCAGGCGGTCGGTCCGGATGCCGCGCCCCGTCGGGATGCCCGCCGCCTGCGCCAGCCCGGTGCGCGGCCTGAGACCGATCGCCGACAGCACCACGTCGGTTTCGATGACCTCGCCGTTGTCGAGCGCAACGCGATAGCCGGTCGCCGTCCGCTCGACGCCTGTTGCGGTGCGCCCGAAATGCCAGCTCACTCCCAGCGCGGCGAGGCTGTCGGCCAGGCGCTGGCCGGCCTCGACCGGCAGCAGGCGCTCCAGCGGCCACTCGCCCAAATGCACCACGTCGACCGCGAAGCCGGCGTGCGCCAGGTCGTTGGCGAATTCGCAGCCGATGAGGCCGCCGCCGAGCACGGCGACGCGCTGCTTGCCGGCGATGGCGCTGCGGAACGCGGCGTAATCGGCCAGATCGTTCACCGCCAGCACGCTCGCCGCGCCGCTGCCGGCGAGGCCATGCGGCAACGGGTCGGCGCCGAGCGCGAGCACCAGCTTGCCGTATTCGAGTTCGCCGGCGTCGCTGCGGATGCGCTGCCTCTGCGTGTCGATTGCGGTGACGCGGGTGTGCGTCAGCACCGTCGCGCCCTGCCCGGCCGCCATGTCCTCCGCGCCGGCGCCCGCCAGAGCCGCGGCGGACTTGCCCGCGGCGAGCGCGTTCGACAGGTTGGGCTTGGAATAGAAGGTGCCGTCGTCCGCGGTCACCAGCGTGACCGGCGTGGCGGTGTCGCGCTTGCGGATTTCCTTCAGCAGCGTGTAGCCGGCGAGGCCGGAACCGACGATGACGATGGGATGCATGGGGTTCTCCTGGGTCGGCGAGGCCGCGGCGGGCGCGGCCCCGGGGATGGTGGCGAGGCTCAGGCGGCGCTGACTTCAGCCATCTCGAAATCCGCTTTCGCGACGCCGCAGTCCGGGCATTCCCAGCTCTCCGGCACGTCCTCCCAGCGGGTGCCGGGAGCGATGCCGTGCTCCGGGTCGCCCTGGGCTTCGTCGTAGATGTAACCGCAAACAATGCATTGCCAAACTTTCATGATGGGTCCTTTCAGTTGAATGATTTCGGTTGATCCGTTCAGGCGCTGATCGCGTCCTTCTGCGCCTGGTAGTGCTTCGCGTGCTTCTCTTCCACCTTGGCCAGCGCGGCGAAGCGCTTGGCGGCCTTGTCCAGAACGGCCTTGAACATCTCGGCGTGCTGCTTCGATTCGGCGATCTGCTCGTCGATCTCGGCCACCGCAGCGTCGTGCCCTTCCTGCATCGCCTCGTGGCGGAACTTCGGGTACATCTCGGTGTACTCGTGGGTCTCGCCCTCGATCGCGTATTGCAGGCACTTGGCCGGCGTCATCGCTTCGTCGGCGAACAGCAGCTCGGCATGGCCGAAGGCGTGCAGCATCTCCTGCGCCGCGGTGTCCTCGAACACCCGGGCGGTCGCTTCGTCGCCGGCCTTGCGGCACTGGCGGGCGAACCACAGGTACTTGATGTGAGCCATCGACTCGCCGGCGAAGGCGGCTTCCAGGTTCTGGATGGTCGGGGATGTCGTGTTCTGCATGATTCGCTCCTGTTTGGTTGATTTGCGTTGTCGATCAAGACAGGAACAATGTTAGGAGTTATCGATAAATCGATCCAACGGATAATCTGGATACAAACGATTGAATACATCAATCGCCACTGCCTTTCTTCGCGCCGGCTGTGCCACACTTGCCGGCCCGCCATTCACCGGAACCGCCATGCATCGCCCGCCACGCCCCGCCCGATCCGCCGCCGCGCCTGAATCCAGGGCAGCCGACCGCTGATGGACTGGACCCTGTTCGGATCGGCGCTGCTGTCGTCCACCCTGCTTCCCGGCGGTTCCGAAGCGCTGCTGCTGTATCGCCTGCACCAAGGGGCAGACCCGCTGGCCAGCGTAGCGACCGCCACCGCCGGCAACGTGCTCGGCAGCCTCATCACCTACGGCATCGGGCGGTTCGGCCGGCGGACGGTGCGGCAGCGCAGCGAAAAAACCGAACGCCGCATGGCCCGTGCCGAGCGCTGGTTCAGCCGCTTCGGCCGCCCCAGCCTGCTGCTGGCGTGGCTGCCGCTGGTCGGCGACCCGCTGTGCCTGGTCGCCGGGGTGCTGCGCGTGAGCGTGGGGAGCTTTCTGCTGCTGGTGACGCTGGGCAAGCTGGCGCGCTATGCCGCGCTGGCCTGGTTCGTCTGATCAGGCCGGCCGGGCGCGCCAGCTTTTCAGGGCCGCTTCCATCCGCGCCATGCTGACGTAGAAGGTGGGCGTGACATAGAGCGTGAGGAACTGCGAGAACAGCAGGCCGCCGACCACCGCGATGCCGAGCGGGCGGCGCGCCTCGCCGCCGGCGCCGAAGCCGATGGCGATCGGCAGCGTGGCGAAGATGGCGGCGAAGGTGGTCATCATGATCGGCCGCAGACGCGTAAGGCTGGCTTCGACGATGGCGTCCTCGGCGCTCGCCCCGGCGCGCTGCCGGGTGAGCGCGAAGTCGATCATCATGATGCCGTTCTTCTTCACCAGGCCGACCAGCAGGATGATGCCGACGAAGCTGAAGATGTTGAGTTCCTCGTCCAGCAGCAGCAGCACCAGCAAGGCGCCTGCGCCTGCCAGCGGCAGCGCGGTGAGGATGGTGAGCGGATGCCCGAGGTGTTCGTACAGCACCGCCAGCACCATGTAGATGACGACGACGGTGAACAGCAGCAGCAGCGGCAGCTGCAGCGTGGACTCCTGGAATTTCTGCGCGGCGCCGGTGAATTCCAGCGCCACCTCCGCCGGCACCACTTCTCTTGCCGCCTCGTATGCGGCCGCCAGCGCGGCGTCGAGCGAGACGCCCGGCGCGAGGTTGAACGACAGCGTGACGGCGGGCTGCTGGCCGTAGTGATGCACCGCGATCGGCCCGACTCCGGCCTCCACCCGCGCCACCGCATCGAGCCGGGTGAGCGTGCCGGCCGCGGTCTTCAGCGGCAGCTGGCCGATCACCGCCGGGTTGAGCTGGGCTTCCGGCAGCGCCTTGACGCTCACCACGTACTGGTCGCTGGCGCCGTAGATTTCGCTGATGCGGCGCCCCCCCAGCGCGTCGTACAGGGTTTGCTGGACCTGTTGCGCGGTCACGCCGAGGCGCGCCGCCTCGACCTGATCGAGACTGACGCGCAGCTCCGGATTGCGCAGTTCCAGGT
This sequence comes from Thiobacillus sp. 65-1059, assembly GCA_001897675.1. GTDB lineage: Bacteria > Pseudomonadota > Gammaproteobacteria > Burkholderiales > Thiobacillaceae > Thiobacillus. The sequence continues at coordinate 24,415 of MKUE01000115.1, read as the reverse complement.
TGCTGTTGACGTCCTCGATCTGCGGCAGCGCGTCCAGCCGCTTTTCGACCGCGGCGGAGGCGGCTTTCAGCGCCTCGAAGTCGCCCGCGGTCAGCGTCAGCTGGTAGTCGCTGCTCGACGCCAGCGCGCCGACGTTGATCGAGGCCGGGTTTTGCAGGGTGACGTTGACGCCGCTCACCTTGCGGGTCTGCGCGCGCAGCTCCTCGATCACCTGGTCCGCGCCGGGGCGGCCGCCGCGCGGCGTCAGCCGGATCACCAGCCGGCCGACGTTGCCGCCGGTCACGCCGCCGCCGCCCTGGCCGGCCGAGGAGGTCAGGCCTTCGACCGCGGGATGCCGCTGCACGATGGCGGCGATTTTCTGCTGGCGCGCGCTCAGTTCCTCGAACGGGATGCCCTCGGGATACTGGATGCTGGCGAAAATCATCCCCGAGTCGACGCGCGGGATGAAGCCCTGCTTGACCTGTCCGGCCAGCCACAGCATCGCGCCCAGCACCGCCAGCGACGCCAGCAGCATCGCGCCGCGATGGCGCATCGAGGCGCGCAGGGTATCGCCGTACCAGTCACGGAAGCGGTTGAAGCCGGCGTCGAACGCGCGCGACAGCGGATTGCCGGGCGGCGCGTGCGCCAGCCCGCGCGCGCACAGCATCGGCGTGAGCGTCAGCGCGACCACGCCGGACAGCAGCACGGCGACGCCGATGCTGACCGCGAATTCCTGGAACAGCCGGCCGATCATGCCGCCCATGAACAGAATCGGCAGGAACACCGCGGCAAGCGAGATCGTCATCGACAGCACGGTGAAGCCGATCTCCTGCGCGCCGTCGAGCGCGGCCTGCATGCGCGATTTCCCCATCTCCAGATGGCGCGCGATGTTCTCGATCACCACCACGGCGTCGTCGACCACGAAGCCGATCGCCAGCGTGATCGCCATCAGGCTCAGGTTGTTGAGGCTGTAGCCCAGCAGGTGCATGAAGGCGAAAGTGCCGAGCAGCGAACTCGGCAGCACCAGCGCGGCGATCAGCGTGGCGCGCAGGTTGTGCAGGAAGGCGAAGATGACCAGGATCACCAGCGCCAGCGCGAGGACCAGGGTGAAGTTGACCTCGTGCAGCGAGTCCTTGACGAAGCGCGAGCGGTCGAAATGCACCTGCAGGCGCACGCCGTCCGGCAACTCGGCCTCGATCTGCGGCAGCATCGCGCGGATGCGGTCGGCGACCTCGACCGTGTTCGCCCCCGGCTGGCGCTGCACCGCCAGCACGATGGCGCGGGTGCCGTTGTACCAGGTGCGCGCCTTGTCGTTTTCCACGCTGTCGACCGCGCGGCCGAGGTCTTTCACCCGCAGCGCGGCGCCGTCGCGATAGGCCACCACGATGTCGCCGAAGTCCGCCGCATTGGCGAGCGCCACCGGCGCCTTCACCGTGTAGGCGCGGGTGGCGCCGTCGAGGGTGCCGGACGGCAGGTTGGCGTTGGCGCCCTGCACGGCGGCGATGACATCGGCAAAGGTCAGGCCGCGCTGCTGCAGCCTGGCGGGGTCGAGATACAGCCGCAGCGCGTATTTCTGCGACCCGAACACCAGCACCTGCGCCACCCCGCTCAAGCCGGACAAGCGCTGCGCCACCCGCGAATCGGCGATGGCGTCGAGTTCGGTCAGCGGCAGCCGTTCGGCCGACAGCGCCAGATACAGAATCGGCGAATCGGCCGGGTTGATCTTGCGCAGCTGCGGCGGGTCCATGCCCTGGGGCAGATTGCGCGCCGCCTGCGCGATCGCGGTCTGCACGTCCTGCGCGGCGGCGTCGATGTCGCGCCCGAGTTCGAACTGCAGGGTGATATTGGTCGATCCCTGGCTCGACTGCGAACTCATCGATTCGATTCCCGCCACCGTCGCCAGCTGCCGCTCCAGCGGCGTCGCCACGGTGTTGCCCATGGTCTCCGGGTTGGCTCCGGGCAGCGAAGCCGAGATGCGCAGCGTGGGGAAGTCCACCTGCGGCAGATCGTTCACCGGCAGCATCCTGTAGGCGAGCGCGCCGAACAGCGCCAGCGCCAGCACCAGCATCAGGGTGGCGACCGGGCGCTCGATGAACAGCCGCGACAGATTCATCGGGGCGCGCTTTCGAGCCTGACCTTGCCGCCCGCCTTGAGCCGCTGCGGAATCTCGATCAGCACCGGCTCGCCGGCGGCGAGTTCGCCCGCCACCACATGCTCGCCGTCGAGGCTGCGGACCAGCTTCACCGGCTGTACCACGGCCTTGCCGCCGCGCACCACATAGACATAGGTGCCTTCCTGCGCGTGCTGCAGCGCCGCTTCCGGCACCACCTTGGCGTCCGGCTCAACGCCCAGCAGCAGGCGCACCCGCACCCCCTGTCCCGACAGCAGCGCGGGCGGCGTCGCGGCCAGCCGCACCTTGACCGGCACCGCGCCGGTGGCGGCGTCGATCTGCGCGTCGGCGAAGACGAGTTCGCCGCGGGCCTGCACCGACGCGTCCGCGTCGAGCGCGATCGCGGCCGTTACCTTGCCCTGCGCGCGCGCCGCCGCCAGCTCGGGCCAGTCCTGCTGCGCCACGCTGGCGCGCACGTCGAGCGTTCCGGGGGCCAGGAGCGTGGTGAGCGGCTCGCCCCCTGCCTGCACCAGGCTGCCCGGCCGCACCATGATGCGGCCGACGCGCCCGGCAATCGGCGCGCGGATCTGCGCATACGCCACCTCCAGCCGCGCCGATTCCAGTTCGGCGCGGACGCTGCCGGCGCGGGCGCGGGCGGCTTCCAGCGCCAGCTGCGCGTCGTCGAACTCCTGGCGGCTGATGTAGCCCGACTGCAGCAACGGGCTCAAGCGCTCGCGCTTTTTTTCCGCCTCGGCGGTCTCGGCGCGCGCGCCCGTCAGCGCCGCCTGGCTTTGCGCGATGCGCGCCTGCGCCGGCCGCGCATCCAGGCTGAACAGGACTTGCCCGGCGCGCACGCTGTCGCCTTCCTGCACATGCTGCTGCAGCACGCTGCCGCCGGCCTGGGCGACGATGGCCACCTGATGGGCGGCTTCCAGCGTGCCGGGCAGATCGATCACGCGGGGGAAATCGCGCACCGCCACCGGCACAGTTTTCACGCTGAGCGCGCGATCTCCGCCGGCCGGCCGGTCGCTGCCCGCCTGGTTCTGGATGCGATACGCCACGCCCGCCATCAGCGCCAGCACGACAAGGATGACAAGAATGCGGAGTTTCATGGCAGGTTCGCAGTAGAGGCGCCAGGCAGACGGCCCAGGGCATGGTTCAAACGGGAAAAGGCCGCCAGCCAGTCGGCGTCGGCCTGCGCGGCGCTTTGCCGGGCGCGCGCCAGGTCGGCCTGCGCGGTCAGCAGTTCGAGCAGGCTGCCGACCCCGGCGGCGTAGCGCGCCTCGGCGGCGCGCGCCGATTCGCTGGCGCTGTCGAACTGCACCGCCACGCCGTCGCGTCGGCCCTGCGCGTGGCGCACGTCGTGGTACGCCTCGGTCACGCTCAGCGCCACCTGGCTGCGCTGGCCGTCGGCCTCGGCCTGCAGCCGCTCGGCGTCGCGCTCGGCGGCGCGCGCCTGCGCCGCCAGCCGGCCGCCGTCGAACAGGGGCACGGACAGACTCAGGCCGACGCTGTAGGTGGTGGACGGCGTCCGCTCGTCTTCCAGGAAAAAGGTGCGGCCGCCGCTGGCTCCCAGCGACAGGCTCGGCCAGCGCGCCGCGCGCGCACGTTCGGCCTCGGCACGCGCGCTGGCCGCGGCGGCCTGCAAGGCTTGCAGGTCGGGGCGATTGCGCTGCGCCTCGTGCAGCAAATCGGCCAACAGGGTGCCGGCTGTCAGCGTATCCGGCAGCGCGGTTTCCCAGTCCAGTTCCAGCGTCTGCGTCTGCGCGATGCCGGCGGCCCGCTTCAATGCGGCCATGGCCTTGGCGTGATCGCGCTCGGCGGTCTGGCGCGCAAGTTGCGCCTCGCTCAGGGCGGCACGCGCGCGCAGCTGGTCGGCGCGCGCCGCCAGGCCGCCACGCAATCTGACCTCGACCGCATCGAGGCTGGCGCGCAGGGCGGCCTCCTGCTGCGCTTGCGCGGCCTCCTGCGCGCGCGCGGCAAGCACCGCAAAATAGGCGGCCTCGACCTCGGCGACGGTGTCCTGCAGGGTGCGGTTGCTGTTCAGCAGGCTGGCGATGAGCTGGTAGCGCTGGGCTTCGATGCCGGCGGCGCGCGCGCCGAAGTCGACCAGCACGTAGGCCAGGCTGAGGCTGGGGCCGTAGCGATGGAGCGCGGGCACCGACGCCCCCGAACTGGACAGCGCACGGCTCTGGGTGAAGTTGAACTGGCCGCTGAGCGTGGGCCAGTTGGCGGCCGCGGCGGCATCCAGCCGCGCCGCCTCGGCCTGGATGCCGAGCCAGGCGGCGCGCGATTCCGTGCGTTCGCGCAGCGCATGCTCGGTCAGCGCGGCCAGGCTGGCGAAGCGCACGGCATCGGTCTGCGCGGCCGCAAGGGGAGCGGACAGCGCGCCGGGCTGCCGCCAGAAGGTGCCGGCGCGCGCGGGCAGTTCGAGTTCGGCCGCACGCCCCCACGACGGCAGCAGCGCAAGCGACGCGCACAACAGGAGGCGATACGGAACGGGTTTCAAGGTGGCAAGATTCTAAACGAGTCCCGCTGCGGACCGCGAAAGGCAGGCGCAAGTTCCGCGCCGCGCGGGCAGGACAGGGGCGGCTTCATGCGGCAGCTGAAATAGGCATGACACATCGGCCCGCCAGGATGCCCGTGCACTGAATAGGTCGAGCGCATGTTTCAAACGGCGAATCGAACGGATGCCGGTGCGGCCTTCACTCAACGATCAAGGGAAACGCAACATGACGCTCAAGCAACGCTCGCTCGCAATCGGCCTGGCCCTGGCAGCTTCGCCGGCTTTCGCCGCCGGCACGCCGTTCAGCCACTTCACGCCCATGACCGGCGACGTCGGCGCCGGCACCCTGCCCGAGGCGGCGCCCTACAGGCTGTCCTCGCCCCATTTCAGCCAGACGACCATCGTTGCCCGCGACGTCGCCCAGGCCCAACGCTTCGACAGCGGCAGCTACGACATGCACACCGCAAACGAGACCGGCCCCGACGCCGGCCGCTACCTGTTCACCGTGTTCGAAACCGGCCAGGCCGGCATCCAGCGCACCGACCTGCGCACCATGATCACCACCACCATCTGGTCCAGCCCGGCCGCAGCCCCCGCGCCGAACAGCCACGTGGCGTTCGATGCATCGCGCTGGACCCCGTGGGGCAGCTTCCTCACCGCCGAGGAATCGTGGAGCGATCCGGCCGGCCCGGCCAGCCTCTACGGCCGCCTGTTCGAAGTGGCCCATCCGCTTGCCGACCCGGCCGACATCGACCTCGTCCACCGCGCCATTCTGCCGCGCATCGCGCACGAAGGCCTGGCGTTCGACAAGGACAACAACCTGTACTTCGTCGACGAGCGCAACGACAGCCACATCTTCAAGTTCGCCTCCGCCAAGCCGAATGCAACCAGCGGCGACGACTATTTTGCCGCCGGCCAGACCTTCGTGCTGCGCGTGGGCGACGGCACGGTTAAAGAAGCCACCGGCGCCGCCACCTGGATTCCGCTCACCGACGTCAACGGCGTTGCCCTGCCCGGCGCCGTCGTCGTCACCGACCCCAACGGCCTGGCCGCGATCGACGGCCGCGCCACGCCGAAGCTGCCGGCTTTCCTCGGCACCAGGTTCGACCGCCCGGAGGATCTGGAAATCAAGAGCCTGAAGAACGGCAGGCAGATGCTGTTCGTCGCCGCCACCACCAACCACAAGGTGTTCTCCATCGACCTGTCGCGCGACACGGTCAAGCTGTTCGCCAGCCAGGACACGCTGGACATGGCCACCGGCCAGCCCGCCGGCAGCGCCTTCAGGAATCCGGACAACCTGGCGATCGACGCCGAAGGCAATATCTACATCGTGGAAGACCAGCCGGGCGGCGTGGCCGACATCTGGTTCGCCAGGGACGAGAACCATGACGGCGTCGCCGAGGCCATCGGCAAGTGGGCCAGCCTGTCGACCGTCGGCGCGGAAAGCAGCGGCCTGTACTTCGACAGGTTCAAGCCGAATGTCGCCTACGTCAACGTGCAGCATCCCGCCAGCGGCGTCGATCGCACCATCATGATCAGCGCGCCTTGCCCGGCGAGAACGAACCATGGCCAGGACCGTCGCCGCGGCCACGGCAAAGATCGCGACACGGACTGAACGGGCCGGCTGCGCGGCGACGGCCACGTGCCGCCAGCAGCTTCGACGGCAGCCGGCGAAGCCCCGCAGGCGCAAGCCTGCGGGGCTTTTTAGCGCGCCGCCGCCTCCCTCCGGTGCGCCTGCCGCAAGCTTCGGGCCGCCGCCACCATCTGCGAGAGCGCCGCCTCGGTTTCAGCCCAGCCGCGCGTTTTCAGTCCGCAGTCGGGGTTGACCCAGAGCTTCTCGGGCGCGATCACCTGCGCGGCCTTTTCCAGCAGGCGGACCATTTCCCCGGCGTCGGGAATGCGCGGGCTGTGAATGTCGTAGACGCCGGGGCCGATTTCGTTGGGATAGTCGAAATCGCCGAAGCCGCGCAACAGCTCCATGTCCGAACGGCTGGTCTCGATGGTGATGACGTCCGCATCCATCGCCGCAATCGCCGGCAGGATGTCGTTGAATTCCGAATAGCACATGTGGGTGTGGATCTGGGTGGCGTCGTTCACCCCGGATGCACTGATGCGGAACGCGCGGCTCGCCCAGTCGAGATAGGCCGGCCAGTCGGCGCGCCGAAGCGGCAGGCCTTCGCGGTAGGCGGGCTCGTCGATCTGGATGATGCCGATGCCGGCCGCCTCGAGATCGACCACCTCGTCGCGGATCGCCAGCGCAATCTGCAGGGCGGTGGCCGCGCGCGGCTGGTCGTCGCGCACGAACGACCATTGCAGCAGCGTCACCGGGCCGGTCAGCATGCCTTTCATCGGCTTCCCGGTGAGCGACTGCGCATAGCGCGTCCAGCCCACCGTCATCGGCTGCGGGCGCGACACATCGCCGTACAGGATCGGCGGTTTCACGCAGCGGCTGCCGTAGGACTGCACCCAGCCGTTCTGCGAAAACGCGAAGCCGGCCAGCTGCTCGCCGAAATACTCGACCATGTCGTTGCGCTCGGCCTCACCGTGCACCAGGACGTCGATCCCCAGGGCTTCCTGCTTTTCGACGGCGTGACGGATCTCGCGCTGCATCGCCGCCGCGTAGTCGGCGGCGTCGATTTCGCCCTTCCTGAAGCGCGCGCGGGCATGGCGGATCGCCGCCGTCTGCGGGAACGAGCCGATGGTCGTGGTGGGGAAGGCCGGCAGCCTGAAGCGCTCGCGCTGCAGCGCCCGGCGCACCGCGAACGCGTTGTTGCGTGCGTCGTGCAAGGACGTCAGCGCGGCCAGCCGCGCCGCCACCGCCGCATCGTGCACCCGCTGCGAGGCACGGCGCGAAGCCAGCGCCCGGGCATTGTCGGACAGCGCCGCGGCAGCCGCCTGGCGGCCCTCGTTGAATGCGGTTTTGAGCGTGGCCAGCGCGGCGATTTTTTCGTCGGCGAACGCCAGCCAGCTCTTCAGCTCCGCATCCATCCGCTCTTCCCCCGCCAGGCTCGCCGGCACGTGCAGCAGCGAGCACGAGGGGGCAAGCCAGAGCCGCTCGGCCAGCCGCAGATGCAGGCCTTCGAAGCGTTCGAACACGGCATTCAGATCGCTCTTCCAGATATTGCGGCCGTCGATCACGCCTGCCGACAGCACCTTGGTGGCGGGCAGCCAGTCGACCACCTGGGCCAGCTCGTCGCCGCCGCGCACGCAATCGACGTGCACCCCGGCCACCGGCAGTTTCAGCGCCACCAGCAGGTTCTCGCGCAGCGGCCCGAAATAGCTGGCGAGCAGCAACTTCATGCCCGCCGCATTCAGATGGTGGTAGGCGCGTTCGAACGCGGCGCGCCAGCCGGACGGCAAATCCAGGCTCAGGATCGGCTCGTCGATCTGCACCCATTCCACCCCCTGCGCCTTCAGCCGCGCCAGAATCTGCGCATAGACCGGCAGCAGCCGGTCGAGCAGCTCGAGGCGGTCGAAGCCGGCGATCTTTTCCTTGCCCAGCCACAGGAAACTGAGCGGGCCGATCAGCACGGGCTTGGCGTTGAACCCGGCGGTCTGCGCCTCCGCCACTTCGTCGAACAGCCAGCCGGTGTCCAGCGAGAACCGGGTGTCCGGTTTGAGTTCGGGCACCAGATAGTGATAGTTGGTGTCGAACCACTTGGTCATTTCCATCGCATGGCAGTCGGCATTGCCGCGCGCCAGTTCGAAATACTGCGCAAGATCGAGCGTCTCGCCGAAACCGAAGCGCACCGGCGCGCAACCCAGCAGCGCGACGTGGTTCAGCATCTGGTCGTAAAACGCAAAATCCCCCACGCTGACGAAGTCCAGCCCGGCCGCATGCTGCCGCTGCCAGTTGGCCTGGCGGATGCCGCTGCCCACCGCCTTGAGCGCGACGGCATCGATTTCGCCGCGCCAGAAGGCTTCCTGTGAAAATTTCAGTTCGCGGTTCGGGCCGATGCGCGGAACCCCCAGTACGTGTGCCAGTGCCATGTGCGTGCTCCCAATGAACGATGGACGCCATGATGCCGATGCGGATACCATGAGACAAACGAATGTTTTTCATTTTTAACATGAACAATCATCATATTGAACTGCGCCACCTGCGCCTGCTGCAGGCGGTGGCGCAAACCGGCGGGCTGACTGCCGCCGCCGAGCGCCTGCATCTCACGCAATCGGCGGTATCGCACCAGCTGAAGGCGCTGGAGGAAGCCCTGGGGCTGCCGCTGGTCGAACGTGCGGTGCGCCCGCTGCAGTTCAGCGCCGCCGGGCGGCGCCTGCTGGCCCTGGCGCAGGCCGCGCTGCCGCTGGCGGACGCCGCGCTGCGCGACCTCGCCAAGCTGAAGGACGGCGACGCCGGCGAACTGCGCATCGCGGTGGAATGCCACACCTGCTACGACTGGCTGATGCCGGCGATGGACTGTTACCGCGACGTCTGGCCGGGGGTGGAGCTCGACCTGCTGGGCGGCTTTCAGGCCGACCCGGTGGGGCTGCTGCTGGATGGCCGCGCCGACCTCGTCATCACCTCCGAGGCCGCGCCGCGCCCGGGCATTTTCCATGCGCCGCTGTTCGGCTTCGAGATGCTGGCGCTGCTGCCGCCGGCGCATCCGCTGGCCGCCAGGAAATGGCTGGCCCCGGGCGACTTCGCCGGCCACACCCTGATCACCTATCCGGTGCCGGAAGACCGTCTCGACCTGATCCGCCGCGTGCTCGCGCCGGCCGGGATCAGGCCGCCGCGCCGCGAAGCGCAGCTGACGGTGGCGATCCTGCAATTGGTCGCCAGCCGCAGAGGGCTGGCCGCGCTGCCCGCCTGGGCGGTCGCGCCCTATCTCGAACGCGGCTACGTGGCCGCGCGCGGCATCGGCAAACACGGCCTGTGGGCCGAGCTTTACGCCGCGGTGCGCGAAACCGATGCCGCGCGCGCCTACGTCGCCGACTTCATCGAGACCGTGAAGCGCGACAGCTTTGCCCGCCTGCCCGGCATCCGCCCGGCGGTCAGCGCAGCATGACGCCGCGCCTCGCCTTCCGCCTCATCCTCGGCGACGACATCGCGCTCGGCCCCGGCAAGGTGCAGCTGCTCGAAGCCATCCGCGACAGCGGCTCCATCGCCGCCGCCGGCCGCACCCTGGGAATGAGCTACAAACGCGCCTGGCATCTGGTCGACACCATGAACCGCTGTTTCACCAGCCCGCTGGTCGAAGCCAGCAAAGGCGGCGCGCATGGCGGCGGCGCGCAGCTCACGCCGCTGGCCGGCGAAGTGATCGCCCTGTACCGCCGCCTGGAAACCCGTGCCCGCAAGGCCACCGAAGCGGACATGCGCGCGCTGGCCCGGCATCTGCGGACCACTGACTGAAGCTGCGGCACGCCCCTGCCGATGCCCGGCAAGCTCAAGGCCTAACTTGTTATCCTTCCATTCGATATGACATACTGAACATATCGAAACCTGCATCCGATCAACCGGGGAGACCTGCATGACGCGCGCATTCAAGAAACTGGCATCCGTCCTGGTGCTGTCCGCATCCGCCAGCCTGCCCGCCGCCGCTGACAGCGCGCACATCGCCGTCGCCGCCAACTTCGCCGCGCCGATGAAGGCGCTGAGCGCCCGCTTCGAACAGGCGACCGGCCACAGGCTCACCCTGTCGCCGGGCTCGACCGGCAAGTTCTACGCGCAGATCAAGAACGGCGCGCCGTTCGACGTGCTGCTCGCCGCCGACGACGAGACGCCGGCCCGCCTGCTGCGCGAAGGCGACGCGGTGCGCACGCAGACCTATGCGGTCGGCAAGCTCGCCCTGTGGAGCGCCGACGCCGCGAAACTTGACGGCAGCGACGCGCTGCTGCGCCGCGGTGCCTACAACAGGCTCGCGGTGGCCAACCCCAGGCTCGCGCCCTACGGCGCCGCCGCGATGCAGGTACTGGAAAAACTCGGGCTTGCCGGGCAAGCGAAGGACAAGCTCGTGATGGGCGAGAACATCGGCCAGACGCACCAGTTCGCCGCCAGCGGCAACGCCGAACTCGGCTTCGTCGCGCTGTCGCAGGTCTGGCAGGACGGCAAGCTCACCGGCGGCTCGGCATGGCTCGTGCCGCCCGCGCTGCATGCGCCGATCCGCCAGGACGCCGCCCTGCTGAAGCGCGGTGCAGCCAATGCGGCGGCGCGCGCCCTGCTCGATTTCCTCAGGAGCCACGAGGCGCAAGCCGTCATCCGCAGCTACGGCTACGAGCTGTAAGCCATGCCACTGGCGCCGGTCGACACCACGGCCATCGTGCTGACGCTGAAGCTGGCGTCGGTCACGACCGTGCTGTTGCTGCTGATCGCCACGCCGCTGGCATGGTGGCTGACCCACACCCACGCGCGCCTGCGTGCGGCGGTCACCGCGCTGGTGTCGCTGCCGCTGGTGCTGCCGCCGACGGTGCTCGGCTTCTACCTGCTGGTGCTGCTGGGGCCGCAGGGCGCCGTCGGCCAATGGATGCAGCAGTTCGGGATGTCGACCCTGCCTTTCACTTTTGGTGGGTTGCTGGTGGGATCGGTCATTTTTTCGCTGCCGTTCGCGGTGCAACCGATCGCCAATGCGTTTGCCGCCATCGGCACGCGGCCGCTCGAAGTGGCCGCGACCTTGCGTGCCTCGCCATGGGACCGTTTCGCCAGCGTCGCCGTGCCCCTGGCCCGCCCCGGCTTCATCACCGCAGCGGTGCTCACATTCGCCCACACCGTAGGCGAATTCGGCGTGGTGCTGATGCTCGGCGGCAACATTCCGGGCGAGACGCGGGTGCTGTCGGTGGCGATCTACGACCATGTCGAGGCGCTCGAATACGCCGATGCGCACCTGCTGTCGGCCGGGCTGGTCGCTTTTTCCTTCCTCGTGCTGCTGATGCTGGGCCGCTACGGCGGGCATTGGCAGCGGACCGCGACGTGAGCCTGATCGAGGGGCGGTTCCGCGCCAGGCTCGGCGAATTTTCGCTCGACGCGGATTTCAGCCTGCCGTCGCACGGCGTCACCGCCCTGTTCGGCCAGTCCGGCTCGGGCAAGACGACGCTGCTGCGGCTGATCGCCGGGCTCTCCCGCGCGCCCGGGCGCCTCGTCGTGGACGGCGAGATCTGGCAGGACGACTCGGTCTTCGTTCCCCCCCATCGCCGCGCGCTCGGCTATGTCTTCCAGGAGGCCAGCCTGTTTCCGCACCTGTCGGTGCGCGCCAACCTGGAATACGGCTGGCAGCGCGTGCCGCCGGGGGAGCGCACCATCCAGTGGGACGAGGTGATCGAGTGGCTGGGACTGGCGCCGCTGATTGCACATCGCCCGCACCAGCTGTCGGGCGGGCAGCGCCAGCGCGTGGCGATCGGCCGCGCGCTGCTGTCGTGCCCGCGGCTGCTGCTGATGGACGAGCCGTTGGCCGCACTCGACGCCGGCGCGCGCGCCGACATCCTGCCGTACCTCGACCGACTGCACCGCAGCCTGGCAATCCCGCTGCTGTACGTCAGCCATGCGGCGGAAGAGGTCGCCCGGCTGGCCGACCATCTGCTGTGCCTGGAGGCCGGGCGTATCGTCTGGCAGGGCAAGGCGGCGGACGGGCTGGCGCGCCTGGGAATCGCACCGGCGCATCGCGCGCGCGTGCTTGCGCACGAAGCGGGGCTGACCGTTCTGGACATCGCCGGGCAGACCCTGCGCCTGCCCGGCGTGCACGCCGCGCCGGGCGACAGCGTGCGCCTGCGCATCGAAGCCGCCGACTGACTGACGGCGCTTACAGTTCGGAAAACAGGTAGGCCAGCAGCGCGACGCCCAGCACCACCACCGCCAGGTTCATCGCCATGCCCGACCAGGTGCAGTAGCGCGCGGGGATCTCGACCGGTCTCAGGGTCCGCAGCACGCGCCGGAACTGCACGATGGAAAAACCGATCGCCAGCAACGCCAGGCCGATGAAGGCGATGCCGATCCAGAACGACAGGTCGCGCCCGACATGGTGCGGATCCTGGCGCAGCATGTGCAGGAACAGGCCGAAGCGCTCGAGCACGAAGCCGAACGCCATCAGCGTGAGGCCGGTGCGGTTCCACGCCATCAGCGTGCGTTCGGCGGCAAAGAATACGCGCGGATCGTCGAGACCGGACATGTTCAGACAGGCTCCACCCCGCCGGGCAGCGCGCTTTTCAGCAGCAGTGCCAGACGTTCGAAGGTTTCGGGAAACGGCGCGCGGCGGCGCCACACCAGGCCTATCGTGCGGCCGGGCGGCGGCGTCCTGAACGGACGGATCTCGACCGCCTTTTTGCTTGCGCGCGGCGCAGCGTCCACCGCCAGCGCCGGCAGCAGCGTCAAGCCCAATCCCAGGCCCACCATCTGGCGCAGGGTTTCCAGGCTGGTGGCGCGCACCTCCTCGCGGCCGCGCGACCCGCCGCCGCAGACATCGAGCGCCTGGTCGCGCAGGCAGTGGCCTTCATCCAGCAGCAGCAGCTTCTCGGCCATGATGTCGTTCACCTTCAGGACATCGCGTTTGGCCAGCGGGTGGCCCGCCGGCAAGGCGGCAAAAAAGGGCTCGTAAAACAGCGGCTCGACGCGCAGGCCGTCGTCGGCGACCGGCAGCGCCAGCAAGCCTGCGTCGAGCGTGCCCGCATTCAGGCGCTCCAGGATGTGCTGCGTCATTTCCTCGCGCAGCAGCAGCCGCAGGCCAGGGTATTTCCTGTGCACCAGGGTCAGCGCATGCGGCAGGTAATACGGTCCCAGGGTGGGGATCACGCCGAGATGGACGGTGCGCGCCATCGGGTCCTGCGCGTGCCTGGCCAGCTCCCTGATCCGCTCCGACTCCTCGACGATGTTGCGCGCCGCCTGCAGGATTTCACGGCCGATCGGCGTCGGCGCGACGCGCTTGAGACTGCGGTCGAACAGGGTCACACCGAGAAAGTCTTCCAGCTTCTTGATCTGGGTCGACAAGGTCGACTGGGTGATGAAACAGGACTCGGCCGCACGCCCGAAGTGGCCGTGATCGGCCAGCGCCACTAGATACTTGAGCTCTTGCAGGGTCATGCCGCTTGTTCGGTTTTCTCAATCGTTTGATTCTAGACTATTCATGAGACAACTTTTCGTTTGTGGTCTTAAATGCAATTCATCCGCCGTTCAAGCACCGGCCAAACGAAGGAGAGCCCCATGCCGCAATGCCCTTGCATGACCCGCGCCACTGGCGAGGAGAACAGGCATGATCGCGCTGGACATGGCGAGCACGCATGACGAAACGCAGGGCATGGACCGGACCGCGCCAGCGCGGCCAGGCGTGAACGCATGAATTCCGCCGCCCGCAGCCTGCAGGATTTCCTCGCCGACCCGCGCCATGCCCGCGCGGCGCGGCACGGCGGCAGCGCTCTGGCTGTTGCCCTGTTGGGCGGGCTGGCGTGGGTGGCCGTGGTGCAGGGCGGCGCCCGCATCGGCACCCCGATGGGGCAGGCGCTGGCCGGCTCGGCCATAGCGGCGCTCGCCACCGCCGCGGGTGCCCTGCCCGCCCTGTTCGTCCGCCGCATCTCGGCGCGCTGGGAAGACGTCATGCTCGGCTTCGGGGCGGGCGTGATGGCCGCCGCCTCGTGTTTCTCGCTGATCCTTCCGGGGGTCGCCGCCGGCGCCGGCATTCTCGGCAGCAAGCCGGCCGGCGCGGCGATCGTCGCCGCCGGGCTGGTGCTGGGCGCGCTGTTCCTGCTGCTGGCCGACAAGGCGGTGCCGCACGAGCATCCCGGCGCCGGCCGCCACGGCCCCGGCTGGATGCAGCTGCGCCGCGTCTGGCTGATGGTGTTCGCCATCGCCCTGCACAACTTCCCCGAGGGCATGGCGATCGGCGTCGGCTTCGCCGGCGGCGACGCCTCGGTGGGCGTCCCGTTGACCGCGGCGATCGCCATCCAGGACATTCCGGAAGGCCTGGTGGTGGCGGTGGCGCTGCGTACCGTGGCGTATACGCCCCTGAAGGCCGCCGGCGCGGCCGCGTTGACCGGGCTGGCCGAGCCGCTCGGCGCCATCGTCGGCGTCGCCTTGACCTCCGGCTTCGCGCCGCTCTATCCGGCCGGCCTGGGCTTTGCCGCCGGCGCGATGATCTGGGTGGTATCGCACGAAATCATCCCGGAAACCCATCGCAAGGGGCACGAGCAGGCCGCAACGCTGGGGATCATCGGCGGCTTCGTCGTCATGATGCTGCTCGACACTGCTCTGGGATAAGCACTCGACGAACCGAAAGGAGTCCACCATGGCCAAGACCGCACCCGCAACCCAACAACCGTTCCTGACCGACATCAAGACCCTGCGCGCCCGCGCGCGCAAGCACATCGAGGACGGCGCCGTCACCGCCGGCTACCAGGCCGACCGCGCCGTCGTGATCAAGCTGCTGAACGAGGCGCTGGCCACCGAACTGGTCTGCATCCTGCGTTACAAGCGGCATTACTTCATGGCCGGCGGCATCAACGCCGACACGGTGGCGCAGGAATTCCTCCAGCACGCCACCGAAGAACAGGGCCATGCCGACCTGATCGCCGCGCGCATCGTGCAGCTGAACGGCGAACCCGACTTCAGCCCGGACGGGCTGGCGATGCGCTCGCACGCCGAGTACGTCGAAGGCGGCAGCCTGATCGAGATGATCAAGGAAAACCTCGTCGCCGAGCGCATCGCGATCGAGAGCTACGGCGAGATGATCCGTTACATCGGCGACAAGGACATCACCACCGGGCGGATGCTGGAGACCATCCTGGCGATGGAAGAGGAGCACGCCAACGATTTGTCGAGCCTGCTGGAGGACCTCAACCGCTGACCCGTGCAGGATCAGCCCGCCAAGTCGACGCGGGCCATCTCCTGCATCGCCTTGCCGCGCTGATCCTGCCAGCTGAATTGCAGACGGCTGTGTCCCGCCAGCCGGGCCGCGTCCAGCAGCAGTCCGTGCAGGCCCAGGCCGCAAGCAGCGGTTGCCTGCTCGGCCGGCGTGCTTGCCGCATCCAGCCACAGCCGGACCACTGCCGCCTCCGGCAGCACGATCCACAGCGCCTGGCCTTGCTCCACCCGGCGCAGCGGCGCGCCGGGGGTCCAGATGGCGGCGGCCGCCCTGGGGCGCTTGCCGCCGTAGCGCCGCCACACCGCAGCCGGGCGATCGAAGGGGTGTCCCTCGGCGCGCGAGGCGGCAAGCTTGACGAATTCGGCGTGCGCCCACGCCAGCGGCATGGCGCTGCCGGTCGGCCGCCCCGGCCGGAACCGGCCGAGCGCCGGGGCATCCCATACCTGTTCGGGTATCAGGCCATGGCTGGCCATGGCATTCATCGCCGCCAGATACGGCCGCGCGTCGCGGCCGGCGGCGAGTTCGTAATGGCCGCGTTCGCCGCTGAGCAGCGGCCAGCCGCGCCCGCGTCCGGCGCCGTCGAATGCGCTTCCGTCGTCATGCTCGCCATAGCCGTCGCCGTTGTAACGATGCCATACCGGCCCCAGCGGCGTGGCGGTTTGCAGCAGTGCATCGGCGAGCGCCAGGGTGCCGACGATCAGCGCGTCATCGGCACGGCGCAGGCCCAGCCGCACCAATTGCAGGAAATCGGTGGCGACCTGCGCGTCGGCCGCAAGCCGCAGGCCGTCGCCCCGGTTCTTGATCGGCAATACCCGCTGCATGGCATAGTCGTCGCACAGGATGTCCGGCGGCGCTTCGCGCACGTAATACGCAGGCACGCCATGGCGCGCGCCCAATGCGGTGCCGCGTGCCACGCACCAGTCTTCCAGCCGCGCATTCCAGAAATCGGCCACCGCCAGCGGCAAGCCGCGTTCGGCCTCGGGCAGCAAGCCGGCGCCGGCCACCAGCGCGGCGATGCACACCGCGAGCGTAAACGGGCTGACGCCGGCGTCTTCCTCCCAGCGATCCTGCGGACTGGCGGGGCCCGCCTGCACCAGGAAGGCCAACGCGCGGCGCACGCTCGCCGCCACCGCCATGCCGCCCAGCGCATCGCGTTCGGCCAGGCTCGCGGCGAGCAGCACCGGGAATGCCGTCTCGTCGAGCTGGATCCCCGCCCAGTATGGCTTGCCGCCGAGCCACTGGTTCTGGTTCCAGTGGCCGTCGGCATTCTGCGTTGCCAGCAGGTAGCCCAGCACCGCCTGCGCTTCGCCGACGCTGCCGAGCGCCAGCAGCGCCTGCGCCGATTCGACCAGATCGCGCGGCCACACCAGGTGGTAGCCGCCGCGCTCTTCGCCGTGATTGCCCCACGGCACCGACAGGCTCGCCACCATCGCCCCGAGAAAGGTCTTGTCACTGTGGGTTTTGAGAACCTGCGCCGAACAGGCGAGCTGCGCCTGCAGTTCATCCGGCAAGCCGGCCGCCAGGGCTGCGGTATGGCACCCCTGATGCCATTCCGTCCAGGCCGCGCGCTGCTGTTCCCACATGCGGGCAAACGGCTGCATCAACGCCGCGCGCGCCAGCGTGGCGGCGGCCTGCATCGATGTCGCCAAGCCCAGCGCCAGCGTTGCGCGCGGCGCCACCTCCGCCATCAGCGCCACGTTGCCCGGCCCGGCTGCGGCGTAATGCCAGGCCATGCGCCCGTTGGCGGCGAAATCCTGCCAACCGTCGGAAACGCCGACGTAGCCCGCCGACGCCGCGCCCAGCGCATCCGCGCCGTCCGCCGTGCACGCCAGCAGCGCCGCCCCGAACGGCCCCTGCTCCGCCCACAGCACCCCCTGCCCCAGATGGCTCGCCGCCCACGCGCGATTGTTCCAGCCGGTGCCGCCCAGATGCGGCGCGAGCAGGGCGTAGACGCGCAAGCCCGCCTCGCCGTCGAGCGCCAGATCGATCAGCAGCACATCGCGCGCCGCATCCGGACAGAAACGCAGGCTGAGGGTGAAGCGCGGGTGGCGGTGCACGACGGCCGGCAGCGGCACCCCCGGCGCGGGCACGGCCAGCGTGTAATCGGCGCCGCGCTTGAGCTCGACCCAGAAGCCGGCGTCGTCGGCGACGATGAAGCCGAGGTCGCGGATCTGCGGAGTGTCGATGCGCGGGCAATAGACCTCGTTGACGATGCCGTGGCCGAGGGTAAACCACAGCCGCGACGAGCCGATCGCGGTACCGACCAGATCCTTGGCGGACGAGGTCCAACTGGGCGCGATCCCGGGTGCGCCGGGGGCGTGCCCCGCTGCGGCCGGCGGGCGAAAAGTCCAGGGCGTGTCCATTCGGAGCCCCCCTCGTGACGGCGTCGTGACGACGCTTTCACTTTACTGCAAATCACGCCCCGCCGCAGGGCCGCCCGGGAAGCGGGGTCGTGTCGCTGCGTTTGTTCGGCTGCGCCGGGTCTGGCCCGGTGCGTTATCGCGCCGATTCGACGGCCGGCTCCGGGATCGGTCCGGTTGTGTCGGGCGCCGGATGGTGATGCCCCAGCGCCAGCGCATAAATCTTCTGCAAATCCTCTTCGCTGACGTCGACGAAGGTATCGATCTGGCTCAACGCATAAACCAAGTCGCTGTGCGGGATCATGCACTTTTCCTCCGAACCGGCAGAATCCGCCGCCGCAGGCGCGCACACCGCCGGCTGGCGCCACCACGCCTGCGGATAACGCCGCCAGGCAAACGGGTAGTTGAACGCCACCGCCACGATCAGCAGCACGACGACGTTCAGCAGCACGGGACTGAGCACATAGTCGTAACCCAGCGCATGCAGGGCTTCGCCTCCCAGCACGGCGTTCAGCGCGGTGGCGCCGCCCGGAGGATGCAGGCAGCGCAGGCTGTACATGGCCGCGATCGACAAGGCCACCGCCAGTGCTGCAGCGAGCATGGGATCGGGCAACCAGCGGGCGCAGGTGACGCCGATCAGCGCCGACACCAGGTGGCCGCCGAACACCGACCAGGGCTGCGACATCGCGCCGTGCGGGGCGGCGAACAGCAGCACGGCGGAAGCCCCCATCGACGCAATGGTCAGCACGCCCGCATTGCCGTGCTCGGCCACCCAGAAGTTGCCGGCCCACAGCACCGCGAGCAGGCCCAGCAAACCGCCGGCAGCCGACACCCAGTGCTCGCGCTCCGAAACCGTGTAAGCGATTTTCAGTCCGCTCCAGCCCCGCATGAGGCTGACCCATCTTCTGAGGGCGCGCTCCGACATCCTGTAAGCCGTCTTCATCGTGTCAATGTTTCCGTTTTACACATCGAGCATCAGTTTCAGCGGTTTGCGCATGCCGGCGATGCGGCAGGCCTGCTGCCCGTAGCCACGCGGAAACAGTTCGTACAAGGCCTGCTTGGCGGCGTGTTTGTCGCCGCCCCGCGCAGCCAGATGCTGAATCGCCCGGCGCGCTTCGGGCACGCTTTCGTTCTCCGCGTACCAGGCGCGGATGAAATCGAGCACCTGCCAATGGGCTTCGCTCAACATCAGGCCATCCTCGGCCGCCAGCAACGGCGCAAGCGCCCGGCTCCACTCGGCGGGATCCAGCAAAAAACCTTCGTTGTCGCGTTCGGGCATCAGGGCGGAAAGGCCGGCACGGCTGTTCATCGCGGATTCCTTGTTTGACGAGGCGCCTAGTTTAGAGATCTCTAATATATCCATCCAACGATAAATTTTGGTATCTAATATCGGAAAAACCGATACATGAAAAATGGACACCGAACTCGCCCGCACTTTCCTCATGGTCGCCGCCAACGGCAACTTCGTCGCCGCCGCCAGCCGTCTGCACGTCACCCAGTCGACCGTGAGCGCGCGCATCCACACGCTGGAAACCACGCTCGGCGTGCGTCTGTTCCAACGCGGACGCAACGGCGCGGAATTGACGCCTGCAGGCAAGCGTTTCCTGCGCCATGCCAAGCATCTGGTGCGCACGGTGGAACAGGCACGCCACGACGTGGGATTGCCCGAGGGGTTTCACGATGTACTGACGCTGAGCGGACGGATCGCGGTATGGGAAGGGTTTCTGCCGCACTGGGTGGCGTGGATGCGCGGTGCGGCGCCGGACGTGTCGCTGCGCCTGGAAATCGGCTTCGAACCCGACATCATGCAAGGACTGATCGAGGGCACGGTGGATATCGGCGTCATGTACACGCCGACCTCGCGCCCCGGGCTGGCGGTGGAACCGCTGTTCGATGAAACCCTGCTGCTGGTAACCAACGATCCCAAGCGCCCCTGGCCGGATCCCGACTACATCCATATCGACTGGGGGACGGAATTCCACGCCTTGTTCAGCGATCACCATCCCGAGATGGGGGCCCCCACGCTGGTTGCCAACATCGGCTGGCTGGGCGTGCAACAGGTGCTCACTTATGGCGGCAGCGGGTATTTCCCGCTGCGGCTGGTGCGGCATTATCTCGAAGCCGGGCAGCTGTGGCGCGTCCCGCAAAGCCCGCAGTTCAAATTGACCGCCTACATGGTGTTCCCGCGCGACAGCGACAGCGCCACCCTCAAAAACGCCCTCGAAGGCTTGCGCACCCTTGCGCGCGAAGAGTAGCCGCTGCGCCCCGGACAGAATGTCTACTGGGCGCAACGCTGTTCGACGACGCCTCAGCGGATCGTCGCAGCCTCAGGGTTTTCTTGCCACCAGGTCGACCAGCGCCGACATGCCGTGGTGATGGCGGCCTTCGCTGATGACCGATTCGTGCTCGGCCAGATGCAGGATGTCCCAGCCGTCGAACCAGGCGCGCAGCAACTCGGCGGTATACAGGTTGGCGGGATTGGAGGGGCCGCCGGTGGCAAATTCGATCTGCTTCGGCGTATAGCCCTGCAATACCAGCAGTCCGCCCGGCTTGAGGCAGCGGCGGATGCCGTCGACGATGCGATCGCGCCCGGGCGGCGGAGCGAACTGGATGAAGATGGCCGCCACCAGGTCGTAGGCGGCGTCCGGCCAGTTCCAGTCGAGGATGTCGGCCTGCTCGAACGTCGGCGCCACGCCGCGCGCGGCGGCCAGCTTGCGGGCCTTTTCCAGTGCCGCCGGCGACAGCTCGACCGCATGCACCGCCACCCCCTGCTCGGCCAGCCACACGCCGTTGCGGCCTTCGCCGTCGGCGATCGCCAGCGCGCGCATGCCGGGACGCAGCAATGCCGCCTGGCTGGCCAGGAACGCGTTCGGCGCGGTACCGAAGATGTAGTCCTCGGTCGAATAGCGCTCGTTCCAGAAGCTGGCGCTCATGCCTATTTGGCGTTGGCGGCGAGCAGGCGCTCCAATTGCGCCGCCGGCACCATGCCGGGCACGCGCACACCGTTGGCGAAGATCAGCGTGGGCGTGCCACTCACTTTCAGCTTGCCGCCCAGCGCGATGGTGGAGTCGACCGGATTGGCACATTTTCCGTCATTCTTGGGCACGCTGCCATTGGCGATGTATTCGTCCCACGCCTTGTTGCGGTCGGGGGCGCACCAGATCTGTTTCGATGTCTGCACCGCCTTGGGATGCAGCCCCTCGATCGGATAGAGGAAGGTGTAGACGGTGATGTTGTCGACCTTGGCGAGTTCGGCCTCGAACTTGCGGCAGTAGGGGCAATCGACGTCGGAGAACACCACCAGCTTGCGCTCGCCCTTGCCCTTCACCGTCTTGAGCGCGTCGCCGAGCGGCAGCGTGTCCCACTTCACCGCCTGCAGCTGATTCAAGCGCGCCTGGGTCAGGTTGCTGCGGCTCTTCAGGTCGATGACTTCGCCGGCGAACACGTATTGCGCCTTGGCGTCGACATAAATCAGTTGCCCGTCGAGATAGACCTCGAACAGCCCGCTGTAGGGGGTCTTCTGCACCGAAGCGATGCTGGCCCCCGGAAACTGCTGCGTCAGCGCCTTGCGGATGAGCGACTCGTTTGCCTGCGCGGTCCCCGCGAACAACAGGGCTGCGGCCAGCGCCAGGGAAGTGAATTTCATGTCTTGCTCCAAAAAATAAAAAAATTCAGGACATCGCTTCGCGCACCAGCATCGCTTTCAGCGGCGACAGGCGGTCGACGAGTTTCATGCCGCTGTTGCGCAGCCAGGCCGCGCGGTCGTCGGCAAACAGGTGATGCAGGCCATGCGTGACAGCCTGCATGCGCTGCACCGGCTCGGCGCGCTCGCGCGCATAGCGTTGCAGCACGCGCACATCGCCGCAATTGCCCCGGCGCTGCTGCGCCAGCACGGCGGCCAGCGCTTCGGCATCACCGAACCCCAGGTTGACGCCCTGTCCCGCCAGCGGATGCACGCCGTGGGCGGCATCGCCGATCAGCGCCACGCCGGGGGCAACGGCAGCCGCCACCCGGATCAGGCGCAGCGGAAACGCGGCCGCGGGCGTCAGCAAGCGCAATTCCCCCAGCCGCTCATGGCCGGCCGTGCGGACCTTCTCGGCGAGCGCCGCGGGCTCCAGCATGAGCAGCGCGTCGGCATGCGCCGACCGGGTTGACCAGACCATCGACACGCAGTTCCCGCTCAACGGCAGCCAGGCCAGGATGTCGCTGTCGAAAAACCACTGGAACGCGGTTCCGCGATGCGCGCGTTCGCATTCGAAATTCGCCACCACCCCGCTCTGGCCGTAGGGCGTCGGCGTCGCGGCGAGCCCCGCCCACTCGCGGATGCGCGAGGCGGCGCCATCGGCGCCGACGATGAGCTCGGCCTCGATGGCCGTTCCGTCGGTCAGCGCCAGCTGCGTGGACGTGCCATCCCTGACGAGCGATTCGATCGTCGCCGGGCAGTGCAGCGCCACGTTGCCGTCGGCCTCGATCGCCTGCCACAAGGCGGATTGCAGGCGCCCGCTTTCGAGGATGGTCGCGAGGCGCGGGACGCCGGCCGCGTAAGCGTCGAGGCGGACCGCGCCGCTGCCGTCGCCCGCCACATCCATGCGGAAAACCGGCTGGATGCGTCCGCCATCGAGACGGTGCCAGGCGCCGATGCGTTCGAGGAAGCGCTGGCTGGCCGGGCTGATGGCGTAGATGCGGGTATCCCAGGCGACGCCCGGCGGCGGCGGCGGCCGGCGCTCGACCAGCGCCACCCGCACTCCCTGCCGGCCGAGCGCCAGCGCGGCGGCGGCGCCCACCAGGCCGGCGCCGACGATGACGACCTGATAGCGCTCGCCGCTCATCCGCGCGCCCCGAACATCATCCGCCGGGCGACGAAGGCTTTCAGCGGCGGCAGCGCTTCCAGCGCCAGCAGCCCCAGTCCGCGCGCGTGGCGCAGCGGCGCGCTGTCGTTGGAGAACACACGCACCAGGAAATCGGTGAAGCCGACCCCGCCCAGCACGTCCAGACGCCGCCCGCGCGCGTAGGCGGCCAGCATGGCGGCAGCGCCGATCCCGTCCGCGGGGGTGTCGCCGCACAGGCTCGCCAGTTCCCAGGCGTCGCGCAGGCCGATATTGAAGCCCTGGCCCGCGACCGGATGCAGCGTCTGCGCCGCGTTGCCGATGCGCACCACGCGGGCGGCAGCCGCGCTGCCGGTCCAGGCGAGTTTCAGTGGGAAGGTCTTGCGCGGGCTGGCGTGCAGAAACAGCCCCTGGCGCCCGCCGAAATGGCGGTACAAGGCGGCGAGAAATTCATCGTCCGGCAACGCGGCAATGCGCCCGGCGTCTTCCCTGCTGGCAGTCCATACCAGGGCGTAGCGATCGCCCTTCGGCAGCAGGGCTGCCGGCCCTTCCGGCGTGAAGCGCTCGAACGCCTGGCTGGCGTGCGGCAGTTCGGTCTGCACCTCGCACACCACCGCCGTCTGGTCGTAGTCGCGTTCGAATCTGGGCACGGGGGCCGTGTCGCCGCGCCCGCCATCGGCCACCACCACCAGCGGTGCGGCATGGACCCGACCGTCTGCCGCATGCAGGCTTGCCATCTCGCTGCCGGATTCGATGCGCGTCACCGCCACGCCATAATCGACCGCGATGCCGGCATCGGCCAGCGCCCGCTTCAGCGCCACGGTGAGCGATGCATAGGGCAGCACGTAGCCGAGTGCCGGCACGTTCGCCTCCTCTGCCGCCAGCCGCGCCACTCCGAGCGCGCCGCGCTGGGAAATGTGAATGCGGGTGATCGGGGTGGCATCGTCGAGCCGCGCCCACACGCCGAGGCGCTCGAGGATCAGGCGCGAGCCGTGCGACAGCGCCAGCGTGCGGGTGTCGACGCGTGCGTCTTCCGGCTGCGCCTCCAGCACCTGCGCAGCGACCCCCTGCTGCTGCAGCGCCAGCGCGCACACCGCGCCGACCGGGCCGGCGCCGACGATCAGCACAGGCGTCATCCGTTCATCCACGCTTCGATTTCATCCACGGTTTTCGGCGGCGAGGTCAGCACCTCGCAGCCGGACTCGGTCACCGCGACATCGTCCTCGATGCGGATGCCGATGTTCCAGAAGGCTTCGGGCACGTCGTCCGCCGGACGGATGTACAGGCCCGGCTCGACGGTCAGCGTCATGCCCGGCACCAGCGGGCGCCATTCGCCCTTGATCTTGTATTCGCCGGCGTCGTGCACGTCCATGCCCAGCCAATGGCCGGTGCGGTGCATGTAGAAGCGGTTGTAGGCGTTCGACTCGATCAGGCCGTCGACGCTGCCGGCAAGCAGCTTGAGATCGACCATGCCCTGCGTCAGCACGCGCACCGCCGCCTCGTGCGGTGAATTCCAGTGGCGGCCCGGACGCACCTCGTCGATGGCCGCCGCCTGCGCCGCCAGCACCAGTTCGTAGGCATCCTTCTGTGCCGCAGAAAAGCGGCCGTTGACCGGGAAGGTGCGGGTGATGTCGGCGGCATAGCTGCCGAACTCGGCCGCAGCGTCGATCAGCAGCAGGTCGCCGTCGGCGAGCGGCTGGTTGTTGAAGACGTAGTGCAGCACGCAGGCGTTGGCGCCGCTGGCGACGATGGAGGTGTAGGCCGGCGCCTCGGCGCCGCCGCTGCGGAAGGCGCACAGCAGCTCCGCCTCGATCTCGTATTCGTGGCGGCCCGGCCGGGTCGCGCGCATCGCGATG
>MKUE01000114.1 GCA_001897675.1 Thiobacillus sp. 65-1059 | reverse complement strand
GCTGGGCGGCGGCAAGCGGGGCGCTCGCCGCCGCCAGCCAGGCCGCTGCCATGATGAGTCCTGCTTTCATGCCGTGCTCCCGAAAGATCGAATCCCGCGTTTTAACGGCCATAACCGGTTTGGGCTTTACCTGCGGGCAGGCTGAAGAACACAAAGGCAGCTTGCGGCCGCAAGCCGCTGAAGCGCCAACAACCACGCTCCACCCGCAAGGGGTAGGCCGTGGTTGTCCCCGCAAGGAGGAGGCCGTGGTTGTAAATCCGCTGACGCGGCAACAACCACGCTCTAAAGCCGCTGACGCGGCAACAACCACGCTCATGCCATGCCGTTGTGGCGCAGCAGGGCGTCGATGGTGGGTTCGCGGCCGCGGAAGGCCTTGAACGATTCGAGCGCCGGGCGGGCGCCGCCCTGGGCGAGGATTTCGCTCCAGAAGCGGTGGCCGACCTCGGGGTTGAGCACGCCGCCATAGCCTTCGGCCTCGTCCTCGAACAGCGCGTAGGCGTCGGCCGACAGCACTTCTGCCCATTTGTAGCTGTAGTAGCCCGCCGCGTAGCCGCCGGCGAAAATGTGCGAGAAGTTGTTGGGGAAGCGGTTGTAGGCCGGCGGAATGATGACCGCGACCTGGCGGCGGATGTCGTCGATCAGGTCCAGCGCGGTGCGGGGGCCGGTGGGGTCGAAATCGTCGTGTAGGCGCATGTCGAAGCTGGCGAATTCGATCTGGCGCAGCGTCTGCAGGCCGGACTGGTAGTTCTTCGCCGCCAGCATCTTGTCGAACAGCTCCTTCGGCAGCGGTTCGCCGCTGTCGACGTGCGCGGTCATGTGCTTCAGCACATCCCATTCCCAGCAGAAGTTCTCCATGAACTGGGAGGGCAGTTCGACCGCGTCCCACTCGACGCCGTTGATGCCGGAGACGCCGAGTTCCTCGATCTGCGTCAGCAGGTGGTGCAGGCCGTGTCCGGCTTCGTGGAACAGGGTGATGACCTCGTCGTGGGTGAAC
>MKUE01000113.1 GCA_001897675.1 Thiobacillus sp. 65-1059 | reverse complement strand
AGAACTGCGTGCGCTGCATGCACTGCCTCAACGTCATCCCCGGCGGCCTCTTGCCCGGCAGGGACAGGGGCGTGACCATCCTGGTGGGCGGCAAGGGCGTGCTGAAGATCGGCGCCACCATGGGCAGCGTGATCATTCCGTTCATGAAACTGGAAACCGACGAGGATTTCGCCAGGTTGAACGAACTGGCGCGCAATATTCTCGATTTCTTTGCGGAGAACGCGCTGGATCACGAGCGCACCGGCGAAATGATCGAGCGCATCGGGCTGGCCAACTTCCTTGAAGGCATGAACATCCCGGTCGATCCCAACATGATCAGCCAGCCGCGCTCCAACCCCTACTTCCGCTCCGACGACTGGGACGAGCAGGCCGCCAAGTGGGTCGAGCACAAGCAGCAGAAAGCGGCCTGAAGCACTGCCGCCGATGCGCAGGAAGTCCTCGCTGCCCGCCTGCGCGCCGCTGTCCGAGCGTCGTCCCGCCGGACGGCTGGATGTCCCTGCGCCACGCTTTGCCGCCATCCGCGGCGATGCCCGATGGCACGTCCGATCTTGCAAGCGCCACACAAAACTGACACAGTCCGGAAAAATCGGGCTTGGGTTTCACGGATGGATCGATCGAGCCTGAATGGAAACGACGTCGTTCGTGAAGGCGGTTTTACCCTCAAGCGCAAGATCAACAAGGAGACCATCGTGAACCAAAAACATTTCCTGGCCACCCTCGCCCTCGGATTCTTTCTGGCCGTTCCCGCGACC
The DNA here is from genome assembly GCA_001897675.1 of Thiobacillus sp. 65-1059. GTDB lineage: Bacteria > Pseudomonadota > Gammaproteobacteria > Burkholderiales > Thiobacillaceae > Thiobacillus. The sequence goes on along the minus strand of MKUE01000113.1, from coordinate 249 downwards.
AGCTTCGGACAGGGCAAGGCGCTGATCATTTCCCCGACGGATGGCGCCACCCTGGACCCGCTGGACGAGATCCGGCTGTCCTATGAAGTGGATCCCGGCCCGCGCGGCGACCACGCGCATCTCTACGTCGATGGCAAGGAAGTGGCGATATTGCGCAAGCGCAAGGGCGATTATTTGCTGGAAACCCTGTCGTCCGGCAAGCGCAGCCTCTGCGTCAAGGTGGTGAACAAGGCCCACGTGCCCATCGGC